>NZ_BAAAQW010000003.1:547898-617136 GCF_039531875.1 Sinomonas flava | reverse complement strand
GGCACCGGCCGTCGTCGTAATCGGGGGCGCCGTGCGGCGGCCGCCAGTGCGCGGGCTCAGGCGTCCTGGTAGCCGTGAGGGTTGTTCTTCTGCCAGCGCCAGTGATCCTGGCACATCTGGTCGATGGTGCGGGTGGTGGACCAGCCGAGGTCGGTCAGGGCGGCGGTTGGGTCGGCCCAGAAGGCGGGGAGGTCGCCGGGTCGACGGGGGGCGATCTCGTAGGGGATGGGCTCGCCGACGGCCTTCTCGAAGGCGTGGTGCATCTCCAGGACGCTGGTGCCGGTGCCGGAGCCGAGGTTCCAGCGGTGCACGCCGTCGTGGTCGCCCAGGTAGTCCAGCGCGGCGGCATGGCCCTCGGCGAGGTCGACGACGTGGATGAAGTCGCGCTGGCAGGTCCCGTCCGGAGTGTCATAGTCGCCGCCGAAGACCATGAGCTTTTCGCGCCGGCCGACGGCGACCTGGGCGATGAAGGGGACGAGGTTGTTCGGGATGCCCTGGGGGTCTTCGCCGATGCGGCCGGAGGGGTGCGCCCCGACCGGGTTGAAGTAGCGCAGCAGTGCTATCCGCCAGGCGGGGTCGGCGGTGCCGAGGTCCGTGAGGATGTCCTCGATGTGCTCCTTGGTGCGCCCGTAGGGGTTCATGGCGCCGATGTCCATGGTCTCCACGTACGGGATGGGGTTGCGGTCCCCGTAGACGGTGGCGGAGGAGGAGAAGACGATGGTGCGCACGCCGTGGCGTTCCATGGTGCGCAGGAGGGCGATGGTGCCGGCGACGTTGTTGAAGTAGTAGTCCAGGGGGATGGCGGCGGACTCGCCGACGGCCTTGAGGCCGGCGAAGTGGATGACGGCTTCCGGGGTGTGCTCGGCGAAGGCGGCGTCGAGGGCGGCTTCGTCGGTGATGTCTGCCTGGACGAGGGCGGCCTGACGGCCGGCGAGTTCGGCGACGCGGCGGAGTGCCTCCGGGCTGGAGTTGGACAGGTTGTCCACCACGACGACGTCGTGGCCGGCCTCGAGGAGGGTCAGGACCGTGTGTGAGCCGATGTAGCCGGTGCCGCCGGTGACGAGGATGCGCATGGCCTTCATCCTATCGATCCCAGGCACGACGGCGCGCGGCCAACGTCGCTCTGATGCCCCCGTGGGGCACAGGTGTGCTAGAGAGGGGGAGTGCCCAGGAGAGTTGACGCGGCCGAGCGCCGCCGTGAGGTCGTGGATGCCGTCAAGCGGATCGTCGTGGCGGACGGGCTCGCACGCGTGTCCCTGCGGGAGGTGGCCGGCGAGGCGGACCTCGTCGTCGGGTCGGTGCGGCACTACTTCGCCACGTCCTCGGACCTGCTCATCTGTGCCTTCGACGATGTGATCGACTCGGTCCTCACCCGCGTCCTCGCCGCCTCGCCTCTCGGCCGCGGCTCGGGACACCCGGGCGCGGAGGGCCTTGTGGCACAGCTGTGCCAGCTGCTCCCGCTCGACGAGGAGCGCGCCGTCGACCTCTGCGTGTGGAGCGAGTTCAAGCTCGCGGCGAGGACACGCCCCGAACTTGCAGCGACCGCCGAGCGCGGGCACAGGAGCCTCGCCGCCGCGCTGGGGGGTGCGGTGCGGTCGCTGCGGCCGGAGCTTCCCGACGAGGAGCTCGTCGTCGAGGCAGAGCGCCTCCTGGCCACTGTCGAGGGGCTGGGGCTGCACGCCCTGCTCCAGGGCCGCTGGCTGGACGCGGCGCTGTGCCTCGCCGTGGTGCGGGCGCAGGTCGCCAGCCTTGCGGCGGCGTCGCCCCGGCTCTCGGGTTCCTCCGCGGGAATACACTGAGAAGGCAGACGGCAAGGAGCTATGACGCATGCACCACACTGGAGGACCCGGCTGGCGGATCACCACGGACACGTCCGGGCCGATGCTCTTGGCGCTCTACCTCAAGGACTGTGCAGGGCTCAACGGCGCGGGCATGCCGCCGGTGGCCCCGGCGCATCCGAAGATCCGCGAGAGCGACCACCAGCAGATCACCCAGCATGTGGGCGGCATCCCGGCGCTGCGCCGCGAATGGGAGGCCTGGTGGGCTCAGCTGATCCAGAACCACCCCGAGATGAGCCCCGAGCTCGTCCCCCCGGGTTTCAGCGCGTTCCGCTCGGCCCCGGCGCTCCAGCGGTCGCTGCAGGCGCACTTCGGCACGGCCCTCACGTGGGCGCGCGAGCGGCGGAGCGAGTACGAGCAGCTCGAGAAGAAGCGCGAGGAGCGCGGGGACTTGGACGTGCTGCGGGAGCTGGTCGAGGAGCGGCAGCTCGAGGTCGGCAACTGCGGCCGGAGCTTCGCCCTGACCATCATCGAGCTGCCGCTCGCGGAGGACAGGGCGTGGCTCGTGGACGCGGACAAGCTGATCATGAGCGAGTCCCTTCTGGAGGACAAGGAGATCTTCCGCAGCTACCTGCGGCCCGTGATCGAGCTCCTCGTCTGAGTGGCGCCGGCTAGGGAGCCTCGGCCAGCTGGACGGTCACGACGCCGTTCGGCGCGGCGGACTCGGTCCAGCCGCGGTTTCCGTCGCGGATCCACGAATGCCCCGCGACGTCGACCCGGACGACCGCGAGCTCCTTGGCGTTCGCGACCGCCCACTGCGCGATGGACCAGGCGCGGGTGCCGTCGGCAGGGATGCTCACGGAGCGGCCGGCCGTGCTCGCCTCCATGGCGCCGTACGCCACGGTGAGCTCGGAGCGCAGGGTCTTGGGGTCGCCCGGGGCGTCGGGCTTGCGCAGGGTGCACGTGAGGGAGGCCTGGGAGTTTCCGGTCAGCGCGGAGGCGAAGGCTCGCCCCATGTCCTCGTGCTGGGCGTAGGCCTGCGGGAACCCCGATCGCTGGACCTTCTGTGCGGCATCCGTGATGGGCAGCGTCTCGTAGCCGGGGATCTTCACGAGACCGTCGTAGAACGCGTTCGTCGAGTACACCGCGTCCATGATCTGCGCCTCGGTGCCCCACCCCTGCGAGGGCCGCTGCTGGAACAGGCCCCTGGAGTCGGGGCCGGCCCCGTCGCCGTAGTTGATGTTGCGGAGCTTGGACTCCTGCATGGCCGTCGCGAGCGCGATCGTCGCCGCTCGCGGCGGCAGTCCGCGGCGGACGGCGATCGCCGAGATCAGCGACGCGTTGGCCGCCTGGTCGGTCGCGAGAGACTGCTTCGCGTCCCCGAGGAGGGCGGTGCAGCCTTCGACGACCGGGGTATCGCTCCTGTTGAACACCACCGCCGCGATGTACACGCCCACTCCGACGAGGGCGAGCGCGACAAGGACGGTGAGGGCGCGCCGCACTCTGCGGGCGAGGGCCATCCGGGGTGCTCCTTGAGGTCGTGATCGGGATCGGGGGTCAGGCTGCCGGGCGGGCAGGGCCGGGCGGGACGCGGGCGCCCGCCCGTGTCGACCCCGCGCACGACCCCGCGTGCCCGCCGTGGCGAGTGGGCGGCGTCGTGCGCGGGGCCGCGGGCGCGTCAGTTGGCGTGCAGCGCCTCGTTGAGCTCGACGGTCTGGCCGCTGCGGGGCAGCACCTCGACCTGGCCATTGGTGGAGTTGCGCCGGAACAGCAGGTTCGGCTGGCCGGAGAGCTCGATCGCCTTGACGACCTTCTCGGCGTTCTCGCCGAAGGCGTCCTTGAAGCCGCTGATGCGCACCCGGGTGCCGGCGGTGACGTACAGCCCCGCTTCGACCACCGAGTCGTCGCCGATCGAGATGCCCACGCCGGAGTTCGCGCCCAGCAGGACGCGCTCGCCGAGGGCGATCCGCTCCTTGCCGCCGCCCGAGAGGGTGCCCATGATCGACGCGCCGCCGCCCACGTCGGTACCGTCGCCGACGACCACGCCCGCCGAGATGCGGCCCTCGACCATCGAGGCGCCGAGCGTGCCGGCGTTGAAGTTCACGAAGCCCTCGTGCATCACGGTGGTGCCCTCGGCGAGGTGGGCGCCGAGGCGCACGCGGTCGGCGTCGGCGATCCGCACGCCTGCGGGGACGACGTAGTCGACCATGCGCGGGAACTTGTCCACGCCGTAGACGGTCACGGCGCCGCGGCGGCGGAGCTTCGCGCGCGTCGCCTCGAAGCCTACCGGGTGGCAGGGGCCGTAGTTGGTCCAGGCGACGTTGGGGAGCTTGCCGAACAGGCCGTCGAGGTTGACGGTGTTGGGCTGCACGAGGCGGTGCGAGAGGAGGTGGAGGCGCAGGTACGCATCCGCCGTGTCCGCAGGGGCCTGGTCGAGGTCGATCTGGACGAAGACGACCTTCGTCTGGGTGCCGCGGTCGGCGTCGTCGCCGTTCTCGGCGGCCTCGACGAGCTCGGCCGGGGCCGCGTCCACCACCGCGTCGTCGGAGAGGTGCTCCGTCGCCGCGCCCAGCGTCGGCGCGGGGAACCAGACGTCCAGGACGGTGGCCTCTCCCGCGGCACCGTCGGCGGCGGGAGAGGTGTGGATCGTGGCGAGGCCGAAGCCGTGGGCAGCGCGGGATGCGGCAGGGGTCTCAGTCATGCTCCCCAGTCTATCGGCGGGGCGCAGGGGCCTTCGAACTATGCTGGGCGGGTGACCTCCGCCGCACCCCTGACCCTTGACCTCTCGCAGGACGTCGCCCTGCTCACGGCCGCGCTGCTCGACATCCCGAGCGTCTCCGGCCAGGAGGCCGCGATCGCGGACGCAGTCGAGGCGGCGCTTCACGCGCAGACGTCGCTCGAGGTGACGCGGGACGGCGACGCGGTGGTCGCCCGGTCCGCCCTCGGACGCAGCGAGCGCGTGATCCTCGCCGGCCACCTCGACACGGTTCCCCTGCCCTCGGCAGAGGGCGCCCGCGGTACCGTGCCGTCCTCGTGGGACGGCGTGCCGGGGGAGGGCCTGCTCTGGGGCCGGGGCGCGACCGACATGAAGGGCGGCGTCGCCGTCCAGCTCGCCCTCGCCGAGCGCCTGTTCCCCCGTGACGCGCACGACGCCGCCGCGCCGGCTCCCGCGCGGGACGTCACGTTCGTCTTCTACGACCACGAGGAGGTGGAGGCCGCCAAGAGCGGCCTCGGCCGGCTGGCCCGCAACAGCCCGGAGCTGCTGGCCGGAGACTTCGCGATCCTGCTCGAGCCGACGGACGGCACGGTGGAGGGCGGCTGCAACGGCACCCTCCGGGTCGAGGCCACCACCGTGGGGGAGGCGGCCCACTCCGCCCGGGCCTGGATGGGGAGGAACGCGATCCACGCGGCGGCCCCGATCCTCGCCCGGCTCGCAGCGTATGAGCCCGCGACCGTGACGGTGGACGGGCTCGACTACCGGGAGAGCCTCAACGCCGTCGGGATCGCCGGGGGGACCGCGGGGAACGTCATCCCGGACCGCTGCACCGTCACCGTCAACTACCGCTTCGCGCCCGACAAGAGCATCGACGAGGCGGAGGCGCACGTGCGCGCGCTCCTGGAGGGGTTCGACGTCGTCCGCACCGACGGCGCCTCCGGCGCGCGGCCCGGCCTCACGCATCCCGCCGCCGCGGCGTTCGTCGCCGCGGTGGGGCAGGAGCCGAAGCCGAAGTACGGCTGGACGGACGTGGCGCGGTTCTCCGATCTCGGCGTGCCGGCGGTGAACTTCGGGCCCGGAGACGCCCTGCTCGCGCACAAGGACGACGAGCGTGTCTCCGCCGACGCGGTGCGGGCGTGCCTGCGCGCGCTCGAGTCCTGGCTCGCGACGGGCTAGGGAGCGGTCCGGACAGACAACTGGGGGCCACCTCCGGCTGGTTGGGAGCGGACTCCCGGCCAGCCGGAGGTGACCCCCAGAAGGTGACCCCCAGACGGGGGGATGGGTCAGATGTTCGTCGAGGCCTGCTGCGCCGCGGCCATCGCGGCGGTGCCCTTCTTCGGCCCCGAGACGCGCTGGCTCCTGCGGAGCCGGCTCTCGGCGTACTTCGCGAGACCGGACAGGATCAGGCACATGCCCACGTAGAGCACGCCGGCGACCATCGCGGCGGGGACAATCGGCGAGCCGTACTGCGCCTGCGACCCGAAGTACTTGGCCTGGAACAGGATCTCGTTGTACGTCACGATGAAGCCGAGCGCCGTGTCCTTGAGGGTCACGACGAGCTGGGAGATGATCACCGGCAGCATCGATCGGACAGCCTGCGGGAGCAGGATGCTCTGCATGACCTGGTACTTCCGCATGCCGATCGCGAAGCCGGCCTCCCTCTGGCCCTTCGGGAGCGCCTCGATGCCGGCGCGGAACACCTCGGCAAGCACCGATCCGTTGTAGAGGATGAGGGCGACGACGACCGCCATGAACGGCGTGACGCCTTCGCGTATGCCGATCGACGGGAGGCCGTAGTAGATCATCATCATGAGGATGAGGACCGGGACGGCCCGGAAGAGCTCGGTGAACCAGTGGAACGGAACGGAGACGCCCCTGTGGTCCGAGAGCCGGCCCACCGCGAGGATGATGCCCAGCACGAGGCTTCCCACGGCGGCCACGGCGAAGGCCGAGAGCGTAGCTCCCACCGACTGGAGGATGGTCTGCTGCACGAGGGGGAAGGTGAAGATCTTCCACTTCGCCTCCGTGAACTGCCCGCTCTCGGCGAAGCGCCAGATGACGAAGGCGATGATCGCGAGGATGAACAGCGTCGAGATGACACCGAGGACGAGGTGACGGGAGCGGGCCTTGCGCCCGGGGGCGTCATAGAGGACAGAGGTCATCGGGCCACCCTCCACTTCTTCTCGAAGTAGTGCTGGATCTGCGCGAGGATCAGGACGAGGATCACGAAGAACAGGGCGACCCAGAGGAGGCCCTCCATCGCCGGGTAGCCCCGCTCGGACAGGTTTGCGCGGATTGCGCCCGCCTCTGCCACGGAGAAGCCGGCGGCGACGGTCGTGTTCTTCAGGAGGGCGATGAGCACGCTGAACAGCGGCGGCAGGACCGAACGGAACGCCTGGGGCAAGATGACCAGGGTCAGCGTCTGGGCGAAGGGGAGCCCGATGGCCCGGGCGGCTTCAGCCTGCCCGACTGGCACGGTGTTGATGCCGGAACGCAGCACCTCGGCGACGTAGCTCGCGGTATACAGGCTCAGGCCGATGGTTGCCGCGGTCATGAAGTCGATCTCCGAAAGCCCGAGCTTGGGATAGCCGAGGGCGAAGAAGAACAGCACGAGGGTCAGCGGGGTATTGCGCACGACGTTGACATAGAGCGTGCCGAATGCCCGCATGGCCGGGATCGGCGAGACTCTCATCGTGCCGATGACTGTGCCGAGCAGCAGCGCGAAGAAGCCGGAGACGACGAAGAGGATGATGGTGTTCTTGAACCCTGTGATGAACAGGTCGAGATTGTCGAAGAGGGTGCTCAAGGCAGCCTTCGCTTTCTAGCCGGAACGGCGGTGGGCGGGACGACTGCGCCCCGCCCACCGTGCCTATCAGTAGTTTTCGACGGCGGGCTGCTCGACCTTGGTGCCGGACTTGCCGAGTGTCGAATCGTAGATCTTCTGCCAGGTGTCCTTCCCGTTGGTCAGCGTGTCGTTGATGAACTTGCGCATGGCGGTGTCGCCCTTGGGCAGGCCGATCCCGTACTTCTCCGTGGTGAACGGCTTGCCGACGACCTTGAGGGCGTCCGGCTCCTGGGCCGCGTAGCCGATGAGGATGGCCTGGTCGGTCGTCACTGCATCTACCTGCCCGCCCTTGAGCGCCTCGACGCACTGCGAGTAGGTCTCGAACTCGGTGGTCTTGGTCTGCGGGTAGTTCGCCTTGATGTTCTGGATCGGCGTCGAACCCGTCGCAGAGCAGACGTTCTTGCCCGCGATGTCCTTCTCGCTGTTGATCGTGGAGTTGTCCTTCTTCACGAGCAGGCCCTGCCCGGTGACGAAGTACGGGCCCGCGAAGTCGACCTGCTGCTTGCGCTTGTCCGTGATGGAGTACGTTCCGACGTAGAAGTTGACATCGCCGTTCTGGATCGCGGATTCGCGGTTCGCGGAGGGGATCGGCTTGAACTCGATCTTGTCCTTGCCGTACCCGAGAGATGCCGCCATCCACTTGGCGATCTCGATGTCGAAGCCGCTGTACTCGCCGGTGGCCGCGTCCTTGAAGCCGAGCCCGGGCTGGTCCTGCTTGACCCCGATGACAACCTTGCCGGCCGACTTGATCTTGTCGAAGGTGGGGCTGCCCGTGAGGGAGACGTTGTTCGCCACCGAGTACGGGGCGGCGGACTCGGAGGACCCGCCTCCGGTTCCGCCGCCTCCGGAGCTGCCGCCGCAGGCGGACAGGGCCAGGGCGAGCGCCGCGGTGGTGGCGGTCAGCACGGCCTTTTTCTTTCCGAAGAGTGCCATTCGAGCATTCCTTTCTTCACGGGCCAGCCGGCCCAGGTGCGAGCAGAGGTGATGCAGGTGGGTGCTCAGTGGGTGAGCAGCTTGGAGAGGAAGTCTTTCGCGCGGCTGCTCTGGGGGTTCGTGAAGAACTCCTCGGGAGCGGCCTGCTCCACGATCTGGCCGTCCGCCATGAACACGACGCGGTCCGCGGCCTTGCGCGCGAACCCCATCTCGTGGGTCACGACGATCATCGTCATGCCCTCCTTGGCGAGCTGGACCATCACGTCGAGGACCTCGTTGATCATCTCGGGGTCGAGGGCGGATGTCGGCTCGTCGAAGAGCATGACCTTCGGCTTCATGGCCAGCGCCCGGGCGATCGCCACGCGCTGCTGCTGGCCGCCCGAGAGCTGCGCCGGCAGCTTGGGTGCCTGCTGGGCGACGCCGACGCGCTCCAGCAGCGCCATCGCGTCCCTCTCAGCCGTCGCCTTGTCCACGCCCTTGACCTTGATGGGGCCGAGGGTGACGTTCTCGAGGATCGTCTTGTGCGCGAAGAGGTTGAAGGACTGGAACACCATTCCGACGTCGGCGCGCAGGCGCGCCAGTTCCTTGCCCTCCTCGGGAAGCCTCTTCCCGTCGATGTGGATCTCGCCGCCCTCGATTGTCTCGAGCCGGTTGATCGCGCGGCAGAGCGTGGACTTGCCGGAACCCGAAGGACCGATCACCACGACGACCTCGCCCTTGCTGACTTCCAGGTTGATGTCCTTGAGGACGTGGAGCTGGCCGTAATGCTTGTTCACGCCCTTGACAGAGACGAGCGCAGTCGCCGTTGTGTCGGTAGTCATAGGGAAAATGTAACGGAGATTATCGGCTCGCACTCCGAGCCAGGCACGGCGACGCCCCAATCGTGATTGAAGCGAGACTAGCCTTGAGGCATGAGCACTGAATCCCGGTCGTCAGACGAAGCCGAAGCGCCGAGGCCCGGCGCCCACGTCCCGTGGCGGCGCAAGGGGCCGATCGAACTTCGCCGCCGGCAGACGCAGCAGGGCACTGCGGACCAGCATCTTCTCGACACCCATGGGGCCGGCAGGTTCGTCCACACCGATCCCTGGCGCGTGATGCGGATTCAGAGCGAGTTCGTGGAAGGGTTCGGTGCGCTCGCCGAACTCGGCCCCGCCGTCAGCGTCTTCGGCTCGGCGCGTACCGTCCCCGGGAGCCCCTACTACGACACGGCCGTGGAGATCGGCCGGCTGCTCGCCACGCGGGGCGTGGCCGTGATCACCGGCGGAGGACCCGGGTCGATGGAGGCCGCCAACCGGGGCGCCGTCGAGGGCTCGGGCATCTCGGTCGGCCTGGGCATCGAGCTGCCGTTCGAGACAGGCCTCAACCCGTGGGTCGATCTTGGCATCAACTTCAGGTACTTCTTCGCGCGCAAGACGATGTTCGTCAAGTACGCCCATGGGTTCGTCGTGCTTCCCGGCGGCCTCGGCACCCTCGACGAGCTCTTCGAGGCGATGGTCCTCGTCCAGACCGGCAAGGTCACGTCGTTCCCCATCGTGCTCGTGGGCAGCAGGTTCTGGGGTCCGCTCCTGGACTGGCTCCGCCAGACGCTGGTGTCCGAGGGCATGATCTCCGAGCGGGACATGGACCTTGTCGGGGTCGCGGACACTCCCGAGGAGGCGGTGAAGCTCGTGCTCGCCGGCTTCGAGGAGGACGAGCGGCGCGGGGGCATGTTCGGCAGCGCCGAGGAGGAGTGGGCCGACGCCGATGAGACTGGGTGGTACGGCAGGCCGGAGCAGCTCGGGACGGCGGACGGCGAGTGAGCTTCTTCCTCGTCTTCCTCGCCATCGTCCTGGCAGCGGGCCTCGCGTGGTTCGCCGTCGGCGTCGCGAGAGGCAGGCGGCCAGCGGACGCGGCGGTGCTGGAGGGGCTGGAGGAGCCCGATTCGTCGCTGGCCCCCGTCCTGCTTCCCGAGCATCCCCGGCCCGAGGATGTCGACCGGGTCCGCTTCTCCCTGGCCTTCCGCGGCTACCGCATGGACCAGGTTGACGAGGTCCTCGAGCGTCTGCGGGACCGGATCAGCGTCCAGGCGGCGCTCATCGAGGCCCTCACGAATCAGGTGAACGCGTCCCGAGAGCCGCGTGACTGAGCAGGACCCGGCCCCCGCACCGTACCGCGTGCACGCGGCGCTTGGGGGAGCAGTGCGCGCCGCTGCCTCACGCTTCGCGGCCAGCCCCTGGGGGCTACAGGTCCTCGCCGTGTACGCGGCGTCGCGCGTGGTCGGCTTCCTCGTCTTCTCCGCGGCGGCGCTCCAGCAGGGGGTGAACCCCTGGTTCCCGCCGCAGCCGGACTACTGGCGCTTCGTGCAGATCTGGGACTCCGAGTGGTACGGCCGGATCATCCAGCACGGCTATCCGTCCGAGCTTCCGCGCTCGGCGACGGGCACCGTCCAGGAGAACGCGTGGGCGTTCTACCCTGTCTTCCCGCTGCTCGTGAAGGGGCTCTCCGCCGCGAGCGGTGTGCCGTGGCAGGCCGTTGCCCAGACAGTCGCCGTCGCGGCGGGCTTTGCCGCGGCGCTCATCGTCTACCGGCTCTTCCGGCACCGCGCGGAGCACCGCACCGCCCTGTGGGGCGTGGCCTTCGTGGCCTTCTTCCCGGTCTCGGCCATCCTCCAGGTCCCGTACGCCGAATCGCTAGGCCTCGCCCTCCTGGCCTGGGCGCTCCTGTGGGTCGTGGAGCGCCGCTACCTCGCTGCGATGCCGGTCGTGGCTGCGATGTGCCTGACGCGCCCCATCGGCACCCCCTTCGCACTCATGGTCGCGGGCCTGTTCGCCGTGCGGTGGTGGAACCGGCGTACGGAGGGCACGACGGCGGGTGAGCTCGCCCGGGTGGCGGGGCTCGCCGTCGTCAGCGGGGCTTCTGCGCTTGCGTGGCCGGCCCTTGCCTGGGCGGCCACCGGCGAACCGGCTGCCTACACCCAGACCGAGACGGTCTGGCGGGGAGGCCCGCTCGAGTTCTTCGTGCCGTGGTTCGACACCGGCGTCTTCCTCTTCGGCCCAGTGCTCGGCCTGATCGCGCCCCTCGTCCTCGTCGCCGTGGCCGCGCTCTGCCTCACGAGCACGCCCGTGCGGCGGCTCGGCGTCGAGATGCAGCTGTGGTCCGGGGCGTACATCCTGTACCTCCTCGCTGTCCTGCACCCCCAGACGAGCACGTTCCGGATGATGCTGCCGCTGTTCCCGCTCGCCCTCGCGGCGGCGGGGCTCTCGCGATCCGCCGTGTACCGCTGGATGACCGTGGTCTTCTTTGTGCTCCTGGAGATCGTGTGGGTGGTGTGGCTGTGGGTGTGGTCGCAGCTTCCCGGAGGCGGCGACTGGCCGCCGTGACCCGGACGCTTCCGCGGTCCAGGATCGGCACGCCCGTACCGGTGCGTCCTACCCCGGGGTACGCCGGCTGGTAATGTTGTCAGCAGCACACAGTGCACACGACCAACTGGAGGGATGAGCGCATGGCAGCCATGAAACCGCGTACCGGAGACGGTCCGATGGAGGTTACCAAGGAGGGCCGTAGCCTCATCATGCGGGTGCCACTCGAGGGCGGCGGACGCCTGGTCGTGGAGCTCAACGCGGACGAGGCCGCGGAACTCAAGGAATGCCTCGTCGGAGTGACCGAGTAGTCGCCCCATCAGCCTTCCAGCGAGGGCCGGTCCCCTGCGGGGCCGGCCCTCGCTGTGTCAGCGGCGCACTGCCAGGAGGAGGCCGTCCCCCGAGGGCACGAGCGAGACCGTGACGCGCTCGTCCGTCCTCAGTGCGCGGAGCAGGCCGCGGAGCCTGACGGTGGTGGGCTCCCGATGCGCGGGGTTGGACACCCGGTCGCGGTCGAGCGCGTCGTTCAGGACCAGCAGCCCGCCTGCCCTCAGGAGCCGGATGCCATGCTCGGCGTACGAGACCGCCGCGGGCTTGTCGGCATCGACGAACACCAGGTCGTACGCGCCGTCGGTCAGGCGCGGAAGGACCTCGCCCGCGCGACCGGGGATCATCCGCACTCGGTTGGCGGCCACGCCCGCCTCCCTGAAGGCCTCGCGCGCGGCCTTGAGGTGCTCCGCGTCGCGCTCGATGGTCGTCAGCACGGCCTCGCGCGGCAGCCCCCGCAGGAGGCTGACGCCCGACACCCCGGCTCCGGTGCCGATCTCCACGGCGGCGTGCGCCTTCGACGTGGCGGCGAGCACCGCCAGCACCGAGGCGACGCCGGGGCTGACTGGCGAGATGCCCAGCTCGAACGACCTGTCCCGTGCCCTCGCCACCACAGCGTCCTCTACCGGGAAGCCCTCGGCGTAGGACCAGCTGGAGGACTTGTCGGAGCTCATGGCCACGCTTTCTCGATCGGGGAGCCCTCCAAGCCTATCGCCCGGGCGACGGGCGGAAATTCTTCGCTGGCGGCGGAACGGACAGGCAACTCTCAGGCAAAGCTGGCACACTGGTGGTCCGAGCGGCCCGGCCCGCGGGACCACCGCAGCACGCCAGGGCCGCACTGAAGTGAGCGAAGGCAGGTGCGTGGACGTGTCAGCTGGATCGGCTTCGGCCACCCAGTCCCCGACCGACTACCCGTCCGAGACGACCGATGCGCAGGCGTGGGTTCCTCCCACGTGGGAAGAGGTCGTCACCCAGCACTCCGCGAAGGTGTACCGCCTCGCCTACCGCCTGACGGGGAACCAGCACGACGCCGAGGACCTCACCCAGGAGGTCTTCGTCCGCGTCTTCCGCTCGCTCGAGAACTTCAAGCCCGGCACGCTCGACGGCTGGCTCCACCGGATCACGACCAACCTGTTCCTCGACCAGGCTCGTCGCAAGGGGAGGATCCGCTTCGATGCGCTCGCGGACGACGCCGAGTCCCGGCTCCCGGGGCGCGAGCCCGGCCCGGAGCGCAGCTTCGAGATGAACAACCTCGACCTCGACGTGCAGGCGGCCCTCGAGGAGCTGCCACCGGACTTCCGTGCCGCGGTCGTGCTGTGCGACCTCGAGGGCCTGTCCTACGACGAGGTGGCGGACGCGCTCGGCGTCAAGCTCGGCACGGTCCGCAGCCGCATCCACCGGGGCCGCACGCTCCTGAGGGAGAAGCTCGCCCACCGCGATCCCCGGCGGGGCGCCGCGAAGAAGCGTCTGGGCCTCCCGCGCGTGGCCCGCGGCCTCCGCTGAGGAGGGCCGGCATGCCATCTCCGCGGTGGAGCCGCCTCCTGTCGGGCAGCCATCCTGATTCGTCCGGGCACGTCGGGTCCTGCCCGGACTGCCGGGGACGTCTCGAGACCGAGCGCCGCTACCTCGCCGCGCTGCGCGAGTCCGAGATCCCCCGTGCCAGCAGCACGCTGCAGGAGCGCCTCCTGGAGCAGACCAGGCACCTCGCGGCCCAAGCGGACTCGGCGGAGGCCTCGGGCCCGAGCCGTCGTGGGGGCGCCGCCGCCCGCACGGGGCTGTCTGTCCTCCTCGGAGCTGCGGCTGCCACCGGGGCTCTCGCCGTCACTGCCTACACCGTCGCCGGGGAGTCACCGGGACCCGCCCCGGGGGAGAGCACATCGGCTGCCTTCGTGCGCACAGCGAAGGGCTCCTCGACGGGACTGCCTCCGGGGCCGGAGTCGAACGCGCCCAGTGAGAGGGAAGCCGTCGCGGCCCCGGACGGGGCCCGGGCCGAGGACCCAGTCGAGCGGGTCGGGCGGGGTCTCCGCATGGTGTTCGGAGCGTCCTGGAGGCCGTGATCGCCGCCGCCACCATCGAATCGCCCGCGCGATCGGGCAGAAGGTAGTCTTGCTCGCGTGTTCGGAATCAATGGCCCTGAATTCCTCGTTCTGCTGATCATCGGCATCCTCGTGATCGGCCCGAAGAGGCTTCCCGAATACACCCAGAAGCTCGCGAACATCGTCAAGGAACTGCGCCGCATGGCCGCCGGGGCGAAGGACCAGCTCAAGGAGGAGACCGGCGTCGACCTCAACGAGGTGGACTGGCGCAAGTACGATCCGCGCCAGTACGACCCTCGCAAGATCATCCGCGACGCCCTCCTCGAGGATGCGGACCCCGCTCCTGCAGCGGCCGCGGCGCCGGCGGTCGCTGCCGCCGTCCCGGCCGCTCCGGCGCGGACCATCGAACGGCTTCCAGCAGGCGAGGCGGCACCGTTCGACACCGAGGCGACCTGAGCAGGTTCACCCCACAGGCGTGACGCCCAGGCTGCGCCCCGCGAGCCCGCGGGGCTGGGTCGCGAGCCGATCCGCGACTGCCTTGAGTGCGACGGCGGCCGGCGACGAAGGGCTCGACAGGACGATCGGGGTTCCCGCATCCCCGCCCTCCCGGAGCGCGACGTCGAGGGGCACCGTGCCCAGCAGCTCGACGGGCACGCCCAGCGACGCCGAGAGCCGGTCGGCGACGCGCTGGCCCCCGCCGGTCCCGAACACCTCCATGACCGTGCCGTCGGGAAGCGTGAGCCCGGACATGTTCTCGATCACGCCCGCGACCGTCTGCCCCGTCTGGGCGGAGACCGTGCCTGCCCGCTCGGCCACGTCGGCCGCCGCCGCCTGGGGAGTCGTGACCACGAGCAGCTGCGCGGAGGGGAGGAGCTGGGAGACGGAGATCGCGACGTCGCCCGTCCCCGGGGGGAGGTCCAGGAAGAGCACGTCCAGGTCCCCGAAGTACACGTCGGCGAGGAACTGCTCGAGCGCGCGGTGGAGCATGGGGCCGCGCCATGCGACGGGCTGGTTGCGCGCGACGAACATCCCGATCGAGATGACCTTCACTCCGTGGGCGACGGGCGGGAGGATCATCTCGTCCACCCGAGTCGGCGTCCCCGTGGCTCCGATCAGGGCCGGCACGGAGAACCCGTGGACGTCAGCGTCCACGATGCCGACCCGCAGGCCGCGCGAGGCGAGCTCGCACGCGAGGTTCACGGTGACCGAGGACTTTCCCACGCCGCCCTTGCCGCTCGCGACGGCGAAGACCTTCGTGAGCGAGTCCGGCCTGCTGAACGGGATGCCCCGCTCCGGGCGCAGCCGCTCCCGGAGCTCCTGCCGCTGCTGCGGGGACATGACATCGAGCTCGACGGCGACGGCGTCTACGCCCGGAACCCCTGTCAGGGCCGCACGCACGTCCGCGTCGATTGTGCTGCGGAGCGGGCAGCCGGCGATCGTGAGCAGGACGCGCACGGTGACCAGCCCGGAGTCGGCCGTGACGTCGGCGAGCATCCCGAGCTCGTCGATGGGGCGGCGCAGCTCCGGGTCGAGCACGCCGTGGAGCGCCGCGCGGACGGCGCGGAGGTCGACTCCGGTCACTCCTGGCCTCCCTCGGCATCGGGGCCCGCGGGAGCGGCCGGGGCGGTCGTGGGGATGGCCTGGGTGCGCGGGGCCCGGGTCTTCTTGTCCTTGCGCCGCTTCGGCGGGCTGGGCTCCACGGCACTGCCCTGATCCGCGAGCTCCTCGAGGATGGTGCGCAGCTCGGCCCGCACGAAGTCGCGGGTTGCGACCTCGCGGAGGGCGAGCCGGAGCGACGCGAGCTCGCGGGTGAGGTACTCGGTGTCCGCGAGGCTGCGCTCGTTGCGGGACCGGTCCTGCTCGATCTGGACCCGGTCGCGGTCGTCCTGCCGGTTCTGGGCGAGCAGGATGAGGGGCGCGGCGTAGGAGGCCTGCAGCGAGAGCAGGAGCGTCAGGAGGGTGTAGTTGAGGGACCTGGGGTCGAACTGGAGGTCCTCGGGGCCCCAGGTGTTCCACGCGATCCACACGATGCAGAACACCGTCATGTAGAAGAGGAACTGGGGGGTTCCCATATAGCGGGCGAACCGCTCCGCGAAACGGCCGAACGCGTCCGGGTCCGGGTTGAACCGGGGAATGAGCCTCCCGCGCTGCTCGAGCGGCGTGTCGAGACCGGGCAGCCTACGGGGCTCAGCCAAAGCGTCCTCCAAGCTTCTTCAGGGGCTCGCCGTCCTCGTGCACGCGCCAGTCGTCCGGCAGGAGGTGGTCGAGGAGGTCGTCAACAGTCACCGCCCCCACCAGGCGGCCGTCGGCGTTCACCACGGCGATAGCGTTCAGGTTGTACTGGGCCATGATTCGCGCGACATCGCTGATCGAATCCAGGTCGGAGACAGGATCCAGGCCCTTGTCGACGATCGAGCCCAGCTGCTCCGGGGGAGCCGAGCGCAGGAGCTGCTGGATGTGCACCGTCCCAAGGTAGCGGCCGGTGGGGGTCTCGAGCGGCGGGCGGCAGATGAAGATCGATGACGCCAGGGCCGGACTCAGCTCCTCCCGGCGGACGTGTGCGAGTGCCTCCGCGACGCTCGCCTCAGGCGGCAGGACGACGGGGACCGGGGTCATGACCGAGCCCGCGGTGCCCTCGGCGTACTGCAGGAGGCGGCGCACGTCCTCGGCGTCCTCGGGCTCCATGAGGGCGAGGAGCTCCTCGGCCTTCTCCGCCGGCAGGTCGGCGAGGAGGTCGGCGGCGTCGTCCGGGTCCATCTCCTCGAGGACGTCCGCGGCGCGCTCGATGTCGAGCGCGGAGAGGATCTCGACCTGGTCGTCCTCGGGCAGCTCCTGGAGGACGTCGGCGAGGCGCTCGTCCTGCAGCTCGGAGACGACCTCGAAGCGGCGCTGGTCGCTCATCTCCTGCATCGCGTCCGCGAAGTCGGCAGGCCTGAGGTCCTCGTGCGTGGCGAGGAAGTTCGCGGCGCCGCGCATCTGGCCGGCGGCGTGCCGGGTGTCCTCCCAGTCCACCAGCTGCGTCGCACCGCGCCGCAGACTGCGGAAGCCGCGGCCGGCGGCCTCCCTGCGCACGAAGAGCTTGCTCACGAACCAGTCGCCGTTGCGCTGCTGGTCCATCGCGACGTCCTCCACGGTGGCCTCGGTGCCATCCTCGACGAGCACCACGTGGCGGTCGAACATGTCGCCGAGCACGAGCTGCTCGGCGCCGCGCTGCTCGAAGCGCCGAAGGTTGATCAGGCCCGTCGTGATGATCTGCGCCTGGTCCATGCTGGTCACCCGCGTCATCGGGACGAACACACGCCGCTTGCCGGGAACCTCGACGACGATGCCCACCGCCTGCGGCGGCCGCGTCCCGCGGGGGATCACGACGACGTCGCGGAGCCGACCCACGCGGTCGCCGGCGGGGTCGAAGACGTCGAGGCCGATCAGCCTGGCGACGAAGACACGGGTGGGGGTCCAACTCACGGATCTAGGCTACTCCAGCGCAAACTTCCCGCTCACTCTGAGCTGAAACCCGAGTCCGTGGCGGCAACGCGGGTAAGAATAGGGATATGTCCAACATGTTCGGTTCCGCCAAGCCCCTCGACGAGGCCCGGGCCCTGCCCCAGGGCGAGACCGTCGGCTCCTACGTCTCGTACCTCGATGCGCAGAAGGCCGTGGACTACCTCGCTGACCAGCAGTTCCCGGTCGAGCTCGTCGCCATCGTCGGCAACGACCTCAAGCTCGTCGAACGGGTGACCGGCCGGCTCAGCTACCCCCGCGTGGCGCTCAACGGGGCCCTCTCCGGCATGTGGTTCGGCCTGTTCGTCGGCGTGCTGCTCTCCTTCTTCACCCCGAACGGGAGCTACTTCTCGATCATCACGTCGGTGCTGATGGGCGCGGCGTTCTTCATGCTGTTCGGCATCGTGACCTATGCGATGCAGCGCGGGAAGCGGGACTTCACATCCACCAGCCAGGTCGTCGCGAGCAACTACGACGTCGTGGTGGGCCGCGACGTTGCCCACGATGCCCGCCGTCTGCTTGCCCAGCTGCCCATGGGCTCCGGCGCCGTACACCAGGGCTGGAACCAGAACTGGAACCAGCCGGGGCAGGACGGGTGGAACCAGTCCGGCCAGCAGGGGTGGAACCAGCCTGGCCAGACCTGGCAGCCGCCGCACGAGCCCGAGCCCAAGCGCCCCTCCGGCTGGACCGACCCGTACGGCGTGAACGCCGGCGAGGAGCGGCACCCGCAGGGGCAGCCTGAGTACCCGCAGTCCGCACCGCAGGCCCCGCAGGAGCCCCAGCAGCCCCACTCGTCGCGCTACCCGGACCTCCCCGATGGCCGGCCGCAGTACGGGGTGCGCGTCGAGCCCGAGCACGCCGAGCACCCCACGGACGAGCGGGACCATCCCGCCGAGGACGGGACCCGCCGCGCCGAGGACTCGGACACCGAGCGCCCGCAGGAGAAGCCCGAGGGCGGCTCCCACCAGGCCTAGGGGCGAACGCCGTCAGCCGAGGCGGGCCATCCAGGCCTCGACGTCGTCCGGTGTGCGGGGGAGTGCCGCGCTGAGGTTCACCGGGCCCTCGGCTGTCATGAGGATGTCGTCCTCGATGCGCACGCCGATTCCGCGGTACTCCTCGGGGATCGCCAGGTCTTCGGCCTTGAAGTACAGGCCGGGCTCGATGGTGAAGACCATGCCCGGGGCCAGTTCGCCGTCGAGGTAGAGCTCCCGACGGGCCTGGGCGCAGTCGTGCACGTCGAGGCCAAGGTGGTGGCTCGTGCCGTGGGGCATCCAGCGGCGGTGCTGCTGGCCGGCGTCGGAGAGCGCCTCGGCCGCGGAGACCGGCAGGATGCCCCAGTCCTCGAGGCGGGCGGCGAGGACTTCCATCGCGGCGGCATGGACCTCGCGGAACCTCACCCCGGGCCGTGCGGCGGCGAAGGCGGTGTCCGCGGCATCCAGGACGGCCTCGTAGACCCGGCGCTGGACCTCGCTGAAGCGGCCGTTCACCGGCAGGGTCCGGGTCACGTCTGCCGTGTAGAGGGACTCAGCCTCGACGCCGGCGTCGACGAGCAGCAGCTCGCCGGCGCGGACTGGGCCGTTGTTGCGGATCCAGTGCAGGACGGTCGCGTTGTTCCCCGAGGCGGCGATCGTGTCGTAGCCGAGGTCGTTGCCCTCCTCGCGGGCCTTGGCGAAGAAGGCTGTCTCCACGACGCGCTCGCCCCGGCGGTGCGCGAGCGCGCGCGGGAGGGCGCGGACGATCTCCTCGAAGCCCGCCGCCGTGGCCGCCACGGCCTCGCGCAGCTGCCCGGCCTCCCACTCGTCCTTGAGCAGGCGGAGCTCCGAGAGGGCTTCGGCCAGCTGGTCGTCGAGGGCGTCGTAGACGCTCAGGTCGAGGGACTCGGGGTCCTGGGCGGTGTTGTAGCGGGCAGTGTCGACGAGGGCGTCGAGGTTCTCGTCCACCTTGCGGACCAGGCGGACCGAGATCCCGCCGATCTCCGGCGCGCCCACGCCCTTGGTGACGGCCGCTTCGAGGCCGTCGAGGTGGGCGGTGGGGATCCCGAGCCGGGCCTCGAGCTCAGCCAGGGTCGGGCGTGCCCCGACCCAGAACTCCCCCGTGCGGGCGTCGGCGTAGAACTGCTCGGTGTCGCGGCCGGCGAGCGGACGGAAGTAGAGCGTGGCGGCGTGGTGCCCGCCGTCGTCGCCCGTCCCCTCGTCCACGGGCTCGAGGATGAGGACGGCGTCGGGCTCGTGGTCGACGCCGAGGCCGGTGAGGTGGGCGAAGGCCGAGTGCGGCCGGAAGCGGTAGTCGGTGTCGTTGGACCGGACCTTGGGCGGCCCGGCGGGCAGCACGAGGCGTTCTCCCGGGAAGCGGTCCGAGATCGCCCGGCGCCGGCGGGCGGCGTAGTCGGCCACGGAATCGCGGGGAGGCAGCGAGCTGTCGGCCGGGGCCCACTGCGATGCCATGAACGCCTTGAAGGCCTCCGACGTGGGCCGCTGGGAGCGGTTGTTGACGCGCTCCGTGAGCGGCTGCTCGGTGGTGTGCTGCTGCTCGCTGGTGGGCAAGCCGGTGCCGGGTGCGGGATCTGAAACACTCACTGGGCCATTCTTCCACCGGGTCCCACGATGTCCAGCGCCACGGACTGAGGACGGCACCGCCGCCGCACGCGGTGCGGGCTATGGTGGGGGCGTGAGGATCGATCTGCACGCCCATTCGACCGTCTCGGATGGCACGGAGACACCGCGGGAACTGGTCGCTGCCGCGGCGACGGCGGGCATCGACGTGCTCGCGATCACCGACCATGACTCCACAGCCGGGTGGGGCGAGGCCTCAGCGGCTGCGCGGGAGCTGGGCATCGAACTGGTGCCCGGCATGGAGGTCTCGTGCCGGACCCCCGAGGGGATCAGTGTGCACGTGCTCTCCTACCTGCAGGACCCCACGCATGCGGGCCTGCTCGAGGAGATCACCAAGGCCAAGGATGCCAGGCTGTCCAGGGCGGAGCACATGGTCTCCCTCCTCGCCGAGGACTACCCGCTCTCGTGGGACGACGTCACCCAGCACGTCGCACCGGGCGCCACCGTGGGCCGGCCGCATATCGCGGACGCCCTCGTCGCGGCGGGCCTTGTCGGTGACCGCACCGAGGCGTTTGCCACGATCCTGTCTTCGCGCTCGCGGTACTTCGTGCAGCACTACGCGCCCGAGCCGGCCCTCGCCGTCGAGCTCATCCGCGCCGCAGGCGGCGTCCCGGTGTTCGCGCACCCCGTCGCGTCCGCCAGAGGGCGGACGGTGGGCGAAGAGGTCTACCGGGACATGATCGACGCCGGACTCGCGGGGCTTGAGGTCTACCACCGCGACAATCCCGAGGCCCGGCGGCCGTTCCTCCTGGACCTCGCGGCGAAGCACGGGCTCCTCGTCACCGGCTCGTCCGACTACCACGGGACCGGCAAGCCCAACCGGCTCGGGGAGAACACGACGACGCCCGAAGCACTCGGTGAGATCGAGCGACAGGGGCGGGGCGCCGCCGTCGTGCGTCGGTGATTCTTGTCCAACGCTTGACTCTCTCCGAGTCTGGGAGAAAGCTGTCAGGGCTGGGGCCGACGGCGACCTCTCGCCGCCGTCGGAAAGCGCTCCTTTGGTCTCTCGCATTTCATGAGACGGAGATCCGATGTTCAGAAAGACGCTGGCGTCCATTGGCGTCGCAGCCGCATTGACCCTCATTCCAACTGCCGCTCACGCGCTGGACTGCAGCAACGTCAGCAGGCCAGGCTACACCGGCAGCGATTGGATCTACGTCGCTGACATCCAGAGCAACGTTCACTTCGTAGGAAACTGGGGCTATGTCGAGGCCTGGCAGCGCTGGGTGTTCCTGCCTCCAGGAACTGTCCCCGGTATGCCCGACTCCAACGGCAACTTTGAGAATGGTCAAGGCTTTGCCCTCACCTACAACGCCCACTGTGACTCGAAGGGCGCGGTGCTGCTCAACCGGCAGAGCGATCACGGCATCCAGCTCATGGATGGCTGTCTCGAAGCGCCCTGACCGGAATCAGACCTTGACGACCCGCGCGGACGGGAGGCGGCCGGCCATGATCTCCACGGCCTGCGGGTTCTCGTCCACGCACACGAACCGCCGCCCGAGGCGCTGGGCGACTGCCCCCAGCGTCCCGGAGCCGGCGAAGAAGTCCAGGACCCAGTCGCCCGGGCGGCTCGAGGCGGCGACCATGCGCCGTACAAGCCCCTCGGGCTTCTGCGTCGGGTAGCCGGTCTTCTCCCGTCCGGTGGGGGAGACAATCGTGTGCCACCACACGTCGGTGGGAAGCTTGCCGAGCTCGCGCTTCTCGGGGGTCACGAGGCCGGGTGCCATGTACGGCTCGCGGTCCACCTCCGCTGAGTCGAAGTGGTACGCGGAGGGGTCCTTGACGTACACGAGGATGTTGTCGTGCTTCGTGGGCCAGCGGCGCTTGGTCCGGGCGCCGTAGTCGTACGCCCAGATGATCTCGTTCAGGAAGCAGTCGCGACCGAAGATCGCATCCAGCATGACCTTCGCGTAGTGCACCTCGCGGTAGTCGAGGTGCAGGTAGAGCGTTCCGTCGTCGGCGAGGACGCGCCACGCCTCCATGAGTCGCGGCTCGAGGAAGGACCAGTAGTCCCTGAACGCGTCGTCGTACCGGTGCAGGGCGCCCTTGACGGTCTCGTACCGCTGGCCGGAGAAACCGGTCCGGTCGCCGTCCGCGTTGCGGACCATGGAGAGCTCCTGGCGCTTCTGCACCCGCCCCGTGTTGAACGGCGGGTCGATGTAGACCATCGTGAAGGCGCCTCCGGGCAGCCCCGGGAGCACGCTCGCGTTGTCGGCGTGGACCACGAGGTCCGGGCCCTCGGGGCTGAAGAGCCCCGAGGGCATGCTGGCGGCCGCGAGGCCGGCGGCCTCCGCGGGACGCTCTGCGGCCACCGCGCCTTACTCGGACTCGGTGCGGGAGACGACCTCGCCGTCGATGCGGCGGGTCCGCGAACGACGGCGCCGGGCCGCCGCGACTCCGCGGTCCAGCACAGCGCCGTCCCCGGCGTCGGAGAGGCGGACAGCGGCGGCACTCGAGGTGCGCCGGGGTGCCTTCTGCTCGCCCGGCGCCTCGGACTGGGCCTGCTTCGAGCCGGCGGCCTCGGTGCCCTCGGGGGCGCCCTCCTCCCCGGCGACCCGGCGGCGACGGCGGCGTCGGCCCTCGCCGTTCGTCTCACTGCGCGCCTGGCGGTCCGCGCGCCCGTGACCGTGGCCGGCCTTGCCCGCGCCCTCGGCGGGCTCCTCGGCAGAGCCGGCGGCAGCGGCGGCGTCGTGCGCCTCGCCTTCAGCGGCCTTGGGCCGACGGCGGCGTTCGCGGTGGCCGGACTCCGCACCCTTCTTGCCCTCGCGGTGGCCGCGCTTCTTCTTCCCGGGCTCGCCGAGGTCCTCGAGGATCTCGGCGTCGACGCCCTCGAGGACCCGCTTGTTGCGCGGGAGGCGTCCCTTGGTGCCGGCTGGGATGTCGAGGTCCGTGTAGAGGTGGGGCGACGACGAGTACGTCTCGACGGGCTCCGGCACGTCGAGCCCGAGCGCCTTGTTGATGAGGGTCCAGCGCGGGACGTCCTCCCAGTCGACGAACGTCACGGCGGTGCCCTTGTGGCCCGCGCGCCCCGTGCGGCCCACGCGGTGCAGGTAGGCCTTCTCGTCCTCGGGGCACTGGAAGTTGATCACGTGGGTGACGTCTTCGACATCGATGCCGCGCGCGGCGACGTCCGTCGCAACGAGGACGTCCACCTTGCCGTTGCGGAACGCCCGCAGGGCCTGCTCGCGGGCGCCCTGGCCGAGGTCGCCGTGGAGCGCGGCGGCGGCGAAGCCGCGGTCGACCAGTTCCTCCGAGAGCTTCGCGGCGGTGCGCTTGGTCTTCGTGAAGATGATCGTGCGGCCCCGGCCCTCGGACTGGAGGATGCGCGCCACGACCTCGTCCTTGTCGAGCTGGTGGGCGCGGTAGATCACCTGGCGGATGTCCTTCTTGGTGATCGAGTCATCGTTGGGGTCGCTCGCCCGGATGTGGGTCGGCTGCGTCATGTAGCGGCGGGCCATGGCCACGACCGGGCCGGGCATCGTCGCCGAGAACAGGAGCGTCTGGCGGACCGCGGGGACCGCGGCCATGAGCGTCTCGACGTCGGGGAGGAAGCCGAGGTCGAGCATCTCGTCGGCCTCGTCGAGCACGATCATCCGGACGTTCTTGAGGTTCAGGTGACGCTGGCGGTGCAGGTCGATGAGCCGGCCCGGGGTGCCCACGACCACCTCGACGCCGCGCTGGAGCGACTCGATCTGCGGCTCGTAGGCGCGGCCGCCGTAGATGACCTCGACGCGCAGGGTGGTGCGCTTGCCCGCGGTCTGCAGGTCCTTGCCGACCTGGATCGCGAGCTCGCGCGTCGGCACCACGACGAGGGCCTGCGGCGCGCCGGGAACCGCGAGCCGGGCGTAGTCCGGGTGCTCGGCGGGAATCGTGCGCTGCAGGGCGGGGATGCCGAAGCCGAGCGTCTTGCCCGTGCCCGTCTTGGCCTGGCCGATGATGTCGTGGCCGCCGAGGGCGACGCCGAGCGTCATCGACTGGATGGGGAACGGGTGGAGGATGCCCGCGTCCGCGAGGGACTGGGCGATCTCCGGCGCCACGCCGTAGTCGGAGAACGTCTTCTGGCTCTCCTTGCGCACGGGGGCGTCGTTGGTGATGGTCTCCTCGGTCTCGAGGACCTCCGTGCCCGAATCGTCGGTCAGGAGTTCGTGCGTGTGAACTTCATTCAAGGGGTAGGGTCCCTCTCCATCGGGGCCCGAGCGGGTCTGGCTCGACGGACGCAGCACAGCCTTTGCTGTCGGCGTCCGGAGCAGGAACGCGCCGGCCATCCAGTGGAAGCCGATCGCGGGCTATCAGGGTGCCGGCGTGCCGGCCGGCAAAATGAAAGAGGATCGCGGCGGTACGATCGGGCATCCAATAACTGTCCAAGGATACCGCGAGCCTGTGGATTCCCGGGAATCGTGGCCCGCGACACACCCTCACGCCTTCTCGAAGAGGACCTTCCGCCTCCGCACGTCGGCCTCGACGAGGCGGACGCGGATGGTCGTGCCGGACTCCATCTCGCCCTCGCAGCGCGCTGTGACCGGGGGCTCCGAGAGCTGGACCGTCCCGAAGGGCTTCGAGTCCGCCGTGCCGTTCGCGTGCTTGCCGTTCTGGGAGCTCGCGATGCGGTCCAGCGGCTGCGCCGGGCGCCCGTCGCCGCCGTTGCCGCCGCCGTCCGCGGCCGGCTTCGACCCGGACACTACCACGGCGTCGAACTCGTGCCCGATCCGGTTCGTCAGGAGCGCTGCCTCGACGATGTCGATCGCTGCCCGGTCCACGCGCGCCGCGAGCTGGTCCGAGGACGCCATGAGGCCCGGCAGCTCGGGCAGGGCCGCGCGCACCCAGTCGGGGACCTCGCCGTCGTTCGCGATCGCCTCGCACAGCACGAGCACGAATCGGTCCACGAGCCGCCTCAGCGGTGCGGTGGTGTGGGCGTAGGGCGCGCCGATCGCCGCCTGGACGCGCTCGGAGGGCAGCTCGCCGTCGAACGGGGTGTAGGCGGCGCCGCGGAACAGCGCAGCGGCGGCGTGCAGGATCGCGAGCTGGCGGGGATCCGTCGCGTCGAGGGAGCGCAGATACTCGCCGTAGGCCTGGCCCTCGTGCCAGGGCCGGCCGAGCGCCTGCGTCTGCCTGCGGAAGTGCCGCAGCGAGCGCTCGTCCGGGGCGGGCATGGTGCGCAGGATCCCCACCCCCGCGTCCAGCATGAGCTGGGCGGCAGCCATGCCGGTCATGAGCGAGATCTGGGCGTTCCAGTCCTCCACGGGCCGCGGAGCGGTCGCGACGATCCGGTACCCGCCGTCCTCAGTCGGGACGATCTCCTGGTCGGGGATGTTCAGGCTGGCGCCTCCCCGCGCGCGTTCGAGCTCGATCCTCTTCATGCCGACCTCCCGCAGGAGGAGCAGGGGCTCCACGGCGGTGCCGGCGTCGATCTCCTCCTGCACCTGGGCGTAGGAGAGCTTCGCGCGGCTGCGGACCCGCGCACGGCCGAGTCCGACCCGTGTCACCGTACCGTCGGCACCGAGCGAGAAGTCCCACACGAAGGCTCCGCGCACGGCGTCCTCGAGGAGGCTCCCGGCGTCGTCGGAGATTCCGTGCGGGTGGAGGGGGACCTTCGCGTCCGGTGCGTAGACGGTCTGGCCCCGTCGGCGGGTCTCGGCGTCGAGCTCCCCGTGAGGCCGCACGAAGGCCGGGACGTCGGCGATCGCGTAGCGGACGCGGTACCCCGCGCCGTCCCTCTCGATGTGGAGGGCCTGGTCGAGGTCGGTCGAGCTCGGCGGGTCGATCGTCACGAACTCCACCCCAGTGGCGTCGGCCTCCGGCAGCCTCAGGTCTGCGATGGCCGCTTCCGCCTCCCGCAGCGCGGGGGCCGGGTACTCGGAGGCGAGCTGGAACTCCTCGCGGAGCGCGGCGAAGGCCTCGGCGAGGGCGGCGCCGCCGGCCTCCGCCCGGGGGCCCTCGGGCCGGCCTGCCTTCGGGGTGACGTGAGAGTGGCCCATGACGGCCAGCCTAGCCCCGACTAGGCGCCGTGGCCCCCGAAGCGCCGGGGATGGGCGGGAAAGACGCCGAGGATCCGCAGCTCGGTCGAGAAGAACGTGAGCTCCTCGAGGGCGCGTGCGAGCGGCGGCTCGTCAGGGTGGCCCTCGACGTCGACCATGAACATCGTCGCGGCGAACTTCCCCTCGACCATGTAGCTCTCGAGCCGGGTCATGTTGACCCCGTTCGTGGCGAACCCGCCGAGGGCCTTGTACAGCGCCGCCGGGATGTTGCGCACTCGGAAGACGAAGCTCGTCACGAAGGGGCCGCCTCCGGCCTGTGGGTACTCGCGCGGCGGGGCCAGCACCACGAACCGTGTGGTGTTGTGCTGGTGGTCCTCGATGTCGTTGGCCAGCACGGCCAGCCCGTAGCGCTCGGCAGCCAGCGGCGGCGCGATCGAGAGCTTCGCGGGGTCCGCCCATTCGGCGACCTCCCGCGCCGATCCGGCCGTGTCGCCCGCGACGACAGGCGTCAGCCCGTGCTCGCGGATGAACCCGCGGCACTGCGCGAGCGCATGCACATGGCTGTGCACCTCGCGCGCGCCCTCGAGCGTCGCTCCCGGGATGCCCATGAGGCTGAACCGGATGCGCAGGAAGTGCTCGCCGATGATCTGGAGGCTCGTGTCCGGAAGGAGCAGGTGGATGTCTGCGACGCGGCCCGCCACCGTGTTGTCGATCGGGATCATCGCCAGATCGGCCTCGCCCGAGGTCACGGCCGCGAACGCATCCTCGAAGGTCGCGCAGGCGAGCGTCCCGGCCTGGGGGAACGCCTCGATTGCCGCCATGTGCGAGTTGGCGCCGGGCTCGCCCTGGTACGCGACCGTCGTCATGCGCGGGCGGAGGACAGCGCGGGAAGGTGAGCGCGGAGGCGGCTCGCGGCGTCGGCCGGATCGTCCGCATCGGTGATAGCGCGCACGACGACGACCCGGCTCGCCCCAGCTTCGACCACCTGGGCCACGTTCGAGTGGTCGATGCCCCCGATCGCGAACCACGGAAGGGGGGAGAGTCCGGCGTCGAGCGCCTCGCGGGTGCGGCGCGCGGCGTGCTCGACGAGTTCGAGCCCGACGGCGGCGCGGCCCGGCTTGGTGGGGGTGGCCCAGAGCGGGCCGGTGCAGAAGTAGTCGAGGCGGGCGCCCGGCGCGTCGGCGGCGGCCAGGGCCGCGTCCACGAGGGCAGGGGAGTTGGTCGAGAGGCCCACGAGCGGCACGTCGCCGACCACGCGGCGCAGGGCCGGCAGCGGCAGGTCCTTCTGGCCCACATGGAACACCGGCGCGCCCGAGAGGAGCGCGATGTCGGCACGGTCGTTGACCGCCCACAGCTTCCCGTGGCGCTCGGCGACCGACCGGAGCACGCCGAGGAGCTCGAGCTCCTCGGCCGCCTCGATCTGCTTGTCGCGCAGCTGGATGATGTCCACGCCGCCGGAGAAGGCCGCGTCGAGGAAGGACTCGAAGTCGCCGCGGTCCCTGCGGGCATCGGTGCAGACATAGAGCTGGGCGTCGAGAGCGGGCATGGAACTAGACTAGTCGGCAGTACTGCGGGAGCCCGTGACTGTGACGCCCCGGCAGACGGCCCAGCAGGGCCGCGCCGGTCGCCACGACGCCGGGCTGAGAGGGCGCAACGCCGACCGCCACACCTGATCCGGGTCATGCCGGCGGAGGGAAGGAACCATGGAGGAAGTCCACGCCGACGTCATCGTCGTGGGTGCAGGCGTCATCGGCCTCGGGATTGCGTGGGAAGCCGCCCGCAGCGGCCGGCGCGTCACCGTCGTCGACCCCGCGCCGGGCAGCGGGGCGAGCTTCGCCGCGGCCGGGATGCTCGCGGCCGTGAGCGAGTACCACTACCAGGAGGAGCAGCTCCTCGAATTCATGGTGCACTCCGCCGTGCTCTGGCCCGCGTTCGCCGCGTCGGCGGGCCCGGGGTGCGGCTACCTCAGCACGCCGACCCTGTGCCTCGCCGGCGATGCCGCCGACCGGCAGGCCTTCGCCGACCTGCGCTCGGTCCAGCAGGCCCATGGCCTCGACGTCCGGCCCCTGACGCTCCGCGAGGCCCGCACGCGCGAGCCGCTGCTTGCCCCTGCGCTCGCCGGCGCGTTCGAGATCGAGGCCGACCACCAGGTCGACCCGCGCCGGCTGGTCGCGGCGCTGCTCGCGCGGCTCGGCGAGGAGTCCGTCGTCAGGGCCCGCGCGGCGCGGCTCGCGTGGGACGGCAGGCGGGTTGCCGGCGTCGTGCTTGAGGACGGCCGGGAGCTGCGCGCAGCCGAGACGGTGGTCGCGAACGGCCTGGGCGCCCGCGACCTGGCCGGGCTTCCCGTGTCCCTGCCGCTACGTCCCGTCTACGGCGACGTGCTGCGCCTGCGGGTGCCGGCGCGCGTGCGGCCGCTCGTCACGGCGACCGTGCGTGGGCTCGTCCGGGGCCGGCCGGTCTACATCGTCCCCCGCGAGGACGGCACGGTGGTGATCGGGGCGACCCAGCGTGAAGACGGCTCCGACGCGGTGTCGGCGGGCGGCGTGTACGAGCTCCTGAGGGACGCCCAGGCCCTCGTCCCGGCCGTCGCCGAGCTCGAGCTCTACGAGACCACCGCCCGGGCACGCCCCGGCACCCCGGACAATGCACCGCTGCTCGGACGCGTCCCTGCCGCCGCAGGAGAGCCGCACGACGGCGCCGGGTGCGTCCCGGGGCTCATCGTCGCCACGGGCTTCTTCCGCCACGGGGTCCTGCTCACACCCGCCGCTGCGAGCGTGTGCCTGGGGCTCCTGGAGGGCGTCGCGGACCCGCGCTGGCAGGGCTTCCGCCCGGACCGATTCACCCGCACGACACGGCCGCTGGCGGAGCGCTCCGCCGCCGCACGCAGCGCGGCCCCTCAAGGAGGCATCCGATGAACATCACGGTCAACGGCGAGCCGCGGGCCCTCCCGCAGCCGGCTACCGTCCGGGCCCTCGTGGCCGAGACGATCGGCCGGGAGATCGGCGACGATGGGCGGCCGGCCGACGGCGGCAGGCTCGGGGTCGCGGTCGCACTCAACTCCGAGGTGGTCCCGCGGGGCCGCTGGGCAGGGACCGTCCTCGAGGCGGGAGACGCCGTCGAACTCGTCACGGCGATGCAGGGAGGCTGACATGACGCAGACAGGAATCAACGCCGCCGCAGGGCAGGTGCTGGGGGACGACCCCTTCGTGGTCGACGGGGTGACGCTGGGTTCGCGGCTCATCATGGGCACGGGCGGGGCGCCGAGCCTCGAAGGGCTCGGCGACGCGCTCGAGGCGTCGGGGACCGAGCTGACAACCGTCGCGATGCGCCGCTACTCGCCCGCGGAGCAGGGCTCCCTGTTCCAGCTCCTGATCGACAGGGGGATCCGCGTCCTCCCGAACACGGCAGGGTGCTTCACTGCGCGCGATGCGGTCCTGACCGCCGAGCTTGCCCGCGAGGCCCTCGAGACCGACTGGGTCAAGCTTGAGGTGATCGCCGACGAGACAACGCTCCTCCCGGACCCGATCGAACTCGCCGACGCGGCCGAGCAGCTGGTCGGGCGGGGCTTCAAGGTCTTCGCCTACACCAACGACGATCCCGTGCTGGCCCGCCGGCTCGAGCAGCTCGGCGCCGTCGCCGTCATGCCCCTCGGTGCGCCGATCGGCACCGGCCTCGGCATCCTGAACCCCCACAACATCGAGCTCATCGTCGCGCGCGCCGAGGTGCCCGTGGTGCTCGACGCCGGGATCGGGACGGCCTCCGACGCGGCGCTGGCGATGGAGCTGGGGTGCGATGCCGTGCTCCTGGCCACCGCGGTCACGAGGGCACAGGATCCGGTGCGCATGGCGCACGCGTTCCGCCACGCCGTCGCCGCCGGACGGCTCGCCGCGGGCGCCGGACGCATTCCGCGGCGCGAGCATGCCCTCGCCTCGAGTCCCATGGAGGGCCGGGCCCAGTTCCTCTGAGCGTCCACTCGAGGGGACGTGTCCGGGGTTCGTCAGACGAGGACTGCCAGAAGGGGGGCCGTCAGACGAGCGCGGTGAATCCGCCCCAGCCCCAGCCCACCGCCTCCGCGCCGGTCCAGCCGCCGGCACCGTCGGAGTAGTAGACGAGGAGGGTCCCGGCGGAGTCGATGGCGTAGAGGTCCGGGGTGCCGTCGCCGTCGAAGTCCCCGCTGCCGCCGATCCTCTGCATGCCGCCCCAGCCGGTGCCGACGATGCTCGAACCGCTCCAGCCGCCCGCGCCGTCGCCGCTGTACAGGCGCAGGTTGCCGGCGCGGTCCCGCGCGATGATGTCGCGGCCCGGCCTGCCGTCGATGTTGCCCGGCGTCGCGAGCGCGTTCAGGGCATCCCATCCCTGGCCGACCTGACGGGATGCCCCCCAACCGCCGCGGCCGTCACCGGGGTACAGGATGAGAGCGCCGCCGGGCTCGCGGGCGAGGATGTCGTTCGCGCCGTCCCCGTCGAAGTCGCCCGGGCCGAGGATGGCGTCGAAGCGGTTCCAGCCCCAGCCGATGGCGCGCGGGCTCCCGAGCCCACCCGAGCCGTTGCCGGGATACAGGTACAGCGTTCCGTCCGCCGTCCGGGCCAGGAGGTCGTTGACGCCGTCGCCGTCGAAGTCGCCGGGCGAGAGGACGACCGACATCCCGTTCCAGCCGGGTCCGACGGTCCGCGGGGCCTCCCAGCCGGAGCTCCGGGGGTACAGGACGAGCGCGCCGTCGGAGGTGCGGGCCATGAGCTCGGCGGTATCCCGGCCGGTGAAGCCGCTGTTCCTGCTCGAGGCCGCGACCGGTTCCGTCGGCTCACTGGTGGCCTCCATGCCCCAGCAGGCTCCGTTGGCGGCCACCGTCAGGGTGAACTGCGCGCCGCGATCGGCCGTGGAGAGCGGGTACTGGGAGACGCCGACGGGGGGATACACCCGGACTCCGTCCCTGTACCATTCGACCCGATAGTCGGGGCCCGCTCCCTGCCCGCAGCCCCGGTAGGATGCAGGGTCAAAGGACGCGGTGAGCACCGACCCCACGGCGGCCTCGCCCTGGAGGACCGGCGGGGCGGGGTCTGTGACAGCGCGGGCGGGTGCGGCGAGCGCGGCGGCGACGGCCATGGCTGCCACGGCGCCAGCAGCGGCTCGTCGGAGGAAGTGTGTGGCCGTTCGCATGGGATCCCCTCAGCTTCTGGAGCGCAAGCCTGTGACCGGTTAGTTGATCCCATTGTCGCACGGTGTCACAGAATCCGTACCGGATGTCGCGGTTTGTTGACTGCCGCTGGCGCTACCCTGTGGTCCATGGGAGAGAATGCGGCGCTCAGCCCGACCCAGATTGAGGCGGAACTGGAACGGCTGCCCGGTTGGCGGCATGTCAGCGGCGCCCTTGCCACGGTGTACCGGCTGCGCGGCCCCGCGGCCGCGCTGAGTTTGATCGCTGCTGTGGGCGAGGTGGCCGAGGAGCTCAACCATCACCCGGACCTCGACTGGCGCTACAACCGGGTCGTCCTGCGCTTCAGCACCCATGAGGCCGGCTCGGCGGTGACCAGCACCGATGTCGAGGCCGCACACCGCTGCATGCTCAGGGCCGCGGCCCTGGACGCCGTGGCGCAGCCCGAGAGGCTGCCGGACGCCTAGGCGCCCGGTGCCCTCGGCGATTCCTGCCCTCGGCGGTTCCGCGGGCAGCGCCCTCAGGCCCGGAAGCTCCGGAGCAGCTGGGTGAGGGCCTCGCTGTCGTGCTTCACCCGGCGCCGGCCCACAAGGGCGGGCACGGCCGCAGCGGCCGCCACCGCAGCCGCCATGGGGAGGACCCAGGGCATCCAAGTGAGGCCGGTCAGATAGCCGGTTCCGGCCCACACGAGGATGATCCAGAGGATGCACGCGGAAGCGACTGCCGACGCGATCGGGAGCATGATCCCGTACGCCGAGTGCCGCTTGTCCACGGCCCACACGACGAGGCCCGCAGCGACCCCCACGATCACGACGATGACGAGGGACCAGACGGTCTCCACCGTGCTGCCTCAGAGTGCGCCGAAGCCCACGCGGCGCTGCTCCTGGGCGCCGAGCTCCACGTAGCCGATGACACCGGCGGGGACGATCACCTGACGGCCCTTCTCGTCCTCAAGGCGGAGCTCCTTGCCGCCTGAGATCGCCTCGGAGACCAGCGCGGCCACCTCGTCCGCGTCCTTGACGGAATCGAGCACGATCTCGCGGCCGATGTTCTGGATACCGATCTTGATTTCCACGCCGTTGACTCCTTGGTTCTGATGACGGTGCAGGCCCTGCACGGGCTCTCTATGTACCTTAGGCCTTTTCGTTCCCGGCGCCGGCCTCTTTCGGGAACCGCGAGATGCCGCGCCATGCCAGGCGGGAGACGAGGTCTGCCGCGACGTCGATGTCGAGGTCGTTGGACTTCTCGAGCCAGTACCGGGCGCTGACCTGCGCCATGCCGGCAAGGGCACGGCCCAGGAGCTGCGCCTCGACGAGCGGGAGCTTCGTGTCCGAGGCGATCACCTGGGCGATGGCCTCGGCGAACCCGCGGTTGAACGTCTCGAGCCGGGCGGCGACCTCGGCATCGTTGACCAGGTCCGACTGGAAGACGAGCCGGTGCGCCTGGTCGTCCGCGGCGATGAAGTCGTAGTAGGCGCGGATGACCGCGTTGACCCGCTCCCGGTTCTCATCGGTGGAGGCCAGCGCGGACCTCATGAGGTCGGTCAGCGACGCGAGGTGGCTGTCCAGGAGCGCGAGGTACAGCTCGCGCTTCGAGGGGAAGTGCTGGTAGAGGACAGGCTTGCTGACCTGGGCTGTCTCGGCGATCTCGTCCATGGCCGCGCCGTGGTATCCGTTGGCGGCGAAGACCTCGAGGGCGGCAGCGAGCAGCTGCGCCCGCCGTTCGTCGCGGGGGAGGCGGGGCGATCGTGCGGTCGCGGCGCGCGGTTCGGTGCTCACTGGTGGTGCCTTCCTGGGGGTTCGGGCGTGTGGAGCATGGCCCAAACGGTAGTCCTACTCTACTCGCGGGGAGGTGCAGGCATGCGCCGTGTCCTGCGGGCAGGCCTTCCGGGACGCGGACCCGGCTGGGGAAGCCCCGCAGCTGGGGCCTAGATTGTCTGTATGGCATCTCAGGAGAACACCACTCTGCCTCCCCTCGTCGACCCGGCGGAGGCGCTCACGCCGGAGGAAGTGCAGCGGTACTCCCGCCACGTGATCATCCCCGAGATCGGCGACGTCGGGCAGCGGCGCCTCAAGAACGCGAAGGTGCTCGTCATCGGTGCCGGAGGGCTCGGGTCGCCGGCCCTGCTCTACCTCGCCGCCGCCGGGGTGGGGACGCTCGGGATCGTCGACGACGACGTGGTGGACCTCACCAACCTGCAGCGGCAGGTGATCCACCGCGTCGCCGATGTGGGAAGGTCCAAGGCCGATTCGGCTCGGGAGAAGATCCTCGAGCTCAACCCCCACGTGAAGGTCCGTCTCCACGAGGTCCACCTCGACTCGTCCAACGCCCTGGAGGTCTTCGCCGGCTACGACCTCATCCTCGACGGCACCGACAACTTCGCGACGCGCTATCTGGTCAACGACGCCGCCGCGATCCTCGGAAAGCCCTACGTCTGGGGCTCCATCTTCCGCTTCGACGGGCAGGTGAGCGTCTTCTGGGCGGAGCACGGTCCCACCTACCGGGACGTGTTCCCGGAGCCGCCCCCGGCAGGCTCGGTGCCGTCCTGCGGCGAGGGCGGCGTGTACGGGATGCTGTGCGCCGCCATCGGCGCCTCGATGGTCACGGAGGCCGTGAAGCTCATCACCGGGGTGGGGAAGACGCTTCTCGGGCGGATCCAGCTCTACGACGCGCTCACGGCGACGTGGCGCGAGATCAAGGTCGCGAAGGACCCGGATGCCGCGCCGATCACCGAGCTGACCGACTACGAGGCCTTCTGCGGCGTGGCCCCTGCGGCGTCCCCGGGCATCGACGAGTCCGTGACCGCCCCGCAGCTGGCCACGATGCTCGCCGCGCGAGGCGCCGGGCTCAAGGACTTCGAGCTCATCGATGTGCGCGAGGCGGGCGAGGCTTCCATCGTGGCGATCCCGGGCGCGCGCCTCATCCCGCAGGGCCGCCTGCTCTCCGGCGAGGCGTGGGATGAACTCCCGCGGGACCGCGAGGTGGTCTTCCACTGCAAGGGCGGGGTGCGCTCCGCCAACGTCCTCGCGGCCGCGCACGCCGCCGGATTCACGAACGTCAAGCACCTCGAAGGCGGCGTGCTCGCCTGGGTCCGGGACGTGGAGCCAAGCAAGCCCGTCTACTGAGCGCGAGGCCGGCCTCCTGAGCACGAGGGCCGCCCCACAACCGCGGGGCGGCCCTAGCGCGCGTCAGGAAGGTGTCAGCCCACGCGGCTGTGGTCCACCGGGCAGTCCGAGGGGTCCGCGGCAGCCGCATCCCGGCCGTCCTGGGAGACCATTCCCGGCAGCGCCACGCTGATTCCGTAAAGGGCCTCCAGGGCGGAGAGGTACTCGTCCTCGCGGCCCTCGGCGGCGAGCTGCCGGGCACGCACGGTGGGCGTGTGGAGGAGCTGCTTGACCATGCGGCGCATCGCGAACTCCACTTCCTCGGAGGCCGCTGTGCAGCCGTGACGCGCGCGGACCTTCTCGATCTCGGCATCGAGGACCGCCATGGTGTGCCGGCGGAGCGCGACGATGGCGGCGTCGGCCTGACGCGCCTGACGCTGGGACTCGAAGTCCTCAGTCGCCGCGGACACGATTGCGCTGGCCTGGGCGAGGGATTCCGACTGCTCCTGCGGAGCCGCAAGGCGGACCGACTCGAGGGTGATGAGCTCGACGCCGTCGAGCGTGCCCACTGCCGGGTCGAAGTCGTGCGTGAGGGCGAGGTCGATGACGATGAGCGGCTGGGGTGACTCCTCGCGGATGGCCGCGAGCTCCACCGCCTCCATCGCGCTGTCCGATCCGCTGCAGCCGATCAGGACGTCTGCCTCGGCGATCGCGCCGGGCAGCTGCTCGGCGGTCAGCGCGGCGGCGCCCCGGGCGGCCGCGAACTCCTCGGCGCGGCCGGACGAGGAGTAGACAGCCACATCCGCGCACCCGCGCTCGCGCAGGAGTGCCATCGTGGCGCCCGCGTACGCCCCTGTGCCGAAGAGGACGGCCTTCTTGGAGGTCCAGGCGGGGTCGACGGCGACGTCCTCGGCAAGGTCCAGGGCCACCGAGACGATCGAGAGGCCCCGGCTTCCCAGCGCCGTCTGGGCGCCGACATCCTTCGCGGTCTTCGACGCAGTCTGGAACAGCCTGACGAGGGAGGGGCTCGCCGTCCCGGTCTGCTGGGCGGAGATCAGGGCCCGGCGCACTTGGCCGGCGATCTCCCGCTCGCCCACGACGGCGGAGTCGAGCCCGGAGCTCACGGCGAACAGGTGGCGCGTGACGTCGCGTCCGTGGTTGAGGCTGAAGGAGGCGGACACCCGGTCCTCGGGGAGGCCGCTGCGCGCGCTGATCTCGGCGACGAGAGCCGACCGGGCGGCGTCGACATCCGCGGGGGTGGGCGCCTCGGCGTAGATCTCGTAGCGGTTGCAGGTCGCCAGCACCACCGCGCCGCTGAGGGCGCCGGACTGGGTGGCGGCCGAGGCCACGGCGGAAGCGCCGTTGCTCAGTTGGGCAACGGTTTCAAGGTCTGTATCGGCGTGAGTCGCCACCAAGGAGAAAACAACCACAGCCCTCCCATCATAGCTTTTCGCTCGCATGTAGAAAGTGAGGCGTAGGGCACAATGTCCGTGACAGCCTGTCGCCATCGGCCCCCGGGCCCTCTGAGAGAATCGCGGGTATGAATCTCAGCGCAGACCACCCCCTCAAGGACGGGCGGACGGCTCAGTCGCCCCTCATCACTGCATACCGCGGGGGCCGCCCGAGCCGGAAGCCCGTGTGGTTCATGCGCCAGGCAGGGCGATCGCTCCCCGAGTACCGCAAGGCCCGCGAGGGCGTGGGCATGCTCGACTCCTGCCTGCGCCCCGAGCTGGCCTCGGAGATCACCCTCCAGCCGGTGCGCCGCCACGACGTCGACGCAGGCATCTTCTTCTCGGACATCGTCATCCCGCTCAAGCTCGCCGGAGTCGGCGTGGACATCGTCCCCGGCGTGGGGCCTGTCCTCGACACGCCGGTCCGCTCCGAAGCTGACGTCGCAGCGCTGCCGCGGCTGCAGGAGGCGGCGCTCGAGCCCATCCGCGAGGCCGTCCGCATGACGGTCGCCGAGCTCGGCAACACTCCTCTCATCGGGTTCGCAGGAGCACCCTTCACAGTCGCCGCCTACATGGTGGAGGGCAAGCCGTCCCGCGACCACCTCGGGCCCCGCACGATGATGCACGGCGACCCGGGTACGTGGGCCGCGCTCATGGAGTGGGCTGCGGATGCCTCGGGCCGCTTCCTGCGTGCCCAGATCGAGGCCGGAGCCTCGGCGGGCCAGCTGTTCGACTCGTGGGCGGGCTCGCTCGGCCTGGAGGACTACCGCCGCAGCGTTGCGCCGTACTCGTCCCGGACGCTCGACCACGTGCGCGATCTGGGCGCCCCGCTCGTGCACTTCGGCACCGGTACCTCGGAACTGCTCGGGGCCATGTACGAGGTCGGGGTCGACGTCGTCGGCGTCGACTACCGCCTGCCGCTGCACGAGGCCAACCGCCGGCTCGGGGGCCGGGTGGTGCTGCAGGGCAACATCGACCCCGCACTGCTCGCCGCGCCCTGGAACGTGCTCGAGGCGCACGTCCGCGAGGTGGTGCGCGCCGGAGCGTCCGCCCCCGGCCACGTGGTCAACCTCGGCCACGGCGTCCCGCCGGAGACCGACCCCGACGTGCTGACCCGGGTGGTCGAGCTCGTCCACTCGATCACCTACTGATGCCCGGACGCGAGCCGGCGCGCGCCGTCGTGGTCGGCGGGGGGATCTCGGGCCTCGTCGCGGCGCTCGAGCTCCGGCGCGCGGGCCTCGAGGTGACGGTCCTGGAGGCGACTGACCGCTGGGGCGGCTGCATCGGCGAGCACGAGGTCGCCGGCCTCACGCTCGACTCCGGGGCCGAGTCGTTCGCGACCCGCACCGACGCGGTGCGGACCCTCGTAGACGCGATCGGGCTCTCCCGCGACATCATCCCTCCGCATCCCTCGGGTGCGTGGGTGCTCCTCCCCGACGGGGCCGAGGAGCTGCCCAAGACCGGCGTGCTCGGCATTCCGGCCAATCCCTGGGACCGGGAAGTCCGCTCCGCCTTGGGTCTGTGGGGATCGCTGCGGGCGTCCCTCGACCGCTGGCTTCCCGTGCGGACCCACAGGGCGCACCAGAGCGTGGCCCAGTTCGTCCGCGCCCGCATGGGGCGCCGGGTCCTCGACAGGCTCGTCGCGCCCGTCGTCGGCGGAGTGCACTCGGCCGACCCCGCGCTCCTGGACGTCGACATGGTGGCGCCGGGCCTGAGGCAGCTCATGGGGGAGAAGGGCTCGCTTGCCGCCGCCGTCGCCGCCCAGCGGGGTGCCTCCCGTGGGACCAAGGCCGGCTCCGCGGTCGCCGGAATCCGCGGCGGGCTGCACCGGATCATCGGAGCGCTCGTGGATCGGCTGCAGCGCGAGGGGGTGCGGCTTCGGCTCGGTGAGCGCGTCGAGCGTCTCGAGCGGACCACGGACGACGCCGGCAGGAGCCTCTGGCGCGTCGGTTCGACACCCGGGACGGCCGGCGGGTCCGGTGGCGCCTACGACGCCGAGGTGGTCGTCGTCGCGCTCGGGGGGCCCGCCGCCGTCGAGCTCCTGTCCGACGCCGTGCCCGAGCTCGCAGGCCACGAGCCGATCCCCGGCCCGGAGGTCAAGCTCGTGACCCTCGTCATCGACTGCCCGGCTCTGGATGCACGCCCGCGCGGCACGGGAATCCTCGTCGCCCCCCAGGTCCCCGGCGTGGCCGCGAAGGCCCTCACGCATGCGAGCGCGAAGTGGGAGTGGGTCCAGGCCGCGGCGGGACCGGGCATCCACGTTGTGCGCCTCTCCTACGGCCGCGCGGGCGAGCCGGACGGCGGCGAGAACCCGGAGCGCTGGGAGCCGGAGTCGGACGACGAGCTGTTCGAGGCCGCGCTCGGGGACGCGTCGACGCTCCTCGGCGTCGTGCTGACCCCGCAGGACGTTCTGGGGTGGGACGTGGTCCGCTGGGAAGGGTCGTTGCCGTTCGCCGCCGTCGGACACCGCGACCGGGTGAGCGCGATCAGAAGCCTCGTCGCCGCGCGGCCGGGGCTCGCCGTCGTGGGTGGATGGGCCGCGGGGAACGGCCTCGCGGCCGTCATCCCCGATGCCCGGGCACAGGCGATCGCCCTCGCTGCCTCCCTCGGCCGCGAGGCGAACGGGTGATATTCAGCACTTCTACACTCTGTAGAAGAATCTGATTTCGATTTCCCGATGCGTTAGGAGCACACTGGAGACCATGAGCCACACTTCCGCCGAATCTGTCACCAAAAGCCCGACGGGCGAGGAGGCAGCCGAGACGCTGTACTTCACGCTCTGGACGGTGTTCCGCCGCGTCCCCGGGGCCGGAACCCCGAGCGAGGACGCCGTGACCGACTTCGAGGCCTTCGTGGCCGGCCTCGGCGACTCGGGCGTGACCCTGCGAGGCGCCTACGACGTCTCGGCTATGCGGGCTGACGCCGACGTCATGGTCTGGTTCCACGGCGCGGCGCCCGAGGCCCTGCAGCAGGCCGTCCGCGATCTGCGCCGCACCGCGCTCTTCTCGGGCACCGAGCTCGCCTGGTCCGCGATGGGCGTGCACCGCGAGGCCGAGTTCGCCAAGAACCACACGCCCGCGTTCTCCCGCGGCGTCGAGCCGAGCACGTGGCTCACTGTCTACCCGTTCGTCCGCTCCTACGAGTGGTACCTCCTGCCGGCGGAGGAGCGCGGGCGGATGCTCCGCGACCACGGCATCCTCGGCCGCGACTTCCCGCAGGTCCTCTCCAACACCGTCTCCGCGTTCGCGCTCGGCGACTGGGAGTGGATCCTCGCGCTCGAGGCTCCCGAGCTCGTGGACCTCGTCGACATGATGCGCCACCTGCGCTACACCGACGCCCGCAACCATGTCCGCGAGGAAGTGCCCTTCTACACCGGGCGCCGGATCACCGCCTCTGAGATCGCCGAGGTGCTCGCGTGAGTGCCGGCAGCCCGCAGACCGCGGTCGACGGCGCCGTCGCGCCGCTCGCGGTCAGCACGGCGCCCAACCCCGTCACTTCCGCCGGCCGCTTGGCGCCGACCGAGTACGACGCGATCCTCCTCGCGTCCTTCGGCGGCCCGGAGGGGCAGGACGACGTCATCCCGTTCCTGCGCAACGTCACGCGCGGACGCGGCATCCCCGACGAGCGGCTCGAAGAGGTCAGCCACCACTACCGCGCCTTCGGCGGCGTGAGCCCCATCAACGGGCAGAACCGCCAGCTCAAGGCCGCCCTCGAAGCCGAGCTCGCAGCCGCGGGCATCGACCTCCCCGTCTACTGGGGCAACCGCAACTGGGAGCCCTACATCCCCGCGACGCTGCAGGAGATCTACGACGCCGGGCACCGCACGGTCCTCATGCTGACCACGAGCGTGTACTCGTGCTACTCGAGCTGCCGCCAGTACCGCGAGGACATCGGCGTCGCGCTGACGGAGACCGGACTCGCAGAGCGGCTGCGGGTCGACAAGATCCGCCAGTACTTCGACCACCCCGGCTTCGTCGCCCCGTTCGTCGAGGGCACCGCCGCCGGCCTGGCGACCGTGCGCGAGGCGCTCGGCGCCGCCGACGGCTCCCGGGACGCGGAGATACGTGTCCTCTTCTCGACCCACTCGATCCCGATGCGGGACGCGGAGGCGGCCGGTCGCTCCGAGGGCGAGCCGCGCTCCTTCGAGGGCGGCTCAGCCTACGTGGCACAGCACCTCGCGAATGCCCGCGCCATCATGGCGGCGGTGGCACCCGGTGTGAAGTGGGACCTCGTGTACCAGTCCCGCTCCGGCGCCCCGCACATCCCGTGGCTCGAGCCGGACATCAACGACCATCTCCACGCCATCGCCGGAGCCGATGGAGAAGGCGTGAAGGGCGCGGTCATCGTCCCGCTCGGCTTCGTGAGCGACCACATGGAGGTCGCCTGGGACCTCGACACCGAGGCCCTCGAGACCTGCAAGGAGCTCGGCGTCGAGGCCGTGCGGGTCCCGACCCCCGGGGTCCATCGTGACTTCGTTGCGGGCCTCGTGGAGCTCATCCGCGAGCGGACTGCGCAGGGCACGGTGACGGACCGTCCGCACGTGACCGAGCTCGGCCCGTGGTACGACGTGTGCCGTCCCGGCTGCTGCGAGAACTTCCGCGGCGCGAAGCCCGTGATCGCTGAGGAGGGCGTCGAGCTGGGGACCGCCCACGACGGCCGCTCTCCGGCTGCGGGGAAGGGCGCTGAGGCCTAGCATGTCTGTGCGCATCGGCACGCGCGGCAGCGCGCTCGCACTGACCCAGTCCCAGCAGACCGCAGACCGTCTGGCCGCCGTGGGAGGCTTCGCCACAGAGCTCGTCCGTATCAAGACCGAGGGCGACGTCAAGACCGGCTCGCTCGCCTCGCTCGGGGGGACCGGCGTCTTCGTCGTCGCCCTCCGCGAGGCGCTCCTGGCCGACCGCTGCGATGTGGCCATCCACTCGCTCAAGGACCTCCCGACCTCTGGTGAGCCGGGACTTTCCATCGCGGCCATCCCGGTCCGGGCCGACGCGCGCGACGTCCTGTGCGCCCGCGACGGGCTGACCCTTGCCGAGCTTCCAGCAGGCTCGAAGGTCGGCACCGGCTCGCCGCGCCGAGCGGCCCAGCTGCGCGCCCTGCGCCCTGACCTCGAGGTCCTGGACATCCGCGGCAACGTGGACACGCGGCTCGGCCGCGTTCCCGGCCTCCCCGGGAACGCGCCTGACGCGCCCGGTGACCTCGACGCCGTCGTCCTCGCGGCCGCCGGGCTGGCCAGGCTCGGCCGGACCGAGGTCGTGACCGAGTACTTCGAGCCCGAGGTCATGCTGCCCGCCCCGGGGCAGGGCGCGCTCGCGGTCGAGTGCCGCCTCGAGGATGCGCCCGAGCGCCCCGCCGGGGGAGCGGCCGCCAGCGCGGAGGGCGTGCTCGCCCAAGCGCTCGCGGCGATCGACGACGCCGACACCCGCCTTGCCGTGACCGCCGAGCGCGCCCTCCTGGCCCGGCTCGAGGCAGGCTGCGCTGCGCCGGTCGGCGCCCTCGCACGGCGCAAGGGCAGCATGCTGAGGCTCGAGGCCGTGGTGTGCGCGGTGGACGGGACCAAGTCCGTCCGGCTCGCGAAGGCCACGGACGGGCTCACCGAGGTCGGCGCGACGCTGCTGGGCATCGAGCTCGCGGAGGAACTCCTCGCCCAGGGCGTGGCCGATTTCGCGGACCTCGGCGCCTGATGGCCTCCGGTGCCGACGGGGTGCATCCCGGCGTCGAGGTCGCGCCTCTGCGCGGCCGCCGGGTGCTCCTCACCCGGAGCCCCGACCGCGCGGGCGCCATGGCGCGGGCCCTCGCCCACGCGGGAGCCGAACCGCTGCTCTTGCCCGTGATCGACTTCGAACGCGCCCCCGACCAGGCCGCGCTGTCCGCGGCACTGGACCGGCTCGCCGCGGGAGAGTACGGGTGGCTCGTCATCTCGAGCATCACCACGGTCCGCGCGCTCAAGGAGGTCGCGGCCGCCCAGGGCCGCGAGCTCGCGGCCATCGTCCCGCCCGGGGTGCACGTCGCGACCATCGGGCCCAGCTCGCGCCGCATCCTCGAGGCCGAAGGGCTCCGCGTGGACCTCGCACCCGAGGGCAAGCAGTCCGCCGAAGGACTCGTCGAGCTGTGGGCCTACGCCGACGATTCCGGTGCCTCCGGCGCCGACGGCGCGGGGACGGTCCGCGTGCTGGTCCCCCAGAGCGACATTGCCGCCCCCACGCTCGCCGAGGGCCTCGACGCGCGCGGCTGGGACGTGGAGACCGTCACGGCCTACCGCACGGTGGACTACCCCGCAGACCCTGAACTCCGTCTTGTCGCAAGCCTCGCGGCCGGTGAGCCAGAGGGGGAGGAGGCACCCGCCGTCGTGCTCGCCCCGGGCGAGGCGAACGCGGAGCTTCAGGCGGGCCGGCTCGATGCCGTCGTCGCCGCGTCCCCGAGCGCTGCTCGGCGCATCCACGCCGTGCTGAGTCCCCTCGACGCGGCCGCCCTCATCGCGATCGGCGAGCCGACCGCCGGGGAGCTGAACCGCCTGGGCCTCGCCGTCGGCGCCACGGCCGCGACCCCGACTCCCGAGGGCATCGTGGACGCCGTGGCCCGCGCACTGGCCTCCCGCCCATCCGTTTCGAAGGAGACACCGTGAGCTTCCCCCAGCACCGGCCCCGCCGGCTCCGCCAGAACCCGGCCCTGCGCCGGCTCGTCGCCGAGACGCGCCTACACCCGGCCGAGCTCATCCTGCCCGCGTTCGTCCGTGAGGGCCTCACGGAGCCACAGCCGATCCAGGCGATGCCCGGTGTCGTGCAGCACACCACCGACACGCTGCGCCGCGCCGCCGCCGAGGCGGCCGAGCTGGGCCTCGGCGGCATCATGCTCTTCGGCGTCCCCGAGGAGCGCGACGCCGAGGGGTCGGCGGGCCTCGACCCGGACGGCGTGCTCAACGCCGGCATCCGGGCCGTGCGCGAGGAGGTCGGCGACTCCCTCGTGGTCATGAGCGACGTATGCCTGGACGAGTTCACCGACCACGGCCACTGCGGCGTCCTCGACGCCCAGGGCCGCGTCGACAACGACGCGACGCTCGAGGTCTACGGCCGGATGGCGGTGGCGCAGGCCGAGGCGGGCGCGCACGTGCTGGGGCCCTCCGGCATGATGGACGGCCAGGTTGCCGTGATCCGGCAGGCGCTCGACGCCGCCGGGCATCAGGATGTCTCGATCCTCGCCTACGCCGCGAAGTATGCCTCCGCGTTCTACGGGCCGTTCCGCGAGGCGGTGGACTCGCAGCTCCAGGGCGATCGCCGCACCTACCAGATGGACGCGGCGAACCGCCGCGAGGCGCTGCTCGAGGTCGAACTCGACCTCGAGGAGGGCGCGGACATGGTCATGGTCAAGCCGGCGATGAGCTATCTGGACATCCTCGCCGACGTCGCCGCGATGAGCCCCGTGCCCGTGGCCGCATACCAGATCTCGGGCGAGTACTCGATGATCGAGGCTGCAGCCGCCAACGGCTGGATCGACCGGAAGGCGTCCATCCTCGAGTCCGTCCTCGGCATCCGCCGGGCCGGGGCCAACATGGTCCTGACGTACTGGGCTCCCGAGATCGCGCGCTGGCTCGCGGAGGACTGACCGCTCCGGCGTAGAGGGAATGAAGGCGGAGCAGCCGGGGTTTGAATGCATATGCATGGAACTGATTCGGGTTCTCCCGTCCTCCTTGGCCTCAACACCTTCGGCGACGTCGGGCTCGACGAGCACGGTGCGCCCAAGCCGCACGCGCAGGTGATTCGCGAGATCGTCGACGAGGCGGTGCTCGCCGACCAGGTCGGCCTCCACTCGTTCGACGTCGGCGAGCACCACCGGCGCGACTTCGCGGTCTCGGCGCCCGAGGTGGTCCTGGCGGCCATCGCGTCCAGGACGGAGCGCATCAGGCTCGGCTCGGCCGTCACCGTCCTCTCGTCCGACGACCCGGTCCGCGTCTTCCAGCGCTTCTCGACCCTCGACGCCGTCTCCAGCGGGCGCGCCGAGGTCATCCTGGGCCGCGGCTCCTTCATCGAGTCGTTCCCGCTGTTCGGCTTCGACCTCGAGGACTACGAGACCCTCTTCGAGGAGAAGCTCGAGCTGTTCGACCGCGTCCGCTCGCAGAATCCGGTCCGCTGGGAAGGCCGGCACCGCGGGCCCATCAACGGCCTCACCGCCTACCCTCACCTCGAACACGGGCTGCTGCCTGCCTGGATCGGCGTCGGCGGGACGCCGCAGTCGGTCGTGCGCGCGGCGCACTACGGCTACCCCGTGAGCTTCGCGATCATCGGAGGCGAGCCCGCCCGCTTCGCGCCGTACGTCGAGCTGTACAAGCGCTCCCTCGAGAAGTTCGGCAAGCCCTACACGATGCTCGCGACCCACTCGCCCGGGCACGTCGCCGACACCGACGAGCAGGCCCGGGAGGAGCTCTTCCCGCATTGGCTCGCCATGCGCAACCGCCTCGGCGAGGAGCGCGGCTGGGGCCCCGGCAGCCGGACAGAGTTCAACGCCCAGGCATCCCGGCCCGGCGCGCTCTACGTGGGCTCGCCCGAGACCGTGGCCCGCAAGATCGCCGACACCCATCGGGCCCTCGGGACGGAGCGCTTCGACCTCAAGTACTCCAACGGGACCCTCCCGCACAGCGCGATGATGAAGAGCATCGAGCTCTTCGGCACCAAGGTCGCCCCGCTCGTGGCGGACATGCTCGCGTAGGCGCCTCGCCGCCGTCGTCCGTGTGGCGCGGACGACGGCGGGTGCGCCCCTCCCGGTTCCGGCCCACCGCCCGGCGTGCGAGAGAATGGGGGGCATGACCACCTCCGAGGACCTCTTCGCCCGCGCCCGCTCGCTCATGCCGGGAGGGGTGAACTCGCCCGTGCGCGCCTTCGGCTCGGTAGGCGGCACGCCCCGCTTCCTCGTCTCCGCGAAGGGCGCGTACGTGACGGACGCCGACGGCCGCGACTACGCGGACCTCGTGTGCTCGTGGGGGCCGGCGCTGCTCGGCCACGCAGTCCCCGAGGTGCTCGAAGCCGTCCACGCCGCCGTTGACCGCGGCCTCTCCTTCGGCGCGTCCACCCCCGACGAAGCGGCCCTGGCCGAGCTCGTGATCGGGCGAGTCCCCGCCGTCGAGCGCCTGCGCATGGTCTCCACCGGCACGGAGGCGACCATGACCGCCATCCGGCTCGCGCGGGGCTTCACCGGCCGGGACCTCGTGGTGAAGTTCGCGGGCTGCTACCACGGCCATGTCGACGGCCTGCTCGCGTCCGCCGGCTCGGGTGTCGCGACCCTCGCCCTCCCCGGCTCGGCCGGCGTCACCGCGGCGACGGCCGCGGAGACCCTGGTGCTCCCGTACAACGACCTGCCCGCGGTCGAGGCCGCGTTCGGCGAGCACGGCCACCGCATCGCCGCGGTCATCACGGAGGCTGCCCCGGCCAACATGGGAGTCGTGACGCCGGCGGAGGGCTTCAACGAGGGCCTGCGGCGCGTCACGGCGGAGCACGGTGCCCTGTTCATCATGGACGAGGTGCTCACGGGCTTCCGGACCGGCCCCGCGGGGTACTGGGGCCTCACGGGGCAGCGGGAGGGCTGGGCGCCGGACCTGTTCACGTTCGGCAAGGTGATCGGCGGTGGCATGCCCGTGGCTGCGCTCGGCGGCCGCGCGGAGATCATGGACTACCTCGCCCCCCTCGGGCCCGTCTACCAGGCGGGCACCCTGTCGGGGAACCCGGTGGCCATGGCAGCCGGCGTCGCGACGCTCCGGCTCGCCACGGATGCCGTGTACGCCCACATCGATGCGCGCTCCCTCGAGCTCTCCGACGCCCTCTCGAAGGCGCTCGCCGACGAGGGCGTGGACCACACGATCCAGCGGGCCGGCAACCTCTTCTCCGTCGCGTTCGGCACCTCCGAGCGGGGCGTCGCGAACTACGCCGACGCGCAGGCCCAGGAGGCCTTCCGCTATGGGCCGTTCTTCCACTCCATGCTCGACTCCGGCGTGTACCTGCCGCCGAGCGTCTTCGAGGCGTGGTTCCTCTCCGCCGCGCACGACGACGTGGCGATGAACCGGATCATCGAGGCCCTCCCGGCGGCCGCCAAGGCAGCCGCGGCGGCGCTCCCGGGGGCGTAGCGCGGGCGGCTGCGCCGCGCGTCAGGCGACGGCGGCTGCGAGGCTCACGGCCTGCTCGACGAGGAGCAGCCCGCCGATGCCGAGCATGAGGACGCCGCTGACGAGCGTGACGGCCTGTGCGCGCTTCGGCTTGGCGGCCAGGAGGCGCCGTGCCGCGACGGCGACGAGGCTGTAGACGACCACCGTGAAGGCCAGGTGGGTGAGCCCCATGGTGGTCGTCTGGGCGACGACCGGCAGCGGGGAGTCCGTCCGGATGAACTGCGGCATGACGGCGGCGAAGAGCAGCAGCGCCTTCGGGTTGATCCCGCTCGTGCCCAGGCCCTTGAGGAAGTCGAGCACGGGGCCCCGGGTGCCTGCGGCGCCGGCCCGGGTGTCCACGGCGTCGCCGAGGGATCCTCCCGACGGCAGGGTCGCCTCCCCGCCGGTGAAGCCTGCGCGGCGCCAGCTCCGCGCCGTCGTCGCGCCGAGCCAGAGGAGGTAGAGCGCTCCGGCGACCGAGAGCCACGCCACGAGATCCGGACGGGCCGCGAGCAGGACCCCGAGGCCTGCTGCGACGAGCGCGGTGTGGACGATGTAGCCCGCGCACAGCCCCGCGACCGACGGCGCCGGCGATCCCGGGCGGAGGCCGGCGGCGATCGTGTAGGCCCAGTCTGCCCCGGGCGTGAGGGCGAGGGTGAGCGAGATGCCGGCGAAGCCGAGGAACGGGGTCAGGTCCATGCCAGCAAGAGTACGGAGAATCGGGGGAGAAGTGCTCGCCGATTCTCGTGCTTGGTGGCTCGTTTGGGATAGATTCTGAGAGTGATTGATGCTCTCGACAGAAGTATTTTGCGCACGCTGCAGCGGGATGGGCGAATGACCGCGACGGCGCTCGCCTCGGAGGTGGGCCTGACGGTCGCGCCCTGCCACCGCAGGCTCAAGGATCTGGAGTCGAGCGGGGTGATCCGCGGCTATCGGGCCGAGGTGGACCCGGGCAAGGTCGGCCTGGGGTTCGGGGCGATGGTCTTCGTGGCCCTCCGCGAGACCTCCCAGGACGCCATCCGGGCGTTCGAGGACGCGGTGGTCGCGGAGCCCCAGATCATCGAGGGCTACCGGCTCTTCGGCGACCCCGACTTCCTGCTGCGCTGCGTCGCCGAGGACCTGCCTGCGTACCAGCGCCTCTACGACGAGCACCTCGCCGCGCTGCCCGGCGTCGCCAAGCTCACCTCGACCATCGTGATGCGCGACCTCAAGGGCGCCGGAGAGCTGCCCCTGTAGGCGCAGCGTCCGGCTTCCGGCGGGACGCACGACGGCGGGGTCCCCACTGAGTGGCGACCCCGCCGTCGTGCGTGTATGCGGTGGGCGCTGGGATGGGACCCAGGATCAGAGCACGTCGCTCAGGAACCGCTTCAGCCGCTCGGTCTGCGGCGCGTCGAAGACCTGCCCGGGGGGCCCGGACTCGACGGCGACGCCTCCGTCCATGAACGTGACGGTGTCGGAGACGTTGCGCGAGAAGCCCATCTCGTGGGTCACGACGACCATGGTCATGCCACCCTTGGCGAGGTCCGTCATGAGCGCGAGGATTCCCTTGACGAGCTCGGGGTCGAGGGCGGACGTCGCCTCGTCGAAGAACATGACCTCGGGCTTCATGGCGAGTGCGCGCGCGATCGCCACGCGCTGCTGCTGGCCGCCCGAGAGGGTTGCCGGCCGGACGTCCGCCTTGTGCTTCAGGCCCACGAGGTCGAGCTGGGCGAGGGCCTCCTCGCGCGCCTGGTCCTTGGACAGCCCGCGCAGCTTGCGGAGTGCGAACGCGACGTTCTCGCCGACGCTCTTGTGCGGGAAGAGGTTGAACTGCTGGAACACCATGCCGATGCGCCGCCGCAGCTCGTCCGGATTGTCCCTGAGGACCGACTTGCCGTCGAGGAGGATGTCCCCGGCATCAGGCTCGATGAGCCGGTTCATCACGCGCAGGAGCGTCGACTTCCCCGAGCCCGAGGGCCCGATGACCGAGGCCGTCGTGCCCGCGGGGACTGTGAGGTCGATGCCCCGGAGCACCTTGTTGGCGCCGAAGGCGAGGTGGATTCCCTGCGCCTCGAGCGATCCCGAGGAGAACTGGCTCACGGCTGGGCTCCCTTCCCGACGACAGCTGCGGCCTCATCGGGTTCGATCTTCTCTGCGCGCTCCTGCGCGCGGCCCGTCCGCAGGCGGGCATCGATCCAGTTCACGAGGTGCGTGAGCGGAATGGTGAGCACCAGGTAGAAGATGGCAGCGGCGACGTACGGCGAGAGGTTGCCCGTGTTGGCCGCGGTGTCCTGTCCGATCTGGAACAGCTCGCGCTCCCGGGACGTGACGCCGATGGTGAAGACGAGCGACGAGTCCTTGATCAGGGCAATGAACTGGTTCATCAGTGCGGGCAGCACGCGCCGGACCCCCTGTGGCACGACGATCATCCGCATCGACGGACCGTAGCCGAAGCCGAGCGCGCGCGCCGCCTCGAGTTGGCCCTTGTCGACGCTCTGGATGCCCGAGCGGAAGATCTCGCCGATGTACGCGGCCGAGATCAGCGACAGGGCAGCGACACCCATCGGGTAGGGGCTCGTGATCCCTGTGAGCTCACGGAGGATCGGGCCGAAACCCAGGCTGATCGCGAGGATGGTGAGGATCGCCGGGAGCCCACGGAAGATGTCCGTGTACCCCCGGGCGATCCACCTGACCACAGGATTCCGCGAGATCCCCATGAGGGCGAGCAGCATGCCGAGCAGCGTGCCGATGATCCCCGAGGAGATCGCCAGCACGAGCGTGTTCGGCAGGCCGACCGCGAACATGGCGGGGAGGACGTCGCCGATGATCTTCCAGTCGAAGAAGGTCTCGCCGAGTTTGCTGAGGTAATCCATGTGGCCTCTGTCCGTTGACTACTTCGCTTCGCTGACCTTGACGGCCTTGCTTCCCGGCTTCCAGCCCTCCGGCGTCTGGTCCTTCAGCGTCGCGCGGTCCGGGTACCACTGCGCGGTGAGCTTGGACCACGTGCCGTCCGCGATCACGGCGTCGAGGGCCGAGTTCAGGGCGTCAGTGAGGGGCTGGTTGTCCTTCGCGACCGCGTAGGCGGTGAAGTTCTGGGTGTTGACCTTCTTCTGGGCGATCGTCGTCCCGTCGCCGGCCTTGACCTGGCCCTCCGCCTGCTGAGACGGGGCGACCCAAGCGTCGATCTGGCCGCTCTTCACGTTGGCGTAGACGGTGTTGTAGTCCGGGAAGCGCACCGGCTCGAGCTTGAGCGTGTTGCTGACGAAGTCGTCCTGGACCGTGCCCTGGACGACGCCTATGCGGACGCCTTCCTTGAGGTCGTCGAAGGTCTTCACCTTCGCGCCCTCCTTGGTCACGATCGCCATGTAGCCGAAGTCGTAGCCGTTCGTGAAGGCGACAGTCTCGCGCCGCGCATCGGTCGTGGAGATCGAGGAGGAGCCCATGTCGAACTGCTTGGTCTTGACCTGCGCGAGGAGGCTCTGGAACTTCGTGGAGACGAACTCGACCTTGAGGCCGAGCTTCGCGGCCATGGCCTTGAGGAGCTCGTTGTCGTAGCCGGTGAAGTTGCCGCTGCTGTCGATGAAGATGTTCGGCGGCGCGTCGGAGAGGGTGCCGACCTTGATCGTGCCGGGCGTGATCAGTCCCAGCTTGGAGGTGTCGATCTTGTCCAGCGCGGTGACGGAGTCGGTGGTGTACTTGTCGAGGGTCTGCTGGTCGCTGCCCTTGAGGGCATCGCTCGGAGTGCCCGACGACGACGTCGACCCCCCGCCGCAGGCGGCGAGGGTCAGCGCGAGGACGGCCGCAAGGGGGGCGGCAGTAAGCCACTTGGGTGCTTTGAGCTTCATGGAGCCTTCGCTTTCTGGTATGAACGCCGGACGCGCGCTAGCGACGTGCGATCGGCACGTCGGTGGGCGTCATGGGCTGCATACCATTATGAAGGGCGACCGTGCCAGCGTTACAGGCTGAACATATTTCGCAATATTGGGGGGTGCTTCGAAGATGCTTCGAGTCGAGTCGCCAGCGGCGCGCGAGGCCGGGTGGCTCGGCGGCCCTGTCCTGAACCGCGCAGGCCGGATCGCCCGGCGCAGCCAGTCAGCGGGCGCTGTGACTTCTCTCTCACTAGAAGCCGCCTCCGGCGGCATCATGCGGTGCGAGGACGGGCCAGTCGCCCTCGACGACGGCGGTGGGCTTGGTCTTGCGGAGGTACGCCTGGAAGTCGGCTGCCTGCGCGGCGGACCAGTCGACCTGGCTCCTGTGCAGATGCGGGGCCGGCTTGTGGAGCTCAGGGAAGCGGGACGCCATCGCGTCGAGGAGCTGGGCGGCCGCGAGGGCGTCCGCCGCTGACGTGTGGGCGTCGTCGAGGATCACGCCGTACTGCTCGCAGAGCGCTCCGAGGGTGCGCTTGCCCCGCCGGAACTTCTCAACCTGCTTGTTGATGACGTACGGGTCGAGGACCGAGAACCGGGTGAGCTGCGGAAGCCCGTGGCGCGCGCACTCCGCGGCCATGACCGTGAAGTCGTAGGCGGCATTGAAGGCCACCACCGGCGTGCCTGCGTCGAAGAGGGCCTGCAGCGTCTGCGCGACCTCGGCGACGACGGCCGCCGCAGGACGTCCCTCCGCCCTCGCCTTCTCGGTGGTGATGCCGTGCACCTGTGCGGCCTCGGCAGGGATTTCGACACCAGGGTCGGCGAGCCACTCGTGTTCCGCCTCGACGGCGCCGTCGGGCCCCAGTACGACGATGCTCGCGGTCACGATGCGCGCGGCCCTGGAGTTCCGGCCCGTGGTCTCGAGGTCGAAGGCCGCTCGTGCGTTGGTGTTCCAGCTCATGCGGCCACGCTATCCGGGGGCACCGACAATCCATGGGCGCCCACGCCGCCGGCAGTAGGCTGGGACGATGCGGGAGGAGTTCGTCGAGGCGGTCCTGGCCGTCGTCGACCTCGTTCCTCCCGGCTCCGTCGTGTCCTACGGGGATGTCGCGGAGCTCCTCGGGGCAGGCGGCCCGCGGCAGGTCGGTGCGGTGATGTCCCACCACGGCGCCGCCGTGTGCTGGTGGCGCGTCCTCAGGGCGAGCGGCGAGGCGCCCGAGCACCATGAGGCCGCCGCCCTCGAACGCTACCGTGCGGAGGGTACGCCTCTGCGGGGCGATCCCGCGAGGGGAACGCAGAAGGTGGACATCCAACGGGCGCGCTGGGCGCCAACGGATGCCGAGCTCGACGCAGTAGAGGCGATCGCCGACCGCCTCTACGAGCGCCTCCACCGGCACCGGTCCGCGAGCGGGCTGGCGGGACGAGGAATGTCGGACCCGGACAGTGGAATGGACCCATGACCGCCACCGCTTCGCACAGCGTCCCGGCCCTTCGCCTCCTGCCCCCGGCGGACACGTCCACAGGTCCCGCGTGGTCGCCGTCCCCGGACCAGGCGCAGGTCCTTGACCTCACGCGCGGTTCGGGCCCGGTGCTCGTCTGGGGCGCTCCCGGCACCGGGAAGAGCCGGCTGCTGGTGGAGGCGGCCGCGCTCCGTGTGGAACGGGACGGGCTGGACCCTGCACGGGTCCTCCTCCTCGCGCCGTCCCGGGCGGCATCCGCGCGCCTGCGTGACGCCTTCACGGCGCGGCTCGAGCGGAGCCTCAGCGCTCCGCCGGCCCGCACCTGGTCCTCCTACGCTTTCGACCTCATCCGCCGTGCGCGCGCCGAAGGCCGACTCGACTGGCTGCCCCGCGCGCCGCGGCTCCTGTCGGGTGCCGAGCAGGACCTCATCATCAAGGAGCTGCTCGAGGGCCACCGCGTGTCGGGGAGCGGGCCGGCGTGGCCGGACGGCTTCGGGCCGGCGCTGTCCACCCGCGGCTTCCGGCAGGAGGTGAGGGAGCTCTTCGACCGCGTCACCGAGTACGGCACGACGGCGGACGAGCTCGCCGACCTGGGCCGCCGGGCGGGGCGTCCCGAATGGGAGGCTGCCGCCCACCTGTACGCGGAGTACCGGGACGTCCTCGAACTGCGCATGCCGGAGGCGTTCGACCCGGCCGGCATCATCACGGCAGCACGGATGATCCTCCTCGAGGACCCCGGGCTGCTGGCGGACGAGCGCGGCCGCCTCGAGCTCATCTGCGTCGACGACGTCCAGGAGTCGACCCCCTCGGTCCTCGAACTCCTCGCAGTGCTGGGAGAGGGCCGAGATGTCCTCGCAACCGCGGCGCCGGACGTCGTCGTCCAGGGGTTCCGTGGCGCACGCCCGGAACTCGTGCCCCGTCTCCGCGGGCTCCTCGGCTCGCTGACGGAAGTCTCGCTCACCACCTCGCACCGGCTGCCCGAAGGCGTCGCCGAGGCCTGGAAGAGCGTGGCGCAGCGGATCTCCACCGTCCCAGGCGGGCGGGCGGCACGACGGCTCACCGCGGATGGCTGGGAAGCGGGCACGGAGCAGGACCGGCTGTCCACCGCGGAGGCCCACGTCCTCCACTCCTCGCTCCACGAGCTGCGCTACCTCGCCCACCGGATCCAGGACGCGAGGCTTCTGGGTGGGATCGGCTACGGCGAGATGGCAGTCATCGTCAGGTCAGGAGCGAAGCTCGAGCAGATCCAGCGGTTCCTCGCGGGGCAGGGCGTCCCCGTCAAGGTGCCCGTCGCCGAGACGGCGGTCCGGGACGAGGCGGCCGTCCGCCCCCTCCTGACCGCGTTCCGCATCGCGCTGGCACCGCACGAGCTCACACCCGAGACCGCCGTCGAACTCCTCACCTCCCGCCTCGGAGGCGCCTCGGCCCTGGACCTGCGAAGGCTGCGGCAGGCCCTGCGCCAGGTCGAGCTCTCCGAGGGCGGGGGCCGTTCGAGCGATGCCCTCCTCGTCGAGGCGCTCGAGGCGCCCGCCGCGCTCGACGGGCTCGGGCTCGAGGCGGGCGCGGCCCGTCGGATCGCCCGGGTGATCGCGCGGGGGCGCAGCGCCGCCGCGGAGCCCGGAGCGACCGCCGAGACAGTCCTGTGGGCCCTGTGGGAGGCCGCTGGCCTCGCCCGCCGCTGGTACGAGCTCGCCCTTGCCGGGGGTCCTCTCGGTCTGCGTGCAGACCGGGACCTCGACGCACTCATGGCGCTCTTCCACACGGCGGAGCGGTACGTGGATCGGCTTCCCGGCGCATCCCCGGGACAGTTCCTCGACTACCTCACCGAGCAGGAGCTGCCGATGGACACCTTGGCTCCCCGCGCCCAGGCGGAGGACGCCGTCGAGCTCCTGACCCCCGCGAGCGCAGCGGGCCGGGAGTGGCGGCTCGTATTCGTCGCCGGGCTGCAGGACGGGGTCTGGCCGAACACCAGGCTGCGTGGTGAGCTGCTGGGCAGCACGCTGTTCGCCGACTGCCTCGAGCTCGGCGTCGTGTCGGCTCTGCTCGTGGGGCCACGTGCGAGGGTGACAGACATCCGGTACGACGAGCTGCGCAGCTTCTCGGCGGCCATCTCCCGCGCCTCCGAACGGCTCGTCTGCACGGGCGCGTCGAACGAGGACGAGATTCCCAGCCCGTTCCTGGACTACGTTGCACCGCCGCCCGAAGGCGTGGACGCAGTGCGGCCCTACACCGACGTGCCCCGGACCCTGGGCCTGCGGCCCCTCGTCGCGGAGCTCAGGCAGGCCGTCGAGGCGGGGGATCGGGATGCGGAGGACGCGGCAGCCATTCTGTCCCAGCTCGCGGCTGCGGGGGCTCCTGGAGCCCATCCCGGCGAGTGGTACGGACTCGCGCCGTTGACCAGCACGGGGCCTGTCGTTCCCGAGGACGGCGCCGTCTACGTCTCCCCGTCCCGCATCGAGACGGCGACGAAGAACCCCCTCGACTGGTTCGTGTCCGCCGCCGGAGGCGAGGCTGCGACGGACTTCGCGCGCAGCCTCGGAACCCTTGTGCACGGAATCGCGCAGGATGTCCCGTGCGGAAGCACAGCCGACTACCTCGCCGAGCTCCGGCGGCGCTGGCCCAGTCTCGGGCTGCCGGACACGTGGGAAGGGCACGTCGACTTCGAACGCGCCGCCGGGATGGTCGAGAAGCTCGCGCAGTACGTGCGCGCCAACGGCCGCGAGCTGCTGGGCGTCGAGGTGGACTTCGAGGCCTCCTTGGCGGGCCACGGCACCGCTGAGGTCGCCGCCCGCACCGTCCTGCGGGGGCAGGTGGACCGGCTCGAGCTCGACAGCGCAGGGCGGCTCGTCGTCGTCGACCTCAAGACCGGGCGGCGCAAGCCCGCCGCGGACGAGATCGACGAGCACGCCCAGCTCGCGGCCTACCAGGTCGCCGTGGCGGTGGGCGCCTTCGAAGGGCACGACGGCGCGCCTGGGGGCGCCGAGCTGGTGCAGCTCGGCGAGAAGACGAAGAAGCTCAGCATCCAGCAGCAGGCCGCCCTGGAGGACGCCGCCTGGGCCATCAGGCTCGTCGAGTCGGCGGCCGAGACGATGGCCGCGGCGGAATTCGAGGCGCGCCACGAGCCGGGGTCCGGATTCTCCGGCGGGTGCCGGCTGCCCGACATCTGCCCGCTGTGCGTGCGGGGAAGGCAGGTGACCGAATGAGCGCCGACCTTGCCGCCGGCCTTGAGGGCGCAGGCCGGGAGGCCCCGGGTGTCCTGCCCGATCCACGCTTCACACCCGAGGAGCTCGCGGACCTCCTCGGCCAGCACCGGCCCACGGCGCAGCAGTCGGAGATCATCTCTTCCCCCCTCGAGCCCCGCCTCGTCATTGCGGGTGCGGGCTCGGGGAAGACGGCGACGATGGCGGACCGGGTCGTCTGGCTCGTCGCCAACGGATGGGTCCGACCCGAGGAGATCCTCGGGGTGACCTTCACGCGGAAGGCAGCAGGCGAGCTTGCAGCGCGCATCAGGGCGCAGCTGGTCCGGCTCTCGCGGCTCGCGCGCCGCGGCATCGTGGGCATCGCCGCGGCAGCGGCGGACCCGCAGGCGCTCGAGCCGACGGTCTCCACCTACCACTCCTTCGCCAACACGGTCGTGCAGGACCACGGCCTGCGCCTCGGTGTCGAGCGTGACGCCGTCCTGCTGGGGGCCGCACAGTCGTTCCAGCTTGCCGCCCGTGTGGTCGAGTCGTACGACGGCGCGGTCTGGGACGGCTTCCCTGCGAAGACCACCCTGATCTCCGCGGTCCTGCAGCTCTCGGGCGAGTGCGCCGAACACCTGCGCGACCCCGCCGAGGTCCGGGAATGGCTCGAGGCGACTGCGGACCAGTTCGAGGGCCTCGCGCTCTCGAGCGGTCGCGGCGGCCCCGCCTCTGCGGCCGCGAAGCTGCTCTCCACCTTCCGGACACGGGCTCTGGTGGCCGGCCTGGTCGCACGCTACGCGGAGGCGAAGACGGCACGCGGCGCCCTCGACTTCGGCGACCTCGTCGCGCTCGCCGCCCGCATCGCCTCCACGGTGCCCCAGGCGGGACAGCTCCTGAGGCACCAGTACCGCACCGTCCTCCTCGATGAGTTCCAGGACACCTCCCATGCCCAGGCCGTGCTGTTCTCGCAGCTGTTCGGTGCCGGCCACGCGGTGACCGCCGTCGGAGACCCGAACCAGTCGATCTACGGCTTCCGGGGCGCCTCCGCTGGCCAGCTCGAGGGGTTCCCGCACCTGTTCCCGCGGTCGACGGCTGACGGCGGCTGGGCGCCGGCGTGGACCAGCCACCTCACGACTGCGTGGCGCAACAGCGTCAGGGTCCTCGCCACGGCGAATGCCGTCTCCGGTCCCCTCGGCGGGCCGCCCGCGTACTCACCCCGCAGCGCCCTCGTAGACGTGCGCCGGCTCGAACCGCGTCCCGGCGCGCGTGAAGGCCGCGTCCTGCTGGCCCGATTCGCCGACGAACGCGAGGAAGCTGAGGCCGTGGCGGACCAGCTGGCTGCGTTCCGGCGCGACTGGTTCAGCGGGCGGCCGGGGGAGCGGGCCGGTGCGGGCTCCGAGGGTCCCACCATGGCCGTGCTGTGCCGGAAGCGCTCGCAGTTCGCGGCGATCCGACGCGAATTCGAGCGCCGCGGCCTGCCGTTCGAGGTCGTAGGTCTCGGGGGGCTGCTCGACACCCCCGAAGTCGTAGACATGGTCTCCGCGCTGCGGGTCATTGCCGACCCCGGCCGCTCCGACGCGCTCATGCGGCTCATGGCCGGGGCCCGATGGCGGATCGGTCCGGCAGACCTCATGGCACTGGCTGACTGGTCGCGGCACCTTGCCTCGATGCGGCGGGCGGCGGCACGGCCGCGCGACGAGGATCTCGACGCGCCCGGGACGGCCGAGGAGACCCTCGTGGAGGGCGACCTCGCCGAGGCGGCCAGCCTTGTCGAGGCAGTCGACCGCCTCCCGCGGCCCGGGTGGACCTCGGGCGCGGGGCGTTCCCTCAGCGACGAGGGGCTGTCACGGCTGGGGCGGCTGTGCGACGAGCTTCGCTCCCTGCGCGCCCTCGCCGGCGACGATCTGGGAACTCTCATCTCGCACGTCGAACGCACGCTCCTGCTTGACATCGAGCTCGCAGCGCGCCCAGGCGTCTCCGTCCATGCCGCGAGGAGGAACCTCGATGCCTTCGCCGAGGCTGCGGCGTCTTTTCTCGCCCAGGCCCAGAGGGCGGACCTGCTCGCGTTCCTCGCATGGCTCGACGCCGCGGCCCAAGAGGAGTCCGGCCTCGACATGGCCCCCTCCGAGCCGGCGCCGGGGGCGATCCAGCTCCTCACGGTCCACGCCTCCAAGGGCCTCGAATGGGATGCCGTGGTTGTCGCAGGGCTCAATCACGGCATGTTCCCCTCGGGCGGCAACGACCGGTGGACCTCGGGGCAGGCTGCACTGCCCTGGCCGCTGCGGGGAGACCGCGATGACCTTCCGCAGATGGATCTCGACCACCCCGACAAGAAGGGCTGGGTGGAGGCGGAGAAGCTGCTCGCCGAGGATGCCACCGAGCATGCAGAGCGCGAGGACAGGCGCCTCGCGTATGTCGCCTTCACCCGGGCGCGGTCCCTCCTGATGGCCACCGCCTTCGGGTGGACCAGCACACGCTCGAAGCCCATGGCGGCATCCCCCTTCCTTGAAGAACTCCGTGGGATCGCCGAGCCCGAGGGCTTCGAAGTCCTCACATGGGCCGAGGATGACGAGCTCCCCGAGGAGAACCCGCTGCGGGCCGAGGACGAACGTTCCCCGTGGCCGTACGACCCGCTGGAAGGGCCGGTCGACGCCGCGACCGGCGCCCGGCGTAGCCTCGCCCCGGGACGCCGCGACGCCGTCGAAGCCGCAGCGGCCACGGTCCTGGCGAGGCTGCACGACGCGAGTCCCGGACCTGGAACGGACGGGCAGGCGTCGACCGGGCGTGCCGCCCTCTGGGCGAGGGAGGCCCGGCTCCTTCTCGCCGAGCGGGCCCGGAGCCGCGACACCTCCTCGGTCCGCCTCCCTCAGCATGTCTCGGCCTCGACGCTCATGGCTCTGGGAGAGGACCCGGAGTCCGTCGTGCGCCAGCTGCGCCGTCCCGTGCCCCGGCGCCCCGGCATGGCCGCCCGCCGGGGCACCGCCTTCCATGCCTGGGTCGAGGAGTTCTTCGGCACGAGCGCCATGCTGGATCTCGACGGGCTGGACAGCTCGGACGAGCATGTGGACGAGGCCTACGAGCTCTCAGCCCTCGTGGCCGAGTTCAAGCGCTCGGAGTGGGCGCACCGGCGTCCCGCGCACGTCGAGGTGCCCATCGAGACGCGGGTGGGGCCCGTCGTCGTGCGTGGGCGCATCGATGCGGTCTTCCGCGACGCCGACGGCGGCTGGGACCTCGTGGACTGGAAGACAGGGCACGCGCCGAAGGGCGCGGATGCGAAGGCACGGTCGGTCCAGCTGGCGGTGTACCGGCTCGCGTGGTCGCGCCTCACCGGTGCTCCGGTCGAGAGGATCCGGGCAGCGTTCTGCTACCTTGCGGACGGCACCGTGGTCAGGCCTGACCGGCTTGCGGGCGAGGCAGAGCTCGAGGCCATCGTTGCGGCCGCCGTCAGCTGACCGGGCAGAGCCTCGTCGGCATCACGCGGCCCGATCAGCCGAGGTGCCCACCGGGTCGGCGGCCTGGAGCCCCGTCAGCGGCCAGCCTCTGAGGCGCGGACGATGGGGACCGCGTCCGTCGGGGCCTCAGGTTCGCGGGACACGACGATGACGCTGGCTCCGGCGTCGTCGGAACCAGCGGAACCGTCCCCGTGGCCCGCGTCGTCGGCGTCGTCCTCGGTACGCCGCGCCGCGGGGCCGCGGTCCGCCTCGCTGTCGTCCGCCTCGATGTCCTCGGCGAGCTGCCCGAGCATCTGCTCGGCATCGCGGGCAGCGTCCACGTCATGCAGGGCGAGCGCCTTGACGAGGTACTGCGCGAGGGCGAACTCGGCCGCCAGCGCCGCGCGGCGGGCCAGCTGGGGATCGACTGGCTCCTTCCGTGCCGCGTGGTACGCGGCGAGCACCGCATCGATGAATCCCTGCTCATTGGATCCCACGAGCCAGGCCATGTCGTCGGCGGGGTCTCCGATGCGCAGGTCGGTCCAGCCCGTCACGGCCGTCACCTTGTCGTCCTCGATGAGGAGGTTGTCCTCGTGCAGGTCACCGTGCACGACAGTCGGGTGGAAACGCCAGAGCGTGACATCTTCCATCGCCTGCTCCCAGCGCTTCAGCAGGATGGGCGGGATCTTGCCGGTCGTCGCAGCCTGATCGAGTTCGTTGAGGCGACGCTGGCGGAATCCGTTGGCGGAGTAGGCCGGGAGGTCGGCGTCGTCGACGATCTCCTGCGGGAGCCCGTGGATGGCGGCGAGAGTGGCGCCGATCTCCTGCGCGAGCGTGGCGCTCCCGGCTGCCAGATCATCGAGCTCGCGGACCGTGCCGGTGAGGTTCGTGTAGACGCAGGTGGTGAGGTCGCCGAGGCGCACTGTCCCGGCGACGGCCGGCATCTGGAACGGGAGCTCGGCGCGCACCGACGGTTCGAAGGCCCTGAGCACCGTCAGCTCGGTCTCGAGGCGCGCGCTTGCCTCGGTTCCGCGGGGGCAGCGGATCCGCCACTTGCGGCCGTCTGCAGTCTCGAGCACGGCGGCATCGAAGTCCGTCGCGTCGTCGGGGGAGGCGGCGACAGCGGTCGGCCGCAGGCCCGGGACGGCGGCGGTGGCAATGGCGGCCAGCTCGAACGGTGTGCGCTTCACGCTGTCCACGCTAGCCCGACGTCCCGGGCGGATCACGGATCCACGCCGAGCGGAGTCTGACGAGGACATCGAGGAGAGGGTGCGGGCGACTGTCCACAGCGGTGGCGAGGATGTGCGGCTGTCGGACCGGGTCAGTACCGTAGAGTCCATGAGTTCCGCCCCTCTCGAGTCGTCCGTGTCCCCTGTGCCCTCCCGCGCCGCGCTCGCGGCGTTCGACGGCGGGGGCCCGGCCGCGGGGCACCTCTCCGAACGGCTCCTGAGGGTGCAGGACGCCGTGCTGGACCGCCGTTCCGCCGAACGGGCTGACGCCTCCTTCCTGCCCTCGGTCCTCCGCCTCCCGGGCACGGTTGCCGTCCTCTTCTCCCAGCGCCGTGCCGCGCACAGCGGTGACCGCCTCACGTTCCTTCCCGCGCGCGACCTCCCGGCGGAGTGGCTCAGCGGCCTCGTGGTCTACCTGGGCCGGCTTCCCTCGGAACGCACGACTGCGTGGACGGCCCCCGGTGCCGACGTGGTCCTCGTCGTCCTGCCCGAACCGGTCGAGCCCGTGGCAGCGGTCATGTCGGAAACTGCAGGCGAGGGCGCGGCCCTTCTGCCGGAAGACACCCACTGGGCCGGATTCCGCGAGTCGGGCCCCGATCTCGACATGACCGAGGCTGCGATCCTCCTGGAGGCGACCGCTATTGCCAACTGGCACGAGACCCACCCCCGCTGTCCCCGCTGCGGTGCCCCCACCGCCGTCGTCCACAGCGGATGGGTGCGCCAGTGCCCCGACGACGGCTCCGAGCACTTCCCGCGGACCGACCCTGCGATCATCGTGACCGTGGTGGGACCGGACGGCCGTCTGCTTCTCGGGACGGGCGCCCGGATGCGCGCGAACATGTTCTCGACGCTTGCGGGCTTCGTCGAGCCGGGGGAGTCCCTCGAGCAGGCGGTGGCCCGCGAGGTCGGCGAGGAGGTCGGGGTGCGGATCTCGGACTGCCAGTACCTGGGGTCCCAGCCCTGGCCGTTCCCGGCGTCGCTCATGCTCGGCTTCACGGCGCGCACCGAGGACACAGCAGCCCAGGCCGACGGCGAGGAGGTCCTGAGGGCTCGCTGGTTCACGCGTGAGGAACTGCAGTCCGCCAACCTGTCCGGTGAGATCACTCTCCCGAGCCGGCTTTCGATCTCACGCGCCCTCATCGAGCACTGGTTCGGAGGCCCCATCGCGGAGCCCGCACGGGAGGGCAAGTGAGCGACGCGGCTCCCGGCCTCGCGCCGGACAGCCTGGAGGCGCGCCTGCTCGGCGGCCTCGACGAGGAGCAGCGCGCGGTGGCGACGACCCTCCACGGCCCGGTCTGCGTCCTGGCCGGTGCGGGCACGGGCAAGACGCGCGCCATCACGCACCGCATCGCCTACGGCGTCCACTCCGGCGTCTACTCGCCGCAGCGGCTCCTCGCCGTGACCTTCACCGCGCGGGCCGCAGCGGAGATGCGCTCCCGCCTGCGCGACCTCGGGGCGGGCGGCGTGCAGGCCCGCACGTTCCACGCGGCGGCGCTGCGCCAGCTCCAGTACTTCTGGCCCCAAGCCGTCGGCGGAGCCCTCCCGGGCCTGCTCGAGCAGAAGGCGCAGGCCATCGCCGAATCCGCGCGACGCCTCCGGCTCACGGTGGACCGGGCAGCAATCCGAGATCTCGCCTCCGAGATCGAATGGGCCAAGGTATCCATGCTGACCCCGTCCACCTACCTCGAGGGCGCGGCAGGCCGCGGCGAGCCGGGCGGCCTCCAGCCTCCCACGGTCGCCAGGCTGTTCGAGGCGTACGAGGACGTCAAGGTCGACCGCAACCTCATCGACTTCGAGGACGTCCTGCTGATCACGGTCGGCATCCTCCAGGAGGACCCCAAGGTGGCAGCGACGGTCCGGGAGCAGTACCGGCACTTCGTGGTCGACGAGTACCAGGACGTCTCGCCCCTCCAGCAGCGGCTCCTCGAGCTGTGGCTCGGCGGCCGCGAAGAACTGTGCGTCGTCGGGGACGCGAGCCAGACGATCTACTCGTTCACCGGCGCCACGAGCGCCCACCTGCTCGAGTTCGGCAAGCGGCACCCCGAGGCCGCGATCATCCGCCTCGTGCGCGACTACCGCTCGAGCCCGCAGGTCGTGCGACTCGCGAACGAGCTGCTCGCCTCCCGCCGCCCGGCCGGACCGGCGGCCGACGCGCGGTGGGCGCAGCCCCTCACGCTCGTGGCCCAGCGCCCGAACGGGCCGGAACCCGAGTTCGCAGAGTGCACGGATGACGAAGCGGAGGCAGCCGCCGTCGCCCGCCGCATCTCCGAGCTCGTCGCCGCGGGGACGGAGCCGAAGGACGTCGCGGTGCTCTTCCGCACCAACGGCCAGTCCGAGGCGTTCGAGCAGGCGCTCTCGTCCGCCGGGATCGGCTACCAGCTGCGCGGCGGCGAGCGCTTCTTCAACCGGCGCGAGGTCCGCGACGGCCTCCTCCAGCTGCGCGGTGCAGCGCGCGCGGCCGCGGACGACGGCGTGCCGGTGGGCCAGCGGGTGCGTGACGTGCTGTCCTCGCTTGGCTACTCCGAGCAGGCACCCACGGGCGGCGGGGCGACCCGGGAGAGGTGGGAGTCGCTCGCGGCGCTCGTGCACCTTGCCGACGAGCTCTCCGAGGCGCGCGGTGAGGGGTTCGGGCTGTCAGAATTCGTCGCCGAGCTCCAGGAGCGCTCCGCCGCCCAGCACGCCCCGGCCGTCCAGGGCGTCACGCTTGCGTCGCTGCACTCGGCCAAGGGCCTCGAGTGGGACGCCGTGTTCCTCGTCGGGCTGAGCGAGGGGCTCATGCCTATCTCGTTCGCGGATTCGCCTGTGACCGTGGACGAGGAACGGCGCCTGCTCTATGTGGGGATCACCCGGGCGCGGGAATTCCTGCACCTCTCCTGGTCCCTGTCCCGGACGCCGGGCGGACGAGCCCACCGCCGGCCGTCGCGGTTCCTCGACGGGCTCCGTCCCGGGGGAGCGGTGGCATCGCACTCCGGCGGGGCGACGCGGAAGGGCCGCCGCGAGCTCAAGGGACCCACAACGTGCCGCGTCTGCGGTGCCATCCTGTCCACCGGCGCTGAACGGAAGGTGGGGCGCTGCTCGAACTGCCCGCCGAGCTATGAGGAGGCCACTTTCGAGGCACTGCGAAGCTGGCGGCTCGAGCAGGCGCGGGAGGCCGACGTTCCGGCCTTCGTCATCTTCACAGACGCCACGCTCACGGCGATCGCCGAGGCCAAGCCGTCGAGCCTTGCCGAACTGTCCCAGGTGGCCGGGGTGGGCAAGGCCAAGCTCGAGCGCTACGGTGACGCCGTCCTGGAGCTGCTCCGTGACGCGTGAGGCGCCGCGCGTCGAGGTACGGCGTTCGGCGCGCCGCCGGAAGACGGTCTCGGCGTTCTGGGAGGGGGACATGGCCGTGGTCGCCATCCCCGCCGGGTTCTCGCGCGCGCAGGAGGCCGACTGGGTCGAGCGCATGGTCGCGCGGCTCCAGCAGGACACCGCCCGGCGCCGCGGGTCCGCGACGGACGAGGCCCTGATGGGCCGCGCCCTCGCGCTCGCGGAGACCTACCTCGGCGGACAGGCGCGGCCGGCGTCCATCCGGTGGGTCACGAACCAGCGCCGCCGGTGGGGCTCCTGCACACCGAGCGAGCGGACCATCCGGCTCTCGCACGAGCTCCAGGGGATGCCGTCGTGGGTTGTCGACTACGTGATCCTCCACGAGCTCGCGCATCTTCTCGTCTCCGGCCACGGACCAGCCTTCTGGCGTCGCCTCGAGGGCTATCCGCGCCTGGCGGAGGCCAAGGCCTTCCTCGCCGGTGCTGCCTTCGGGGCCTCTCGCGTCCCGGGAGGCCCACAGCCGGACGGCGACGACCCGACGGATGCTGGCTGGGGTCTTACCGGAGACGAGGAACACCCTTAAAATCTGGCCATGAGCGAGCTCCCAGCCAGCTACCAGAGGTACCTCCAGGGCCGCGACGAGGCCTTCATCGAGACCGTCCGGCCCATCCTGCTCCAGTCCGCCGCGGAGGAGACGTTCGGGGTCCGCGTCGTGGTTGTCCCGCACGTGCTGCAGGCGCACCTCGACGAACGGATCCCGTACGGGGAGATCGTCGAGGATCTCGACTGATCCGACGATCCCGGCCCGCGCCTCAGGCGCGGGGTGCCTCCGGGCCGTCGTCGTCCCCGTCGGTGCGCCCGTCCGGTGTGCCTTCGGCCGGATCGTCGTCCCTGCTGCCGTCCGCGGCCTCGCCCTGGGGTTCGGCAGTATCGCTCCCGGGCTCTCCGCTGGGCGTGTCGAAGCCGCCGGCGAGGAGCTTCGCCAGTGCCTCGTCGACTTCGGAATCCTTGGCCTCGGCGAGCGAGCGCCTGGCTGAGAAGCCCTTCGGGTCATCGAGGTCCTCCGCCGTGGGCAGCAGGTCCGGATGCTTCCAGATGTCGTCCCTGCCAGCCACGCCCCGCTCCTGCGTCAGCGAGTTCCACAGGGTGGCCGCGTCCCGCAGGCGGCGGGGACGCAGCTCGAGGCCCACGAGGGAGGCGAAAGCGTGCTCGGCGGGGCCACCGGTGGCCCGGCGGCGGCGGACTGCCTCGCGCAGGGCCGCGGCCGAGGGCAGCACACCTTCGGTCGCAGCCGCGGTGAGCTCGTCCACCCAGCCCTCGACGAGGGCGAGTGCGGTCTCGAGCTTGACGAGCGCGGCCTCCTGCGCAGGCGTGCGCTGCGGCATGAAGACCCCGCCCTGCAGCGCCTGCTGGACGGACTCCGGGTTGCTCGGGTCGATGTCCCGGGCGAGTTCCTCGATCCGCGAGACATCGATGTGGATGCCGCGGGCATAGTCCTCGATGGCGCCGAGCAGGTGGCTCCGCAGCCACGGAACGTGCATGAAGAGGCGGGCATGGGCGGCTTCGCGCACGGCGAGGTAGAGGCGGACGTCCCCCTCGGGGAGTCCTAGACCCTCGCCGAACTTCGCCACATTGGCGGGCAGGAGGGCCATCTCGAGGTCGACCAGGGGCACGCCGATGTCGGACGAGCTCACGACCTCGCCCGAGAGGGCGCCGATCGCCGCGCCGAGCTGCATCCCGAAGATCGTCCCGCCCATGTTCGTCAGCATCGAGGAGGCGCCCCCGAGCATGCCCTTCATCTCTTCGGGCATCTGCTCGGTCAGGGCTTTGGACAGGGCGCCGGCGATGCTGTTCGCCACCGGTTCGGTCAGGCGGCGCCACGTGCCCATGGTGGCCTCGATCCACTCGGCCTTGGACCAGCCCCGCCCGATGATGCCCGTCCCGGGGAAATCGGTCACGGGGTCGAGCCACATCTCCGCCAGACGCAGCGCCTCATCGACATCGCGGTTCTGCGAGGCGCCGACAGACGGGTCCGAGGCGGCGGCCGCCGTCCGGCGCGCATGGTCGTGGGCAAGGTTCCAGTTGACCGGGCCGTCCCCCGTGGGGGCGGCCATCATGGCCTGCACCTGCTCGAACATCTGGCGCAGGACCGCGGGATCATCCGGCAGCCCCGCAGCCTTGGCGATCTCGGTGGGGTCGAAGCCGCCAGCGCCCGCGCCGCCCATGAGCTTGCCGAAGAGCTCGGACAGCGGGTCCTGGGGCTCGTCGTCGTGGCCCGAAGGCTTGTCAGGAGAGGTCATCATTCCGCCGATCGATGCGCTGGTCAGGACACCCTCACGGTACCGCGGTGCCGCTGGCGTGTCTCCGGGGCCAGCCACTCTTTCGCTGTCGGCTCAGCGCCGCCGCCCGGTGTGTCGTCGTGCTCGCCACCGGCAGGGCGACGTCGGGCGGGGGCCCCGGCTGACAGCGCGCTGCCAGCGATGGCCCGTAGGCTGTCCTGTGCAGCGGTGAGGACCGCGGAAGGAAGGCGGCGCAGGCGTGAGCGATCCCCAGCCGGCACGGGAGGTGCGGGAGGACGGCGTCCGCGCGTCCGCTGACGAGCCGGCCCCCGCCGGCCGCAGTCGGTCCCGGACGAACGGCGGTGGGCGGAGCACCCGGGGTGAGGCCCAGATCGGGCGCGGTTTCGCTGCCCTCATGGCCGGCGTCGCCACACTTGTGCTGGGCGCGACCGTCATGAGCGTGCCGGTGCCGTTCGTCGTGGGGGTCCCCGGACCCACCTACAACGCGCTCGGGTCTGCCGAGGGCAAGGACGTCATCTCCGTCGCCGGCCACGACACCTACCCCGCGTCCGGCGCCCTCGACCTCACCACGGTCTACATGCGCGGCGGTCCTGCGAGCGATGTGGGGCTGGTGGAGCTGGCACGCTCGTGGTTCGACTCTTCCCGGGAGATCCTGCCCGAGGACGTCGTGTACCCCAAGGGCGTCACACGGCAGCAGATCAGCGATGAGAACGCAGCCCAGATGGACGATTCGCAGCACACTGCCGTGGCGGCCGCGCTCCGCGAGCTCGGCATCCCCTTCGAGCAGCAGCTGAACGTGGGAAGCGTCCCGGACGGCTCCCCCTCGAGCGGGAAGCTCCGCGCGGGCGACCGCCTCCTGAAGGTCGCCGGGCGCGCCGCGGATACGCTGCCCGCGGTCCAGGCCGCCGTCGCGGCCGGGCAGGGCACGCCCGTCGAGGTGGTCGTGCTCCGCGACGGGGCCCAGGTCACCCAGACCGTCACCCCGACGTACAACTCGGGGCGGTGGCTGTTAGGCATCGGCATCCGCTACAGCTTCACCTTCCCCTTCACCGTCGACGTCCAGCTCAGCAACGTGGGCGGCCCCAGCGCGGGGATGATGTTCGCGCTCGCCATCTACGACAAGCTCACCCCGGGTGACCTGACCGGGGGAAAGCACATCGCTGGAACCGGCACCATCGGACCCGACGGACGGGTCGGTTCCATCGGCGGCATCGCGCAGAAGCTCCACGGTGCCCGCGACGCCGGCGCGACCCTCTTCCTCGCCCCTGCCGGGAACTGCGACGAGGTCGTGGGCCACATCCCCGACGGGCTCGCAGTCGTCAAGGTCTCCACCCTGAACGACGCGCGCACCGCCGTCGAGGGATACGCCCGTGGGGAGGACCCCGCCGGGATGCCGCAGTGCACTGCGCAGTGACGCCGCCGCGAGGGGGAGCCGATCGGTCGCGGGCCTCGTCTCCGAATCGTTACCCGACAGCCCGCTCCGCGGGGAACTGCTCTGCCGCGCCGGGCGTGCTTGACTAAGACCGACTGGACAACGCAGCACTGGACAACGAGGTACGCCGTGACATCCCGCCCTGAAGGCACGCTCCGCCCACCGCGACGCAGACGAGGGGCGCTGATCCCGACGCTCGTGATCGTCGCCGTCCTCGCTGTCGCCTTCGTCCTGTTCGCCCAGGTCTTCACCGACGTCCTGTGGTACCAGCAGCTTGGCTTCCTGGATGTCTTCATCAGGCAGAACCTCGCCCGGGTCATCGTCTTCATCGTGGCGGTGCTGGTCATGGCCGGCGCGATCTACCTCGCGATGCGCAGCGCCTACCGGGCGCGGCCGGTGTACGCGCCCGACGGCGGACCGCAGGACCCCCTCAGCCGCTACCAGGAGCAGCTCGAACCGGTGCGCCGGATCGTCATGGTGGCCGTCCCGATCGTGTTCGGCCTCTTCGCGGGGGCCGCGGCGGCGAGCCAGTGGCAGAAGGTCGTCCTGTTCTTCAACCAGGAGTCCTTCGGGGTCAGCGATCCCGAGTTCAACATCGACATCAGCTTCTACCTCATGACGCTGCCGTTCCTCGGCACGCTCGTGGGCTTCCTCCTCGGCGTCGTCGTGATCGCCGGCATCGCCGGGCTCCTGACCCACTACCTGTACGGGTCGATCCGCATCAGCGAGAGCGGGATCTACACGGCGCGGCCGGCGCAGCTCCATCTCGCGATCTCGGGTGCGGCCCTCCTGCTCCTCATCGCCGCGAACTTCTGGCTCGACCGGTACAGCGCCGTCTTCAACGCCTCGGGCCGGGTCTCCGGTGCCCTGTACACGGACGTCAATGCCGTCATCCCGACGAAGGCGATCCTTGCCATCGCCGCCGCGATCGTCGCGGTCCTGTTCATCGTCGCGGCCGTGATCGGCCGCTGGCGGCTGCCCCTGATCGGCACGGCCATGCTCGTCATCACCGGCATCCTGGCCGGCGGCGTCTACCCGTGGGCGATCCAACAGGTCCAGGTGCGCCCGTCAGAGCAGAACGTCGAGCGGCCGTACATCGAGCGCAACATCAACTCGACGCGCGCCGCCTACGGTCTGGACAAGGTCGAGGTCCAGGACTACAAGGCCACGACGGACGCAACTCCCGGCGCGCTGCGCAAGGACGCCCAGACGACGGCCAACATCCGCCTCCTCGACCCGACGCTCGTCTCGTCGACGTTCCAGCAGCTCGAGCAGTACCGCCCGTACTACCAGTTCGCGCCGTCGCTCAACGTGGACCGCTACACCGTGGACGGGAAGGTCCAGGACACCGTCATCGCCGTCCGCGAGCTCAACCCCCAGGGGCTCTCGCCGAGCCAGCAGTCCTGGTACAACAACCACATCGTCTACACCCACGGCTACGGCGTCGTCGCCGCCTACGGCAACAAGTCGACGGTCGAGGGCAAGCCCGTCTTCATGCAGTCCGGCATTCCCTCCACAGGCGTGCTCGGCACCGACGACAGCTACCAGCCGCGCATCTACTTCGGCGAGTACTCTCCCGAGTACTCGATCGTGGGCGGCCCCGAGGGCTCGCCGGCACGCGAGCAGGACAGGCCTCAGGGCGGCACGGGGGAGACCCAGTACACGTTCAGCGGCAACGGCGGCCCCAACGTCGGCAGCTTCTTCAACAAGCTCCTGTACGCGGTCAAGTTCCAGAGCACTGACCTCCTCTTCTCCGACGGCGTCAACCCCCAGTCGCAGATCCTCTACGACCGCAACCCGAGGGAGCGGGTCCAGAAGGTCGCCCCGTACCTGACCATCGACGGCAACATGTACCCGGCCGTCGTGGACGGACGCGTGAAGTGGATCGTCGACGGCTACACCACGAGCCAGTACTACCCGTACTCCCAGCAGCAGCAGCTGCAGCAGGTGACGGCCGATTCGCTGACCGCGGCCGGCCGCACGAGCCAGCTGCCGGCGTCGACCGTCAACTACATCCGGAACTCCGTCAAGGCCACCGTCGACGCCTACGACGGATCCGTCACCCTGTACGCGTGGGACGACCAGGACCCGTTGCTCAAGGCGTGGGAGAAGGTCTTCCCCAGTACGGTGAAGCCGATCAGCGAGATGTCCGGCAGCCTCATGAGCCATGTGCGGTACCCGGAGGACCTGTTCAAGGTCCAGCGCGAGCTCCTCGGCCGCTACCACGTGACGGATCCGGACAGCTTCTACAAGAACGACGACGTCTGGAGCGTCCCGAACGACCCGACGGTCACGACGACGGGCGTCAAGCAGCCGCCGTTCTACATGAGCCTCCAGATCCCGGACCAGACGGTGCCGGCGTTCCAGCTGACGTCGAGCTACATCCCGCAGATCGTCGAGGGCGGAACCTCGCGCGAGGTCATGTACGGATTCCTTGCCGCGGACTCGGATGCCGGCAGCAAGGCCGGCGTGAAGGGCACGGAGTACGGGAAGCTGAGGCTCCTGCAGCTGCCGACCGACACCCTGGTCCCTGGCCCGGGACAGGTCCAGAACAAGTTCAACTCGGATCCGAGCGTCTCCCAGGCCCTCAATCTCCTGAGACAGGGCGCCTCGGACGTGCTGAACGGCAACCTCCTGACCCTGCCTGTCGGCGGCGGCCTCCTGTACGTGCAGCCGGTGTACGTCAAGTCGACGGGCACCACCTCGTACCCGACCCTCCAGCGCGTGCTCGTCGCGTTCGGCGACAAGATCGGCTTCGCCCCGACGCTCGACGCCGCCCTCGACCAGCTCTTCGGCGGTGATTCAGGCGCGACGGCCGGGGACTCCGACAAGAACAAGCCGGGCCAGACGCAGCCGACCCCGCAGGCGCCGACGGGCAACGCGGCCGCAGACGCCCAGGCCCAGCTCAAGGCGGCCCTCCAGGATGCGAGCCAGGCAATCAAGGACGGACAGACCGCCCTCGCATCGGGCAACTTCGCCGCCTACGGCGAGGCGCAGCAGAAGCTGAGCGCGGCGCTGCAGCGGGCCATCGACGCCGAGGGGAAGGTCGCGCAGGCCGGCGGCTCGGCCGGTTCCGGTGCTTCGCCGACTCCGACTCCCACCCCGACCCCTAGCAAGACCGGCTAGCGGATCGGACCGGAGTCCAGGACTGCAGCG
>NZ_BAAAQW010000003.1:538608-547845 GCF_039531875.1 Sinomonas flava | reverse complement strand
CCCGATTTGGTCTGCCGTTCGCCGGTTGGTAGTGTTGTCAGTGCGCCGCGGGGTGGAGCAGTTCGGTAGCTCGCTGGGCTCATAACCCAGAGGTCGCAGGTTCAAATCCTGTCCCCGCAACGAGAAGCGAAGGCCCCGGACCATCTGGTCCGGGGCCTTCGCCGTGTCCCGCTCGTCGTCCGGCCCGCAGGGCACCAGTGGCCGGCACGATGCGTGCCGGCGGGGGCGGAGCGGTCAGAGGCGGCCTCAGAGCTTGTCGAAGTCCGCCTCGTCGACGGCCGGCGTCGAACCCGCCTCTGCGGCCGCGCCCGAGGTTCCGGAGCTGCCGATCGCGGCGGGGGAGCCGCCCTGCTTGAGCGCCGCGAGGCGCGCCTCGATCTCGGTGCGCTCCCCGAGGTCCTCAAGCTCGTTGAACTGGGCGTCGAGGCTGCTTGCCGCGAGCTCCTCCTGGCCCCGGACCCTGGCTTCCTCGCGGCGGACCTTCTCCTCGAACCGCGAGACCTCACTGGTGGGATCCATGATGTCGATGCTCTTGAGAGCGTCGTGGACCTGGGTCTGCGCGGCGGCCGTCTTGGCACGGGCGACGAGCTCGTTGCGCTTCGCTGTGAGCTCGTTCAGCTTGCCCTTCATCTGCTCGAGGCCGGTCTTGAGCCGATCGACGACCTCCGACTGGGTCGCGATGGTGGGCTCGGCGGCCTTGGCCTCGTTCTCCGACGTGATCTGGCGCTGGATCGCCACCTTGGCCAGGTTGTCGAACTTGGCGGCGTCCGTCGAGTTGCCTGCAGCCCGCAACTCGTCCGCCTTGCGGGACGCGGCGAGCGCCTTGTTGCCCCAGTCCTGGGCGGCCTTGACGTCCTCGGCATGGTCGTCCTCGAGCATCCGGAGGTTCCCGATGGTCTGGGCGATCGCAGACTCCGCCTCGGCGATGTTGTTGGTGTAGTCGCGGACCATCTGGTCCAGCATCCTCTGGGGGTCCTCGGCCTGGTCCAGCAGGGCGTTGATGTTCGCCTTCGCCAGCTGGGCGATGCGGCCGAACATGGACTGCTTGGTCATAGTGCTCCCTTTCGTGTGTGTGGAACGGTCGTTGAGGGACGCGTACCCCCGTGTGCGGCCTAGAAGCTGCCGCCGTCGCCGCCGAAGTCCCCTCCGCCGCCGAAGCCTGAATCGAAGCCGCCGCCTCCGCCGCCCCAGCCTCCGCCGAAGCCGCCGCCGTCGCCCCAGCCGCCACCGCCGCCGTGATGGTGGCCGCCCGAGAGGATCGAGTTGATGATGATCCCGCCGAGCACCGCGCCGGCGATGCCGCCCCCGTCGCGGCGCCCCCCGAACATGCCGCCGTAGCCGGGACCGCCGCCCCACCCGGCGAACTGGTCCACGTCCTGCTGCGCGATCTGCGCGGCCTGGGCTGCCAGGGCGTTCGCCTGCTGCGCGTAGGCGAGCGCGGTGACCGGGTCCGTGCGGGAGATCGAGAGTGCATAGTCGAGGTTCCGCTGGGCCTCTGCGAGGCGGGTCCTCGCCTCCGTGCCGACCCCGCCGCGGCGTGCCGCGATGTAGTCGCTCGCAGCGCCGATCTGAGCCTGTGCGCTCGCGACCGCCTGCTGGAGCGAGGCTTCGGCGCGCTGAACCTGCTGCTGCCGGTCGCGTACGCCTGTGAGGGCCTCGTCGAGCTGTTGATGGGCGGCCTCCACGCGCACCAGAGCGGCCACCGGGTCGATCTTGGGGGAGGCGGAAAGCTCCTGCTGCACCTGGCCGAGCGCGGCGTCCACGGCCGCGATGGGACCTGTCAGCTCGGGATGCTGGCCCGAGCTGGCCACCGCCTTGGCCTGGGCCAGGTCGCCTTGGGTGTCGGCCAGCGCGGCGTCGAGGCGGGTGCGGGCGTCGTCGAGCGAGGATGCCGCCTTGTCGATCGCGTCGAGGAGCACTCTCGCTTGGTGGAGCGCCCCTTCGGCGGCCCGGACCGCGACGGCGGCGGGGCTCGTCTCGCCCTCCGCGAGCTTCTGCCGGGCGGTGGAGGAGGCGTTCTCCACGAAGGCGAGCCGTTCCTTGGCCTGGGTGATGTTGTCGGCGACGTGCTTGAGGGCGGAGTCGGCGTACTTGGCGCGGAGCTGGTCGAGCTCCGCCTCGGCGGCCACGAGGCGGGAGTTGGCCTCCGCAGAGCCGCTGGCGACGTCGTTGAGTGCGGCCGGCGCGTTGCGCTCGAGTTCGCGGAGGGCATCGAAGTCTGCCTTCTGCTCCGCGAGCGACGCGATCGCCGCTTCAGACCGGCGGATGATCTCGCCGAGCCAGGTGCGCTGCTGCTCCTCCGTGTCCGGGATGTGGTCGTCGAGCTGCTGCTGGAGCTTGAAGGACTCGCCCATGTGGGCCTTGGCCTCCGCGAGGGCCTTCGTGAAGGCGCCCACCGCCTCGGTGCCGTAGGACGCCTCGGCGAAGCCGAGCTCCTGCTCGCTCGAGCGGATCGCGTCGTCGGCGCGGACCAGCAGCCCGTTGGCCTTGGTCCGCAGCTCGGCGACGCTCAGGCCCGCGAGAGGATCCCGCTCTCCCTCATGGGGCCCGAGCGTTCCGGCGACGCCCGGCCGGGCCGCCGGTCCCTTGCGGCGGCGGGCGATGAGATAGGCTCCCGCGGCGCCCGCAACGACGACGCCGCCGCCGATCAGCCACGGTGCGGCGCCGGCGTCCGAGGTGGGAGTCCCGCTGCCCCCGCCGGCGGCGTCTCCGACGGCCTTCGCCGTGTCGATCGCCGCCTGCGCGAAGTCGCGCTTCCCTCCGGCGAGGTTGGGGGTGACGGCGTTCTGGCCGATGGCCGACAGCTTGGAGTAGACCTTCGCGTTCTGGGTGTTGGCGAGGAGCTGGTACTGGCCCGAGGTCGCGATCGCGAGGAGGACGTCCGCGCTGCCCATGCCGGTGTTCTTCGCCACGGTCTGCGCCCACACCGTGCGGTCGCTCGGGTTGGTGAAGGTATCCACGATGACGACATAGAGGTTGACCCGATGCTGCGTGAGCAGGTCCTGGACGGCCTTCTGGACCTCGTCCTTCCGTCCGCCGAGTGCGCCCTGCGTATCGACGATGTTGGTGCCCGAAGGAATCGTGACGGGGTCGGTGGCCCAGGCGGCTGCCGTTGCCGGGAAGAGCATCAGCAGCGCTGCCGCCACGGCAGCCAGGAGTGTCTTCGCCGTCGAACGCATGGGCCACCCTTCGCTCAGCCCGGAGGCTCCGGCCCCCGGTTCGGCACAGCCCCCTGCACGCCACGTGACGGGCGGCTGTGGCACGTCACCTTGATTCTAGGGGCGCCCGCAATGCGCCCGCACGCCTCGGCGTGCGCCCGCAGCGAACGGGTGAGCCCGCGGGAGCGGGAGGCAGACGCTCCCTGCAGACTCCCAGCCAACTTCCAGAGAACGAAAGCGTGCGGCACAGCTTGACAGGGAATAGTTAGGAGCAGAGCAGAAAGGACAGCTGAGATGAACGAGACCTATGGTCGCCCTGATCGTCCCGCCGGAGCCGGAAACGACGCCGCGCAGGACGGGCGTCCGACGCCGGCTGGTGCCACCGAGCCCCTGGCGTCGCCTCAGCAGGACGGCATGGATCAGCCCGCTCGCGAGGCGCAGGACGGAACCCAGCCGGGGAGCGGCGTCGCCGGTGCGGAGCGCGGCCAGGTTCCCCCGGCGCCTCCGCAGGCACCGCGTTTCGGCCAGTACGCCCCCACCCAGCAGCATCCGCAGGTCCAGCCGCCCACCCAGCAGCAGGGGCAGGCGCCGCAGGGTGGCCAGCCCGGCCCCGGCAACGCGCCCCAGTGGGGCCAGAGCGCCCCGCAGGGCCAGGGTTACCCCGGCCAGCATCCCCAGCAGGCCCAGCACCCCCAGCAGGGCCAGCCGTACGGAGGCCCCTCACCCTTCGGCCCGACCGGCCCGCAGGGCTCCGCGTTCTACCGGAACGACACCCAGCGGCAGCGCCAGGGCCGGTGGGGAACCGGCGTGCTGGTCGGGGGCATGCTGGTCGCAGGCCTCGTCGGCGGGGGTGTCGCTGCCGGAACCTCGAGCCTGTGGGCCCCGCGGGCGGGCACGGTGGCCTCCTCGACGGGCGCGGCCCCCGTGATCGTGAACAACCAGGACAGCGTCAACGCCGTCACGGCTGCGGCGGCCAAGGCCGCCCCGAGCGTCGTCACGATCGGCGTCACCTCGGGCAACTCCTCCGGGACGGGCTCGGGCGTGGTGATCGACGACCAGGGACACATCCTGACCAACACCCACGTCGTGACGCTCGACGGCCAGGTCGCCAACCCGAGCATCGAGGTCCGCGCCAGCGACGGGTCGGTGTATAAGGGCACAGTCGTCGGCACCGATCCCCTGAGCGACCTCGCCGTGGTCAAGATCGAGGGAGCGAACCTCCCGGCCGTCTCCTTCGGGGACTCGTCCAGGCTCAACGTAGGCGACATCGCCGTGGCCATCGGCGCCCCGCTCGGACTCGACAGCACCGTCACCGACGGCATCGTCTCCACCCTCAACCGCACCATCTCGGTCGCATCCTCCGCCGCCCCGCAGGGCGGCGACAGCTCGCAGGGGGACAACGGCCAGGGCTTCCAGTTCGCCCCGCCGAACGGCCAGTCGCAGCGGCAGTCAGCCCAGTCCACGGTCAGCATCAACGTCATCCAGACGGACGCGGCGATCAACCCGGGCAACTCGGGCGGCGCCCTCGTGAACAGCAAGGGGGAGCTGGTCGGGATCAACGTGGCGATCGCGTCGACGGGGCAGGGCTCCACGAGCTCGAGCTCCGGCAACATCGGAGTGGGCTTTAGCATCCCCGCGAACTACGCCCACCGGATCGCCCAGGAGATCATCGCCAACGGCAAAGCGACCCACGGCCAGCTGGGCGTCTCGGTCCAGCCCAAGGCGGCCAACGGGTCGAACTCGTCCTTCTCGGTGGGTGCCCAGGTCGCCGAGGTCACGAGCGGTTCGGCTGCGGACAAGGCTGGCATCAAGGTCGGCGACGTCATCACCGGCTTCGCGGGCCGGCACATCGGAGACGCGAGCGAGCTCACCGCGGCCGTCCGCGAACAGGCCGGAGGCTCCACCGCAAAGGTGAGCCTCCAGCGCAACGGGCAGAACATGGATGTGGATGTCACGCTCGGGACGGCCAAGTAGGCCCGGGCGAGCGGCGCCGTGACCCGCGGCGTGGGACAGCGCACGACGGCGAGCCCAGGCACCCAGCCTGCGCTCGCCGTCGTGCGTCTGGCCGCCGGGCCGGCCGCCCTGGCCTGCGCCCGCATTCCGGCCCGGCGAACCGACACACGGAGTCAAACGGGGGAGCGCGGGGGCAGCGGCGTGTGGTTAGCTAGGGCGTGCCCGGCTGCCGCACGCATGCCGGACGCGCGAGCGCGCCCGCCCCGCGGGCCGGCGGCACCCCTGCCGCGCGAGTGACCCCGCCCGCGCCAAGCGGCGAAGATGGAAGGCCATGGACTGTGGGAGACACCCTCAAGATCGTCGTGCTGGTCAAGCACGTCCCTGATGCGCAATTCGACCGTCACATCGGCAGCGAGCGCACCCTCGACCGCTCCGAGAGCATCCTCTCCGAGCTCGACGAGTACCCCCTCGAGGCGGCGCTGCAGCTGTCCGAGGCCCGCGGCGGCGACAAGGGCGGCAACGAGGTCATCGCCCTGACGATGGGCGGCCCTGACGCCGCGAACGCCCTCAAGAAGGCCCTGCAGATCGGCGCCAGCTCGGGGGTGCACCTCAGCGACGAGGCGCTCGCGGGCTCGGACGCCTGGGCGACCGGGCTGGCCCTCGCGGCGGCCATCCGCCACATCGGCGACGTGGACCTCGTCCTGACGGGAATGGCCTCGACCGACGGCGAGACCTCGCTCGTCCCGGCCCAGCTCGCGGAGCGGCTCGACCTGCCGCAGCTGACCTTCGCCTCCTCGCTCGAGGTCGAGGGCCGCACCGCCCGCATCCAGCGCGATGGCGACGGCCACTCGGACACGGTCGAGGCCGAGCTGCCGGCGCTGGTGTCGGTGACCGACCAGATCAACGAGCCGCGCTACCCGAACTTCAAGGGCATCCTTGCGGCCAAGAAGAAGAAGATCGCCACCGTGACCCTTGCCGACCTCGGGGTCGACGCCGGCCGGGTCGGCGCCGCCGGCTCGCTCACCGCCGTCGAGTCCGCCGAGCCGCGGCCCGCCCGCACCGCCGGGACGATCATCACGGACGAGGGCGACGCCGGCGTCAAGCTCGTCGACTTCCTGGCCGCCCAGAAGCTCATCTGAGGGAGAGAGAACTCATGACTGCAGCAAATGTCCTGGTTGTCCTCGACGCCCCCGGAGCGTCCCTCACGAAGTCCCAGCGGGAGGTCCTCACCGCCGGACGCATCCTCGGCACGATCGCTGTCGCCGCGACCGGCCCGGTCTCCGACGCGGTGCGGGGCGAGCTCGCCGACCACGGCGCCGAGGCGGTGTACGTGCCCGAGGGCGCTGACCTGTCCGAGTACCTCGTCGGCCCTTCGGCCGCTTGGGCTGCCGACGTGGTCGCGGCGGCAGGTGGGATCACCGCCGTCGTGCTCGACAACTCGCCGACCGGCAAGGAGACCGCGGCGCGGCTCTCCGTGCGGCTCGACGCCGGCGTGGTCACCGATGTCGTGGCCCTCGAGGCCGACGGCACGATGCACAAGGCCGTCCTCGCCGGGTCCTACGAGGTCAGGGCCCGTGCCACGAGCGCCGTCGCCATCGTCACGGTCAAGCCGAACAGCGTCGAGGCTGCGCCGGCCGAAGCTGCGGGCGCGGCGGAGCCCGTGACTGTCCCCGTCCCGCAGGCCGCGCTCGCCCGCGCCGCCCGCGTGACCGGCCGGACCGAGAAGCCCGTCACGGGGCGGCCCGAGCTCACCGAGGCGCGCGTCGTCGTGGCCGGGGGACGCGGGACCGACGGGGACTTCGGGCCGATCGAGGAGCTCGCCGACGCCCTCGGCGGGGCGGTCGGCGCTTCCCGCGCCGCGGCCGACGCCGGATGGGTCAGCCACGACCTCCAGGTGGGCCAGACGGGCAAGACCGTCTCGCCGCAGCTCTACATCTCCGCGGGGATCTCGGGCGCGATCCAGCAGAAGGCCGGTATGCAGACCGCCAAGGTCATCGTCGCCGTCAACTCGGACCCCGAATCGCCGGTGTTCGAGATCGCGGACCTCGGCATCGTCGGGGACCTCTTCGAGGTCCTCCCGCAGGCCACTGCCGAGATCAAACGGCGACGCGGGTGATGCCCGAGGCCCCTGCAGCGACCGGGCCTTTCGACCCGGCGCGCCACGCGGTGCGCCGGGTCGTGGCCTTCGGGGCGCACCCGGACGACCTCGACTTCGGCGTCTCGGGGACGGTCGCAGCGTGGACGGCCGCCGGCGTCGAGGTGCACTACTGCATCATGACCGACGGCGACGCGGGCGGCTTCGACCCCGCCCACCGGGCCAGCATTGTAGCGATGCGGCACGAGGAGCAGCGCTCCGCGGCCGCGCTCGTGGGGGTGGACGACGTCCACTTCCTCGGCTATCGGGACGGGTACCTCGAGCCGTCGCACGAGGTGATGCGCGACGTGGTCGAGCTCATCCGGAGGGTGCGGCCCGACGTCGTGCTCGCGATGCACCCCGAGCGGAACTGGGACCGCATCCAGAAGTCCCACCCGGACCACCTCGCCTGCGGCGAGGCGGTCACCCGGGCCATCTACCCGGCGGTGGAGAACCCCTTTGCCTACCCCGAGCTCGCCGAGGCCGGGCTGGACGCGTACCGCGTGCCGTGGCTGTGGCTCTATGCAGGGCCGGCCGAGCGGACCAACCACCGCGTGGACGTGAGCGCGTTCGTCGACACGAAGATCACCGCGCTTCAGGTGCACATCAGCCAGCACCCCGACGTCGCCGCCATGGAGGAGTCGGTGCGCAGCCGCATGCGGGCCAGCGCCGCTGCCGCTGGGCTCGCCGAGGGGTCCTCGGCCGAGGAATTCCACGTCGTCTCGGTCAACAACCCGGAGACGATCGCCGGATTCTGACGGCCGCGGGCTCGCGCCGGAGCCTCAGAGCTGCGCGCCGGCGTACCCGTTCTGGCGCCAGGCCTCGTACACGGCGATCGATGCCGCGTTGGCGAGGTTCAGCGAGCGGCGAGAGGGCTGCATGGGGAGGCGGACGCGCGCTGTGACACGGGGGTCGGCGAGGACGTCCTCGGGCAGCCCCACGGACTCCGGCCCGAAGAAAAGCACGTCGCCGCGACGGTAGTCGACGTCCGCGAACTGCGTGTCGCCGTGGGACGTGAAGGCGAAGACGCGGGCGGGCAGGAGTGCCGTGAAGGCGTCGTCCAGGCTCTTGTGCACGGTCACGACGGCGAGGTCATGGTAGTCGAGGCCGGCACGGCGGAGTTTCGCGTCCTCGAAATCGAAGCCGAGGGGCTCGACGAGATGCAGCTCGGAGCCCGTCACCGCGGCGAGCCGGATGGCGTTTCCCGTGTTGCCGGGGATCTCGGGGGTGTAGAAGAGGATGCGGAACACGCCCTCCATCCTACGGCCGTCGCGGCGCAGTCCCGCGACGATGCGCGGCGTCGCCCGCGAGCCTCAGTGCAGGCCGGTGAGCAGGCGCGCGAAAGCCGGGACGAACACGACGTTCGGCTGCGGGCCGGAGGCGAGGAAGAACGTGAGCTCACGGAGGAATTTGGCGGCGTTGCGGGGCTCGATGAGCCCTTCCGTCCCTCGGCGGACATCGATCACCGGCTCGTGCAGGTTCTCCTGGGGTGTCTGCACGAGCACGAAACCCTGGACGTTGAGCTCGGGGAACAGGTTCTGGAAGTGCCGGACCTGCTCGGCAAGCCGCGGCGGGGCGACCACGCGGCCGCCGTGGAGCAGGTGCGCGCCGTCCCACGCGTAGTTGCCCGCTGGCACGAGCATCGAGTCCACGAGCGCGAGCCGGTAGCCGGCCAGTACCGCATGGGCGATGTGCACCGATGAGGCGGGGGAGCGGAGGCCGTTGAAGAGCCGCGCAGCGGGGATCGAGGTCAGGACGTGGCGCCGGATCAGCGCGGCCGTCCGCAGCTCCCGCTGGATGCGGGCGTCCGCGCCGAACAGGCCCCGGCGGCGCGGGACGCCGTGCTCGGCGCGCGCGGCGACCTCGGCGGGCACGAGCGGGGTGGTCCCCGGCGCGAACGGGGGCACGTACACCGCAGGCTCGCCTGAGGGGTTGCGCCGCCCCGCCTCGCGCGAGGCGGCCCGCGCGCGGAAGCTGCCGCCCGGCGTCGTG
>NZ_BAAAQW010000003.1:526488-538562 GCF_039531875.1 Sinomonas flava | reverse complement strand
CCCGCCCCGGCGCCGCGGGAGGACTCCTGCTGGGGTGCCGAGGTGAAGTAGCTGCGGTCGTACTCGGTGCGGCGCTTCGGGTCGGAGAGGACCTCATAGGCGAGGGTGACGCGCCGGAACTCGATGACGTCGCCGCCGTGGTCCGGGTGGTGAAGGCGCGCGGCCCGGCGGTACGCGCGCTTGAGGTCGGCCTCGCTGGCTGTCACGGGCACGCCGAGGACCTCGTAGTGCGAGGGGACGTGCGGCGGCATGCTCCCATCCTAGGGGTGCGGCACCCGCGGACTCTGGGCGTCCGCTGGAATAATCCTGAGCATGCCCTCTCCGCGCCTCCTACGGCTGGTCCTCGCCGTCAACCCCGCTGCCTCGTCCGGACAGGGCGGGGTGCGTGCGCGGGAGGCCGCTGCCCTCCTGAGGGCCCGCGGCGCCACTGTCACCGAACTCGTCCGGGAGAGCGGGTCGGCCCTTGCGGCAGCGGTGGCCGGGGAGCTCGACGGCGCCGATGCCGTCCTGGTAGCCGGCGGGGACGGGACGGTGAACCTCGTGGCGAACGTCCTCGCCGGCACCCGCGTGCCCCTGGGCGTCATCCCTGCCGGGACGGGCAACGACGCCGCGCGCCTCCTGGGCGTCCCGCTGGGGTCGGTGCAGGGTGCCGTGGAGGTGGCGCTCTGGGCGCTCGATGCCCCGCCGAAGGCCCTGGACCTGGGCCTGGTCCAGTGGGACGGCGGCCAGCGGTACTTCCTCGCGGTCGCCTCGGCCGGCTTCGACGCCCGCGTCAACGAACGGGCGAACCACTGGCGCTGGCCCCGCGGGGCGGCAAAGTACACGCTGGCTCTCCTGCGCGAGCTGGCCACCTTCAGGCCCATTCCGTTCGAGCTCACGGTCGACGGCACGCCCCGGAGCGAGCGGGCGATGCTCGTCTCGATAGCCAACGGGCCGTCCCTCGGGGGAGGAATGCGCGTGGCGCCCGCCGCCCGTGCGGACGACGGCCTGCTGGACCTGTTCGTCGTGCGTCCCCTGACGCGGCTCGCCCTCCTGCGGGTCTTCCCCAAGGTCTTCCGCGGGCAGCACGTGGGGCATCCCGCCGTGGACCTCTCGCGCGGGTCCAAGGTCTCGCTGGGCGGTCCCGGCGTGGTCGTGTACGCGGACGGGGAGCGGATCGCGCCTGCCCCCGTCACCATCAGCGTGGTTCCCGGGGCGCTCGCGGTCCTGGCCGCGCCGGCCTCCTCGGACCCCCAGCGGTCCGGGGCGGCCTGACGGGCCAGGGGAGAGGGCCCGCGGCGGGACGGGTCAGGCCCGGCGCGAGGCGAGGCGGTTGAGGGCGAGCGCGCCGACCATGAGGCCGAAGTCGCGCAGCGCGACGTCGAACCCGTGCCCCAGCACGAGCAGATTGACGATGATTCCGAGGAGCCAGAGGGCGACGACGAGCGATCCCCACTTCGGCCGCCACGCGACGAGGAGGCCAGCGATGATCTCCACGACGCCGACGGCATACATGAACGTCTGCGGGCTGACGGGCACCACTGTGGTGGCGACGGGGGCGAGGTAGTTGGGCCAGTACGTGAGGATGTTGAAGAACTTGTCGAGGCCGAAGAGGATCGGCGCCACGACGTAGAGCGTCCGCAGCATGTAGAACGCCTGGTCCGCCGGCGCCATGGCCATGGCTGCCGAGCGCGTCCCTGCCGCGGTCCGGAACCGTCCGTGTGGGGCTGACGTGGCTGACATGATGTCTCCTTCCAAAACGGGTAACTCTGATTTTAGATTCGCAGCCCCTCTAAAACAAGGAATTCCTGTTTTGGACGTACCATTGAGGCATGCCCGTTCCATCCAGCCATGGTGACCAGCAGCCGCTCGGGTGGCGGGCGCGCCTGGGCGCCCTCGGCTCCCTGGGCGAGGAGCGCCGCCGCGCGCTCTACCTCTTCGTGCGCGGGGTGGGTCGGCCGGTGGGCCGGAACGAGGCCGCGGACGCCGTCGGCCTCTCCCGCGGCACCGCCGCCGCCCACCTGGACCGGCTCGTGGACGACGGCGTGCTGGTCGCCACGTTCGCCAAGCCGGCCGGCAGCGGCGGCCCCGGCTCCGGGCGGCCGTCCAAGTTCTACGAGCCCGCGGTGCAGGAAGTCGTCGCGGCGGTCCCGCAGCGGTCCTACGAGCTCGCGGGAGAGCTGCTTGCCGCGGCTGCGGAGCGCTCGATCGCCGAGGGCGAGCCGATGGCCGCGTGCATCGCCGCCGTGGGCCGTGCGGCAGGGGAGACCCTCGGCCGCGAGCACGGCAGCATCGGCGCGGTGCTCGAGGCCGCCGGGTACGCCCCGCGGTCCTCGGCGGACGGCGGGATCGACCTGTCCAACTGCCCCTTCCACCGGCTCTCGCGCGAGTACCGCGGGGTGGTGTGCAGCCTCAACGGCGCCCTCCTGGACGGCGCGCTCGCCGGCTGCGGGGACGGACAGCACGGGATCGAGCCCGTGGACCCCGACGGGCCGGGCCACGAGTGCTGCGCCCGGGTAGTGCCCCGTTCCTGACGCCCGTGCGGGAAACGGCCGAGGACTCCGGCCACCGGCGCGTCCTACAGTGGATGGGTGCCCGTCTACCTCGACCACGCCGCCACCACGCCGGTGACGCCCGCGGCGCTCGCCGCGTACACCGCCCAGATCGTGCGCGGCGGCAATCCCTCCTCGCTCCACGCCACGGGCCAGTCCGCGCGGCGTGCCCTCGAGGACGCCCGCGAGTCCGTTGCGGCCTCCCTCGGCGCGCATCCCACGGAAATCGTCTTCACCTCCGGCGGCACCGAGGCGGACAACCTCGCCGTCAAGGGCCTCTACTGGTCCCGCCAGGCCGAGGACCCGCGGCGCACCCGCATCCTGTGCTCGGGCATCGAGCACCACGCCGTCGCGGACACCGTGGAGTGGCTCGAGGCGCACGAGGGAGCCGAGGCTGTATGGCTGCCGTGCGACGCCGCCGGCGTGACGAGCCTCGAGGCCCTGAGCGAGGAGATCGCGCGGGATCCCGGCGCGGTGGCCCTCGTCGCGCTCATGTGGGCGAACAACGAGGTGGGCACGGTCCAGCCGGTCCGCGAGGCCGTGCGGATCGCGGGGGAGCACGGCATCCCCGTCCACTCGGACGCCGTCCAGGCGTTCGGGCACCTCCCGGTCGACTTCCGCGCCTCCGGCCTCGCGACGATGGCCGTGAGCGGGCACAAGATCGGCGCCCCGGTGGGGGTCGGCGCGCTCGTGGTGCGCCGCGACGTCGTGCTCACCCCGGTCCTGCACGGCGGTGGTCAGCAGCGCGGCCTCCGCTCGGGGACCCTGGACTCCGCGGGCGCGGTCGCCTTCGCTGCCGCGGCGCACGACGCCGTCGCCCACCTTCCCGAGGAGTCGCGCCGGCTCGCGGGGCTGAGGGACCGACTTCTGGACGGGATCGCGCGCGAGGTGCCGGACGCCGTCGTGAGCGGACCGGCCGACCGCGGCGAGGAGGCCCGCCTGCCGGGGATAGCACACCTCACGTTCCCGGGATGCGAGGGCGATTCGCTCCTGTTCCTGCTGGACATGGCGGGAATCGCGGCGTCGACCGGCTCCGCGTGCACCGCCGGCGTCCCACGCCCGTCGCATGTGCTGACGGCAATGGGCCGCACCGAGGACGAGGCCCGCGGCGCCCAGCGCTTCAGCCTCGGCTGGAACTCGACGGAGGCGGACGTGGACGCGCTGCTCGCGGCGATCGGGCCGGCCGTGGCGCAGGCGCGCGCCGCGGGCATGGCCGGCCATGCGAGCACCATCCAGACGGCCAGCACCCGCCGCGCCCCCTGACGCCCCCGTACATCTGGGGGTCACCTCCTGGAGGTCACGTGAGGTGACCCCCAGGAGGTGACCCCCAGACGGGAGGGGTCAGACTCCCGCGAGCTCCGGGAGCGGCACCGCGGGGTCGCGCAGCCGCGCCTCGTCCACCGGGGCACGGGAGGCGATGAGCGCCTTGATCGCCTTCTGCTGCCTGGGAGTGTTCACGTTCATCCCGCCCACGACGGCGCCGTCCCTCACCCAGAGCGCGACGAACCCCTCCTTCGCCGCCTCGGGAGTGTCGATCCGGCCCCGCAGGACGAGGTGGGCGCCCCGCACGAGCTGCCCGAACCCCGAGTACTCCATGCTCAGCCCGGCCTGGTCCGTGTAGAAGTAGGGGGCGATGTCCAGCTGCGCGTCTGCGCCGAGCATCGCCTTCGCGGCGACCTTGCCGCCGTTGAGCGCGTTCGACCAGTGCTCGCTGCGCACGTGGTCGCCGGTGCGCGGCTGGAGGGAGCTCGCGACGTCGCCGGCGGCGAAGATGTCCTCGGCGCTCGTGCGCAGCGAGGCGTCGGTGAGGATTCCGTCCCGCAGCCGCAGGCGCGCCTCCTCGGCCAGCGCCGTGTCCGGCTCGACGCCCACGGCCACGAGGACCAGATCCGCCCCGATCCGCTCGCCGGTGTTCAGCACGGTGCCCGCCACGCATTCGCGGTCGGCCGCGGCGACGAACTCGACGGGGTGGGCGGGGAGGCGGAACTGGACGCCCTCGGACTCGAGCGCGCGGCGGAAGACCTCCGCGAGCGGGCCCTCGAGCTGGCGCAGCACCGAGGCGTGCCGCCCGAGCACCGTGACCTCGTTGCCGTACTCGCGGGCGGCGGCGGCCACTTCGAGGCCGATCCACCCCGAGCCCACGATGACCACCCGTCGGCCGCCGCCCGCGAGCTCCTCGCGGAGCGCGAGGGAGTCCTCGAGCCGTCGAAGGCTGTGCACCCCCTCGAGCTGTGCGCCCGGGACATCCAGCGCCCGCGGCTGGGCGCCCGTGGCGAGGAGGAGCTTCGAGTAGGGGACGAGGGCCTCGCTCTCGAGGCGGAGCATGTGGGCGCCCGGGATGATCTGGGCTGCCCGCTCGCCGAGGCGGAGGTCGACGTCGTTCTTCTCGTACCAGCCGGAGGGGTTGACCAGGAGGTCCGCTTCCTTCTCCTGGCCCTTCAGGAACTCCTTCGAGAGCGGCGGCCTCAGGTAGGGTTCGCGGCGCTCGGCGGCGATGATCGTCAGCGGGCCGTCGTAGCCCTCCTGGCGGAGCGTCTTCGCGGCCGATCCTGCCGCGAGCCCGCCGCCCACGATGACAATAGGCTGCTGCACAAGTACCTCCCATGCACGACGGCGGCGCCACGGGCCGGTGCCCCCGCAGCCACCGCAGGGGGCCGTCCCGGCCGGGAAGCCCCGGACGCTAGAATAGACCGGTGCGAGTTCTGGCAGCCATGAGCGGAGGAGTGGATTCCGCGGTCGCTGCGGCGCGCGCCGTCGAGGCGGGGCACGACGTCGTCGGGGTCCATCTGGCCCTCAATCGCATGCCCGGAACGCTTCGTACGGGCTCGCGCGGCTGCTGCACGATCGAGGACTCCAACGACGCGTGGCGCGCCTGCGACCGGCTCGGTATCCCCTTCTACGTCTGGGACTTCTCCGAGCGGTTCAAGGAGGACGTCGTGGACGACTTCGTCTCGGAGTACGCCGCCGGCCGGACCCCGAACCCGTGCATGCGCTGCAACGAGCGCATCAAGTTCGCGGCGCTCCTCGAGAAGGCCCTCGCGCTCGGCTTCGACGCCGTCTGCACGGGGCACTACGCCAAGGTGGTCCGGGATGCGGACGGCCACCCCCAGCTGCACCGCGCCGCCGACTGGGCCAAGGACCAGTCCTACGTGCTGGCAGTCCTGACGCACGAGCAGCTCGAGCACTGCCTCTTCCCGCTCGCGGACACGCCCTCGAAGGCGGAGGTCCGGGCCGAGGCAGAACGCCGCGGCCTGTCCGTGGCGGCGAAGCCGGACAGCCACGACATCTGCTTCATCTCCGACGGCGACACCCGGGGCTGGCTCGCCGAGCGGATCGAGATGGCCCCCGGTGCGATCGTCGACGAGACCGGCGAGAAGGTCGGCGAGCATGCGGGGGCGAACGCGTACACCGTGGGGCAGCGCCGCGGCCTGCGTCTCGGCCGTCCCGCTCCCGACGGCAGGCCCCGCTTCGTCCTCGAGGTCCGGCCGAAGGACAACACCGTCGTGGTGGGCCCCGAGCGGCTCCTCGCCGTCGGGGAGATCCGCGGCATCCGCGTCTCGTGGGCGGGCCTGCCGCCGTCCGAGGCGACGACGGGCGAGGAGTTCGCCTGCGAAGCCCAGGTCCGCGCCCACGGCGATCCGGTCCCAGCCCGTGCCCGCCTCGAGCCGGCGGCCGCCCCCGGAGCCCCGGACGCGCACGACGGCGAGCTCGTCGTCACGCTCGAGACTCCCCTCCGCGGCGTCGCCCCCGGGCAGACGGTGGTCCTCTACCAGGGGACGAGGGTCCTCGGGCAGGCCACGATCGACACCGCCCGATCGCCCGAGAGGCTACTTCCCCGCTAGTCGGCCCGGTGCCACAATGGCCCCAGGTCTCACTTCTGCGGGTCCGCGCCTGCGCGGACCCCTCGGCACGAGGCGGCGGCGATGGCACGGGACGACGCTCAGCCCGGAGTAGCCTACGGGGCGGGTCTCGTCAGCCTCACCGTGTTGGCCGAGGGCCCGTTCACCGGCCGGCCCGCCGCGCTCGCCTCCGTGCGGGTGCCCCTCGAACGCGTCCGGAGCGGTCCCATCGGCGCGAGGCTCGACGTCCGGGTGCGCAGGCCCGGGCGCGACGAGGCCCAGCCGATCCCGCTCTCCCTCGACGGCGGGCTGTGGGGGATCGACGACGTGCCGCCGCCGGAGGACACCGAGCAGCTGCTAGCGGACGGGCGCTTCCTCGCCCAGCACGTGTACGCGGTCGCGTCGGACACCCTGCAGATCTTCGAGCGGACCATGGGCCGCAGGCTCGGCTGGGCCGGGGGACACCGTCTCCGCATCGATGCCTACGACCCGGTCGACTTCCGCGACTCGGGCTACGACCCGCAGCGGCAGGCCGTGCGCTTCGGCCACCGGTCCGATCCGCGCAGCAGCCGGCATGTCCCGATGGCCCTGTACCGGGATCTGGTCGCGCACGAGGTGACCCACGCGATCCTCGACGGCTACCGCCCCCGCTGGGCGGACGCGAACGCGCTCCTGGATGGGTTCGCCTTGCACGAGGCCATGGCGGACCTCGTGGCCATGCTCTCGGTGTTCTCCTCCGAGACTCGGGTCGAGCAGATGCTCCAGGAGGCCGGGATGCAGGGCCGCGGGACGCGCGAGGCGGACGAGAAGATCCTGCGCTCGGGCCTCTTCGGCCTCGCCGACGGCCTCTTCACCCGGTCCGCGGTGCGGCGCCCGCTCGACCGGGAGGTGCCGTTCGAGTGGACCCTCCTCCCGGAGCCCCATGCGCGCGGGGAGATCGTCGTCCAGGCCGTGCTCAACACCGTGGTCGAGCTCTGGAAGCAGCGCCTCGACTGCCCGGGCGGCCGGTCGAGCCGCTTCCAGATCGCGCAGTCCGGCGCCAGAGTAGGACGCCAGGTGCTCGGCATGGTCCTGCGCTCGCTGGCCTACCTCCCGCCCGTCGACCCGACGTGGACGGATCTCCTGCGGGGCATCCTCGCCTCCGACCTCGTCATGATGCCGTACGACACCCCGCCGTGCGGGCGCCCCACCGGCCCGGACGGGGCCCGGCCGAAGGGCTACCGCGAGGTGCTCCGGGACATGTTCTGGAACATCGACCTCTCGACCGATCCCGACGCGCGGCTCGACGGGCTCGACGACCTCGAGGGTCTGCAGTATCCGGTCCGGCTCTCCGCGCTCGCCTCCGACCCTGAGGAGCTCAACCGCTTCGTCTGGGCCAACCCGAGGCTCATGCGGGCCATGGACCTGGACGAGGAGACGAGCATCCGGATCGACCGCGTGCGCCCCACGGTGCGGGTGGGCCCAGACGGCTTCGTGGTCTCTGAGATCTGCGCGTCCTTCGTCCAGGACGTCCGGCTCAGCCGCCGCGAGGCCCGGGACAGGCTCGGGCTGAGGACGGAGGGAGAGGTCGTCGCGGTGCGTGGGGGCGCGGTCCTGCGGTTCGATGAGGGCGGCCGGCTGTGCTTCGCGGCCCTCAAGCCGGTGATGAACGGCGAACGCCAGCAGGCCCGCGCGGCCACTGCGCGGGCCGAGCGGGAGGCGGCTGCCGGAGCCAGGGCGTCGTACCACCAGGAGGGCGAGCGCGAGGACCTCCCGGCCTGAGGCGCCAGACGGGCACGGCGAGCAGCCCGCGTCGGGCCAGCGCGCGCGTCGGGCCTACCTGCCCCAGACCGCCTCGCGCTGGGCCGCGGTGCCCTCGAGCTGCGCCCGCTGGTCGAACTTCGCGGCGCGCAGCGCCGCCGTGACCGCCTGGTGCGTCGCAGACCTCGAGGCCGTCGGCTGGCTCGTGAGGGCCTCGAGGAGGAAGTGGGTGAAGGCCCCGCTGTAGCGGCCGCCGAACGGGGCATCCGAGGCGGTCTGGTCCGCCCGGCAGGCCGCGAAGAGGACGGGACCCGGGCCCGAGGCGACGAGTTCGCGGAGGCTGTGCGCCGCCGCACCCGGTGCGGCGGCGGCGCCGGCGGGCGCGGGCGGGGCGAGGAACCGGGCGCGGCGGCCGCGCGGCGCGTCGAAGGCGCGCAGCCCCGTCCCGCTATGGCAGGTGTCCAGCACGACGTCGGTGATCACCTGGGCGGGCACGCGCGACAGGAGCACGTGCAGTTCGTCGTCGACGACCACGCTGCCGCGCTCCCACTGGTCCCCGGCCGTGGTGATGTCGTAGGCGGCGAGGGCTTCGTCCATCCGGTCCGGCTCGTCGGGGTCGGACGCGTCGTCGGGGATCTGGGTCCCGTGGCTCGAGAACGTCAGCACGATCTGCTCGAGACGGCCGTCCACGGCGCGCTCCACGATGTCCCCGATGGCGCCGAGGATGGCGGCCTTCGTCGCGGCGGCGTCGGTGAGGACCGTGACCTCGCCGGGCGCGAAGCCGAACACCCCGGTCAGCGCCGCCGCAATGTCGTGGGCGTCGTTGACGCACCCCGCGAGCCAGTTGTCCTCCGGGAGTGCGGCGAAGCGATTGATGCCGATGCACAGCGCTGCGCGAGCCATGACGCCCTCCTCCGGGCCCAGCTCCCTGACTACAGGGTAGGCCCCTGTTCGCCGGCCGTACACCTGCCGGACACCGGGCGAAAGCTGGGCCGCACTAGCCTGCCGCTGTCCCTACCCCGTCAGCCCGCAGGAAGAAGGATCCATGCCCGCATCCACCCGTCGTCGCGCCGGGGCCGCCCTCGCCGCCGTCGCCCTCACCGCCGCGGTCGCCGCCGTCGCCGGTTCTGCTGCTGCCGGCCCGGCTGCTGCCGTCCCCGCCGCGCCCGGACCCCAGGCCGCCTCCAGCTTTGCCGTCATCGGCGACACGCCGTACGGCGCTTCCGCGGTCGCAGAGTTCCCCGAGCATGTGGCGCAGCTCAACGCCGACTCCTCGCTCGACTTCGTGGTGCACGTCGGCGACATCAAGAACGGCTCCTCGGAATGCTCCGACGCGTACTTCGAGCAGGTCCGCGCAGACTTCGACCGGTTCACGCATCCGCTCGTCTACACCCCGGGCGACAACGAGTGGACCGACTGCCACCGCGCCAACAACGGGGCATACAGCCCGCTCGAGCGCCTCGGCAAGCTCCGCGAGGTGTTCTTCGACGATCCGGGCAAGACCCTGGGCGCCACCATGCCCGTCAGGAGCCAGTCGGAGCTGGGGCTGCCGGAGAACGTCGCCTTCACGCGCAACCGCGTCGCCTTCGCAGCCGTCAACGTCCCGGGCAGCAACAACGCGACCCAGCCGTGGACGGGCCGCGGCGAGACAGCGCCGAACCAGGCGCAGCTCGACGAGGTCGCGCACCGCACCGACGCTGTCATCGCGGAGATCAGGAAGACGTTCGCCGAGGCGCGCCAGCGCAACGACCGGACCGTGGCGGTCTTCCAGCAGGCCGATATGTTCGACCCCACCTACACGGTGCCGTGGAGCGATATCAGCGCCTTCACCCCGATCGTGGAGGCGCTCGTCGAGGAGGCCCAGGCCTTCGACGGCGAGGTCTACCTGTTCGACGGCGACAGCCACGTCTACAACGTCGACCGGCCCCTCGCCGCGGGCTCGCCGTGGCTCGCGCGCTACGGCGTGACGGGCTCGGCGGACAACCTCACGCGCGTGACCGTGGACGGATCCTCGAACGCGAAGAACTACCTACGCGTGAACGTGGCGCCGAACGGTGCCGCGGGCACCGGGGCGCCGGTCCTGAGCTGGGAGCGGGTGCCCTTCAGCGGCTGAGGCGGCTCCCGCCAGAGGAGCGGGCGACGGCGCGCCGCTCGCACGCCGTCGCCCGCTCCCGCGGCGAAGGTCACCGTTCGGTCTCAATTCCGTCAAAGAACCGTTTCATTTTGCTCGATCGGTGGTTGAATCAGGTCATAAGGACTGTGCCCTGGGTCACGCCGGCGTATGAGCCGGCATCGGGGCCGGCCAGGACTCGACAAAGAAGGTCATAGATGGCTAAGACCACATCGGCTGTGCGAGGCGCTGTCGCGCTCGTCGGCATCTCCGCCCTCGCCCTCACAGCCTGCACGGGCCCCTCGGGAGGCTCGTCGCCCAGCGGATCCGCAGCGAGCGGACCGATCACCGTCGGCACGACCGACAAGGTCACGTTCCTCGATCCGGCCGGGTCCTACGACAACGGCTCCTTCCTGGTCATGAACCAGATCTTCCCGTTCCTGCTCAATTCGAAGCCCGGCAGCGCCGAGCCCCAGCCGGACATCGCGGAGTCCGCCTCCTTCACCTCCCCGAAGGAGTACACCGTCAAGCTCAAGAGCGGGCTCAAGTGGGCCAACGGGGACACCCTTGACTCCGCCGACGTCAAGTTCTCCTTCGACCGCCAGGTCAAGATCAACGACCCCAACGGGCCTGCCTCCCTCCTGGGCAATCTCGAGAGCACCGAGGCGAAGGACCCCACCACGGTTGTCTTCCACCTCAAGGAGGCCAACGACCAGACCTTCCCGTTCGTCCTCACGAGCCCCGCGGGCCCGATTGTGGACGACAAGGCCTTCCCGGCCGACAAGGTCATGACCGACGAGGACATCGTCGCGAAGAAGTCCTTCGCCGGCCCCTTCACGATCTCGAGCTACCAGAAGAACCAGCTCGTCTCGTTCAAGGCGAACCCCGACTACAAGGGTCTCCTCGGCGCGCCCAAGACGGACACGGTGAATCTCAAGTACTACGCCGATTCGAACAACCTCAAGCTCGACGTCCAGCAGTCCAACATCGACGTCGCGTGGCGCTCGCTGACGGCCACCGACGTCGAAAGCCTCGGCAAGGACTCGAAGGTCAAGGTCCACAAGGGGCCCGGCGGCGAGCTGCGCTACATCGTGTTCAACTTCGACACGATGCCGTTCGGCGCCAAGACGCCGCAGGCTGACCCGGCCAAGGCCCTGGCCGTGCGGCAGGCCATGGCGAACCTGGTGGACCGCGACGCGATCGCGCAGCAGGTCTACAAGGGCACATACCTCCCGGCCTGGTCCACCGTTCCGGACGGCTTCGCCGGCGCGATCACGCCGCTCAAAGACATGTACGGCGACGGCAGCGGCAAGCCGAGCGCAGACAAGGCCAAGAAGGTCCTCGCCGACGCCGGAATCCAGACCCCGCTCGCGGTCAACATCCAGTACAACCCGGACCACTACGGGAAGTCCTCGGGCGACGAGTACGCGCTGGTCAAGCAGCAGCTCGAGTCCTCGGGCCTGTTCTCCGTGAACCTGCAGTCCACCGAGTGGGTCACCTACGCGAAGGACCGCACGAAGGACGTCTACCCGATCTACCAGCTCGGCTGGTACCCGGACTACTCCGACGCGGACAACTACCTGACCCCGTTCTTCACCGCGAACAGCTTCCTGAAGAACCACTACGACAACAAGACCGTCCAGGACCTCATCTCGAAGCAGCTCGTCAATCCGGACAAGTCCGGGCGCGAGAAGCAGATCCAGGACATCCAGACGGCCGTCGCGAAGGATCTCCCCACCCTGCCCCTCCTGCAGGGCGCGCAGGTTGCCGTGGCCGGCGCGAGCGTCAACGGAGTCGACTCCACGCTCGACCCGTCCTTCAAGTTCCGTTTCGGCGTCCTGAGCAAGTAGCAGG
>NZ_BAAAQW010000003.1:509596-526441 GCF_039531875.1 Sinomonas flava | reverse complement strand
GTCCCCGCGTGGTCAGGAGTACCCATGACAGCATTCACCGAGGCGCCCCCAGAGGCGGCCTCCGCGCCGGTCGCGAAGGCGAAGGCGGGCGGCCTGGGCAGCTACCTGCTCGTCCGCTTCCTGCTCATCTTCCCCACGATCCTGATCCTCGTGACGATCGTGTTCTTCCTCATGAGGATCACCGGCGACCCGATCACCGCGGCGCTCGGGGGACGCCTTCCCGCCGAGCAGCTCGAGCTCCGCATCCATGAGGCCGGGTACGACCGGCCGATCCTGATCCAGTACGTCGAGTACCTCGGGCAGGTCTTCACCGGCAACTTCGGGAGGACCATCTCCGACAACCGCTCCGTCACGGAGATGATCCTGACGTTCGGCACCGCGACACTCGAGCTCGCCGTCAACGCGCTGGTCGTGGCCTTCCTCATCGGCATTCCCCTCGGGATGGTCGCCGCCCACCGCCGCGACAGGTCCTCGGACGCCGCACTGCGGGTGTTCGCCATCCTCTTCTACGCGACCCCCGTCTTCTTCTCGGGACTCCTGCTCAAGCTCGTGTTCGGGGTGTGGCTCGGCTGGACTCCGATCGCAGGGAGGGCGTCCACGGCGACCGAATTGGCGATGAACCAGCTCGCCGCGCCTTCCGGCATCTACTGGCTGGACGCGCTGCGCAGCGGCAACATGCCGGCGTTCTGGGACGTCGTCTCGCACGCCGTCCTGCCTGCCGTTGCGCTGGGGCTGCTCACCGCGGGCGTGTTCCTCCGCCTCGTGCGGACCAACCTCATCGGCACGCTCGGCAAGGACTATGTCGAGGCGGGCCGGTCACGTGGCGTGAGCGAGTTCCGGCTCGTCACGAAGCACGCCTACAAGCCGTCCCTCATCCCGATCATCACGGTCATGGGCATGCAGATCGCGCTGCTGCTCGGGGGAGCGGTCCTGACTGAGACGACGTTCGAGTGGAAGGGGCTCGGCTTCCAGCTCGCGCAGTACCTCACCGCCCGCGACTTCGTCGCGGTGCAGGGCATCGTGGTCCTCTTGGCCATCATCGTCGCGGTCACGAACTTCGTGGTCGACGTGATTGCGGCCCTCATCGACCCGAGGGTGAGGTACTGACATGGCCCCCAAGACCCAGACCCTTCCGGAGATCGAGCGACGGCTGCCCCTCTCACGCCGTCTCCCGGTCGTCTCCCACCTCGTGGCGAGCGTGGGGGTGCAGCGCGGAATGCTCGTGGCGGGCCTTGTGCTGACGTCCGTGTTCGTCCTCCTGGCCGTCCTCGCGCCCCTGGTGGCGCCCTACGGCTTCTCCCAGCTCTCCGATGCCTCGGGGAACTTCCCCACGCAGGACCCCCCGAGCGCCAAGCATCTCTGGGGGACCACTGTGGGCGGCTACGACGTGTTCTCCCGCGTCATCTGGGGCACCCAGACTGCGATCTTCGTGATCGTGGTCGCCGTGGCCCTGTCGATCTTCGCCGGTGTCGCCCTCGGACTCGTCTCCGGCTACGTGGGCGGGTGGCTCGACCGGATCCTGGTGGTGGTCGCGGACGCGGTGTACGCGTTCCCGTCGCTGCTGGTCGCGATCGTCATGTCGATCGTCATCTCCCGCGGGCAGTCCAGCCTGTGGGGCGGCGTCCTCGCGGCCGCGCTTGCGATCACGGTCGTGTTCATCCCGCAGTACTTCCGCGTGGTGCGGGCGGAGGCGATCCGCCTCAAGGCCGAGCCGTTCGTCGAGTCGGCGAAGGTGATCGGGGCGTCGAGCTGGCGGATCATGGGCCGCCACATCTTCCGCAACGCGACGCGCAGCATCCCCCTCATCTTCACCCTCAACGCCTCGGAGGCCATCCTCATCCTCGCAGCGCTCGGCTTCCTCGGGTTCGGCATCGAGCCGACGAGCGCCTCGGAGTGGGGATACGACCTCAAGCAGGCGCTCAGCGACGTCAGCGCCGGGATCTGGTGGACCGGGCTCTTCCCCGGCCTCGCGATCGTCCTGACCGTCCTCGGCTTCACGCTCGTCGGGGAGAGCATCAACGACCTGGGCGACGCGCGCCTCCGCACGCGCGGCCGCAAGCGGAAGGGGAGCCCGGCATGAGCACCGGCACCGGAGAGCAGCTCGGTCCGGTGGGCGGGACCCGCCCGGACGAGACCGTCCTGGACATCGACGACCTGCGGGTCTCCTTCGCCACAGACGCGGGGGAGGTCGACGCCGTGCGCGGCGTGAGCCTGGACGTGCGTGCAGGCGAGGTGGTCGCCGTCGTGGGCGAATCCGGCTCAGGCAAGACCGTCACGGCCAAGACCATCCTCGGCCTCCTGCCCGAGACCGCCACGAGCTCCGGCGCCGTGGTGATCAACGGCCACAACGTCGTCGCGCTCAGCCGGGCCGCGCTGCGCGAGCTGCGCGGGCGCGACGTCGCGATGGTCTTCCAGGAGCCCTCGACTGCGCTCAACCCCGTCTTCACGGTGGGGTGGCAGATCGCCGAGGGGATCCGGGCACACCGCGGCAGGGACGGCAGGAGGGTCAGCCGCAAGGAGGCCAGGGAGCGTGCCGTCGAGGCGCTGCGCAAAGTGGGCATCCCCGACCCCGAGAAGCGGGTGGACTACTACCCGCACCAGTTCTCCGGCGGCCAGAAGCAGCGCGTGGTCATCGCGGCGGCGCTCGCACTCGACCCCGGCCTGATCGTGGCCGACGAGCCCACGACGGCGCTGGACGTCACCGTCCAGGCCGAGATCCTCGAGCTGCTCCGCGACCTGCGGGACCTCTACGGCACGTCGATTGTGCTCATCACCCACAACATGGGGGTGGTCGCGGACCTCGCCGACCGGGTCGTCGTCATGAACCAGGGCGAGGTCGTCGAGGAGGCTGCCGCCCGCACGCTCTTCGCCTCCCCGCGCGAGGACTACACCCGGCGCCTGCTCGACGCCGTTCCCCACCTCGGGCGGGACTCCGCCTCGGAAGGCGCCACGGCGCGCCTGCACCAGGACGGGGAGGTGCTGGTCCGCGCCGAGGGGCTCGACATCACGTACCCGGGCCGCCTCGGGACCCCGCCGTTCAAGGCCGTCCAGGACGTCTCGTTCACCGTCTCGGCGGGTGAGGTGTTCGGGCTCGTGGGCGAGTCGGGATCCGGCAAGACCACGATCGGGCGGGCCATCGCGGGGCTCAGCCGCGCCAGCGGAGGCAGCCTGAAGGTCCTCGGCCACGAGATGGTCGGCTTCCGTGAGCGGGACGTCAGGCCGATCCGCAAGGACATCGGCTTCGTGTTCCAGGATCCGGCGGCGTCGTTCAACCCGCAGCTGACGATCGGCGAGTGCGTCGCCGAGCCCCTCCTGGTCCACCTGGACCTCGGGGGCGTCCAGGTGCGCCGTCGGGTGGGCGAGCTGCTCGAGTCGGTGCAACTGCCGGCGTCGTACGCCGCCCGGTACCCGCACGAGCTCTCCGGCGGCCAGCGCCAGCGCGCCTCGCTCGCGCGTGCCCTCGCGCTCGGGCCCAAGCTGCTCGTCGCCGACGAGCCGACCTCCGCGCTCGACGTCTCGGTCCAGGCGAAGGTGCTCGAGCTGTTCCGCGAGATCCAGTCCGAGCTCGGGTTCGCGGCGCTGTTCATCAGCCACGACCTCGCGGTGGTCGACCAGCTCAGCCACTGGGTCGGGGTCCTCTACAAGGGCCGGATGGTCGAACAGGGAATCGGCTCCCGCGTCATGGGCGCACCCGAGCACGAGTACACGAAGCGGCTCATCGCATCGCTGCCCGTGCCCGACCCGCTCGAGCAGGCCGAGCGCCGGGCTGCGCACCGCGCGCTGCTCGGCGGCTGACCGCCTGTCCGCATGGTGGCTCCGCGTCGCTGAGGGCGCGGGGCCACCACGCGGCGGCCCATAGACTGTCAGCATGACCGAGCTGCACCGCCCCGACGCCGACGCCGAGACGACCGAGCACCGATCCGAGGGCCAGTACGACCCCGGCGCGAGCTCTCTGAAGGGACACGTGGACCCGGCCGTCATGGAGGAGCTGCTCTCCATCCGCTCGAGCATCGACAACTTCGACGCGACGCTCGTCTACCTCCTCGCCGAGCGCTTCAAGGTCACCCAGCGGGTGGGCTTCCTCAAGGCCCAGCACCACCTCCCCCCCGCCGATCCCGAGCGCGAGGCCGCCCAGATCGCGCGGCTGCGGCGTCTCGCCGAGGAGGCCCAGCTGGACCCGGCGTTCGCAGAGAAGTTCCTGAACTTCATCATCAGCGAGGTCATCCGGCACCACCAGGCCATCTCGGAGGATGTCTCAGCGCGCCGCTCGGGGGACGGCCAGGACACGGCCTCGGACGCCTGACGTGGCAGGACAGGTCACTGCGACCGCGCTGGGGGACTGGCCGGGGACCGACCCCCTCGAAGCGGCCAAGGCCATCCGCGGCGAGCTGGGGTCGCCGCACCTCCCCGTCCTCGCCGAGCTGCCAGACCGGGGGGTCGGGTCCGACCCGGTCGGCAGGAGTGCCGCTCTCCTGGCCGACCTGCACGCGGACGTCCAGCCGCACGGGTGGCGGGTCGTGGACAGGCGCGGCCTGGACGCCGCCCGCGCGGAGTCGGCCCTCTCGACGGACCTCAACGTGCTCGCCGACGTCGCCGGCGCGGAGGAGCGGCCGGCCGAGGGTCTCCACGTCCGCATCCTGGGCCCCCTGAGCCTCATGGCCGGCCTCTACCTCCCCTCGGGCGAGCGGGTCCTAGGCGACCACGGCGCGCGGCGGGACATCGCACAGTCCCTCGCGGCCGGCGTCGTGCCCTTCCTCGGCCGGGTGGCGCGGGCCGTCCCGGGCGCCCGCCTCACGGTCCAGCTCGACGAGCCCGACGCGGCGCGGGTGCTCGCGGGCCTTCTGCCCACCGCCAGCGGCTACCGCACGCTGCGCGCGGTTCCCGCCCACGAGGGCCGGGCGGCGTGGTCGCTTCTCGCCGATGCCCTGCGCGGAGCGGGGGCCGAGGCCGTCGTCGTGAACCTCCCCGCGTGGGAGGCGCCCCTCGCCGCGGTCCTCGAGGCCGGCGCGGACGGGGTCTCGCTCCCGCTCGCGGACCTCACCGTGCCGCAGTGGGAAGGGCTGGCCGGCGCGGTCGAGGCCGGCGCCCGCGTGTGGCTCGGGGCCCTTCCGCCCGATGGCGCGCCGAGGGTGCGGACCGGCGAGCTCGCCGAGAGGGTGGTGCGGCCCTGGCGGCAGCTCGGGCTGTCCTTCGGTGCGCTCGACGCCGTCCGGGTCACCCCGGCAGGCAGCCTCGCCGCCCTCACCCCTGCCGAGGCGACCGCGCGCCTGAACCGGACCGTCAAGCTCGCCGATGCCGTCAACCAGATCGCGCTCGGCTGAGCCGCGCGGCCCTCAGCTGCCGCGGCGACGCAGGTGCTCCTGCGCCAGCGCGTCCATCTCCTCGTCGCTGAGTTCGTCGAACGACCTGGCCTCGCGGCGGTCGCTGCGCGAGAAGCGGACGAACATGAGGATGATGACGGGGACGTCCACCGCTTCGGCGATGAACCACAGGAGGTCGCCCGCGAGCTGCTGGTCCCGCAGGGGGGAGGGGAACCACTGCGGGACGCCCGCCGCCCAGGAGGCCGCGCCGTCGAGCACCGTGGGGGAGAGCCGGAGGAAGATCCCCGGCACCGCGTCCGCGAGGAGCTCGATGAACACGTACACGAACTCGAGCACGATGAAAGCGCTCGAGCGCTCGAAGGAGTCCCCTTCGGTCAGCGGCAGGGCCAGCAGGAGGCCGACGAGCGGGACGACGACGCTCAGGGTCCCGCTGGCCAGCGGTGAACCGCGGTAGACGGAGAGCAGGGGCGTGAGGAACGTCCCGAACAGGACGAGCCCGACCAGGGGAGCCACGAACGCATTGCCGAGCGCGCGCGTGGCCCGACTGGCCAGGACGCGTTCCAGCCGGTCCCTCGCGGCCCCCGACAGGGCGGCCCGGGCGAGGCCGACCGGCTGGCCGAGCCCGAGGAAGAGCGGGACGACGAAGAACATGAGCGCGACCTTGAGCGTGAAGGCCCAGCGGAGCGAGGACCCGTAGGCCCCCGTGAACCCGCATGCGAGCGCGACGTACGGCAGGATCCCGAGCAGGTAGAAGCCCAGCACGCGCCACAGGGGCCACGCCACCCCGCGCCGCCGTGCCCGCACCAGGCCCGCCGCGTACAGGGCGCACGCAGCGAGTGCGAGGGCGATCGCCGCGGGGTCGACCGTAGCGGCGGAGAGGATGTCTGCGAGCGGCGGCACCCGCGAACAGTAGCGGTACTGCCTGAGATCCCGCTGGGACTCCTGGGCCGGGGCCCGCGGCCGGGTGCCCGGGCGGGCGCCCAGCCGCGGCGCCTAGAATGAAGGGCGGTGTACACCCGGCGCGGCACGCCCGGCCCGGGACGTCGAGTGGGGGAGAGTGGAAGGCATGAAGGCACGCATTCTGGTCGTGGACGACGACGAGGCCCTGGCCGAGATGATCGGCATTGTCCTGCGCAACGACGGCTTCGAGCCGGTGTTCTGCGCCGACGGCGGGCAGGCCCTTGACGTGTTCCGAGCCCAGCGCCCCGACCTGGTGCTCCTGGACCTCATGCTCCCCGGCCTCGACGGCATCGAGGTGTGCCGGCAGATCCGGTCCGAGTCCGACGTCCCGATCGTCATGCTCACGGCCAAGTCCGACACCTCGGACGTGGTGCGCGGCCTCGAGTCGGGTGCGGACGACTACGTCCCCAAGCCCTTCAAGCCCGCCGAGCTCGTCGCACGGGTGCGCGCCCGCCTCCGGCCGGGCGAGACGAAGGCTCCGGAGACGCTGCGGATCGGCGAGGTCTCGATCGACGTGGCGGGCCACACCGTCAAGCGGGGCGACGAGCACATCTCGCTGACGCCCCTCGAGTTCGACCTCCTCGTGGCCTTGGCCCGCAAGCCCTGGCAGGTGTTCACGCGCGAGCTGCTGCTCGAGCAGGTCTGGGGCTACCGCCACGCCGCCGACACCCGCCTGGTGAACGTGCACGTCCAGCGCCTCCGCTCCAAGATCGAGCGCGATCCCGAGGCCCCGGAGATCGTCCTGACGGTCCGCGGGGTCGGGTACAAGGCCGGCGGATAGGCCGCCGGGAGCCGCAGGGCCGCGTGGACACAGAGCATCGCAGCAGCCCGCCGTCGAACGAGGTCCCCCAAGGCGGGACGCACGACGGCGGCGCGAGCCTGCCCGCCGCCGTCGACCGCCCCGGCCGCGCGCAGCGGGCGGCGCGGCTGCGTGCCCGGGCGCGGCTGGGGCTGGCCCTGGCCCGCCGGTGGGTGCGCCGCGAGCGTCCTCAGGACCGGGCCCGGATCCTTGGCCGCCGCGGGCGCATCCTCGCGCTGCGGGGCGTCAGGGCGCTCGGCCGGGCGGCAGCGGGCGTCGGTCCCGCCCTCGCAGCCGTCCGCGGCGGCTTCATGCGCCGCTGGCGGCGGTCGCTGCAGTTCCGCACCGTGCTCATCACGCTCGTCCTGACGTTCGTCTCCTTCCTGGCCGTGGGGGCCTACCTTTCGAACCAGATCGCGAACAACCTGTTCCAGGAGCGGCTCGCGCAGGCGGAGAACCAGACCCGCCAGGCGGTGCAGCAGGTCCAGGAGACGTTCGACGGCGCGCAGGTCACCGACCAGCAGAGCGTGCTCAAGCTCGTCAACGACACGCTCGACCAGCTCGAGGACCGCGAGTCCAGCACTCCGCGCCAGTACGTGTTCCTGGCCGTCCCCAACCAGGACCAGCCCCGCAACCGCTGGGTCGACTCGCGGGCGTCCTACCTGCGCACCGAGAACGACATCCCTGCAAGCCTCCGCGAGGCCGTCCAGCACTCCCAGCAGGAACAGTACTGGCAGTCCATCCCGCTCACCGTGGACAACCGGGAGCACCCGGCGATCGCGGTCGGGAACAAGGTCAGCTTCGGCGGGACCGTCTACGAGCTGTACCTCCTGTATGACATCGTCTCCGCCCAGCAGACGCTCGACGACATGCAGAACGTCCTGTGGTTCGGCGGCATGTTCCTGCTCCTGCTCATCGGCGCCATCACGTGGATCGTGACGCGCAGCGTCGTCTCGCCCGTGAGCCACGCCGCGGCCGTGTCCGAGAAGCTCGCCGCCGGGCAGCTCGAGGAGCGCATGGCGGTGGAGGGCGAGGACGAGGTCGCCCGGCTCGGCGCGGCGTTCAACCACATGGCCGCCAACCTCCAGGAGCAGATCACCGCGCTGGCGAACCTGTCCCACATGCAGCAGCGCTTCGTCTCCGACGTGAGCCACGAGCTGCGGACCCCGCTCACGACCGTCCGCATGGCCGCAGAGGTCCTGTTCGACGCGCGGGACGAGTTCAGCCCGATCACGAAGCGCTCCGCCGAGCTGCTCTACAACCAGGTCGAGCGCTTCCAGGCGCTCCTGAACGACCTGCTCGAGATCTCGCGGTTCGACGCCGGCGTGGCAGTCCTCGACGCGGAGCCGCGGGACATGGTGGCCCTCGTCCGCAGTGCCATCGACAAGGCGGCGCCCATCGCCGCCGAGTGCGGGTCCGAGGTGAAGCTGTACACGCGGACCCCCAGCATCATCGTCGAGATGGACGACCGCCGCATCGAGCGGGTGCTGCGCAACCTCCTGAACAATGCCCTCGAGCACGGCGAGGGCCGCCCAGTGGAGGTGTTCGTCGCCGCCAACGCCGAGGCGGTCGGCGTCGCCGTGAGGGACCACGGCATCGGTATGGCCGCCTCCGAGGCGGCGCGGGTGTTCGACCGGTTCTGGCGGGCCGACCCGGCGCGGGCCCGCACGACCGGCGGCTCCGGCCTCGGCCTCTCGATCGCCACCGAGGACGTCAAGCTCCACAACGGGTGGCTGCAGGCCTGGGGGAGCAAGGGCCAGGGGTCCTGCTTCCGCCTCACCCTCCCGCTGCGCGCGGACGGGACGATCAGCGAGTCGCCCGTCGCGCTGGCGCCGGCCGACGGCGACGTGGTCCTCGTCGAGGGCACCACGACCCGGGACGTCGTCGTCGGCCCGCAGGCGTTCCGGCGCACCGCCCCGCCGTCGCCCGAGACGGGGGCACCGTGACGCGCCGCTGGCTGCGGTGGGCGGTGCTCGCCGTCGTGCTGTGCCTCGGGGCGCTGGCGGGGTGCGCGCAGATGCCGATCACGGGATCCGTGGGGAAGAGCCGCGACAGCGCCACGACGAGGGGCAACGCCCCCCAGTACATCCCGCCGGGGCCCCGTGACGGCGCGAGCCCGCAGTCCGTCATCGAAGGCTTCTTCAACGCCGGAAGCGGCTACCAGAACGACTTCACGGTCGCGCGGCAGTTCCTCGCCCCCGCACAGGCCGTCACCTGGAAGCCGAGCCAGCGGACGCTGGTCTACCGGGGCAGCGCGGCCGTCGTGCCCACCGGACGCGAGAACGAGTACAGCTACGAGATGGACCTCGCCTACTCGGTCGACTCGCAGGGGATCTCGACTCCCTTCCCGCCCGGCACCAAGGAGCACCTCGACGTGACCGTCTCGTCGGTGGACGGCCAGTGGCGGCTGTCCAAGCTCCCCGACGGCACGGCCATCCCCGAGGAGACCTTCAAGGTCCTGTACAAGTCCTTCCCGCTGTACTTCTTCGACCCGGGCTTCAGCACGCTCGTCCCGGACGTGCGGTGGTTCATCGACAACTCCGGCGTGGCGAAGTCCCTCGTGAGCGCCCTCATCGCGGGGCCGGCCCCGTACCTGCGGTCCGCCGTCGCGACGTCCTTCCCGCAAGGGGTGCGGCTCGAGCGGGAGTCCGTGCCGATCGTCGACAACACCGCCCAGGTGGACCTCACCTCGGAGGTCCGCGACGCCTCGTTCACGGACCGCCAGCGGATGCACGCCCAGCTCGTGCGCACCTTCTCGGGCATCAGCTCGGTGGTCGGCGTGACGCTGCGCTCGAACCAGAGCGAGGTCGCGCTCGAGGACCCGACGACCGGCGGGAACATCCCCCAGCCCACAGTCGACCCCCAGGTGCCCACGTGGCAGGTCGCCGTGGCCGGCGGCGAGCTCGTGCGGTACGCCGACCAGCAGGCGGCCCGCATCGACGGGCTCCGCAGCGTCGCCCAGTTCAACCCGCGCGATCCGGCAGCGGCCCAGTCCCAGCAGGTCTACGCGTTCCTCGGCGACGGCCCGGCGCTGTACTCCGCGGTGCCCAATCAGCCGGCGCGCCTCCTCGAATCGCGGACGAGGCTGTCGCCGCCCTCGGTCTCTCCCAAAGACTGGGTCTGGACCGCCGGCCCAGGCGCCACGGGGGCAACGGAGGTGGTGGCGTACCGGCCCGTGGGGGTCGCCGAGGGAGCGGACGTGCCGCACGTCGCCATCGCCCCGCGCTGGCTCGCGGGCCGCACGGTCGAAGACCTGCGGGTCTCACGCGACGGCGCGCGCGTCGCGGTGCTGTCCTCGCGGGACGGCAAGGCCGTCCTCCAGCTTGCGGGGATCGTGCGCGGACCGGACGGCGTGCCGCGGGAGCTGGCGGATCCCGTCACGCTCCCTACGGCGGACGCGGGCGCCCGCCGTGTGGCCTGGGTCGACGAGCTGACGCTCCTGGTCTCGGGCCTCTCCGCCACCGAACCCGTGGCGCCCGAGATCGTGTCACTGCGCGGGGGCGAGCCCCGCCAGCTGCCGCCGCTGGCCGGGATCCACTCGATCAGTGCCGGGAACGGCGAGCAGGCCATCTACGCGCAGACGCCTGCCGGGGTGTTCCAGCTCGTGCGCACCGCCTGGACCGAGCACGGCAAGGGAGTCGAGTACCCCGCCTTCGCCGGCTGACGCGCTGTCCACATGCACCGCCGGCACGTGGCGGGCGCGGCGCGGCCGCGCAACGCTGGTGGGATGCACGACGACGGAGCCTCCTCCCGCCGCCGTCCCGCCGTGGGCGCGGGACCGCCATCGACGTCCGAGCCGCACGGCCCCTCACGCCACGCTGCTGCGTCCCGGAGCCGGCTCCTGCGGCTGGCCGCCCACACTGCCGCCCTGGCGCGCGAGCTGCTCGGGCTCGTCGTTCCCGTCGACTGCGTCTCGTGCGGCGCTCCGGACAGCACCCTCTGCGTGGGCTGCGCTCGCCGGCTGCGCTCGCTCACGGCGCGTCCGGCCAGGGTCGAGGCCCACGCGGCGGCACTCATCGAGGCCGACGGGACCGTCCTGCTCCCCGCCGTCGCGGCAGGGCCCTACCGCAACGAGCTCTCGCTCGCGCTGCTCGACTTCAAGCGGCACGGGAGCCGAACGCTCGAACGCGAGCTCGCGGCAGGGCTCGCCCGGGCAGTCCGGGCCGCGGTCGGCACCCAGGGCGGCGCGGTGTGGCTCGTGCCCGTTCCGACGAGCACGGCGGCATTCCTACGCCGGGGCTTCGACCCGCTCGCGCTCCTGGGCCGCAGGGCGCGGCGCGAGGGCCGCCTGCCTCCCGGCGCCGTCTGGGTGCCTGCCCTGAGGCAGCGGCGGGTCCCGCTGCACTCGGCGCTGCTCGGCGCGGCCCGCTCGGCCGCCGGGTTCGGGGACGGCTCGCAGAAGGGGCTCGGGAAGGGCCAGAGGCGCCGGCGCGCGGCCGGGTCCCTCGAGGCCAGGGCGCGGGTCAGGGTCCCCGGGCGGAAGGGGCCGGCGCGGGTCCGCGGACGCCCGTGCGTACTCGTCGACGACGTCCTGACGACCGGCGCGACCCTGAGGGAGGCGGCCCGCGCGCTCGAGGCCGCGGGCGCCGTCGTCCTCGGCGCAGCCACGCTCGCCTACGTTCCCCTGCGGGAGCCGACGGCGGGCTCGCGGGGCTACGCTGCCAGCGGACAGGGGCGGGACGGGACCAATGGAGGGTGAATAAAAGGTGACGATCCACTAACGTCTGTAGTGGGTCCCGTAGCCAGAAGGACCCGTCGATAGCGGCTCAGGAAAGGGGCTCGACTGTCACAGCGCGAGCCTTGCGGTGCCGATATCGGGCTGAACTCGGAAATTTGGAGGGCACCATGGAGTTCAACATCAGCGGACGCAACCTGACGGTTTCTGATCGTTTCCGTGAGTACGCGAGCGAGAAGATCGAGAAGATCGGAACCCTCGCAGACAAGGTCCAGCGCGTCGACGCCAAGTGCTCCAAGCAGAATGGCGCCCGTTCGGGAGGCGACCAGCTCACCGTCGAGCTCACGGTCACCGGACGCGGTCCCGTGATCCGCGCCGAGGCAACGGCGCCGGACAAGTTCGCTGCATTCGACCTCGCCTACGGGAAGCTCCTCGAACGGCTGCGGCGGGTCAAGGACAGGCGGAAGGTACACCACGGAAAGCACACGCCCGTGGGTGTCAGCGCCGCCACGGCGGCCCTTCCCGTGGTGAGCAGCAGCCAGCCCATCTACGCCGAGCACGCGCTCGAGAGCGCCACAGGCACGTCCGCCGATGCCGGCGAGGAGCAGTCGCCGTACGAGGTCGAGAACGACATTCCCGCCGGTGACTCCCCGGTGCTGATCCGCCGGAAGGTCTTCCCCGCCGCGACGCTCACCCTTGACGACGCAGTGGACAACATGGAGCTCGTGGGGCACGACTTCTACCTGTTCATCGACGCGGACACGAACACGCCCTCCGTCGTGTACCGCCGCCGCGGCTGGACCTACGGCGTCATCAGCCTGGACCGGGCGTGCGAGCCGGGCCAGACCACCGTCGAGGAGAAGATCCTCGCCTACCGTTCGGACGACCAGGGCGCCGTTGTCTCCTGACACCTCGTCTGGCGCGTCAACAGCAGCGGCGGTCCCGTCCGGGGCCGCCGCTGCTGCGTATGGGGCTTCCGGAGGCGAGCGCGCGTGAGGGCGACCCTCAGCCTTGCCCAAGCGCGCCGCCTTGCGCTCGCCGCCCAGGGCCTGCACCGGCCCCGTCCCGCCGCACCGGCCTCGACGAGGTCCCTGACCGCGGTGTTCGAGCGCCTGCAGCTCGTGCAGATCGACTCCGTCAATGTCCTTGTCCGGAGCCACTACCTGCCGTTCTTCTCAAGGCTCGGCGCGTATGACCGGGGAGCCCTGGACCGGCTCTCCTCCCGGAGTCCGCGCCGGATGGTGGAGTACTGGGCGCACGAGGCGAGCTTCGTGCGGCCCGAGCACTTCGATGCCCTTCGGCTGTGGCAGCGGCGCGCCTGGGTGGGCGCCCACCGCATGGACAGCGGGACCCGCGCAGACCTCGCCGAGCGCATCGTCGCGGTCCTGGCCTCGAGCCGGCCCCTGACGGCGTCCCAGCTCACCGAACGGCTCGGCCACGTCGAGGAGCGCCGGACCGACAGCTGGGGATGGAACTGGAACGCCGTCCAGCGTGTCGCGAGCCACCTCTTCGAGGAGGGGATCCTCGGCTCAGCCGGCCGCTCGCCGTCGTTCGAGCGCAGGTATGCGCTCATGGAGGCAGTCCTGCCGCCCGGCCTCGCCCGGGATCCCGCGCTGTCCCGGGACGCCGCGATCCTGGAACTGGCGCGCGCAGCCGTGGCAGCGCACGGGATCGGGACCGTCCGATGCTTCGCCGACTACTTCCGCCTGCCGCACCGGGACACCGGCCGCGCGCTCGAGCGGCTTGTCGCCTCAGGGGAGGCGGAACCGGTCGACGTGCCGGGCTGGCCCGGGCCGGTCTATCGCGATCCGCAGCGGACCCTCCCGCGCACGGCGCAGGGGCGGGCCCTGCTGAGCCCCTTCGACTCGCTCGTCTTCGAGCGCCGGCGCCTCGAGGAGCTCTTCGGGTTCCGCTACCGGCTCGAGATCTACACGCCTGCCGCCCGGCGCGAGTACGGCTACTACGTCCTGCCCTTCCTCCTCCGCGACGCGGTGGTGGCCCGGGTCGACCTCAAGGCAGACCGCGTCCGCCGGACCCTCATCGTGCACGCCGCCCATGCCGAGCCCGGAGCCCCGCCGGACACCGCCGCGGAACTCGCCGCGGAACTGGCGCTCCTCGCGGACTGGCTCGGGCTCGACGACGTCCGGGTCGCCGACAGCGGCAGCCTCGCCTTCACGCTGCGGCGGGAGCTCCCCGGCCGTCTCGGATGAGGAACGCCCGGGGCGGCATCCGAGCTGCCGGGCCGGAACCCTCAAGCCGTCCCATACGTGTCTGACGTAGACTGATGCCCGCCCGCAGCGCGCGCGTGCTGCGGCCCACGCCATTGACAAGGGAGCGAACGCCACGTGGCAAACCTTCTCGAGAAACTCCTGCGCACCGGTGACCGCCGGACGCTCAAGCAGCTGCGCGTCTATGCTGACGCCATCAACGCGCTCGAGGATGAGTTCCGCGGACTGAGCGACGGCGACCTCCGGGGCGAGACGGACCGCCTCCGGGCCCGCTACGAGGACGGCGAGAGCCTCGACGACCTGCTGCCCGAGGCGTTCGCGGCCGTGCGCGAGGCGGCCGGGCGCACGCTCGGCATGCGTCACTTCGACGTCCAGCTCATGGGCGGCGCCGCGCTGCACCTCGGCAACATCGCCGAGATGAAGACCGGCGAGGGCAAGACGCTCGTGGCGACCGCTCCGGCCTACCTCAATGCCCTCACTGGCCAGGGCGTGCACGTGGTGACCGTCAACGACTACCTCGCGGAGTACCAGTCCGAGCTGATGGGCCGCGTCTACCGCTTCCTCGGCATCTCGAGCGGCTGCATCCTCGCCTCGATGGACCCCGCGGCACGCAAGAAGCAGTACGACGCCGGCATCACCTACGGCACCAACAACGAGTTCGGCTTCGACTATCTCCGGGACAACATGGCCTGGGACAAGAACGAGCTCGTCCAGCGGGGCCACCACTTCGCGATCGTGGACGAGGTCGACTCGATCCTCATCGACGAGGCGCGCACGCCGCTCATCATCTCCGGGCCGGCCCAGGGCGATGCGAACCGCTGGTACTCGGAGTTCGCCAAGATCGCGCTCCGCCTCGGCGAGGGCGACTACGAGGTCGACGAGAAGAAGCGCACCGTGGGCGTCCTCGAGCCCGGCATCGAGAAGGTCGAGGACTACCTCGGCATCCACAACCTGTACGAGTCCGCCAACACCCCCCTCATCGGGTTCCTCAACAACGCCATCAAGGCCAAGGAACTGTTCAAGAGGGACAAGGACTACGTGGTCCTCGAGGGCGAAGTCCTCATCGTCGACGAGCACACCGGCCGCATCCTCCCCGGGCGCCGCTACAACGAGGGCATGCACCAGGCCATCGAGGCCAAGGAGGGGGTGGAGATCAAGGCCGAGAACCAGACCCTCGCCACGATCACCCTCCAGAACTACTTCCGCCTCTATGACAAGCTCTCCGGCATGACCGGAACCGCCGAGACCGAGGCGGCCGAGTTCATGAGTACGTACAAGCTCGGCGTGGTGCCGATCCCGACGAACAAGCCCATGGCCCGCATCGACCAGTCTGACCTGGTCTACAAGAACGAGGTCGTCAAGTTCGAGGCCGTGGTCAAGGACATCTCGCGCCGCCACGCGACCGGGCAGCCGGTCCTTGTGGGCACCACGAGCGTCGAGAAGAGCGAGTACCTCTCGAAGTCGCTCGCGAAGGCCGGTATCCGCCACGAGGTGCTCAACGCGAAGAACCACGCGCGTGAGGCCGCGATCGTCGCGCAGGCCGGGCGGAAGGGCGCCGTGACCGTGGCGACCAACATGGCAGGGCGCGGCACCGACATCATGCTCGGAGGCAACGCCGAGTTCATGGCGGTCGCGGACCTTGCGGCCAAGGGCCTGGACCCCGAGGAGAACTCCGAGCAGTACGAGGCCGCGTGGCCAGCCGCCCTAGAGGCAGCCAACCAGGCCGTCAAGGCCGAGCATGAGGAGGTCCTCGAGCTCGGCGGACTGTACGTCCTCGGAACGGAGCGGCACGAGTCACGGCGCATCGACAACCAGCTCCGCGGCCGCTCGGGGCGTCAGGGCGACCCCGGTGAGTCGCGCTTCTACCTCTCGCTCACCGACGACCTCATGCGCCTCTTCGGCACGGGCGGCGCCGAGCGGCTCATGGCGTCGAGCCTTCCGGACGACACCGCGCTCGAGTCCAAGATGGTCTCCCGGGCGATCCAGTCGGCCCAGGCGCAGGTCGAGGGCCGCAACGCCGAGCAGCGCAAGAACGTCCTCAAGTACGACGACGTCCTGAACCGCCAGCGTGAGGCGATCTACGGCGACCGCCGCCGCATCCTCGAGGGCGACGACCTCCATGAGAAGGTCCAGTTCTTCCTCGAGGACACGATCACGGCGATGATCGACGCCGCGACTGCCGAGGGCAACGGGGATGACTGGGACTTCCACGCCCTCTGGTCCAACCTGCGGACGCTGTACCCCATCACGCTCACGCCCCAGGACATCATCGATGAGGCGGGCGGCAAGCCCCGCGTCACGGTCGAGATGCTCAAGGAGGAGATCCTCTCCGACGCGAAGCTGGTCTACGCCCAGCGCGAGGAGAAGCTCGGCTCCGAGATGATGCGGGACCTCGAACGCCGCGTCGTGCTGTCTGTCATCGGGCGCAAGTGGCAGGAGCACCTCTACGAGATGGACTACCTCAAGGAGGGCATCGGCCTGCGCGCCATGGCGCAGCGCGACCCGCTGGTGGAGTACCAGCGCGAGGGCTTCGCCATGTTCCAGGCCATGATGGAGGGCATCCGCGAGGAGTCCGTCGGATTCCTGTTCAACCTCGAGGTCCAGCCTGCCGAAGCGGCCCCTACGGGACAGCCCGTCCAGGCCCCGGGACTCGAGGCCCCGGCCCGGCCCGTGCAGCTGGAGTACTCGGCCCCGGCCGAGGACGGCTCCACCGAGACCCACGTCGAGCAGGCACGCGCCGCCCGTGCGGGCCAGAACGGCGGAGATGGAACCCGGCCGCAGGCAGGCCAGAGCCGCTCCGCGGCCAAGGGCGGCCCCGGCCGGCGGTCCCGCCGCCGCTAGCGGTCGCTGCGCAGACGCACG
>NZ_BAAAQW010000003.1:481523-509564 GCF_039531875.1 Sinomonas flava | reverse complement strand
GGCCGAATAGCGCGAAGCGGCGACTGGGTGCCGTCTCAGCCGATCTCGAGCGCGGTGACCTGCCACGCGGCCCGGTCGCCCGACTCGAGGCGAAGCGCAACCGCCCTGCAGCGCAGAGCGTCGACGACGACGACCGCGATCTCGTAGGTCCCCGGTGCCACCCGGGCCGCGTGGACAGAGCGCACGGACACCGCGCGGTGGGCCAGGGCGAGCTTCGGTGGGCTTATCCGGGCGGCGTCCCTGTCGCGCCCCTGTCGGGGGCCCGGGGCCGGCCGGGGACGCGACAGGGCACTGCGCAACTCGATGGGCGCCAGCAGGTCCCGGTGGAGCCACGGCACCAGCTGCTGCAGCGGGCGCACCCCCGCGAGGACTTCCATGATGGCCCTGGTGATCGAGGCGGCGAGGTGCCGGACTTCTCCGGCCTCGTCAGGCGGGGCCACTGCGCGCAGCGCTCTCGCAGGTGGCCTCTGGCGCTCCGCCTGCTCGGGGGCCAGCGCCGTGTTCCCCGAGGTCCGGACGTCTGGTCCCGGCGTCGCCGACCGCTCCCGCCGCGGCCTGTGGAAGCGGAGGACGTCAGCGGTGCGCGGTCCGTCCGGGACGACGTGGAGCACCACGGCGGCAGGGTCCCCGGCTTCCGCATCCGAGGAGCGGCGGGCCACCGACGGACCAGCGCGTCCGGGAGAGCGAGGTGCTGTTTTCTCGTCCAGCGCGGCTGAGCCGGCGACGACGGCGAGTGATGTCATGGCATGCTTCCTTTGCAGATCGGCGGCGTGGTTGCGGGACGTTCCTGTGCGCGGTTCGGGTCCCGGGGGCGTCGGAGTCTGGGAGTCTCAGCTCTGGGAGTCTCAGCGGGGTGCGGTGAGGAGCTGGCCCGGCAGGATGAGATGCGGGCTGTCCCCGATCGCACCCCTGTTGGCCGTGTACCAGTCGGGCCAGGCGGCAGCGATGTCGAGTTCCGTGGCACCCGGCCCGAGGTGCCTTGCCACGATCGACCAGAGGGTGTCGCCGGGGCGGACCTCGACAGTCGGCGTCCCCGCGGCCTCTGCTCCCCGGGCCGGCTGCTGGACGAGCAGGCCCGTCGGGGCCAGAGGAGCGGACGGTGTCCAGCCGGGCCGCGGGAGCGGCGTCGGCTCGGGGCCGGATTCGGCGGCTGTCGTCTCCGCAGGTGCCGCCTCGGCAGGTGCTGTCTCTGCTGCCGGGGTCTCTGCTGCTGGAGTCTGTGCTGCTTGGGTGTCGGCGCCGGCGGCTGCGGACGCGGGCAGCGTGGCAGCGAGCGTCGCGGGAACCGAGACCGACGGCTGCCATGTTGGATCGGGAAGTGTGTCCGCATGCGCGGCAGGCGCGGCCGCAAGGCTGAGGCCGAGGACAGCAAGGGCAAGCCTGCGCATGAAGGCCGGCGCGAAGGCCCCAGTGATCCTCGACGCGCGCGGCGCGCCGGCGGCAGCCAGCAGGGCCGCCGTGACGGCCAAGCCCATGGAGAGCAGCCACCAGGTCACCACCGCGAGCCCGGCGACGCTCGCGAGGAGCCCGAGGAGGACGTCGAAGCCCGGGAGCGTGCCGCCGTCGAACGCGCCCGGTGCGATCCGCAGCCAGTCGCCGGAGGCTCCCGGCGCGAGACTGCCCGCAAGCATCGTGCCTGCGACGACGAGCACCGCCGCCAGGACCAGTACTGCCGCGGTGGTCAGTGCGTCGGCCATGACCTGCTGACGCTGCGTGTTCTCCATGTCATCCCCCAGATAGGCGCTCGGCCAGTTCGATGCAGTTTGATGCTGTTAGATACAGTTTGACCATCGGAATAAGGGTTTGTCCAGTGATGGCAGAATGCGAGCGCGATTGCTCAGCAAGGGATGCGTTCCCTAGGGTTGACGCATGCGATGGGATGCCCTCTTCTCAGACCTCGAAGCGCAGATGGCCGCGGCGGGGCATCTCGATCTGGAGGCAGAAGTCGCGGAGAGAGTGCGCGCCGAGCAGTCGGCGGTGCTCCTGGCGGACCGGCTGCGGGCTGGTGCGGGGCGGCAGGTCGATGTCCTCCTGCGCCACGGGACGAGGTGCCGGGGAACGGTGAGCCAGATCGCGGACACATGGTTCGTCCTGGAGGATCCACCGCGGAGCCTGTTGATCCCGGCGCACGCGGTTGCCACAGTCGCGGGCACGGGACGCCGAGCCGCGCGCGAGGAGTCAGCCGTACGCCGGTCCCTCTCGCTGTCCTCAGGGCTGCGTGCGCTCGCGCGCGACCGCGCGGTGGTGGGCTGCATGGTGGACGTGGGCAGGACGGATCCCTGTACGGTCACCGGCAGGATCGACGTCGTCGGCGGGGACTACCTCGAGGTCACGCTCGCCGACGGCGCGGAGGCGCCCGACGAGCGGCAGCCGCGCACGCTGCTGATCACGTTCGCGGCGCTTCTGGCGGTGCGGTCCGGCGGCTGAGCGGCTGGCGCGGCGAACGTCCGGTCAGCCCCCGCTGTGCGTGCGACGGTTCTCGGCGAGCATCTTCTCGGCCTTCGCATAGCTGGCCTGGATGTACTCCTCCAGCTTGACGTCCTCGACCCGCCACTGTCCGCGGCCGCCGACCTGGATGGCCTTGAGCTCGCCGCTGCGCACGAGCGCGTAGGCCTGCGCCGAGCTGATCTGGAGCTGTTCGCACACATCCGCGAGCGTCAGGAAACGGGGCATGGTCACATTCTGCCACCGTCTGAACTGATTCGACACTCATTGGCGGAGTTATCCACAGTTTGACCCACTTTGACGTGGTGTGACTTGGGCGGATCGTCGCCCGCCGGACACAATGTCGCCGGGGGGCCGGGGTGCGGCCCGCGTTCGAGGGGGGATCTCGATGTCCGCTGCCATCACCACAACGCCTTCAGGCTCGAGGAGCCCAGCCGCCAACCCACCCGGAGCGAGGATGTCGCGGCCCTCGTGGAAGGATCCGCGGCTTCTGGTGGGCCTGCTCCTCGTCCTGGCGTCGACCGCTGGAGTCGTCGCGCTCGTCGACGCCGCGGATGCGACCGTCCCGGTCTACTCCGCGAAGGAGGACATCGCCGTCGGACAGCCGATCGACGCGACACTGCTCGAGCAGGTCGACGTCAGGCTGGGGGACGCCGAAGGCCGATACCTCCGCGCAGGCGCGCCTCCCGAGGGCCGTGTCGCGCTGCAGCGCGTCGCGAAGGGTGATCTCGTCCCGGCGTCGAGCCTCGGGGAGCCTCGTGCGGTGGACCGCAAGCCCGTCTCCATCAGCGCGGGGGATTCGCTGCCCGCGGAAGCCCTGCCGGGGACCCGGGTCGACGTCTGGGTCGCTCTTCCCGATGGGCGCAACGGTTTCGCGGAACCGGTGCTCCTGGTTCCGGGCGCCGAGATCGCGCACCGCGAGGCCGCTAGCTCGACGCTCGGCGGAAGCCGCGAGACGCGCGTGCTGGTGCTGGTCGACGACGCCAGACTGCCCAAGCTCCTCGGCGCCCAGGCCAACGAGGCGAAGGTCTCGCTCGTGTGGAATCCCGCGGGCGGGACGCGATGAGCATTCCCGTGGTCACCATCGGCGCCGGCCAGGCCGAGCTCGTCGGGTCGCTCGAGCGGCTCCACGGGCCGGTCACCGTGGTCAGGCGATGCGGCGAGCTCTCCGAGCTCATCGCCGCCTGCCAGACCGGTCTCGCCCGGGCCGCCGTCGTGGCGGGCGGCACCCAGGACATCACTGCGACACTCGCGGACCGGCTCGCCGCCGTCGGAGTCGCCCTGGTCGGCCTCACCGATGACGACGCCGAGCGGGCCAGACTCTCCGCGCTCGGCCTGTTCGCAGCGCCGGAATCCGTCCCCGCGCCTGAGCTCGCGCGGCTCATCGGGCGCGCAGTGGAGCAGGTGGCGCAGGACCCGGTGTCCCTGTCGTCCTTCGCGGTCGCCGGTGCCCGCCCGCTCGCCGAACCCGCCGCGGACGCCTCAGACGGCTCCGGCGGGGACGACAGCGACCCCGAGAGCCTGGGCGAGGTGATCGCCGTGTGGGGGCCCATCGGCTCGCCCGGCCGGACGACGGTCGCCGTGAACTGTGCCGCCGAGCTCGCCGCGGACGGGCGCGCCGTCGTGCTGGTCGACGCCGACACCTACGGAGCCTCTGTCGCGCCCGCGCTCGGGCTCCTCGACGACTCCGCCGGCCTCGCGCAGGCCTGCAGGCTCGCCGACCAGGGACTCTTGGACGGCCAGGCGCTCGAGCGCATTGCGACTCCTGTTGTCATCGGTGGCGGGACGCTGCGCGTCCTCACCGGCCTCACCCGTGCGGATCGGTGGCCGGAGCTGCGTGCGGCGGCCTTCGGCGACGTGATCGGGAGGTGCCGAGAGGTCGCCGACGCCGTCGTCGTGGACGTGTCCTTCTGTCTGGAGGCAGACGAGGAGCTCAGCTTCGACACCATGGCGCCCCGCCGGAACGCGGCAACGCTGCGCTCGCTCGAGCTTGCCGACCGGGTCTTCGCCGTGGGCGCAGCCGACGCCGTGGGCATGCCCCGCCTTGTGCGGGCCATCTCTGAGCTGGAGCAGGCCGTCCCGAGCGCGAGCCCCACGGTCGTCTTCAACAAGGTCAGGCAGTCCTCGATCGGGCGGTTCCCCGAGCGCGCGCTGCGCGAGGCCTGGGTGCGCTTCGGCCCGGGCGTGCCCGTGGGCGCCATGATCCCGTTCGACGGCGCTGCGGCCGACGCGGCGCTCCTTGGCGGCTCGGTCCTCCTCGAATCGGCTCCCGATTCGGGTCTCCGGAAGGCCATCGCCGAGCTCGTGTGTGCACCTGTCCAGCAAAAGAGGCGTTTCGCTAGACGTGATACCAAAGCAGGCCTAGAGGCCCCGCGCTAGGCTCGTCGTCAGAGCGCTGCGAAGTGGCAGCCCTGTCCAGTGGAGGCGAGCCCCGTGTCGACCGGTACTGCCCAGCAGACCCCCTTCCCGTCCGCCGAGCAGGAATCGCGGTTCCTCGCCGAGTACTACGAGCATCTGGCCGAGGAAGACCAGCAGGCCTACCCGTCGGAGACGCTCCAGGAACGGGCACGGCAGCACTGGAAGGTCGCCGAGGGGCGGGTCGTGGGCACCGCCAACGTCGCCATCGTCGATGAAGGCGGCCGGAGTATCGTCTACATCGTCACCGATGACATGCCGTTCCTGGTCGACTCCGTCACCGCGGAGCTCGTGCGCCAGCACGCGCCCATCCATCTCGTCGTGCACCCCATGTTCGTGGTGACCCGCCGCCGCAGCGATGACGGGATCGTCGCCGTCGACCGCGTCCCTGCCCAGTGGGGCATGACCAGCGGCGACACGGCGACCATGCCCCTGCTCTCCGCCCTCATCGCGGACGGAGACAACGCCACCCACATCGAGTCCTGGATCGCGATCGAGACGAACCGGGCCTCCGCGTCGCAGAAGCCGGAGCTAATCGATGGCATTCAGCGGGTGCTCGGGGACGTCAGGGCAGCCGTCGAGGACTGGAATCCCATGCGGACCAAGGCCCTCGAGATCGCCGACGGCCTCGGAACGGTCGCCGGCGCCGAGGACATCCCCGACCTCGTCCCCACCCAGGAACTCCTCCGGTGGCTCGAGGAAGGCAACTTCACCTTCCTCGGCTACCGGGAGTACGACCTCACGACGGCCGACGGCGAAGACGTCCTCGAGCTCGTCGAGGGCAGCGGGCTCGGGCTGCTCCGCGGGGACGGCGCGCACGCGCTCCAGCACCTCACGGCCGAGGGCCAGGAGCATGCGCGCGAACGGCGCGCCCTCGTCATCACGAAGGCCAACTCGCGCAGCACGGTCCACCGTCCCGCCTACCTCGACTACATCGGCATCAAGCGCTTCGACGCCCAGGGCCGGGTCGACGGCGAGCGGCGCTTCATCGGGCTCTTCGCCTCGAGTGCCTACACCCAGTCCGCCCGGACGGTCCCGATCGTCAAGGACAAGATCGACGAGGTCATGCGCCGGTCGGGCTTCCCTGCCGACTCCCATTCCGGCAAGGACCTGCTCGCGATTCTCGAGACCTATCCCCGTGACGAGCTGTTCCAGATCGATGTGGACACCCTGCTGAACACGGTGACCCGCATCCAGCGCCTCCAGGAGCGCCGACGCACACGGCTCTTCCTTCGCCCCGACATCTACGGGCGCTTCATGAACGCCGTCGTCTACCTCCCGAAGGACCGCTACAACACCGCGGTGCGGCGTCGCATCGAGCAGGAGCTCGAGAGGGAGTTCCACTCGTCCTCGATCGACTACGACTCCCACATGAGCGACTCTGCCCTCGCGCGGCTCTACTTCCGGATCCGGCTCCCCAAGAGCGCGGAGGGCGGCGGGGTGGACCTGCGCTCGATCGACACGGCCGTCCTCGAGCAGCGTCTCGTCACCGCCACCAGGTCCTGGAGCGAAGGGATCGCCCAGGTGCTCCACGAGAACCGGCCCCTCGAGCAGGCCGAGCATCTGGCCGCCGTGTGGAGCGAGGCGTTCCCGCAGTCCTACCGCATCGACTACAGCATCGAGGACGCCCTCGACGACCTCACGCGGTTCGAGGCCTACGCGGCGGAGCAGGCGGCCCTCGAGGCGGAGAGAGCGGAAGGGGAGGAGGCTCCCGAGCGTCCTGCCGTGCACGTGTACCTCCCCCAGGGAGCCGGCGAGTCGCTCGAGGAGGACGCGCGCGTCAAGCTCTACCTCTTCGAACCCAAGAGCCTGAGCCAGATCCTCCCGTACTTCCACAACCTCGGCCTCGAGGTGCTCGACGAGCGACCCTTCGAGATCACGACCGGCGACGAGCGGGAGTTCTTCCTGTACGACCTCGGCCTCAAGTACCCGGCCGGCGTCGACCCGCTCGCCACGGGGAAGCTGCTCGCCGACGCCTTCGGAGCGGCGCTCGCCGGGGAGACCGAGTCAGACGGGCTCGATCGCCTCGTCCTGCGCGAAGGACTCAGGTCGCGCCAGGTCGTCGTCCTCCGGGCCTACGCCAAGTACATGCGCCAGACCGGCAACACGAACTCGCTCGGGTTCATCGCGGACACGCTCCTGAACAACGCCGAGGTCACGCGCCGCCTCGTGGCGTACTTCGAGGCCCGCTTCGATCCGCAGGTCCCGGACGGGGAGAGGGAGCAGGCGACGGCCCAGGTCACCGCCGAGCTCATGGCAGAGCTCGAGAAGGTCCCCACGCTCGACGCCGACCGCCTCCTGCGCACGTTCATCAACCTCATCGAGGCGACCCTGCGCACCAACTTCTACCTCGGCAGGAACTACCTCAGCCTCAAGCTGCGGCCGTCGCAGATCGAGGGCCTGCCCTCGCCGAAGCCGGCGTACGAGATCTGGGTGTACTCGCCGAGGGTCGAGGGCGTGCACCTGCGCTTCGGCAAGGTCGCCCGCGGGGGCCTGCGCTGGTCCGACCGGCGCGAGGACTTCCGCACCGAGGTCCTGGGCCTCGTGAAGGCGCAGGTGGTCAAGAACGCCGTGATCGTGCCCACGGGAGCCAAGGGCGGATTCTTCGCGAAGCGGCTTCCGGACCCGGCCGCCGATCGCGCGGCATGGCTCGCCGAGGGCGTCGAGAGCTACAAGACGTTCATCCGCGGCCTCCTGGACATCACCGACAACCGGGTGACGACCGAGGCGGGGGAACAGGTGGTGCCGCCCGCCGGCGTCGTGCGCCATGACGATGATGACTCGTACCTGGTGGTCGCCGCGGACAAGGGCACCGCGACGTTCTCGGACATCGCCAACGGGCTCTCGGCGGAGTACGGGTTCTGGCTCGGCGATGCCTTCGCCTCCGGCGGGTCGGTCGGCTACGACCACAAGGCCATGGGGATCACGGCCCGAGGCGCGTGGGAGTCGGTGAAACGGCACTTCAGCGAGCTCGACCACGACACCCAGACCGAGGACTTCACGGTCGTGGGCGTGGGCGACATGTCCGGCGACGTCTTCGGCAACGGGATGCTCCTGTCGGAGCACATCCGCCTCGTGGCGGCGTTCGACCACCGCCACATCTTCCTCGACCCCACGCCCGACGCCGCGTCCTCCTACGCCGAACGGCGTCGCCTCTTCGAGCTTCCGCGCTCGTCCTGGGACGACTACGACCGTGACCTCATCAGCGCAGGCGGCGGTGTGTACCCGCGCTCGGCGAAGTGGATCCCGGTCTCCGAGGAGGTGCGGACCGCGCTCGGACTGCCCGAGGGCACCACGCAGCTGAGCGTGGCGGAGATGCTCAAGGCCGTGCTCCTCGCACCTGTGGACCTCTTCTACAACGGCGGCATCGGCACGTACGTCAAGGCGAGCACCGAGACGAACGCCGAGGTCGGCGACAAGGCCAATGACGCCATCCGCGTCGACGGCCGCGACCTGCGGGTCAAGGTGGTGGGGGAGGGCGGCAACCTCGGCTTCACCCAGCGCGGACGCATCGAGGCGGCCCTCCAGGGCGTCATCCTCAATACGGATGCGATGGACAACTCGGCCGGCGTCGACACGTCCGACCACGAGGTCAACATCAAGATCTTCGTGGACCGCATGGTTGCCGCAGGCAAGCTCCAGGCCTCCGAACGCACCGACTTCCTGGCCTCGATGACCGGCGAGGTCGCGCGGCTCGTGCTCGCGGACAACATCGACCAGAACATCCTGCTGGTGAACGACCGGGCCAAGGTCGTCGAATGGAGCCCCAGCTTCGAGCGCCTCATGGACTGGCTCGAGAAGGAGGCCGACCTCAAGCGCGACCTCGAGGCGCTCCCGAGCACCGGGGAGCTCCAGAAGCGCGTCGAGCAGGGCCAGGGGCTCACGTCGCCGGAGCTGTCGGTGCTCGCGGCCTACGCGAAGATCGAGCTCACCGAGGCACTGCGTGAATCCGACCTCGCCGATGACCCCTGGTTCCGCGACACGCTGCGGAAGTACTTCCCGAGCGAGATCGGCGAGCGCTTCGACGAGGAGCTCGACAGCCACCCGCTACGCCGGGAGATCATCGCCACAGCCGTGGCGAACGACATGATCAACCTCGGCGGGATCACCTTCGCCTTCCGCACCATCGAGGAGACGAGCGCGACGCCGGCCGCGGTCGCCAAGGCGTTCGTTGCGCTGCGCGAGGTGTACCGGCTCGACGAGCTCACGGACGCTGTCAACGCCATGCCGGCCTCGTTCCCCACCGAACACTGGACGATGGTCCACCTCGACATCCGGCGCCTCCTCGACCGTGCGGTGCGCTGGCTCCTGCACCAGGGCACCGCGGGCAAGACCATCGCCGAAATGGTCGGGCAGTACGGGCCGCCGCTGGCGACGCTGCGTGCCCGGCTGCTCGACTACCTCCGCGGCCAGGACGCCGCCCGCGTGATGTCCTGGCTGGAGCGGGGCCGGTCGTGGGGCCTGCCCGAGGAGCTCGCGAAGCGTTGGGCGGAGCTCTTCGAGAGCTTTGCGTTGCTCGACGTGGCGCGCATCGCCCAGTCGACTGGGTCGCCCGTGGAGCAGGTCGCCGCCGTCTACTACACGGTGTTCGACCGGTTCCGGGTCGACGACCTGCTCGAGCGCATCACGGCGCTTCCGCGTCGGGACCGCTGGCAGGCGCTGGCGAGGGCGGCGCTGCGGGACGACCTCTACGCCACGGTCGCTGACTTCACCCGTTCGGTCATGGACGCCGCACCCGATTCGGCGGCCCCGGACGCCCGGCTCGCGGTCTGGGAGGAAGCGAATCGGGAGCAGCTCGATCGCGCGGCGGCGATGTTCGCGGAGGTCAACGCCCTCGAGAGCGACGACATGGCCTCGCTCTCGGTAGCATTGAGGCTGCTGCGGTCGATCGTGCGCCATTAGGCGGCACGGTGCATGAGGCCGCGGCGGCTCGTGCCGCCGCGGCCTTCGCGTGTTCACCGCCAGCTCCACGACGACGAAACCCCGGCCCGGCCGGGCATCCACGACAGGCGGTGCAGGTGGCCATCTTCACGGACCCCATCAGGGAACATGCCGAGTTCGGCCCCGGGGATGCCGAATGGCTCCACCTCCTCGTCGGCGACTGGCAGCTCATCGCCGACCTTGCGTTCGCGGACCTGGCCCTGTGGTTCCCTCATCCTGAGGACGGGTACATCGCGCTGGCCCACGTGCGTCCGTCCACGACCCACACCGTCTTCCACAGCGACTTCGTGGGGGAGCGGATCCGGTCGGACCTCAAGCCGCTCGTGGACAAGGCCTGGGCGAGCCAGACCATCGAGCGCAGCCACGAGACGAGCTTCAACTCCGAGATGGCGCTGCGCGTCGAGGCCGTGCCGTTCGTCCGCAACGGGCGCACGCTCGCCGTCGTGACCTCCCATATGGACCTCTCCAGCTCGCGCATGCCGAGCCGGCTCGAGCTCACCTACAGGCAGTGCGCCTACGACCTGCTCCGGATGGGGACGCTCGGGCTGTGGCCCGACTTCGCGTCGCCCACCGGCTCCCGCCGAGGCGCTCCCCGCGTCGGCGACGGGCTCATCCGCCTCGATGCGGACGGCATCGTCCAGTATGCGAGCCCGAACGGCGTGTCGGCCTTTCGGAGGCTCGGCGGGATCGAGTCCCTTGAGGGCCGCTCGCTGGCCGAGATGACCACGGGCCTGCTCAAGGACCGAAGGCTCGTCGACGAGACCCTCCCGCTCGTCGTGACGGGCCGGATGCCATGGCGCAGTGAGATCGAGTCGCGCGGCGTGAGCCTGTCGCTGCGGGCCATCCCGCTGCGGGACGAGCACGAGCGGTTCGGCGCCCTCGTGCTGTGCCGCGACGTGTCGGAGCTCAGGCGCCGCGAGATGGAGCTGGTCACGAAGGATGCCACGATCCGGGAGATCCACCATCGCGTGAAGAACAACCTCCAGACGGTGGCTGCGCTGCTGCGCATGCAGTCCCGGCGGATGAAGAGCGACGAGGCGCGCCAGGGCCTCGAGCAGGCGATGCGGCGGGTGGCAACGATCGCCCTCGTGCACGAGACCCTCTCCCAGGGCCTGGCCCAGACGGTCGACTTCGACGAGCTCATCGCCCGCCAGTTCAGGCTCTCCGTCGAGGTCGCGACCGAGGGCCAGCACGTGGCCACCGAGCGGCACGGGGAGTTCGGGGAGCTGCCCAGCGACTTCGTCACCCCTCTTGCCCTCGTGATCAACGAGCTTGTCACGAACGCTGTCGAGCACGGGCTCGCCGACCGGTCGGGGACGGTGTGGCTCGCCGCCGAGCGGTACCAGGATCCGTCGGGGGCGGCCATGCTCGAGGTCACGGTGGAGGACGACGGCGTGGGGCTTCCCGCCGCGTCCGACCGCCATGAGGGCCTGGGCCTCCAGATTGTGCGGACGCTGGTGACGAGTGAACTCGGCGGCACGATCGAGTGGGGCGAGCGGGACGGCGGCGGCACGTGCGTCCGGATCGTGCTGCGTCCCTCCCGCCACTAGCCTGCGCCGGCGCCACTGCCCGCGAGAAGGGACTGAGGGCGAGACAGAGCTGCCCGGGACAGCGATGCTGTCCCGGGCAGAGGGTTCAGGGTGCGCCAGGCGGTCCTGGCACGCGTCCTAGGAGGCGCGGCGGGCGCGGGCGGCGCGGCGCTTGAGTGCGCGGCGTTCGTCCTCGCTCATGCCGCCCCAGACGCCGGCGTCCTGGCCAGACTCGAGAGCCCACTGGAGGCACGTGTCGATGACCTGGCAGCGGCGGCAGACGCTCTTGGCCTCTTCGATCTGCAGGAGGGCCGGCCCCGTGTTCCCGACTGGGAAGAACAGTTCAGGATCCTTGTCGAGGCAGGCCGCGCGATCACGCCAGTCCATGGGGAAGTGCAACTCCGTTTCTCGGGGGTATCGGCACTTTGTGAAAAGATTCACGAGTGCTCTCAAAGCAAAGGGGCCTTTGGGGGCCCCGCGGTCAACTCCGTTAAGGTTGTCACGTTAACTGTGTGTAAACAAGGGTCCTGACCCACTAATCCGCTCGGAAGCGGGAGGTATCCGTCACACCGCCCGGCGAGGTCGGGCTCGACGGATACGGAGGTGGCGAGCGCGTCCGGTAGGGTTCGCATGTGCCCAGCAACCCCGACAAACCGAGCGCCGTCGATGCTCCCGGAGCACGGCCCTGGACCTTGGCCGTCCTCGTCCTCATCATCGCCGTCGAGGCACTGGCGCTCCTCGCCTTCGGAGTCCTCTATGCGGTGTGGCTTGCCGCGGGGCAGGCAGCCACGTCTCCGGCCGGTGCGGCGTTCACGATGGTGCTCCTGCTGCTGTTCGGTATCTGGCTCGGGGTCGTGGCCCTCTTCCTCTGGCGCGGGTTCCGGTGGACGCGTGCGGGTGCGCTGGTCGCGCAGCTCTTTGCGCTGACCATCGGCGTGCCGACCCTCACCGGTGGCTACCCGGTCTACGGGTTCCTCATCCTCGTCCCGGCCGCTGCCGCCATCCTTCTCCTCTTCGAGCGGCGAGTGCTTGCGGCGACCCTCCGGAGCGGCCGCCAGCATCCCGAGCCGTGACGTCGCCTTCTGCGGAGAATCCCAGCTGGACCTCGATCGGACGCCCCTCGACAATCGCAACTGCCCGTCCTGCTGGGGAGGGCCGCAGAGCGTCGATGCGCACGCCGAAAGCGTCCCCGTCGGCGGGACCTCGTGGGCCAATGAGGATTCCCATGCCCCCGGACCGGGTCTGGAGCGCGATCGGGCAGCGTGCGTAGAGGCCTGCACCGTAGCCGGCCGTCGCCACGACGGCAGCCCCGGCCTCGACGAGCTGGGCGAGCAGCTGGTTCTCCTGCGGGCCCAGCGTGTCCGCGTCATCGGCCAGGACGACTGGCAGGCGCCTGGTGTGGGCCTCGCTCGGCAGTCGGCCTCCCAGTTCGGCAAGAAGCCCCTCCCAGTCGTGGCTTCGCTGCCCGGCACGGAAGCCTACGAACCAGACCTTCGGGTTCATCACCTCCAGCGCCCGCAGCAGCGATGATCTGCCCGACTCGGGCCTGCCGAGGACCAGCAGCACGTCGCCGGGCCCGAGCCTGAGGCGGAGCGGCCGCGGTTCGTCCCCTGCAAGCCCTATGGCGAGGCTGAGGCGCGGCCCGGGTCCGGGCGTCGTGCCACCGTTGGCTGATTCTGCCCCAGCGGCGGCAATCGCGGCGGCATCGGCGACGGCTGGCAGCGGCTCGATCCGGAACGGCCGTGAACCTCTGCGCTGGGCGCGGGAGGAAGCAGTCCCTGCGGCGGCGAGGGCTGGGTCCGGAGCGGCGTAGCACTGCAGAACGAGTGGCGCGGGTTCCGCCAGCGCCCCGTGCGCTGCGCCCCGCCCGGGGACGGGGAGCATGGCCGGGAGCCGCGGCCACGCGAGGCGGGCCTCCTCCGGAGCGCCGCACGGGAAGAAGACGCGCGCCCGCATCCCAGCAAAGGCCCGCGACGATACGAGCTCCCTCTCCCCGGCCGCAACAAGCGTGATGCCCGCGGGAGGCCCGTCCCGGATGATGTCGGCGAGCGCTTCCTCCGCCGCTGCGTGCGGGCTCTGGCGAAGTGCCGAGATCCAGCTGCCCCACCCGCTCACGACCAGCACGAGCGGGATGCGCGCGTGTGGGTCGGCGTGGAGCCGCGCGGTGGATTCCTCGCACAGCCGCGCGATCACCCGCGCGGCCCTGACGAGGTCGGCGAGGTCAACGTGCGCGCCGACGCGGGGATGGTCCCGGAGGAAGTGCAGTGTCCCATCGGCGTCGAGCACATACAGGTGGCGTTCCAGTGCCGACCCGGCCAGCTGCGCGGCGACCGATTCCAGAGTGCGGGCTGTCCCGGCGGCAGGCGGTCCGCAGAGGGCCAGATGGCCCTGACGTGCGGGATCCCAGGCCAGTTCGCGGGTGAGCTGCTCGTGCGGAAGGTCGGCGATACCGAGGCGGACGATGCCCTGGCCGGCCGAGGACGCGGGATCCGCCGCATCGCCGCCTCGGTCCGCGATCGTCGTGCCGGCCTCGCCGACCAGCCGGGGCAGCTCGACCCGGTCGGGCAGTGGGGCGGCCACGGGGCGCCGCATCGGCCCCCCGCCGCAGCTGCGCCACAGCTCGGCAACCGTCCGGACCAGAGGCGCGGCGGCGTCCGCGGGGGACAGGGGCAGCGCCCCCGGTCCATCTGCGGCCGGGCGGGCTGCCCACTGCTCGGCGGGCACGACGGTGATGCGGGGCCGGGCGCGCCTGATGGCACCTATTCCCAGAGACGCGGCCTGGAACTCGACGGGCGGTCCGGTTCCCACCGCCAGGTAGGCCCGGCCGGGCAGGCCTACGGGAATCCGCGCGGCCACGGGACTGCCCACGACGTTCGACGATTCGACGTCGTCCTGCATGCGGAGGGCGATGCTGGAGGTGACGTTTGCCCGGATGTCGCTCGACACGGCGCCCTGGGGGCGCTGTGTCGCCATGACGAGATGCATGCCGAGGGAACGCCCCACAGTCGCGATCCGCATGAGCTCGGCCAGCGCCGCAGGCGCCTCGTCGACGAGCACACGGAACTCGTCCACGACGAGCACGAGGCGGGGGAGGGCCGCGGCCCCCTGGCGCGCGAAGTCGTCCAGATCGGCAGCGCCCACGGAGGCGAGCATCCTCTCGCGTCGGACGAGCTCGGCACGCAGTGACGCGAGCGTGCGGTCCACGTCGCCCGCGGCGAGGTCCGTGACCAGGCCGACGCAGTGCGGGAGGCCCGCGAGTGGCTGCAGCCCCGATCCGCCCTTGAAGTCGACGAACAGGAAGGTCAGCCGGTCGGGCGGGTGGGCCGACGCGGCCCCGGCGATGAGGCTTCGCAGGAGCTCGGACTTCCCGGAGCCGGTGGTTCCGGCGATGAGGAGGTGCGGCCCGTCGGCGACCAGGTCGAACGCGAGCGGGCCGGAGGCCGACATGCCCAAGATGACCGCCAGGCCCCGCGCTGACGCGCTGCGCCGCCACGCGGCGCGGATGCTGTCGGCGTCCAAGCGCACCACGTCATCGAGGGCGCATCGCTCGGGCAGGCCTGCGCTGCCCTCGTCGCTTCCGCGAAGTCCGGCTCTCCGCGCCGCGGTCTCGAAGGCCCGCGCCGGCATGAGGTCGGGGATGAACTCGGTCCTCGTTCCGAATGTGACCAGTTCGGCCCGACCAGACCGGAGGCGGATCTCGGCCCCGGAACCGGGCCCGACGGCGTCGGACGGCCCGATGAGCGGCCATCCGCGCTCCGCAGCGGCGCGCACGAGCGCCTCCTGCGGGTGCGGAGCCACTGGGCCGCCCCAGGCAGGTCCTCCTCCCGGCACGACGACGACGACCACCTCCTGTGCCGCGGCTGCCGCGCGCTCAAGCGACGCTGGGTCGAGTATCACGCTGTCCGGAAGGACTCGGACCCGGGGCAGGAACCGCGCGGTCATCCTGAGGGACGACGGGCCGCCCGCCACCAGCGCGCGAGTTCCCGCGAAGGCCGGAAGGAGGGCGAGCTGCAGCAGCACGAACCGCAGGAGCCCTGCAGCCTCTCGCGCGGCGCCGGACACTGCGATCCCGCTGTCCACGGGCACTGTGACGGGCGCGTCGCGGATCATCGGAGCGGCCGGGCCGGGCGGTGTCACCACGACGGCCGCAGGGACATCAGCTGTCCCGAGCCTGAGATGGCCCGACTGCGGAGACCCGGCGGCGCCGGCGCGCGGGCTCCCGTCAGCCTGCCGTGCGGGGACCCCGGTCATCGCGGCGGCACTCCTTGCTGCACCGGCTGGCGGGAGAGCGGATCCCTGGGCACGCGCGAGCAGTCCGGCGTCCGGTGAGGCGCGGCGGCGCCGGTCGGCGTCGTCGTCGGCGGCACGCCGGAGCCGGCGCTGCAGGTCGCGCCGGGCCGAACGGGCCTCCGCGAGGGGGAACAGGATCGACACCGCAGAGACGGCGGTGAATGCCAGGAACATCCACGTGCCGGTGGCAAGGGCCATCCCGATGCCGAGGAGCAGCGGCAGGACGGCCATGGCGATCAGCGCGGCCCTCCGGGACGGCGGAACGTTCTGGGGCACCGTCTGCGTCTCGCCGGGCGCACCACCGGCCGCGGGATCGATCTGCGGGGCCTCAGAGCTGAATGCCAGCGCGCAGGTGCTCGCGCCGATCCGGAAGCCCTCGCCCACCGCGAGGTGCGCGGCACGCACGCGGCGGCCACCGAGCCACGTCCCGTTCGCACTGCCGGCGTCGCGGAGCACCACACCTGTGTCCGTCACCTCGAGGACGGCGTGGTCGCGCGACAGTGCAGGATCGGCCAACGCAATGCACGGGCCGGGTCCCGAGGGACTCCTGCCGATCCTAAACGTCCCGCGGGGAAGGGGAACCACAGTCCCTGACGCGGGCCCATTCCGGACGACGAGGGCGAGGGGCGGTGCGCCGACGGAGCCGCCGCACCACTGCGGGAGGAGGACGGCCCCGCTGCACAGCGGCGCGGTTCCCGCGACCAGATCCTCCAGGGGGCTGCCTCCGATGGCGAGCGGTCCCACGCCGTAGCGTTCCGTGAGCTCAGACTGGATCACGCTGCCTGACGTCCCCCTGGCGGTGTCGACCACGATGTCGCGGCGTGCCAGGCCAGACTGCAGATGACCGGCATCGGGTACGACCAGCGTGCAGTGCAGCTCCATGTCCCCCCCAGGAAACGTACCTACTCAAGGCCCTCCCAGATCACGCTAGGCCCCGGGGGAGCAGGCATTCCAGCGCAAGGGCGCGCTTGTGGACAACGCGCTGAAGGACGCTTCTCGGCGCGCAATTCCACGGTCTCGCGCGGTGCCGGGGCACGCGTCGCGGCGGTTCATCGGGTCGGGAAGGCCTCCGACCCGCGCATATACTGAACCTTGGCCACACCCTTGGAGCTCGTTTGGAAGGACATCAGTCATGGTCACAGTAGCCCCGGGGGCCGATGTCTCCGATGCTGCCCGCATTGGCGAGGGGACGAAGATCTGGCATCTGGCGCAGGTCCGCGAGGACGCTGTCCTCGGGGAGAACTGCATCGTCGGACGCGGGGCCTATGTCGGCACAGGCGTGAAGATCGGCAACAACGTCAAGATCCAGAACTATGCGCTGGTCTACGAGCCGGCGGTGCTGGACGACGGCGTGTTCATCGGACCCGCTGTCGTCCTCACGAACGACACCTACCCACGGTCGGTGAACCCGGACGGATCGCTCAAGAGTGCCCACGACTGGGAGCCGGTCGGTGTGACCATCCGCGAAGGGGCGTCCATCGGCGCCCGGGCCGTGTGCATCGCACCGGCGACCATCGGCCGCTGGGCCACCGTGGCGGCGGGCGCCGTCGTGACCAAGGACGTGCCGGACTTCGCCCTCGTGGCTGGAGTCCCCGCACGCCGGATCGCCTGGGTCGGCAAGTCCGGAGAGCCGCTGGTGCGCGAGGGGGACCATTGGGTCTGCCAGCGCACGCGAGAGAAATACATCGAAGAGGACGAGACCCTGCGAGAGGTTGACGCATGAGCAAGGACTTCATTCCCCCCGCCAAACCCATCATCGGCCAGGAGGAGCGGGACGCGGTTGACCGCGTTCTCGCGTCCGGGCAGCTTGCCCAGGGCTCCGAAGTCGCCGCATTCGAGAACGAGTTCTCCTCCGTCCTGCTTGACGGACGGGCCAGCGTCGCGGTCAACTCCGGAACGTCCGGGCTCCACCTCGGCCTCCTCGCCGCGGGGATCGGTCCCGGCGACGAAGTGATCGTGCCCTCCTTCACCTTCGCCGCGACGGCCAACTCGGTTGCCCTGACCGGTGCCACGCCGGTCTTCGCCGACATCGAGCTCGAGCACTTCTGCCTCGATCCGGCATCCGTCGAGGAGAAGATCACCGACAGGACCAAGGGCATCATGCCTGTCCACCTGTACGGGCACCCCTTCAACGTCGAGGCCTTCGAGGCCCTGGCCGCCAAGCACGGCGTGGCCCTGTTCGAGGACGCGGCCCAGGCCCACGGGGCCAAGGCCAACGGCCGTCGCGTCGGCACCTTCGGCACGTTCGCGATGTTCAGCCTCTACCCGACGAAGAACATGACGTCGGGCGAGGGCGGCATGGTCTCCACCGGCGACGCCGAGGTGGAGCGCCGCCTCCGGCTCCTGCGCAACCAGGGCATGGAGCGGCAGTACGAGAACGAGCTCGTCGGCTTCAACAACCGCATGACGAACATCCACGCCGCCATCGGCCGGGTTCAGCTGACGAAGGTCCTCGGCTGGACCGACCAGCGCCGCGCCAATGCCGCGTTCCTCGACGCCAACATCGAGGGCGTCGTCACGCCGCGCGTCGCCGAGGGCTACGAGCACGTGTACCACCAGTACACCGTCCGCGTCGCGGATGACCGGGACGGCTTCGTCAAGGCCCTCCGCGAGGAGCACAACGTCGGCTCGGGCGTCTACTACCCGATCCCGAACCACCGCCTTGCCCCGTTCCGCACGAGCGATGACCTCCCGGTGACCGAGCAGGCGGCGGCCGAGGTGGTCTCGCTCCCGGTCCACCCCTCGCTGAGCCAGGATGACTTCGAGCGCATCGTCGAGGCAGTGAACACTGTCGCGAAGGCAGGTGCGTGATGGCTGAGCTCCGCGCAGGCATCATCGGCCTCGGCATGATGGGGCGCCATCACGCCCGCGTGCTCCGCGAGCTCGACGGCGTTGAGCTCGTCGCGGTCGCCGACGCCTTCGGCGACCCGCACGGCGTGGCCGGTTCGCTCCCGCTGCTGTCCTCGGTTGACCAGCTCATCGACGCCGGCATCGACCTCGCCGTTGCCGCGGTCCCCACCATCCTCCACGAGGAGGTCGCCCTCAAGCTCGCAGAGGCCGGGGTGCACACCCTCGTCGAGAAGCCGATCGCCAACGACTCCGCGTCGGGCAAGCGGATCGCCGATGCCTTCGAGGAACGCGGACTCGTCGGCGCGGTGGGGCACATCGAGCGTTTCAACCCGGCTCTGCAGAGCCTCCGGGAGCGCCTCGAGAACGGCGACCTCGGGGACGTCTACCAGATCTCGACGCGCCGTCAGGGCCCCTTCCCGGCCCGGATCGCGGACGTCGGCGTCGTCAAGGATCTCGCGACGCACGACATCGACCTCACCGCCTGGCTCGCGCAGAGCCGGTACGTGACGGTCGCCGCGAACACCACTCACCGCTCCGGCCGCCAGCACGAGGACATGGTCAGCGCCATCGGCCACCTCGAAGGCGGCATCGGCACCAACCACATCGTGAACTGGCTCTCCCCGTTCAAGGAGCGCACCACGGTGGTCCTGGGCGAGAGGGGAGCGTTCATCGCGGACACCGTCTCGGCCGACCTCACGTTCGTGGAGAACGGCACGTTCCAGACCGACTGGGACTCGATCGCGAACTTCCGCGGCGTGTCCGAGGGCTCCTCGACGCGGTTCGCCATCGCCAAGCGCGAACCCCTCAAGATGGAGCACGAGGCCTTCCGCGACGCCGTCCTGGGGATCTCCAAGGACGTCGTCACGATGACAGAGGGCCGCGAGACGCTCCGCGTCGCCGAGGCGCTGCTCGAATCGGCCCGGTCGGGCGCCGTCGTCCAGCTCTGAGCCACTGACTCCACGGAAGGCCGCCGAACCGGCGGCCTTCCGTGTGCCGGGGAGGTCCCAGAGTGGGGCATCCCACCGACCCCGATTCAGGGAAGCCTGCCGCGCTCCGGTAGGCTGAACCCGGACCATTGGGCCTGCTGTGCCCTCTCGCCAGCAGTCCGCCAACCCACAGGAGTGATCTTGACTGCAGACCTCGTTGTTGTCGGCTCCGGCTTCTTCGGCCTCACAGTGGCCGAACGCGCAGCCGCAGACCTCGGCCTCAAGGTGACAGTGATCGACCGCCGCCACCACATCGGAGGCAATGCGTACAGCGAGACCGAGGGCCAGACGGGGATCGAGGTGCACCGCTACGGCGCCCACCTGTTCCACACGTCCAACGAGAAGGTCTGGGAGTACGTCAACCGCTTCACGACGTTCACCAACTATGTGCACCGGGTCTACGGAGTGCACAAGGGCGAGGTCTTCCCCCTCCCCATCAACCTCGGGACCATCAACCAGTTCTTCCGCGCGAACTACACGCCGAGCGAGGCCCGCGCCCTCATCGCCGAGCAGGCTGGCGAGCTCGCGGGGACAGACCCGCAGAACCTCAACGACAAGGGCATCCAGCTCATCGGCCGGCCCCTCTACGAGGCGTTCATCAAGCACTACACCGGCAAGCAGTGGCAGACGGACCCCAAGGACCTGCCCGCCGGCATCATCTCGCGGCTCCCCGTGCGCTACACGTACGACAACCGGTACTTCAACGACACGTTCGAGGGCCTGCCCACCCAGGGCTACACGGCATGGATCGAGCGCATGGCCGACCATCCGAACATCACGGTCCAGCTCGAGACCGACTTCTTCGACGAGTCGCAGCCGGTGAGCAAGGGCAACGTGGTCGGCAACGTCCCCGTCGTCTACACGGGCCCGGTCGACCGGTACTTCGACTACAAAGAGGGTGACCTGTCCTGGCGCACCATCGACTTCGAGGAGGAGGTGCTCGACACGGGTGACTTCCAGGGGACCTCGGTGGTGAACTACAACGACCCCGACGTCCCGTGGACCCGTATCATCGAGCCCCGGCACTTCCACCCCGAGCGCAACTACCAGACCGAGAAGACCGTCATCATGCGCGAGTTCTCCCGGTTCGCCGAGAAGGGCGACGAGCCCTACTACCCGATCAACACCGAGGCGGACCGCAGCAAGCTGCTCGCCTACCGGGATCTGGCCAAGTCCGAGAAGGACGTGCTCTTCGGCGGCCGCCTCGGCACGTACAAGTACCTCGACATGCACATGGCCATCGGCTCGGCGCTGTCGATGTTCGAGAACAAGATCAAGCCGCACTTCACCGGCGGTGCCAAGCTCGAGAGCGGGGGAGTGGACGCATGAGCGTCACCGCAGACAAGCAGACGACCAAGACAGCGGCGGAGCAGGCCGGCAACGGGGACCTGCGCGTAGTCCAGCGCGTCGTGTTCCCCGTGACGCGCGACCTCGACACCCTCCCGCTCTACGTCGACCCGGACATCCGCAAGGTGCAGTCGACCACCGGCCAGGGCCGCGACGGGACCGTGCAGACGGTGAGTGCGGGCCAGCAGCTGCACCCCCAGGACATCCTGTCCCGCCGCAGCGTCCGGGTCCGCCCGGGCGAGCGGCTCTCGTTCGGCTCCTACTTCAACGCCTTCCCTGCGAGCTACTGGCGCAAGTGGACCGTCGCGGACAAGACCGTCCTGTCCGTCGCCACGCAGGGCGAGGGCACCGTCGTCGTCTACCGCTCCAATGCCCGCGGCGTGTCCCAGCGCGTGGACTCCGTGCTCGTGGACGGCAGCAGCCGCCTCGAGTTCGACCTCACGCTGTCGCCGTTCGGCGACGGCGGATGGTACTGGTTCGACCTCGTCGCAGGTGCCTCGGGCATGACGCTCGAGCAGGCCGAGTGGTCCGTGCCCGACGGCGGCCGTCCGCAAGGCCGCGTGACGCTCGGCGTGACGACGTTCAACCGTGCCGACTACTGCCTCAAGACCATTGAGACGATCGCCGCGGACCAGGGCGTCCTGGAGATCCTCGATGAGCTCATCATCGTCGACCAGGGCACCCAGAAGGTCGCCGACCAGGACGGCTTCGACGAGGTCGCAGCGTCGATGGGCAGCCAGCTGCGCATGATCAACCAGGGCAACCTCGGCGGTTCCGGCGGCTTCGCCCGCAACATGTACGAGATGGTCAGCGCGGGCAAGAGCGACTACGTCATGCTGCTCGACGACGACATCAACCTGGAGACAGAGGGTGTCCTCCGTGCGGTCGCCTTCGCGGACCTGTGCCGCACCCCCACCATCGTGGGCGGACACATGTTCGACATGTTCAACAAGTCGGTGCTGCACGCCTTTGCCGAGGTCGTCAACCCGTACCGCTTCCTGTGGGGCCCGATCCAGGATCTGGGCAACCACGACTTCAGCACCGAGGGCCTGCGCGCCTCGGCGCCGCTGCACCGCCGGTGGGATGTCGACTACAACGGCTGGTGGATGTGCCTCATCCCCCGCACGGTGGTCGAGAACATCGGCCTGTCGCTGCCGGTGTTCATCAAGTGGGACGACGCCGAGTACTCGCTCCGTGCGCGTGCTGCAGGCTTCCCCACGGTGACCCTCCCGGGTGCTGCCGTCTGGCACGTCTCATGGGCTGACAAGGACGACTCCGTCGACTGGCAGGCCTTCTACCACGAGCGCAACCGTCTCATCGCCACGCTCCTGCACTCGCCCTACGCCAAGGGCGGCCGGATCTTCCGCGAGAGCATGAACAACGACGTCAAGCACCTGGTGTCCATGCAGTACTACCCGGAGCAGGCCCGTCTGCTCGCGCTCAAGGACGTGCTGGCCGGCCCCGAGGGCCTGCACGAGCAGCTCCCCACGATGATGCCGAAGCTGCGCGCGCTCCGCAACGAGTTCACCGACTCCCAGATCAAGACCGACCCGGGGGCCTTCCCGGCGCCCTTCCGGAAGAAGCCCCCGAAGAAGCCCCAGTCGTACCGGATGCCCTCCACGCTCGGCCTGCTGCCCTGGGCGGCCAAGACCGTGCTCAAGCAGACGGTCATGCCCGTGCGCACCGACGCGAAGGACCATCCCGAAGCGCACGTGGCGCACCAGGATGGGAAGTGGTGGAGCCTCGCCCACCTCGACAGCGCCGTGGTGTCCAACGCGGACGGGACCGGTGCCTCCTGGTACATGCGCGACCCGAAGAAGGCCCGCGAACTCCTCGCCGAGTCCGTGGCGCTGCACGCGCAGCTGTTCGCGAACTGGGAGAAGCTCCGCGCCCGCTACCGCAAGGCCCTGCCCGAGATCACATCGATGGAAGCATGGAAGAAGACGTTCGACGCCTCGGTGTCCGGCACCGCGAAATGACCCAGGACACCGCCACCTACGACACGCCTGGCGTCGGGGCCGGGCTCCTCGACGTCTTCCGCCGCCGGTACCTGCTCAAGCTGATCGTCCGCAAGGAGCTCAGGGTCCGCTACCGCGGGTCAGTCCTCGGGCTCGCCTGGTCGTACGTCAAGCCGCTCGTGCAGTACCTGGTGCTCTTCATCGCGCTCGGCATCGTGCTGCGTGTGGGGGAGGCCATCCCGAACTATGCCCTGTACATGTTCTCGGGCGTGATCGTGGTCAACTTCTTCACCGAGGCGTTCTCGAACGCGACGCGCTCCATCGTCTGGAACGCGCCCCTGGTGAAGAAGATCTACCTTCCGCGGGAGCTGTTCCCGGTGGCATCGGTCTGGGTCGCGGCCGTGCACTTCCTCCCGCAGCTGATCGTCCTCCTGCTCGCCGCACTGGTGAGCGGGTGGAGCCCGGACCTCGCCGGCCTCGTGGGCGCGGTCATCGGATTCGTCATCGTGTCCATCACCGCGGTGGGCCTCGGCCTGCTCGCCGGAGCGGTGAACGTCTTCTTCCGCGACTCGGAGAACATCGTGGACATGCTCATGATGATGGTTACCTGGGTCTCGCCCGTGCTCTACGACTGGACCATGATCCGGCGCATCCTGCCCGACTGGCTGTTCGTGGTGTACCAGCTCAATCCGGTCACGGTGGCAGTGGAGATGTTCCACTGGGCCTTCTGGCACCCCTCGGTGCGCGGCCCCGTCGAGCTGCCGCCGCACCTCATGCTCACCGGCCTCGCGGGCCTGGGCATGGCCGCACTATTCCTTCTCATCGGCCAGCTGGCGTTCCGCCGGCTCGAAGGCCACTTCGCCCAGGAGGTCTGATGAATCCCGTCATCAAGATCGAGGGCCTGGGCAAGACCTTCAACCTCAGGCACACCCATTCCCTCAAGGAGACGGTCGTCTGGCTCTTCAAGGGCCGGAAGGAGGACCTGTCCAAGAAGTTCCGCGCCCTCGACGGCGTGGACCTGGAGGTCAGGGAGGGCGAGACCGTCGCGCTGCTCGGCTTCAACGGTTCGGGCAAGTCCACCCTGCTCAAGCTCATCTCGGGCGTGATCCTGCCGGACGGCGGCACGGTGCGCACGCGCGGACGGGTCGCGGGCCTCATCGAGGTCGGCGCGGGGTTCCACCCTGACCTCTCGGGCCGGGAGAACGTCTACCTGAACGCGGCGATCCTGGGCATGAGCGAGGCCGAGATCGATGAGAAGTTCGACGAGATCGTCGCCTTCTCCGAGATCGAGCAGTTCATCGACACCGAGGTGAAGTTCTACTCCTCGGGCATGTTCCTGCGCCTCGCATTCGCGGTGGCGGTGCACACCCAGCCGGACATCTTCCTGGTCGACGAGATCCTGGCCGTAGGCGACGAGCCCTTCCAGCGCAAGTGCCTCGAGCGGATCCGGAAGCTCTCGGACGAGGGCCGGACGCTCGTCGTCGTGAGCCATGACCTCGACATGGTCGCCCGCATCTGCACCCGCGGCGTCGTGCTCGAGCACGGCAAGGTGGCCTTCGACGGCCCCGCGCCGGACGCCGTCGACTGGCTCCGGTCCCGGTAGCCGCGCGCCCCGTCCCGCCCCAGACCCCTCCCGGAACCACCAGAAAGGCCATTCGACACATGGACCTCGGCCCGCTGGCGCTCAGCGTCGCCCTCATCGCCCTCGTCTGGTGGGGTCCCGGCTGGCTGCTGGGAGAGGCGCTCGGCATCCGCCGCATCCTCCTGCCGGCCGTGGCGCCGCTCATCGGGGTCGGGGCGCTTGCCAGCATCGGGGCCATCGGACACCTCGCCGGCATGGCATGGAACGCCCTCACCGTGGCGATCACGGTCCTCGTCCTCGCCGCCGTGCTCTTCGGCGTCCGCGTCGCCGTCCGGCGGCGCAGGGCCGCCGCGGATCCGGCGCCCTTCTTCGGCAGGTGGGGCTACCGCGGGGCGTGGCTGACCCTGGCCGCGGGCATCCTCGCCGGCGGAGTCGTCGCCGCCACCTCGTGGACGGTCGGAACCGAGGGGCTGCTGGGCATCAACCAGGACTGGGACATCCCCTGGCACGCCAACATGATCCGACTCATCGCGGAGAACCAGGTGTGGGACCCCTCCATCGCCGGCAACTTCGCGTACTACGACACCAACATCGCCGACGCGCCGATCCGGAGCTACCCGATCGCGTTCCACGCGATGCTCGCGCTGGTCTGGCCGGTGACCGGTGTGGCGCTGCCGACATTCCTGAATGTCTTCGTCGTGCTCATGATGGCTGTCCAGCTCCCCCTGAGCACTGTCGCGCTCGGCCTCGTCGTGACGCGACGCCCCGTCGCCCTGGCGGCCGCGGCCGCCGTGTCCGGCTGGTTCACGGTGTACCCGTTCGATCTCCTCTGGCGCGGCCCGCTCATCCCCTTTTTCGCGGGGATGCTGCTCGTCGGGCCCTTCTGCCTCCTTGCCGTGCGCGCCGCCCTCGGCCGTCTCTGGCTGTGGGTGCCCGCGATCGCCTTCGGAGCGGTGGCGCTCATCGCCGTCCACCCCTCGCTGGCCTTCGTGGTGGCTCCCATCCTGGTCTTCTGGTTCATCGCGCTCCTGGTCCGACGCCGCCTCGCGGCCGTGGTGCCCGCCCTCGTCCTCGCCGCGGGTGCAGTCCTCGCGGCGGTCCTCGGCCTGCCGATCATCCAGCAGATGCTCAAGGAGGCGGAGCGCGTTTCGAAGCAGGTCTGGGCCGCCGACACCGACCGGATGGGCGCGATCCAGAACATCCTGCTCCTGCACCACGGGTCGACCCCCCAGCCGATCCTCTCCGCCATGGTCGGCCTCGGGGTGCTGGCTCTCCTCGTGCGGCCGAAGATGTGGTGGTACCTCGCCCCCGTCCTGGCGTACGCTTTCCTCTCCGCCTACACGATGGGCTCGAACAGCACGCTGTTCGCGAGCCTGACCGCTCCGTTCTACGACGACCAGTGGCGGATCTTCGGCATCCTGGTCATGCTGCTCGTGCCGCTCGCCGGGCTCGGTGTGGCGCAGTTGGCCGAGGCCGTCGGCTGGGCGGTGCGGCGGTTCTGCAGCCAGCGGGGGAGGCGCGCGCAGGGCGAGCGCACGACGGCGGCCGCGCACGCGGCGTCGTCCGCGACGCCTGTCGCCGTGCTCGCCACGGCTGCGGTCGTGCTCCTGCTCGCGGGAGTCGTCGCACGACCCTACTTCGCGGAGAACGCGGCACGGATTGAGATCAACACCAAGGTCGACGGCGCGACGCTCTCCACGGCCGAGGTGCGCCTCCTGACCCATATCGCCGACTACGTGCCGCAGGACGCGACGGTGCTCAACGACTCGTGCAACGGCTCGGTCTGGATGTACGCGCTCGGCAACCGCATGCCGATGATCCGGCACTTCGAGATCCTGCCGACCAACCGGCAGCTCCTCGTGCTACAGAAGCTCCCCGAGCTCGCGACCGACTCCCAAGCCCGCGCGGCGGCCGCCGAGCTCGGCATCGAGTACGTCTACATCGCCGATGGGACCATCAGGGCCTGGGACGAGCCGAAGCCCGGGCTGACGCACCCAGACCAGATCCCGTTCCTCAAGCTCCTCGCCCGCGACGGCAATGCCGCGGTCTACAAGCTCGACTGGGACAGCCTGCCGGGCGGCCGCGCCCAGCTCGAGGCCCGGGCCGGTGACCGCCACCAGATCGGGGATGTGCCCGGCATACTCCTGAACTCCGACCCCGACGGGATTGCCCCCCTTGGAAGGATCTGCTGATGCTCGACAAAGCCAAGCGCTTCCTGCGCTCGAGCCTCTTCCGCTACCTCTTCATCGGCGGCCTCAGCTTCCTCGTGGACCTCGGCCTTTTGGCCCTGTGCTACCAGGTGTTCGGCCTCCCGCTGTGGGTCGCGACCGGCGCCGGGTTCTGGGGAAGCTTCTTCTTCAACTACTTCCTGCAGCGCCACTTCTCCTTCGGGGGAGGCGGCAGTGCGCTCGGTGGCGTCCTGCGCTACTCGGGGCTCCTCGTGGTGAACACGCTCGCCGTCATGGGCATTGTCCAGTTCTTCGAGTTCGTCGGTGCAGGCTATGTGGTGGGCAAGGTCGTCGCCACCATCCTCACCACCGGCTGGAACTACTTCATCTACAAGCACTGGGTCTTCCCACAGCACCACAGGAGCAAGGCCGCCGAGCCCAGCGCGCCGGACACCGGTGCCCCCATTCACCCGACACCATCGACGAACAGCGAAGGATAACGATGTACCGAGGAGTACGGATCGCCGCGGTCGTGCCCGCCTACAAGGAGGAGCTGCACATCGGGACGGTCATCCAGACGATGCCGGCCTTCGTCGACGACATCGTGATCGTCGACGACTGCAGCCCGGACGACACCTCTGGCGCAGCCCGGCGCGCCGACGACGGCCGCGTCACCCTCATCCGCCACGAGGTCAACCAGGGCGTGGGTGGTGCGATCATGACGGCGCACCGCGCCGCGATGGAACTCGGCTCGGAGATCAACGTGGTCATGGCCGGGGACGCGCAGATGGACCCCGACTACCTCCCGCAGCTGCTCGACCCCGTGATCGACGGATACGGGTTCGCCAAGGCCAACCGCTTCTTCTCCGGCGAGTCCTTCGCCGGAATGCCCGGGTACCGGATCTTCGGCAACATCGTCCTGTCCTTCATGACGAAGCTGGCCTCCGGCTACTGGCACATCTTCGACCCCCAGAACGGCTACACGGCGATCCGCACGGAGGTCCTGCGGCGGCTGCCCATGAACAAGGTCGCTCAGCGGTACAGCTTCGAGAACGACCTGCTCATCCACCTGAACATCCTCGACGTGCCGATCTGCGACGTCCCGATCCCGGCCGTGTACGGTGCCGAGGTATCCAGCATCAAGCTCAGCAGGGTCATCCCGGAGCTCGTCTCGCTGCTCTTCGGCGGCTTCTGGCGGCGGGTCTGGTGGAAGTACATGGTCTGGTCCTTCTCGGCAGTCGCCCTCCTGCTGATCTTCGGGCTCGCCCTCCTGGTGGGCGGGATCGCGATCGGCATCTGGGTCATCCTCGCGAGCGTCGGCTCACCGACCGCGGGCTCGGTCATGCTCGCGGCCGTGCCCTTCATGCTCGGCGTCCAGATGCTCCTGATGTCGCTACAGCTCGACATCCAGGGCAGCCCCAACAGCCCGACCCTCCACAAGCTCCAGCCGCAGACAGCGAACTAGGAGGGCACCCGGCTTCGGCCTGTGCTCTGTGAGCCAGCGGTACGCACGACGTCGGCCCCACCCCG
>NZ_BAAAQW010000003.1:431695-481498 GCF_039531875.1 Sinomonas flava | reverse complement strand
TTGGTGCCGGCGCGGAAGTGGGCGATGTGGCCGTAGACGGTCATGGAGCCGCCGGCGATGCCGGGGGCGTCGGTGTCCCAGCCGCCTTCGTAGCTGCCGGCGGTCATGTACGGGGAGAAGAATTCGTTGGAGGGGATGTAGCAGCAGGATTCGTTGGCGTAGCCGCCGATCCAGATCCCGGCCGATCCGCCGTACTTGGACCGGAAGTAGACGGCGTAGCCGCTGACCATCTCCCCGCCGACGAAGGCCATGCGCAGCGGGGTGCCGCCGCCGATGGTCCAGACCTGGAAGGGGGAGGGGACGCTGGTGGCGACGTTGCCGGAGTCGATCCTGGCCATCATCATCTGCGCGTGGCGCACGTAGTATGCCGGGAAGCCGCTCGGGTTGGGCAGGCGGGCGGCGTAGGCATTGCGGAGCGCCGCGAGATTGCCCGCGGTGGTGCTGATCTCCAGCGGCAGATTGACCTGCTGGTACTTGGTGTTGATCGGGCCGGTGAGGGCCCGCCCCGCGCTCTGCGCCGCGCTGAGGACGGCAGACCCGAGGCTGTCTCCCCACTGGTCGCGCAGCGCCCAGCTGGGGGGAGAGCCCGCAGGGTTCTGGTCGCCGGCGGGGCCGATGAGGAAGAGCGCGAACGTGTTCGAGCGGTTCTCGATGTAGTTGCACGCCCCGGCGGGGTAGTCGCCGTCGAACAGCGACCGATCGCCGGCGGCGACCGGATGCGAGCCGTAGCCGAAGATGACCGCTGCGGCCGTCCCGTTCGAGCGGCGGCACACAAGGACCGGAACGTCGGTCTCGACATAGCTCAGGCCGGCCCGGTTCACCGACCAGGTCTGCTGGATGACCTTGTAGTCGAGGCTCACCGTCGTCTGGCTGGCGTTGAGGGCCGCCCGGGCGGCCTCGACGATCCGGTCTTCAAGCGAGGACGAGTAGGCCCGGATCTGGTCCATTTCGCTGATCCCGTAGCTGGAGAAGGGCTGCAGCGTGTCGACGAGCGTGGGCCCATTGTGCGTGTGGGTGGCCTGCAGCAGGATGTCCGAGGTTGCCCAGTTCGCGAGCGCCAGAAGCCGCGGCCGGATGCGCTGGTGCATCGTCCGGGGGATTGCCAAGATGTCGACGCTCAGGATCAGATGGGGGTTGCCGTTCTCACGGATGACGACGGCGCGGGCCCACAGGGGCTCATACGGGGTGCTGCTCGTCGCGAGGCGTCCGCCGTCCGCGGTGCCGTAGCCGGCCATGTAGGGGTTGGAACTCAGCGTGGGCGTGATGTTGACCTTCGCCGTCGCCACAGTGAACGCCATGTTCTCTCTCCTCTTTGAGATGCTGGCCGCGGATCGTCGGACTCAGATGCTGGCGGGCCGCGCCCTCAGGCGGGGGCGCCGGCGTCGATCCAGCGCTTCATGATGGCTGCCTGCGGAGCCTGAGGGGCCAGGACGAGCACCCCTTGGACGATCGGGGCGCCGACCCGGCGGATCCCGGCCTCGACCGTGCGCTGGTCCAGGCGGGTCGCGGCGGTGACGATGTCCAGGCAGATCTGCTCGCGGCTGCCCTTGGCCCCGGCCGCGAGGGCGGCGTCCACGGCCGCGTTCTCCTCCGCGGTGAGGGCCTGCGGCCGGGGGCCGACGTACTTGGCCCGGCATGAGGCCACCTGCAGGTAGCGGCTGCTGGACCACAGCTCTTCCAGGCTCGTCAGCTCGGGAAGATCGGTGCCGTCGTAGAGCGTCGCGGCGAACAGGTACCGCGTGGGCCGTTCCGGCCTCTCCTTCGCGGTATCCGTGGGGGTCTTGCGGCCCGTCGGCACGGCCGGCGCGGCCTGCGCCCCGACCGCCGCCACAGCGGCAACCCCTACTCCTGCCGCCAGGGCACACAGCTGTAAGGCAACACGCCTGGAGATCTCCATGAACGCCCCCGGTGTTCTGTGGATGCTCCCCAGCAACGCATACAACGGTTGCGTGGACCGGTTGGCCCCGCTGCTTCCATCGTGCGGGATCCGGGCTCCTCCAGCACAGGGCACAACGACCCAGAACCGCGGGGCAGACTTCATGGGCAGGCGACGCGGACGACGGCGCCCCCTCCTGGGTGGGAGGGGGCGCCGTCGTGCGTGGGTCGGGTCAGGGTCAGGGGAGGGTGAGGCCGTTCCAGCCCCAGCCGACTTGGCTGCGGCTGAGCCAGCCGCCGGTGCCGTTGCCGGGGTAGAGGTAGAGGCCTCCGGAGGCGGTGTCGCGGGCGAGGACGTCGTTCTTGCCGTCGCCGTTGAAGTCGCCGATGCCGAGGATGGCGTTCATGACGCCCCAGCCGGAGCCGACCTGGGTTCGGGTGCCGAAGCCTCCGGTTCCGGTGCCGGGGTAGAGCCAGAGGGCGCCGTTGGCGTCGCGGGCGAGGATGTCAGTCTTGCCGTCGCCGTTGAAGTCCCCGGTGCTGGTGATGGCGTTCATGGTGTCCCAGCCCCAGCCGACCTGGGTGCGGGTGCCGAGGCCTCCGGTTCCGGTGCCGGGGTAGAGCCAGAGGGCGCCGGTGGTGTCGCGGATGAGGAGGTCGGTCTTGCCGTCGCCGGTGAAGTCTCCGGGGGCGGTGATGAGGTTGGCGGTGCCTAGGCCGGTGGCGAGCTGGGTGCGTGCCTTCCAGCCGCCGGGGCCGTTGCCGGGGTAGAGCCAGAGGGCGCCGTTGGTGTCGCGGGCGACGAGGTCGCTGATGCCGTCGCCGTCGAGGTCGCGTGTGGCGGTGATCAAGGACAGGCCGGTCCAGGTGCCGGAGCTCAGGCGGGTAAGCCAGCCGCCGCTGCCGTCGCCGGGGTAGATGTAGCCGTTGCCGCTGGAGTCGATCGCCACGACGTCGTTCATGCCGTCCTTGGTGTAGTCCTTCCACGGAACCACCGCGGGCGTCACCGTGTAGGTTTCGGTCACGACACCTGAGGCATTGCCGGCAGCGTCGACGCCGAAGAACTTCAGCGTCATCGCGGCCGTGAGGGTGAGCTGCGTGCTGTACTTCGTGCTCGACGTGGTGGGCGTGCTGCCGTCGGTGGTGTAGTAGATCGTCGTGTTCGTCTCATTCGAGTTCAGCGAGATCTTCGTCCCCGAGGCGTACTGGCCGCCGGCAGGGGAGGCGCTGACCACGGGCGCCGTGGTGTCGGGGACCTGGTAGGCGAAGCTGGCCGGCGCCGAGGTGTTGCCGTAGGGGTCCACCGCGATCGCCTTGATGGTCAGCGGACCATTGAGGGTGATCGGGCCCGTGTACTTCGTGCTCGAGGTGGTCGGCGTTGAGCCGTCGACCGTGTAGTAGATCGACCCCGACTCGGAGCTGCTCAGGGTGATCTGCTGGCCCGATGGATAGGTGCCGGGCGCCGGGGATGCAGTCACCGTCGGTGCCGTGTTGTCGAGCACGTAGGCGACGCTCTGGACGGTCGACGCATTCTTCGAGCTGTCCACGCCGAAGAACTTCAGGGTCATGGTCGCCATCGGAATGGGCCCGGAGTACGGCGTGCTCGAGGTGGTGGGAGTGCTGTTGTCGGTCGTGTAGTAGATGGTCGCCGGCTCGTTGGCCGAGAGCGTGATCGACTGCGAGGGCCCGTACGTCCCCGCCGCCGGGCTCGCCGTGACGGTAGGCGGCGTGGTGTCGACGATGTTCACCGTGACGGTCACGCCGGTGGTCGTCGTGTTGCCCGCCTTGTCGATGGCCTGCACCTCGAACCGGTGCTGTCCCGCCGTGACGTTGGTGAAGGTCTTTGGCGAGGTGCAGGCCGTGAAGGCCTGGGTGTCCATGCGGCACAGGAACCGGTCGACATCCGTCGAGGTCGAGGAGAAGACCACGTCCACGTTCTGGGAGACCGTGACCGTGGAGCCATCCGTCGGCGAGGTGATGGAGAGCTGCGGCGCAGTGAGGTCCACCTGCACGACCACGGAGGCAGCGGTGCTGCGGTTCGTGGCCTTGTCCACGGCCTTCACGTAGAGGGTGTGCTGGCCCTCGGTTGTGAAGGAGAGCTGGCTGCCCGGTGTGCAGGGAGTGAAGCTCGCGTCAGCGGTCGTGTCGATCGCGCACACGAAGGTCGCGCCGGTCTCGGCTGTGGCGGAGAAGGTCGGGCTTCCGTTCACCGGCGTCGTCGACGTCGGGCTCGTGATGGTCGGCGCCGCCGGCGCCTGGGTGTCCACCGTGAAGTCGCGGCTCGCGGCGCTGCCGCCGCCGGTCGCGCTGACCTGGAAGGTGTACGCGCCGTCGGCCAGCGGAGTGGACGGCGTGTAGGTGCCGGAGGTGCAGTCGGTCCAGACGGGATTCGAGCTCCCCGAGGCGGTGATCGCGCACTGCATCGATGCCGCCGGGGTGGCGGAGACGGTGAAGGTCGGCGTCGAGTCATTCGTGAAGGCCGGGTCGGGTGCCGCCTGCCCATTGGCCAGTGTCGGGCCGCCGGTGATGCTCACGACCCCGCCGGAGAGGCGGTACATGACGCCCTTGCCCGACGGCGGGGGCGAGGACAGCAGCCCGGCGTCGTCCATGACGAGCACCTTGCCGCCGAGCACGCCCAGGCCCGTCACCTTCGAGTAGCCCAGTGCCCACTGGGTGTCGACGGCGTTGTTCGCGAGGCTCACCTTGACGACCGAGTCCTTGCCGGCGTCGGCGGAGGTGGCGCCGATCGAGGTCCCCGCGTAGAGGGTGTTCGACGAGCTGTCGAACATGAGCGCGCCAGCCTTCGGCACGCTGAACGCTGCGGTCGGGGTGATGTTCGCGAGGGTCTCGTCGGGGGGCGCCGTGAAGCGCGTGATCCCGCTGGCCTCGGCGACGTAGACGATGTTCCGGCCGCCCGAGAGTCCGGCCGCGGCGATGCCGGTGACGGCACCGGAGGCCGAGGCGATGCTCTCGAGGCTCGGGTGCTGGATCTCAGGGTAGGTCAGGCGCGCGATCACCCGCGTGCGCTCGAAGCTGAGGTAGATGTTCTTGTCCGCGCCGAGGCTCACGGCGTTCGGACGCAGGTCGCCGTCGAAGATCTGCAGGGTGTTCGCGTAGTCGAACTTCTGCGTCGACGGGTTCCACTTCGCTCGGACAACCTGTGAGCCCCCCGGGGTCTGGTCCGGGATGAAGACGAGCTCGTCGCCGCTGCCGGGCTGCCCGTCCGGATCGAAGAAGGCAGGTGCGCCGGGGACCAGGGGGCCCGGGCCGGCCTTGTCGAGGGTGCCGCCCAGACACGTGGGCGCCGTCGTGTCGGTGGAGGTGAGGGGATGGTCGATCCTGCCGGGTGTCGTTCCGGTGGGTTCTTGGATCCTGCAGAAACCGGCCTTGCGGTCCGCCACCCAGACGCGGCCGACGGGGTCGATGATCGTGCCGGCGGCCTGAGTCAGGCCGGTGACGAACGTCTGTTTCGGCTGGTCCGCGCTTGCCGGGACTGCGGTCGCGACTCCGACAGCCATCGTGGCGGCGAGCGTCAGTGCGACGATGCCAGCGCTGGACTTCCTGAGCGTGCCCGGTCTCATCGCGTTGCCGACGAGCCGTGAGAAGCCGACGAGCACGAGTGTCCCCCGTTTCATCCGGATGCTCCCCAGCCCCGCATGCCCCATATTGGACCCTCTGGGCCCACAGGGACCATCTTGCACCCTCGCAGCGCTCTGCGCACAGGGCCTGAAGACCCGGGGTCGCCACAGGTTCCGATCTGTGCCCGTTCCGAGCCCTCGGCTGCCTTGACCCCCGAACAGCGGAGTCGGGACGATATGGACAGGGACCGTCGGCTTGAACCGGGCCGCCGCGACGTCCGCCTCGGAAGGGGGAACATGCCACCTGCCACGCGTGCCGTCCCTCTCCGCGGCGCCTCCAGAGGCCTGATCCTCGCGGTGCCGCTCTTGGCCGCGACTTCCTTGGTCCTCGGAGGCTGCAGCACCGGCTCGGCTCCCGACGGCAGCGCGAGCACGACGGCGTCGGCGAGCCCCTCGCCGTCGTCCTCCTCCGGCGCCACGCGCCCATCCTCAGCCCGGGGCACCACGCTCGCAGCAGAGGACCTGCGCTTCCTCATCACCTGCAGCCACGTGGACAATGCGCCCGATATCTCGCGGTACAGCCTCGAAGAGGTCTGGGCCAGCACCAACTACGTCCGCATCAAGGAATGCACCGTCGCATACCAGGGGAGCCGGCCGTACGAACCCCAGGGCGGCGAGACTGCCGTGGTGGACACGGCCCTGCACGGGCAGGCGACGGGGGACGCCGCGCTCGCTGCGGTCCTCGAGGCCATGCGCCTCTGCACACGCATCCCGGACGAAACAGGACCCGAGGGCTTTGCCGCGGCCAGCAGGGACATGCTGCGCGCCGCAGCCGCCCTCTGCCCGGATGCCCCCCAGGGGAAGATCATCCAAGCGTGGGCGTCAGGCGAACGCTTCGGCGACGGGACGCACGCCGTCGGCCCCGAGATCGCTGCCGGTGACTACGCTGCGGTGGATCCCGCCGAGTCGTGCCGCTGGGCCGTGACCTCAGGCACCGGGGCCCAAGTGGCCTCCGGCGGTGCTGCCGAGGCGTCCACGGTGACTCTGGACCGCGGCAGCAGCTTCAGTAGTGACAATTGCGGGATCTGGAGGAAGATGTAAGGGCGGGGCCGCCCGGCCCACGCGGCCGTTGTATGCGTTGCTGGGGAGCATCCGAACATCGGGGGCGTTCGTGGAGATCCCTAGGCGTCGTGCTATCCAGCTGTTTGCGATCGGAGTCGGAGTAGGGGTTGCCGCTGTGGCGGCGGTCGGGGCGCAGGCCGCGCCGGCCGTGCCGACGGCCCGCAAGACCCCCACGGATACCGCGAAGGAGAGGCCGGAACGGCCCACACGGTACCTGTTCGCCGCGACGCTCTACGACGGCACCAGCCTCCCGGAGCTGACGAGCCTGGAAGAGCTGTGGTCCAACAGCCGCTACCTGCAGGTGGCCTCATGCCGGGCCAAGTACGTCGGCCCCCGGCCCCAGGCCCTCACCGCGGAGGAGAACGCGGCCGTGGATGCCGCCATCGCGGCCGGGGCCAAGGGCAGCCGCGAGCAGATCTGCCTGGACATCGTCACCGCGGCGACCCGCCTGGACCAGCGCACGGTCGAGGCGGGGATCCGCCGAGTCGGCGCCCCGATCGTCCAGGGGGTGCTCGTCCTGGCCCCCCAGGCTCCGCAGGCGGCCATCATGAAGCGCTGGATCGACGCCGGCGCCCCCGCGTAGCCCGGGCAGCTGGTCTCCCGCGGCTGGCTGCACGCGAGAAGGGCCGACGGTCCAGAAGGCCGCCGGCCCTTCTTCCTGCCGGAGTGTCAGCCGAGCATGGCGGTGAGGGCGTTGATGAGGGTGGATTCGACGCCGTTGGTGCCGGCGCGGAAGTGGGCGATGTGGCCGTAGACGGTCATGGAGCCGCCGGCGATGCCGGGGGCGTCGGTGTCCCAGCCGCCTTCGTAGCTGCCGGCGGTCATGTAGGGCGAGAAGTACTCGTTGGTCGGGATGTAGCAGCAGGACTCGTTGGCGTAGCCGCCGATCCAGATCCCGGCCGATCCGCCGTATCTGGACCGGAAGTAGACGGCATAGCCGCTGACCATCTCCCCGCCGACGAAGGCCATCCGCAGCGGGGTGCCGCCGCCGATGGTCCAGACCTGGAAGGGGGAGGGGACGCTGGTGGCGACGTTGCCGGAGTCGATCCTGGCCATCATCATCTGCGCGTGGCGCACGTAGTAGGCCGGGAAGCCGCTCGGGTTGGGCAGGCGTCCCGCATATGCATTGCGGAGCGCGGCGAGGTTCCCGGCCGAGGTGTCGATCTCGAGGGGGAGGTTGACTTCCTGGTACTTGGTGGTGATCGGGCCGGTGAGGGCGCGGCCGGCGCTCTGGGCGGCGTTGAGGACGGCGGAGCCCAGCGAGTCGCCCCATTGGTCGCGCAGGGTCCAGCTCGGGGATCCTGAGGGGTTCTGGTCGCCGGCGGGGCCGATGAGGAAGAGCGCGAAGGCATCGGAGCGGTTCTCGATGTAGTTGCAGGCCCCGGCGGGGTAGTCGCCGTCGAAGAGGGAGCGGTCGCCGGCGGCGACCGGGTGCGAGCCGTAGCCGAAGACGATCGCCTCGGGTGTGCCGTTGGGGCGCCGGCAGACCAGCACGGGCACATCGGTCTCGACGTACTTCAGGCCCACGCGGTTCACCGACCAGGTCTGCTGGATGATCTGGTAGTCCAGGGTCACGTTGGTCTGCCCGGCGTTGAGTGCGTCCTGCGCGGCCTCGACGATCCGGTCCTCGAGCCAGGACGAGTAGGCCCGGATCTGGTCCATTTCGCTGATGCCGTAGCTGGAGAAGGGCTGCAGCGTGTCGACGAGTGTGGGCCCATTGTGCGTGTGGGTGGCCTGCAGCAGGATGTCGGACGTCGACCACGAGGCCAGAGCCAGCAGTCGGGTGCGGATGCGCTGGTGCATGGAGCGGGGGATCGCGAGGATGTCGACGCTCAGGATCATCTGGGGGCTGCCGTTCTCACGGATCACCACCGCGCGCGCCCACAGCGGCTCGAAAGGCGTGCTGCTCGTCGCGAGGCGTCCGCCGTCCGCAGTGCCGTACCCGGCCATGTAGGGGTTGGAACTCAGCGTGGGCGTGATGTTGACAGCCGCCGTCGCCACAGTGAACGCCATGAGCGCTCTCCTCGGGTCACTGCTGCCAGCGAAGGAAGAGCCGCCCCATTGGCTCCGGAGCCCCCCGTCGGCACCACTGTGTCTGAGACCTCCTTCATTAGAACACGCCGACGGTGAATTGTGGCCTTCTGAAACGAAGAGTGGGGCGCCGCGTGCCCGCGGCGCCCCACTCAGGGCAGGTGTGCGGCGTCGTTCCGCCGCACACTGCTATTTCGCTGCTGGTGCGAAGAGGTTGGCGCCGCTCCACCCGGTGCCGACGACCGCCGTCGTGCCCCACGCGCCGCCCGCAGTGATGGGGTAGTAGCGCAGGGCGCCGTCGGTGGTGCGGGCGAAGAGCCCCTTGGTGCCAGCGCCGGTGAAGCCCGAGCTGCCCACGACGGCGTCGAAGATCTGCCAGCCTGTTCCGACAGTGCGGCGGGCCTCGTTGATGAAGGCACCGCTGCCGTCGGAGCGGTAGAGGCGCACCTCACCAGCCGTGGTGCGGGCGAGGATGTCCGAGTTGCCGTCGCCGTCGAAGTCGATCTGTGTCAGCGACAGGCCCTGCCAGCCCCAGCCGATGGTGACCGGCGCAGCAAGCGACTTCCCGCCGACGTTGGCAATGTACTGGAGGGTGCCATCGGGCGCCCTGGCGACGATGGAGGGCAGCGCGTCGGTTGCCTTCCAGCGGCCCACGGTGAGCGTCCACCCGTCCCAGCCGGTGCCGATGACCGTGGCCGCGCTGAACGTGCCGTCGGCCTGACCGAAGTAGACGATGATCCGGCCGTCCGGCCACAGTCCGACGAGGTCCTGGAGGCCGTCGCCGTTCCAGTCGGCGACGAACCCTTGGGTGACGCTCGACCAGCCGGACCCGACCGCGACCGGCGCCGCGAGGGTTCCGTTGCCCGGGGCCGGGTACCGATTGAGCACTCCCGTGCCCGTGGCGCCGACAAGGTCCGAGGGCCGGATGACCGTGGGTGGCGTCGGATCGAGCGGCGCGCCGCCGAGCGTCGCGTTCTGCCAGCCTGAGCCGATCTTCGACGGTGCTCCCCACGATCCATTCGACGCCGGGTAGTAGTAGATGTCCCCGACGGTATCCTTCGCGACGAGGCCAAGGCTGCTTGCGCCCACGAACCCCCACGAGGACGCCACTGACGCCATCCGGTTCCATCCGCTGCCGATGGCCTGTCCCTGTCCGGTGATGAAGCCGCCCTGGCCGTTGCCTGCGTACAGGTACATCGTGCCGTCAGATGAGCGCGACAGCAGGTCCTGAGCGCCGTCGCCATCGAAGTCGATCATGGAGATCTTCTGGGTGCCGAATCCGGACCCCACCTGCTGGCCGCCGCCGAGGTACCCTCCCGAGGTGTTCGAGTAGTAGAAGAGCCGGCCCTGGGCATCCTTGGCGAGGATCGAGGGATACCCGTCCCTCGCGTTCCACCAGCCGACCGTGACGGAAATGTCCTGCCATCCGGTGCCGACTGTGGTGGGGGCGCCGAACCCGCCACCCGCGGCCCCCGGGTACATCCGCAAGGTGCCGTCGCCCCATTGCCCGAGGAGGTCGAAGATGCCGTCCTGGTTCCAGTCGACGACGTACACCGCCTTCGCGCCGCTCCAGCCAGTGCCGATGCGACGGGGGGTCTGGATAAGGCCCCCCTGTCCGTCGGCGGGATAGTCCACGAGGGTCCCGGAGGAGTCGATCATGACGAGATCCCCGGCCGTTGCGATGGAGGGGTTGGCCGCTGCGGTATCACCGCGGGCGAACAGCTTCAGCGCGTTGAAGCTGCCGTTCCACTGGTTCGAGTCGCCCGCGAAGGGGCCCTGGCTGTTGTACTGCCAGATCGAGTAGAACGACCAGCTGGCAGGGAGAGTGCCCGGGCCCACGTTGTTGTAGGCGGCGATGTGCAGGGGGTTGTCGGGGAAGGCGGCACTGTTGCCGGTGCACCTGCTCCACCAGTCCGTGGTGGTGTAGATCGCGGGTACCCGGCCCACGAGGGACTTGAGGGTCGCGGAGAAGTCCTGAATCCACGCCACCATCTGGGCTGCGCTCATGTTGTAGCAGACGTTGCCGAGGGAGCTGTACGGGTTGTACTCAATGTCCAGGAGCGGGGGCATCGTGATTCCGTCGGCCGACCAGCCTCCGCCGTTCCTGACGAAGTAGTTGGCCTGCTCCGCTCCGCTCGAGACGCTGGGAAGCGCGAAGTGGTACGCGCCGCGGACCATACCCACGCTGGCGCTGCCGAGATACTGGGAGCTGAACGCGTCGCTCACGTACGTGGTGCCTTCGGTCGCCTTGACATAGGCGAAGCGTGCGCCGAGATTCCACTGCTGCTGCCAGTCGATGTCGCTCCCGCCGGACGCCGCGGACTGCCAGGCGCTGACGTCCATGCCTTGGACCCCCGGGGGCGTCCAGGTGTTGTTCGCCATCTGCACCGCGGCGCCCGCTTGGCCGCCTGTCTGGAGAGGGACGACGCTCGTCGACTGCGGGGTGACAGCAGTCGGGTCGCCAGACGCGCGGGGCGCGGGATCCGGAAGGGCGGACGGGTTGAGCGCGGTCGCCGCAGTCTGCGGAACTGAGGTGGTGGGCGACTTCCCCGCATTGATGCGCTTGAGGCCCTGGCCCATGGCGGACCCGGCGCGCCCCATCTGGGTGGCGAGCTGGGCCATGGTCTTGTCGTCCGGCGGTGCCGGCTGAGCCGCGTCTCCGTTCCCGCCCCCGGTGGGCGACGGCGCCGGGCTGGGCGCCGTCGCCGGAGCGGCGGGGCGGGCGGCCGGGGATGGGGCGGGGGGCTGCGCTTGGGATGCGGCGGATCGGCTCGTATCGAAGGCCACGGGCGCAACCGCGCCGGCCGGTGCGGCCGCAGCTTGCGCGACTGGGCGTGGGTTCTGGAGCGCGCTGGTGGATGCGCCCGTGCCTCCGTGGAGGGTTGCGGCGGGCACGGCCACAGCAGCGGCCACGGTGACGACGGCGACTGCCGCGCCTTTCGCGAGCCGGGTGATGTGTCGGTGCTTCTGATGCCGGTGGGCTGCTCTGCTCATGCTGGACCGTCCAAGGGCTACGGCCGCTGATCCCCCCACTCAATACGGCCTTGCGGACTGCCCCCGTCAATCTGGCACGTCCCGAGCCAACGGGGGCAGCAATGGCACCGTCACGATAACACTGTTGTTTCAGGTGTGACTAATGGGTCCAAAGATACTGACGAGATTAGTGTTCTTCGTCGAGCAGTCCGAGAAGATAGCGTCCGTAGCCGCTTTTGACGAGGGGCTGTGCAGCTTTCCGGAGGGATTCGTCGTCGAGGAAGCCTTGGCGCCAGGCGATTTCCTCGGGCGCGCCGATCTTGAGTCCTTGGCGGTTTTCGACGGTGCGGATGAAGTTGGAGGCGTCGTTGAGGTCACTGAAGGTGCCGGTGTCCAGCCATGCGGTGCCGCGGGGGAGGACTTCGACGTGGAGTGTGCCGGCGGCGAGGTAGGTGCGGTTGATGTCGGTGATCTCGAGCTCGCCGCGGGCGGAGGGCTTGAGGTCCTTGGCGATGGCGACGACGTCGTTGTCGTAGAAGTACAGGCCGGGGATGGCGTAGTTGCTCTTGGGCTGGGCGGGCTTCTCCTCGATGGAGACCGCGCGCCCGGCGTCGTCGAATTCGACGACGCCGTACGCGCTGGGGTCCTTGACCCAGTAGCCGAAGACGGAGGCGCCGTCGATGTCGTGGTGGCGGCGCAGCTGGGTGCCCAGGCCGGGGCCGTAGAAGATGTTGTCCCCGAGGACCAGGGCGACGGTGTCGGTGCCGATGTGCTCGGCGCCGAGGATGAAGGCCTGGGCCAGGCCGTCGGGGGAGGGCTGGACGGCGTAGCTGATGGAGATCCCGAAGTGCGACCCGTCGCCCAGGAGCCGTTCGAAGAACGGGGCGTCCATGGGGGTGGTGATGACCAGGATGTCCCTGATGCCGGCCAGCAGCAGGGTGGAGAGCGGGTAGTAGACCATGGGCTTGTCGTAGACGGGCACGAGCTGCTTGCTCACGCCCAGGGTGATGGGGTGGAGTCTGGACCCGGTCCCCCCTGCCAGGATGATTCCCTTCATGGAAATCATCATTCCGGTTACACGTTCGGTTCCCAACAGTTAGATTCAGCCTTATGGAACTGCTCGTGACGGGCGGCGCAGGCTTCATCGGCGCCAATTTCGTCCACTACGTGCTGGGGCATACGGGGCATCATGTGACCGTCCTGGACAAGTTGACGTATGCGGGGAATCTGGCGTCGTTGGAGGGGCTTGAGGGGGAGCGGTTCCGGTTCGTGCGTGGGGACATTGCGGACGCGGCGCTGGTGGATCCGCTGGTGGCGGGGGCGGATGCGGTGGTGCATTACGCGGCGGAGAGCCACAACGACAATTCGCTGCGGGACCCGCGCCCGTTCCTGGAGACGAACATCCTCGGCACCTACACGCTGATCGAGGCCGCGCGCCGGCACGGGACGCGGTTCCACCACATCTCCACCGACGAGGTGTACGGGGACCTGGCGCTGGACGAGCCGGGGCGGTTCACCGAGTCCACCCCGTACAACCCCTCGAGCCCGTACTCGGCGACCAAGGCCGGATCGGACCTGCTGGTGCGGGCGTGGGTGCGCTCGTTCGGGCTGGCGGCCACGATCAGCAACTGCTCGAACAACTACGGCCCGTACCAGCATGTGGAGAAGTTCATCCCGCGCCAGATCACCAACGTGATCGACGGGGTGCGGCCGAGGGTGTACGGGCAGGGCCGGAACGTGCGGGACTGGATCCATGCCGAGGACCACTCCTCCGCGGTGCTGGCCATCCTCGAGCGTGGCAGGATCGGGCAGACGTACCTGATCGGCGCGGACGGGGAGCGGGACAACAGGGCGGTGGTGGAGCTGGTCCTGGAGCTGATGGGCCAGGCGCCGGACGCGTACGACCTGGTCGCGGACCGGGCCGGGCACGACCTGCGCTATGCGATCGACGCCACGAAGCTGCGCACCGAGCTCGGCTGGGAACCGCAGTACGGCGACTTCGCGGCGGGCCTGGGCGCCACGATCCGGTGGTACCGGGAGAACGAGCACTGGTGGCGCCCGCAGAAGGCCGCCACCGAGGCCCGGTACGCGGAGCTGGGCCAGTGAGCGCGCCGGGCCGGCCCGGGGAGGGCTTGGTGTTCTCCAGGCCGCTGGCCGTGCACGCGACGGCGATCCCGGGGCTGCTGCTGCTGGACCTGCCCGTGCACGGGGACACCCGGGGCTGGTTCAAGGAGAACTGGCAGCGTCAGAAGATGACCGCGCTCGGGCTGCCGGACTTCGCCCCGGTGCAGAACAACGTCTCCTTCAACGCCGCCGCCGGGACCACGCGGGGGATCCACGCCGAGCCGTGGGACAAGTACGTCTCGGTCGCCACGGGCCGGATCTTCGGTGCCTGGGTGGACCTGCGCCCGGGCCCCACGTTCGGGGCGGTGGCCACTGCCGAGCTGGACCCCTCCAGGGCAGTCTTCGTCCCGCGCGGGGTGGGCAACGCGTTCCAGACCCTCCAGGACGGCACGGCCTACACCTATCTGGTCAACGACCACTGGTCCGCCGAGGCCCAGGGCGAGTACACGTTCCTGAACCTGGCCGACGAGACCGTGGCGATCCCGTGGCCGATCCCGCTCGAGCACGCGGAGCTGTCGGAGAAGGACCGCGCCCACCCGCGGTTGGCCGACGTTGAGCCGATGCGGCCCCGGACGGTCCTCGTGCTCGGCGCGGGCGGCCAGCTGGGGAGGGCCCTGCGGGAGGCGTACGACGGCGCCCCGCCCGGGGCGGTGGAGTTCGCCACGCGCGCCGACTTCGACCTCGCCGCCCCGGCATCGTTCGCCTCACGGGACTGGTCCCAGTACTCCACGATCATCAACGCCGCCGCCTACACGGCCGTCGACGCGGCAGAGGCCCCCGAGGGCCGGCGGGCCGCGTGGGCGGTCAACGCCGGAGCGGTGGCCCGGCTGGCCCGGGTCGCGGCCGAGCACCGGATCACGCTGGTGAACGTCTCCAGCGACTACGTCTTCGACGGCACCGTGCGTGTCCACCAGGAGGACGAGCCGTTCTCCCCGCTGGGGGTGTACGGGCAGTCCAAGGCCGCCGGGGACGCCGCCGTGGCCGCCGTCCCGCGGCACTACACGGTGCGAACCTCGTGGGTCATCGGGGACGGGAACAACTTCGTGCGCACCATGGCCCGCCTCGCGTCCGAGGGAGTGAGCCCGGCCGTCGTGGACGACCAGATGGGCCGGCCCACCTTCACCGCGGACCTCGCCGCCGGCATCCGCCACCTGCTCGAGACCGGTGCCCCGTACGGGACCTACAACCTCAGCTCCTCCGGGGAGGTGGCCAGCTGGGCCGACGTCGCCGCGGAAGTGTTCGCCGTCGCCGGACGCCACCCCGGCGACATCCAGCGCACCACCACAGCCGCCTACTTCGCCGACAGGCCCCACACCGCCCCACGCCCGCTGAACTCCACCCTGGACCTGCACCGGATCGAATCCACCGGCTTCACCCCCCACCGCTGGGAAGACCGACTCCGCACCTATCCGATCGGGCCTTGAGCGCGAGGACGTCACCGATCGTCTTCCGTTTCGGTTCGTCCCGTAAGCTACGCCCATGCCTCAGACTTCACGTATCACCAAGGCCGTCATTCCTGCTGCAGGCCTTGGCACCCGCTTCCTCCCGGCGACGAAGGCGATGCCGAAGGAGATGCTGCCCGTCGTCGACGAGCCCGCCATCCAGTACGTCGTCGCGGAGGCGGCCAAGGCCGGGCTCGACAACGTCCTCATGATCACGGGCCGCAGCAAGCGGGCGCTCGAGGACCACTTCGACCGCGTCCCGACGCTCGAGGCCGTGCTCGAGGCCAAGGGCGACACCAGGCGCCTCGCAGCTGTCCAGGAGTCGAACACGCTCGGTGACATCCACTACGTGCGTCAGGGTGATCCAAAGGGCCTGGGCCATGCCGTCCTATGCGCCAAGCGGCATGTGGGCGACGAGCCCTTCGCCGTCCTGCTCGGCGACGACCTCATCGACTCCCGCGATGAGCTGCTCAGCGAGATGATCCGGGTCCAGCGGGCCACCGGCGGATCGGTGATCGCCCTCATGGAGGTCGACCCGGAGCAGATTTCGTCCTACGGGTGCGCGGATGTCGAATCAGTGGACGGCGAGGACTATGTCCGCGTCAACAGGCTCGTCGAGAAGCCCGCCGTCGAGGAGGCCCCGTCGAATCTCGCGGTGATCGGCCGTTACGTGCTGCACCCGGCCGTGTTCGACGTACTCGAGCAGACGCAGCCCGGTCGCGGCGGCGAGATACAGCTCACCGATGCGCTCGAGGTCCTCGCCGCCCGTGAGGGCGAAGGCGGCGGCGTCCATGCCGTGGTGTTCCGGGGGCGCCGCTACGACACGGGGGACAAGCTCTCCTACCTCAAGGCGGTGGTGACCCTCGCCGTCGAGCGCGAGGATCTCGCCGGGCTGCGGCCGTGGCTCAAGGACTTCGCAGCGGCGCTGTAGGCGCGTCAGCGGTTCAATCGGGGGAGTTCTCCACAGGTAGGCGTCTTGTTCGGCGGGTGTTTGCAAAAGCAGTTAGTGTGAGCCTTGCTGCCGGGAGGGGGTCCCGGCAGGGCGACACACCCAGGGGGGAACTGTGGACGCATTGCGCATTGTCGAGGGAGAGGTCCGGGAGCTGATCAGGCTCAGGGGCATCGACCCGCTCGGCTCGTCGGGTGACGTACGGCGGCTGGTCGATGCCGCCGTCGTGGACTACGACGAGCGAGCTCTGCTGGGCGTGGTCCCTCCCCTTGGCTCCCTTGAGGCTGCCCGCAAGAGCCTCTTCGACGCCGTGGCCGGCTTCGGGCCCCTCCAGCCCCTGCTGGACGATCCGACCATTGAGGAAATCTGGCTCAATGCCCCGCACGAGGTGTACGCAGCCCGCAACGGTGAGTCCGAACTGACGAGCGTAACGCTCAGCGAGCAGCAGGTCCGCGACCTCGTCGAGCGCATGCTCAAGTCCTCCGGGCGCAGGCTCGATCTTTCCAGCCCGTTCGTCGATGCTGCCCTCCCCGACGGTTCTCGCCTGCACGTGGTGATACCCGATGTGACCCGTCGGCACTGGGCTGTGAACATCCGGAAGTTCATTGTGAAGGCGAGCCGCCTCGAGCACCTCGTGGAACTGGGATCCCTCACCCCTCAGGCCGCGCGGTTCCTCGCCGCGGCGGTGGCGGGCGGTCTGAACATCCTCGTCTCCGGTGCGACCCAGGCCGGCAAGACCACGATGCTCAACTGCCTCGGCGCGTCGATTGGATCCCGAGAACGGGTGATCACGGTCGAGGAGATCTTCGAGCTCCAGTTCCCGCTGCGCGATGTGGTAGGGCTGCAGTGCCGTCAGCCGAACCTCGAGGGCACGGGCGAGATCCCGATGCGACGTCTCGTCAAGGAGGCGCTGCGCATGCGGCCCGACCGACTGGTCGTGGGAGAGGTGCGCGAGGCGGAGGCCCTCGACATGCTCATCGCCTTGAACAGTGGGCTTCCGGGCATGTGCACTGTCCACGCGAACTCCGCCCAGGACGCCGTCACCAAGCTGTGCACGCTCCCGCTGCTGGCTGGCGCCAACATCTCGTCCAGCTTCGTCGTGCCCACCGTGGCGGCGTGCATCGACCTCGTGGTCCACTGCAGCCGTCATCCCAACCGGCGTCGGCAGGTCACCGAGATCCTGTCCCTCGGGCAGCGCGTGGAGAACGGTGTCATCGAAACATCGTCGGTGTTCGCCCTCGACGGCGACGGCGTCCTGCGGCCCCGGCCCACCGGGCTTCCCTCGGTGGAGAAGTTCTCCCGGGCCGGGATCGACGTGCTGGACCTGCTGGAGAGCGCCTGATGGCCGCGGTACTCGGATTGGCCGGGGGCGCGGGGCTGTTCCTCGTGTGGTGGTCCTTCTGGCCCAGACCAGAGCGCAGGGTCCGCAAGCGGGAGCCTGGCCGGCTTGACGTCCTCATCGCCCAAGCCGGAATCCACAGAGTCACTCCCACCGGACTCGTCGCTTCGAGCCTCGGACTCGGCGCGTTCTTCGGCTTGCTGTTCTTCGTCGTCACCGGGGCTGTCCCGGTCGCGCTCTGCTTCGGCCTCTTCGCGGGCGCTTTGCCTGTCGGGCTGGTGAGCTGGCAGGCCAAGCGGCGCGCCGCCGTCCTCCGCGAGCTCTGGCCCGACGTCGTCGACCACATTCGGTCGGCGATCCGCGCGGGTCTGTCGCTGCCTGAATCGCTCATGCAGCTCGGCTACAAGGGGCCGGAGCCGCTTCGCGGAGAGTTTCTCGAGTTCGCTGCGGACTACCGCTCGAGTGGAAGCTTCGGCCTGGCACTCGACCGCCTCAAGGAGCGCCTCTCCGACCCAGTCGCGGACCGCATCGTAGAGGCCCTGCGGCTGACCCGTGAAGTCGGCGGATCGGAGCTGGGACGCCTGCTTGGCACCCTCGCGGAATTCCTGCGCGAGAGCGCGCGCACCCGCAGCGAGCTCGAGGCGCGCCAGTCGTGGACGGTCAATGCTGCGCGCCTGGCGGTCGCTGCCCCGTGGATCGTGCTGCTGCTCATGTCGACACGGCCTGAGGCGATGGCGGCCTACGCGGCGCCGAGCGGGTTCCTCGTGCTGGCGGTCGGACTCGGCGTTTCCGTCGTCTGCTATCGCCTGATGCTGCGCATCGGGGCGCTTCCGCGGGAAGAGCGGGTCCTGCGATGAGCGGCATCACCGCTGCGGCCGTTCTCACGGGATCACTTCTGGGCGTCGGGCTATGGATCGCCTTCGTCCGACTCCCGGTCATGCGCCGCGCCACGTTCACGCAGCGGGTTGCTCCGCAGCTGCGCTCCGTCGACCGCGGATCGAGGCTACTGCATGGCGAGCCCGCCAGCGTGACCCCGTTCGGACCCCTCGAACACATCATCCGCCCCCTCTTGGATGACGCCGTGGGCGCGCTCTCCAGGCTGAATCTGGGCAATGCCACGCTCGCGCGCCGGCTCGCCCAAGCGGGGAGCACGAAGTCGGCGGTGGACTTTCGTGCCGAGCAGCTGCTCTGTGCCGGAGGGTCGTTCGCTGTGGCGGCTCTCGGCGCGGCGGCCGCCGCTCTCAGCGGCCGTACCACGGCGGTCTTTGCGGTGCTCATGGTCGTGGCAGCGACCGTCGCCGGGTTCATGGCACGGGATTACCTCCTCGGTGCGGCCATCGCCCGGCGCAAGCAGCGGATCCTGGGGGAGTTCCCCTCGGTCGCGGACATGATGGCGCTCGCGGTCGGCGCGGGCGAGACGGCTGCAGGGGCTCTGGACAGGACGGCCCGTGTCTCCAAGGGCGACCTCGCCGGCGAGTTTGAGAAAGTCCTCGCCCACGCCCGCTCCGGAGCGCCGCTCGTTGAGGCTCTGCAGGCCATGGCGGACCGGGTGGACCTAGCGCCCATCACGAGGTTCGTGGACGGGCTGATCGTGGCCATCGAACGCGGGACACCGCTGTCGGATGTCCTGCGGGCGCAGGCCCAGGATGTCCGCGACCTTGCCAAGAGAGAGCTGATGGAGGCCGCTGGGAAGAAGGAGATCGGGATGATGGTCCCGCTGGTCTTCGGTGTCCTGCCGCTCACCGTCGTCTTCGCCGTGTATCCGGGCGTGGCCGCGATCACGCTTGGCTTCTGACCACCGCTATGGGGGACACCGAGTCCGGGGAACCGCCCCGGGCGCCGCACCTATTGGGGAAGGGAAACACCATGAACACGCTCACCCGCGCAGGGATCCGGCTCGCGAATCTTCCGGAGGCGCTCTGGAGAAGGGCCTCCGACGGCGACGACCGCGAGCGAGGCGACGTCCCGGGCTGGGTCATGATCACCCTGATGTCTGCCGTCCTCGTGATGGGGCTACTCGCCGTGGCGGGTCCTGCCCTCGAAGGTCTCTTCAACCAGGCCATCAGCAAGGTGAGCAAGTAGGCCATGCGCTGCCCCCGCTCGCACCGCCCATGGCAAGGGCCCTGGGGTTCTGAGGAGGGCTCTGCGGCTGCCGACTTCGTGATGGTCGGCGGCCTTCTGACGGTCCTTGCGCTTGCGGTGGTCCAGCTCACGCTGGTCCTCCACGTGCGCAACGTCCTCGTCGATGCTGCCGCCTCCGGCGCGCGGTATGGCACCCTCGCAGACAGGACGCCCCAGGACGCACGCACCCGGGCCGGCGAACTCATCACCGGAGCCGTCGGTGCCGATTATGCCGGGGACATCAGCGTCGGCCACGCCGATTCGGCCGGGGTGCGCTCGTTGGAGGTCCGGGTGGTCGCCCCGATGCCTGTCGTCGGACTTATCGGCCCGGCGGGGCGCCTGGAGGTCTCCGGCCATGCCCCGCTTCAGTGATGGTCCGGCCCCGAAAGCTGGGCCGCGGGCTGCCCTTCTCGATCGGTTCAGAGGGCTGGCCGCTGGAGAGGGCGGAAGCGCCGTCGTCGAATTCGTCTTCCTCGGGCTGATCCTGCTCGTGCCTGTCGTCTATTTCGTGCTGACGGTCGCCGCGCTCCAGGGCGCTTCGTTCGCTGCGACAGGCGCCGCCGACCATGCCGCCAAGTCCTTCGCCCAGGCGGCGGATGAGGCGGCGGCACGGACTGCGGCGGAGTCGGCGGTGCGCGTGGCGATGTCCGACTTCGGGCTCGCCGAGCACAGCGCCCGGCTCGTACTCGCCTGCGATCGCAGCCCCTGCCTTCAGGCTGGCGCCGCAGTGCAGGCGACGGTCCACGTCGAGGTACCGCTGCCGTTCAGTCCGGTCAGCTCAGGCTTCGGCCTGAGCATCGGCCGCATCGAGGCGTCGGCGACCCAGATCGTGGGGAGGTTCCGCTGAAGAGGCTAGCGGGCGCCGTCGTGCGCCGGGTCCGGGGCTGCGGGGACGAGTCGGGCCAGCTCACCGTCCTGATCATCGGCTTCACCGTCCTGTGTCTGCTGGTCGCAGCCACGGTGATGGGAGTCTCCGCAGTGCACATCGAGCACCGGAAGCTGCTCTCGGCGGCCGACGGCGCCGCGGCAGCCGCCGCCGACAGCTTCACCCTCGCGGACACCGCCTCGGGAGACCGGCCGCCAGCGGCTGTGCTCGCGCCGGAGAAGGTGCGTGGCGTCGTCGCCACTTACCTCGCTCGCGACGGCGCGGCCGCGAGGTTCGAGGGGCTGGCGGTCGAGGGAGCGACGGGCACGCCGGACGGCCGCACGGCCACGGTCAGCCTGACCGCGATGGCGAAGGTGCCGATTGCCGGCATCCTCTTGCCTCACGGAGTGCCGATCAAGGCCACTGCCAGTGCCCGTGCCCGGCTCGTGCGCTGACCGGTGGCCGCTGCTCATGGCGTAACCTTGGATGGATATGGCTGAGATCGACTTCCCCGCAGAGATCCGCGCGCTTCGCGCCACCCACGACTCCATTGAGCAGGTGACCGACGTCGAGTCTCTGCGTGCCGAGATCGCGGAGTTAAGCGAGGCAGCCGGCGCCCCGGACCTCTGGGACGACCCGTCGAAGGCCCAGCAGGTGACCTCTCGGCTGTCTCACCGTCAGTCGGAGCTAGAGCGTGTCGAGAAGCTCGGAGAGCGCATCGACGACCTTGAGGTGCTCGTCGAGCTTGCCCAAGAGGAGGGCGATCCAGACTCGCTCGCAGAGGCAGGCAGGGAACTCGGCTCGATCAGGAAGGCTCTTGAAGAACTCGAGGTCGTGACGCTCTTGAACGGCGACTACGACGAGCGGGATGCCGTGGTGACGATCCGCGCGGGGGCTGGTGGCGTCGATGCCGCGGACTTCGCCGAGATGCTCATGCGCATGTACCTCCGCTGGGCCGAACGCCGCGGCTACCCGACGAAGGTCATGGATACCTCGTACGCGGAGGAGGCCGGCCTGAAGTCGGCGACCTTCGAGGTCAATGCGCCGTTCGCCTACGGCACCCTCTCTGTCGAGGCGGGCACCCACCGACTGGTCCGCATCAGCCCCTTCGACAACCAGGGCCGCCGCCAGACCTCCTTCGCAGCGGTTGAGGTGATTCCGCTCATCGAGCAGACGGACCACATCGAGATCCCGGACAACGAGATCCGCGTGGATGTCTTCCGCTCCTCGGGCCCCGGCGGCCAGTCCGTCAACACGACTGACTCTGCCGTCCGCCTGACACACATCCCGACGGGCATCGTCGTGTCGATGCAGAACGAGAAGTCGCAGATCCAGAACCGCGCCGCTGCGTTGCGCGTTCTCCAGTCTCGCCTCCTCCTGCTGAAGAAGGAGCAGGAAGACGCACAGAAGAAGGCCCTCGCAGGCGACGTCAAGGCATCGTGGGGCGATCAGATGCGGTCATACGTCCTGAACCCCTACCAGATGGTCAAGGACTTGCGGACGGAACACGAGGTTGGCAACACGGCGGCGGTGCTCGACGGCGACATCGACGGCTTCATCGACGCCGGGATCCGCTGGCGTGCCGGTCAGCGCCAGGGCGCTGCCGGAAGCTGACCCCGCTGCGTAGAAGGCCCGGCTCCTCTTGCGAGGCGCCGGGCTTTCTTGCGTCCGTGGTGGCGCAGCGCGTCGCGGTTTCCGCGGTGGACACGGAGTGCAAGGGTGACGTCGGGCTCACACGGGGTGACGTCGGGCCCACACGGGGTGACGTCGGGCTCACACGGGGTGACGTCGGGCCCACACGGGGTGATGTCGGCCCCACACGGGGTGATGTCGGGCCCACAGGGGGTGACCTCGGGCCCACAGGGGGTGACCTCGGCGGAGGGCGGGACGGCCTTGACGGCAGCGTGCCGACGTCGTACGTTTTCCGTAACCTGAATCACCTTTCATGTTTGCTCATTCCGCACTCCTGCAGCTTCTGCGAAAGGCACTCCCGTGAAGGCAACAAAGAAGTTCCTCCTTGCGGCGACTCTCGCCGCCGGCCTCGCCGCGACCGGATGCGCGCCCAGCTCGTCCAGCGCCTCGGGCGGCCCCTCCGACGCGGCCCGGACGGTCAATGTGGGCATCGTCTACTCGAAGACCGGGCCGCTCGCTGCCTACGGCGAGGCCTACTACGAGGGCCTCCAGGCTGGCATCAAGTACGCAACCGGCGGGACCGGCAAGGTCGGCAACGCCACCCTGAACCTCACCTATCAGGACGACGCGGGCGACGCCGACAAGGCGGTCGCGATCGCCAAGGACCTCATCGGCAAGGACTACAAGATCCTCGCGGGCACGGTGGTCTCCGGTGTCGCGCTCAAGCTCGCCGAGCAGGCCGCGCAGAACAAGGTCCTGTACATCTCGGGCCCCGCCGCCACAGACGCGCTCCAGGGAATCAACAAGTACACGTTCCGCTCGGGCCGGCAGTCGCTCCAGGACGTCGCCACGGCCGGCACCTTCGTGGAGAGCCTGCAGGGCAAGAAGGTCCTGGTCTTCGCGCAGAACAACGCCTTCGGCCAGGGCAACGTCGCCGCGGTCAAGGCCGTGCTCGGGGCGAAGGGCGCCACGGTGGAGCAGGTCCTCGTCCCCGAGGACGCCACCGAGTTCACGCCGTTCGCGCGCCAGATCATCGACGCCAAGCCCGCGATGACCTTCGTGGCCTGGGCCGGCGCCACGAGCGGCGCGATGTGGCAGGCACTCACCCAGCAGGGCGTGTTCGACGCCGCACCCGTCGTCACCGGCCTCGGCGACACCTCGACCTACTCCGCCTACGGTGCCGCGAGCAGCAAGATCAGCTTCCTCAGCCACTACTTCAAGGGCGCCGGCGGCAACAATGCCGTCGAGCAGGAGATGGTCAAGGACGTCGAGGCGGCCGGCAAGAAGGTGGACCTCTTCACCCCGGACGGGTTCGTCGCGGGCCAGATGATCGTCCAGGCGGTCAAGTCCGGCGCGTCGGTGGACGAGATGGTCAAGGGCCTCGAGGGCTACGAGTTCGACGGACCCAAGGGCAAGGAGAGCGTCCGGGCCTCGGACCACGTGCTGATGCAGCCGATGTACCAGGCCAAGCTCGTCCAGAAGGACGGCGCCTGGACCCCTCAGCTGGTCAAGACCGTGCCCTCGGACCAGGTCGCCCCGGCCGAGAAGAAGAGCTGACCTGTGGCAGCCCATCCCGCCCTCGCCGTCGAGGGCCTCGGCTTCGCCGTCGGCGGCGCGAGCATCCTCGCCGACGTCGAGTTCGGCGTCGCGCGGGGCGAGATGCTCGGGGTCATCGGCCCCAACGGCGCGGGCAAGACGACGCTCTTCAACGTGCTCTCGGGCCTCGTCCGTCCCACGGCCGGGCGGGTGCTCCTGGACGGCCAGGACGTCACCCATCTGGCGGTGCACCGCCGAGCCCGCGCCGGGCTCGGCCGGACGTTCCAGACGTCGAGCCTGTTCGAGGGCCTCAGCGTCCTCGAGAACGTCCGGCTCGCTGCGCAGGCACGTCTCGGGGGCAGCCTCTCCGTCCTCGCCTTCCCCAGGAGGCACGACGCCGCGACCCGAACCGCCCGCGAACGGCTCGCCGAGGTGGGCCTCGCCGGCAAGGAGGACCACCGGTCCGGCGACCTGTCCCACGGCGACAAACGGAAGGTGGAGATCGCCATGATGCTCGCCACCGACCCGAGCGTGGTCCTCCTCGACGAGCCCATGGCCGGTGTCGGCTCAGGGGACGTGGGAGCGCTCAGCGAGGTCATCCGGGGACTCCACCGGGACCGCGGGACCACGGTGCTCATGGTCGAGCACCACATGGACGTGGTCCTCGGCCTCGTCGACCGTGTCGCCGTCATGCACCACGGGCGGCTCCTCGCCGTCGGAACCCCGGAGGCCGTCATGGCCGACAGCACCGTCCAGGCCGCCTACCTCGGGGAGCCGGTATGAGCACGGCAACGGATCGGCCCGGCCGGCCGTCGGCGTCGCCCATCCTCACGGTCGAGGGCCTGCGCGCGCACATCGGCGGCCAGCAGGTCGTGGAGGACGTGGGCTTCTCCGTCCCGGGAAGGGGCGTCACCGCCCTCCTCGGGCGCAACGGGGTGGGCAAGACGAGCACGCTCAAGGCCGTCCTCGGCCTCATCGGCCGCACCGGACGCGTCAGCCTCGGAGGCGAGCGGATCGACGGCGAGGCGACCCACCGGATCATCCAGCGCGGGGTCGGCTACGTTCCGGAGGACCGGGAGGTCTTCTCGAAGCTCACCGTCGCCGAGAACCTCCAGCTGGCGGTCCGCGGCAAGGCCTCGGCCGAGCGCCGGGAGTTCGTCGAGTCGCTCTTCCCGGACCTCGCCGCGCGGGCCCAGCAGCCCGCCGGCACCCTCTCGGGCGGGCAGCAGCAGATGGTCGCCCTCGCACGGGCGCTCCTGAACGAGAACCGCGTGCTCCTCGTGGACGAGCCAACCAAGGGCCTCGCGCCCAAGGTCGTCCAGGAGGTCGCCGCCGCGCTGGAGACGGCCGCGCAGGCCGTGCCCATCCTCCTCGTCGAGCAGAACCTGGCCGTGGTGCGGCGCCTCGCCGCCGGCGTGGTCGTCCTCTCCGGCGGCCGGGTGGTGCACCGCGCGGACGACGCCCGGGCCCTCCTCGACGACGAGGCGCTCACGCGCCGCCTCCTTGGCGTGGGCTCAGAGGGACACGGGCACGACGCCGCCCGCTCGCCCGACGAGCGCCGCCCACCCGCCCGGGGTGCCCACGCGGCGTCGTACACCAGGTCCCCCGGCGAGGGGGCCCTGCCATGAGCACCGTCATCCTCCTGCTCGTCACGGGGCTGGGCTTGGGGGCGCTGTACTTCCTCGTCGCCTCCGGGCTGTCCCTCATCTACGGACTCATGGGCGTGCTCAACTTCGCGCACGGTTCCTTCCTGACGTTCGGCGCGTTCCTCGGCTGGGAGACCGCGCGCAGGCTCGGGGCCGACTCGTGGGGTGCCTTCGCGCTGTCGCTGCTCGTGGGGGTGTTGGCGGGCGCCGCGGTCGCCGCGGTGACCGAGCTCGTCCTCATCAGGCCGCTCTACCTGCGGCACATCGAGCAGGTGCTCGTCACGGTGGGCCTCGCCCTCGCGACGGTGGCGCTCTTCGACGGGATCTGGGGAACCGACGCCGTCTACATCTCCGGGCCGGGGTGGTTCAAGGAGACGACGGACATCCTCGGGGCCAGGATCCCCAACGACCGTTTCGTCGCAATCCTGTGCGCCGCGCTCGTCCTGGCCGGACTCGTGCTGTTCCTCAAACGCACCCGCTACGGACTCATCATCCGGGCGGGGGTGGAGAACCGGGCGATGGTCACGGCGCTCGGCATCGATGTGCGGAGGGCCTTCACGCTCGTGTTCGCGATCGGCGGCGCCGCGGCGGGCCTCGGCGGAGTGCTCGCGAGCCACTACTTCGGCTATGTCTCGCCGCTGCTGGGCGGCTCCCTCCTGATCTTCGCCTTCATCGTCACGGTGATCGGCGGCCTCGGCTCGCTCACGGGGGCGGCGATCGCCTCGGTCGGGGTCGCGGTCCTCCAGCAGTTCGCCAACTTCTACTTCGGGATCGGTGATTTCGTGGTCGTGCTCGCGCTCGCCGTCGTGCTCCTCGTGCGGCCCCGCGGACTCCTCGGGGCGGCGTCGTGAGCGGGGCGCGGACGCAGACGGGACAGCGCCCGCGGCTGCCGTGGGCACGGATGGCCGGGGGAGCAGCGGCCGTCCTGGCACTGGCCGTCCTGCCGCTCTTCGCGATCGACCTCCCGGGCATCCTCCCCGGCCCCACGTACACGCCGGGCACGCTCCAGCTGGTCGCCCTGTGCTTCGCTATGGGCGCCGCAGCCCTCAGCTACCACCTCCTGCTCGGGGCCGCGGGACTGCTCTCCTTCGGCCATGCCCTCTCCTTCGGCGCCGGGGTGTACGGCCTCGCCGTGATCCTCGCCCACCTCGGGCTCCCGCTCGTCCCGGCCGCCGCGCTCGCCCTGGTCCTCGCGATCGTGCTTGCGCTCGCGGTCGGGAGCATCAGCCTCCGCGTGGGAGGCATCCCCTTCGCCATGGTCACGCTCGCCTTCGCGCAGGCCGGCTCCGTGCTGGTCCGCCGCAACCCCGGCGACGCGACGGGCGGCGACGAGGGCCTCAGCCTCGCCACGCAGAACCTCCCCGACGGCCTCGTCGGAGTGGTGAACACCCGCAACCTGTACTGGCTGGCGCTCGCCGCGCTCGTGCTGGTCTACGCCGTGGTGCTGTGGATCCAGAGCAGCCGTGCAGGCCACGTCGCGGAGGCGGTACGCGAGAACGAGCTGCGCGTGCGGGTGCTCGGACTGACCCCGTTCCCCGCGAAGCTGCTCGTGTTCACGGTCGGGGGCGCGCTCGCGTCGATCGCGGGCATGGTGTACCTGCTCCTGCAGTCGGGCGCCGTGCCACGCTCGGTGTCCACGGACCTCACCATCACGCTGCTCGTCATGGTGGTGCTCGGCGGCGTCGGGTCCCGCTGGGGCGCGGTCGTCGGGGGAGTCCTGTACACGCTGCTGGACCAGCGGCTCGCGGCGCTCGCGGCCTCCCCGGCCATCAAGGAGCTGCCTCCGGTGCTGCGGATTCCCCTCTCGGAACCGCTGTTCATCCTCGGTACGCTGTTCATCCTCGTCGTGCTCTTCATGCCCGGCGGGATTGCCGGCGCCGCCGGCAGGCTGCGCGCACGACGCCGCGCGGGAACCCGTGCGCCCGAACCCGCCGAGCGCCTCGAGAAGATCCTGGAGGACGCGTGAACCGATCCGCACCCGCCGACGGGCTGCACACGCTGGGGCGCTGGACCACCGACCGCGCGTCCAGCATGCCCGAGCGGACCGCCGTGGACGACCGCGGCGTCACCCTCGCGTACGGCGAGCTCGAGGCCAGGGCGGCCGCGCTCGCAGCGGCGCTGCTCGGCGCTGGCTACCGGCCCGGCGAACGCATCGCAACGCTCACGGGCAACAGCGCGGACCAGGTCGTGCTCTTCTTCGCGTGCGCCAAGGCCGGGCTTGTCCTGGTTCCGCTCTCGTGGCGGCTCGCGCCGCGCGAGCTCGCCGAGCAGCTGGAGATCGCGGCGCCGGTCCTGTTCGTCGTCGAGCAGGAGCACGAGGCCCTCGCCCGCGCGGCCGCGGCACTGATGCCCGTGAGCCCGTCCACCGCGGAGCCGGGCCGCGGAGGCATCGAGCGGAGCCTTCCACCCCGCGGCGAACCCGTCACCCGTGCCGCGGTGGGCGACGAGGACCCCCTCCTGATCGTCTTCACGTCCGGCACGGAGGGCCGGCCCAAGGCCGCGGTCCTGACCCACGCGAACTGCTTCTGGACCAACCTCTCGTTCTCCCGCACCGTGGAGGTCAGCCGGGACGACGTGGTGCTGTGCATCATGCCGCAGTTCCACGTGGGCGGATGGAACATCTTGGCGCTCCTGGCATGGTGGACGGGCGCCACCGTCGTGCTCGAACGGGGGTTCGACGCCGCCCGCATCCTCAAGCTCATCGCCCAGCGTCGGGTGACCACCATGATGGGCGTCCCGGCCCACTACCTCATGCTGTCCCAGCACCCCGGGTTCGGCGAGGCGGACCTGACGAGCCTGCGCCGCGCCGTCGTGGGCGGCGCCCCCATGCCCGCGCCGCTCCTGCGCACGTGGCATGCCCGCGGCGTGGCCCTCACCCAGGGCTACGGGCTCACCGAGGCGGGCCCGAATGTCCTGTGTCTGGCCCCGGAGGAGGCCCTGCGCCGGGTCGGATCCGCGGGGACGCCGTACCCCCATGTCGACATCGCCGTCGCCGACCCGACGACGGGAGCCGTTCTCGACGGGCCTGCGCGCGGCGAGCTGTGGGTCCGGGGGCCGGGGGTTTTCGCGGGGTACCTCGATGATCCGGCCGCGACCGCCCGCGTGCTCGTCGACGGCTGGCTGCGCACGGGGGACGTCGTGGAGCGCGACGCCGAGGGGTTCCTGCGCGTCGTCGACCGGCTCAAGGACCTCTACATCTCCGGCGGCGAGAACGTCTCCCCGTCCGAGGTCGAGCAGGCCCTCCTCGCGCATCCGGCGGTGGCCGACGCCGCCGTCGTCGGAGTCCCGGACGAGCGCTGGGGCGAGGCGGGGGCTGCGTTCGTCGTCGTGCGGCCCGGCTGCGCCACCGATGCCGAAGAGCTCAGGGAGCACCTGCGCGGCGTGCTCGCCCGCTTCAAGGTGCCCCGGAGCATCGATTTCGTCGCGGAGATCCCCCGCACGGGACTCCACAAGGCGGCCCGGGCCAGGCTCAGGGCGCGCGCCGAGTCACGTGCCGTGCGGTTGCCGGGGGAGGGCGTGCGATGAGCGCCCAGCCACGCACGGCCCGCGGGACGCGCACGCGGGCGCGGCTCCTGGCCGCGGCGGAGGATGTCTTCGCCTCGGCCGGCTACCACGACGCGTCGATCGTGAGGATCACCGAGCAGGCGGGGATCGGTCTCGGCACCTTCTACCTGTACTTCGGCGGCAAGCAGGAGATCTTCGACGAGGTCGTGGACGACCTCAATGCGCGCGTCCGCCACGCCATGACGGAGGCGGCCCGCGCCGCCGAGGACCGGTTCGACGCGGAGCGGGAGGGCTTCCGGGCGTTCTTCCGCTTCACCGCCCAGCACCCCGCCCTCTACCGGATCATCCGGCAGGCCGAGTTCGTCTCCCCGGGCGCGCAGCGCCGGCACTACGAGCGGATCGTCCGCAGCTACGCCCACGGCCTCGCCGCCGCGCAGGACGCGGGAGAGGTCCGCCCGCTGGATCCCGAGATCGCCGCGTGGGCGCTCATGGGCATGGGCGAGCTCATCGGCATGCGGTACATCCTGTGGGAGGCGGGCGGGGACGGCGGCACCGGCGGCGCGCCGCGCGACATCCCCGACCACGTGCTCGACGAGCTCATGGCACTCATCCAGCGCGGCCTTGCGCCCGACGCGCCGCCCTCAGCGGCCACATCCAGAGAGGACGTCCGGCATGACTGACACGCTGGCCTACCGCACCTTCGACGTCGACGTGCGCGGCGGGCGCCTCCGGGTCGGCGAGTGGTCGCGCGGGCATGAGGAGGGACCGGGCGACTCTGCCTTCGTGCTCGCGGTGCACGGGGTCACGTCCTCGCACCTCGCGTGGCCCTTCGTCGCCCGTGCACTGCTCGCGCGCACGGCCGACGACGGCGGCCCGGCCTCCGCGCGCATGGCGCCCGAGCGGGTGGTCGCCCCGGACCTGCGCGGGCGAGCGCGCAGCAGCTCGCTGCCCGGCCCCTACGGGATGGCCCAGCATGCCGACGACCTGGCCGCCGTGCTCCGGTCGGCCGGCGCCAGCGCGGACCGGCCCGCCGTCGTCGTGGGCCACTCGATGGGTGCGTTCGCGTCCCTCGTGCTGGCCGACCGGCACGCCGAGCTCGTCGACCGGCTCGTGCTCGTGGACGGCGGCTTCCCCCTCGAGGCGCCCCCGGGGATGTCGCGGGACGAGGCGCTCGAGGCGCTCCTCGGGCCCACCCTCGAGCGCCTGACCAGAGAGTTCGCGAGTCCCGAGGCGTACCTGGAGTACTGGCGCGGGCATCCGGCGTTCGCCCACGCGTGGTCCCGAGAGGTTGAGGACTACGTCCTCTACGACCTCGACGGCGAGGCGCCCCACCTGCACCCCTCCACGGTCCCCACGGCGATCCCCGACGGCAACGAGGACCTCTACGGCGGCGCAGTGCTCCTGAGTGCGCTCGAGCGGCTCCGCGTCCCTGCAGTGTTCCTGCGCGCCGAACGCGGCTTCTTCGACGACCCTGCCCGGCTGTACCCGGACGAGGCGATGGAGCGCTGGCGGGCGGCCTACCCGGCGATCGAGGTCCGCGAGGTCACGGGCACCAACCACTACACCATCGTCATGACGCCCGACGGCGCCGCGGCCGTCGCGCGCGCAACGCTCGGCGGGCGCGGCGTCAGGACGGAGGAGGCAGTGCGCCTCGCCGAGGGCGACACGCCGAAGGTTTAGCCGCGTGTCGGCCCACCCCCATGGTTATAGTCGATCAGCCGGCGCGTTCTGCCCCCGAGCCTTGCCCGTGCGCCGGGCGTCGGACGCGCGCGTCCACGGGCCGGAAAGCCGATGATCCGCTTCGAGAACGTCACGAAGGTCTACGACCGGAAAGCCCGCCCGGCACTCGACTCCGTGAGCCTCGAGATCGAGCGGGAGGAGTTCGCGTTCCTCGTCGGCGCCTCCGGCAGCGGCAAGTCCACCTTCCTGCGGCTGGTGATGCGTGAGGACCGGGCCACCAGCGGGGCCGTGTTCGTCGCGGGCCAGAACGTCGCCACGCTCCCGAGCTGGCGGATTCCCAGGCTGAGGCGGGGCATCGGCGTCGTGTTCCAGGATTTTCGCCTGCTGCCCCAGAAGACCGTCTTCGCGAACGTGGCCTTCGCCATGCAGGTGATCGGCAAGAGCCGGACGATCATCCGGGACGCTGTGCCCGAAGTCCTCAAGACCGTCGGCCTGGAGGGCAAGGGCCACCGCATGCCCCACGAGCTCTCCGGCGGCGAGCAGCAGCGCGTGGCGATCGCGCGCGCCGTCGTGAACCGCCCCGGGATCCTCCTCGCGGACGAGCCCACCGGCAACCTCGACCCGACCACGAGCCAGGGCATCATGGCGGTGCTCGACAGGATCAACCAGAACGGCACGACGGTCGTGATGGCCACCCATGACACCGACATCGTCAACTCGATGCGCAAGCGCGTCATCGAGCTCGTCGACGGCCAGGTGGTGCGCGATGAGGCCAAGGCCCTGTACACCTCGATGATCCCGCACGTCACTGCGGAAGGGAGCGGGGAGTGAGGGCCGCGTTCATCCTCGGCGAGATCGCCGGTGGACTCCGCCGCAACCTGACCATGGTGGTCTCCGTGGTACTCGTGACGTTCGTCTCGCTCACGTTCGTGGGCGCGGCCGGCATGCTCCAGCTTCAGATCAACCAGATGAAGGGCTTCTGGTACGACCGCGTCCAGGTGGCCATCTTCCTCTGCAACGGAACCGCCAAGGCGCCGGGATGCACCTCGGGGGCCGTGACGGAGGACCAGCGGGCGGCCCTGACGAAGCTGCTCGAGACGCCTGCGGTGGCGCAGTACGTCAACGACTACCACTATGAGTCGCAGGACGAGGCGTACCAGCACTACCGGGAGCAGTTCGCCAACTCGCCGATCGTGGACTCCGTGACCCCGGACCAGCTTCCGGCCTCGTTCCGGGTCAACCTCAAGGACCCCCAGAAGTACCAGATCATCAGTGAGACCTTCTCCTCGCGGCCTGGCGTCCGGCTCGTGAGCGACCAGCGCGAGGTCCTCGAGCGGCTCTTCTCGGTCATGAACGTCGCCTCGCTCGTGGCCATCGTCATCGCGGGCATCATGATCGTGTGCGCAATCCTGCTGATCGCCACGACCATCAGACTCTCCGCATTCAGCAGACGCCGCGAGACCGGAATCATGCGCCTCGTCGGCGCGTCGAAGCTCATGATCCAGCTGCCGTTCGTCCTCGAGGGCGTCATCGCCGCGGTGGTGGGCGCGGTCCTTGCGTCAGCGACCCTCTGGGCGGTCGCCAAATTCTTCCTGGGCGACGTGCTCACGGCCCAGTACCCCGGGACAGCGTTCATCTCGCCGTCCCAGACCCTCGTGCTCGCCCCCCTGCTCATCGCGCTGGGGATCGTGCTCGCGGGCGTTTCGTCGATGCTGACCCTTCGTCGGTATCTCAAGGTCTAGTCCGCTGGGAGGGACGAGGATGCACAAACGCGCGCTGGGACCGGGGGTCCGTCAGCCACAGGTCGGCGGCAGGAGCCGCAGGGCGGCCGGCGCCGCCGTTGTCGTCGCCCTCCTCGCCGCGCTCTGCGCCTCCGGGCCCGCGGCGACCGCCGACGACCTCGACGACAAGCAGTCGCAGCTGAACCAGCGTGCGCAGGAGGTCCAGCAGAACCTCGAGTTCCTCGACGGCAGGATCCGCCAGACCGCCGCGGACCTCGCGACCTACCAGGGCCAGCTGCCCGGGGCGCAGCAGGCACTGCTCGATGCCCAGTCCCGCGTCACCGCGGCGACCAACGAGGTCAATGCCCTCGCCGTGCGCGTCGATGCGGCCCAGCAGAACAAGGCGAAGATCACGGCCCAGATTGAGGCCGACCGCGGCAAGATGGACAGCACCAAGAAGCTCATCGGCGAGATTGCCAGCGAGTCGTACATGTCCGGCGGCGTCCCGTCGAACCTCAGCCTCATGCTGGGCTCGGGCGAGGGCGGGAGCCTCACGAGCTCGCTGGACCTGGCCGACCAGGTCATGGAGAGCCAGAACGCTGCCTTGACCCAGCTCTCCCAGCAGAGTGCCGCGAACGTCAACTCGGAGGCACGCCTCGCTGCGGTCGAGTCCGAGATCAAGGAGCTCAAGGCACTCGCCGACGAGGCCCTGCGCAAGGAGCAGGCGGCGCGTGACGACGCGGCGGCGAAGAAGGCCGCGGTGGACAAGCTGATCGACGACACCTCGCGGCTGAGCAAGGAGCTCGAGGCCGCCAAGCCGGCCATCCAGAAGCAGATCGCGGACCTCAAGACCCAGCAGGACCAGGTGGCGGCGGAGATCGCGGAGCGCGACCGGAGGCTGCGTGAGGCGTGGGAGGCCGAGCAGCGTCGCATCGCCGAGCAGCGTGCCGAGGAGGCCCGCCAGGCCGCGCTCGCCGCAGGCCAGGCCAGGGCGGCGGCCGAGGCCGCTGCCCAGGCGGCGCGCGACAACGCCGTCCGGCCCGGGTCGCCGTCCGCCTTCGGCCTCGCCAACCCCTTCCGCGGCATCCCGATCACCTCGGGCTTCGGCTGGCGGGCCACACCGCCCGGATCGATCGACTTCTACGGGACCGGCGGCTACATGCACACCGGGATCGACTTCGGGGCCCCCTGCGGGACGCCCGTATACGCGCCCGCGGCGGGCACCGTCACGACGGCGGGCTGGCTGAACAACGGCGGCGGGAACACTGTGATGATCTCCCACGGGGTGGTCCAGGGGAACTCTCTGACCACGGTCTTCTACCACAACACCTCCGTGGCGGTGAGCCCCGGGCAGTACGTGAGCCAAGGCCAGCTCATCGCCTACTCCGGAACCACGGGGAACTCGACCGGCTGTCACTCGCACTTCGAGACCTGGCTCAACGGCTCGCCGGTCGACCCGATGGGCCTCCTGTAGACTGAAATCTTCCCTCGCCGGACCGGCGGGGGCCGCCGTCCACCGTGGAGAGCGGAACGAGGAAAAGGAGCAGCGCCGTGCCGAAAGAGAGTGGCCGGAAGGTTGTGGCCACGAACCGCAAGGCCAGGCACGACTTCCACATCCTCGACACCTGGGAGGCCGGCCTCGTGCTGATGGGCACCGAGGTGAAGTCCCTCCGGGACGGGCACGTCTCCCTCGGCGAAGGGTTCTGCCACTTCGACCGCGGTGAGCTGTGGCTCGAGGCCGTGAACATTCCGGAGTACACCCAGGGCTCGTGGACCAACCACCCCTCCAAGCGCAAGCGCAAGCTCCTGCTGCACCGCGAGGAGCTGGCCAAGATCGAGCACAAGGTCAATGAGTCCGGCCTGACGGTCGTGCCGCTGCAGATGTACTTCAACGACGGCCGCGCCAAGGTCGAGATCGCCCTCGCCCGAGGCAAGAAGGACTACGACAAGCGCCAGTCCCTGCGCGAGGCGCAGGACAAGCGCGAGGCTCTGCGCGAGATGCGGGAGCGCAACCGGCGCCGGTGAGGCGCCGTCCCGGGACGCGGACACGCCGCGATCCCGCCTGAGGAGGCCATGGCACACCCACGGACACGGACCTGGATCGTAGCAGCCGCAGGGATCATTGTTGGGCTCGCGCTCGCGTCCGCAGTGCTCGTGCGACTGCTCTCGCAAGAGCCGGGACCTACGACGCCGCCCGCAGCCTCCGCGTCAGGCTCGCCCGGGGCGTCGGCCGGCGGTAGCGGTGAGACCACGCCCGCGCCGAGCACCGAGGCGGGCGGCGGCCCCACACCGTCGTCCGCTCCGAGTGTGTCCCAGACTTCGGCGCCCAGCCGCGCCCAGCAGATCCTCGCGTCGATGACGCTCGAGCAGCGCGTGGGACAGGTCATGATGGTCGGGACGCCGGTGACCGGGGCGGATGCCGCGAGCCTGGATGCGCTCCGCCGCCTCCACATCGGAAACGTGTTCCTCAAGGGGCGCACGACCGCTGGAGCAGCGGCCGTGTCCGCCGTGGTGGCCGCCCTGAAGGCGGAGGCGACGCCGGGTGCCACCCTTGGCGTAGGACAGTTCGTCGCGACCGACCAGGAGGGCGGCAACGTGCAGATCCTGCGCGGCCCCGGGTTCTCGGACATCCCTGCGGCGATCGACCAGGGGGCGATGGATCCCGCCGCGCTCCGCGCAGCGGCCCGGACCTGGGGCCGCGAGCTGGCCGCCGCTGGCGTCAACGTGAACCTCGCGCCGGTGCTGGACACCGTGCCGTCGGCGGAGTTCGCGCCGAGCAACGCGCCTATCGGCAAGTGGGGCCGCGAGTACGCCTACAGCCCGGAGGCGGTCGCGTCGCACGGGGTGGCCTTCGCCCAGGGCATGGCCGACGCCGGCGTAGCCACCGCGCCGAAGCATTTCCCGGGCCTCGGGCGCGTCACCGCGAACACGGATGTCAGCGCGGGCGTGGCCGACCCGGTGACGGGCCGGCATGACCCCTATTTGGCTCCCTTCAGCGCTGCCGTGCACGCGGGCGCCCCGTGGGCCATGATCTCCAATGCCAGGTACCCCGCCATCGACGGCGCGAACGACGCCGTGTTCTCCCCGACGGTCATCCAGGGCATGCTCCGGGGTGACCTCGGCTTCCGGGGCATCGTGGTCTCCGACGACATCTGCGACGCCGCCCAGCTCGCCTCCGTCCCGCCCGAAGGCCGGGGGAGCGGCTTCCTGGCTGCCGGGGGAACCGTGGCGCTGTGCACCAACCAGAATCTGGCGCCGCGCGTGTGGGCAGGGATCGCCGAGCGGGCGAAGGCCGATCCGGCTTTCGCCCGGACCGTCGACGCCGCGGCACTGGCGGTCCTCACGGCCAAGGAATCGGCCGGTCTGCTGCCGCGCGGATGAGCCGGAATATTCTACGGCGGTCGCGCGCTATACTGGCTGTTCCGATGGTCGCAGGGCCGCCGGAGCGGTCAGCCCACAGGGGTTGCCCGAGGTTTGACAACCACATACGGGGATGATCGGTTTCGACGGTGTAGGTCGAGACAGGGGAAGCGGGCCGAGGATGCAGAGTCATCTCGTCAACGCTCTCTGCAAAACAATAAGTGCCAAGTCTAAGCGCACTGACTTCGCTCTCGCTGCCTAAGTAGCGAGCAAGTCCGTCAGCCCGGGATTGCTATCGCCCCGGATCCTGGCGTCGATTAGATAGCCACTGCTGGCAGCCCTCGTCGTCGGGGCTGCTGGGACATTCAGACGACTGGGCCCGGGTCAGCCACTGGTGTGCTTGATGGCTGGGGCCGAGAAAACCCGACGCACACTGCGCCCGGAGAATACCTGGCAAAACCGCACCGGACGGGGGTTCAATTCCCCCCATCTCCACTCTGTCGCACGAGGACCCCGGCCATCAGGCCGGGGTCCTCGTGCGTCCGCCCCTCGTGCCCAAGCCGTCCCGGAGGGCAGTATGGGGCTGTGCGTCCGCGCGAGCCCCGGGACCTGCGCCGCGTCCTCGGCGTCGCGGTTGCCTCGAGCTGCCTCGTGATCCTCGATGGCCAGGGCGTCGGGCTGGCGCTTCCCGCGGTCGAGCGCGAGCTCGGCGGCGGCCTCGTGCTCCAGCAGTGGGTCATGGACGGCTACCTCCTGACCCTCGGGGCGCTCCTGCTCGCCGCCGGGGCGGTGGCCGACCGCTTCGGCACCGAACGGGTGCTCGCCGCCGGGACGCTCTGGTTCACGCTCACCTCGCTCGTGTGCGGCCTAGCGCCTGAGGGCTGGGTCCTCGTGGCCGGCCGGCTCGCCCAGGGCGCGGCAGGGGCGGTGATCACGCCGAGCGCGCTCGCGCTCATCACTGCGGCCGCCCACGGGACGACCCGGCTCCGGCTCATCGCCCAATGGACCGCCTGGATCTCCGCGGCGAGCGTCGCGGCGCCCTTCGTGGGCGGCGCCGCGGTCGACCTCGGGAGCTGGCGGCTCGTCTTCCTCGTCAATGTGCTCCCTGCGGCCCTCATGTGGCGCCCGCTGGCGCGACTGCGCCGACGTGCCATCCGTCCGCCGCGGCGGGAGGCGGCCTTCGACGTCGCGAGCGCGGCCCTCAGCGTGTGCGGCCTGGGTGCCGTGGTGCTGGGCCTCATCGTGGCGGCGGGAACGGGCTTCGCGGATCCGGCGGTGATCGTCTCTCTCGCTGGCGGCGCGGCCCTCGTCGCGGTGTTCCTGGTGCGCCAGCGGTCCTCCGCAGACCCGCAGATACCCTTGGGGCTCTTCCGCGAACCGGCCTTCTCGGCCGGGAACGCAGCGACCTTCTGGGCCTACGGCGCCCTCGGCCTGGGCTCCTTCACCGTCGGGCTGTACCTCCAGCAGCGGATGGGGCTGAGCGCGTTCCTGGCCGGGCTGGGCATGCTCCCGAGCACCGTCCCCATGCTGTTCCTCTCGGGGCGGTCGGCCACGCTGGCGGCCCGACGGGGCCCTCGGCTTCCCATGTCCGTGGGCCCGGCCGTGGCGGCCGTGGGCTTCGCCTGGCTCGCCCTCGCCCAGCCTCCGCTCGTGTACCTCAGGGATGTCTTCGGCCCCATGGTCCTGCTGGGGATCGGGCTGGCGCTCATGGTCGCTCCCCTGACGACGACCGTGCTCTCCGCCGTGCCCCGGGGTGCTGAGGGTGCGGGTTCCGCGGTCAACAACGCGGTCGCCCGGATCGCCTCGCTCGTCGCGATCGGCGCATCCGGGGCGATCGTGGGCGGCACGCTCGACGACGCGGGGTTCGCCCGGGCGGCGGCGGTCACCGCAGTGCTCCTCGCCCTCGCAGCCGCCACCTCGGCGCTGTGGATTCCCACGGCCAGCACCGCTGCCGAGCCGGCCAGCCGGGAGGCGTGAAGCCGGAGCCGGCGGCCGTGCGCGGCGGTAGGGTCCGGCTCAGCCTCCGTGGTGGGCGGACGCGGCCAGAGTGCAGCCGGCGTGCACGGTGTCGCTGTGGACCCACACGGCCTCGGCGATCTCATCCGCGACGTCGACCTCACGCGCATCGCCCGTGCCGCCGATCCTCACGACCAGCGGCCCGCCGAACGGCTTGCGCCGCACCACCTCGAGGTCGGCGTCGAGGACGATCCGCTCCGCCGCGAGGTAGCGCAGGAGCTCCGGATTGTCGTCGCTGATCCGCGTGACGCGCCCGCGATGGCCGGCATCGAGCTCGCTCAGGACGTGGGCGCTGGGCCGTTCAATCCGCCCGTCCGCGGTGGGGATCGGGTCGCCGTGCGGATCGCGGACGGGGTGGCCGAGCTTCGCGGAGAGCCGGTCGACGAAAAGGTCGGACACCGCATGCTCGATCTGCTCGGCCTCGTCGTGGACCTCGTCCCACCGGTAGCCGAGCTCGCGGACCAGGAAGGTCTCGAGGAGGCGGTGCCGGCGGACCATGGTCAGGGCGAGCGCGCGCCCTTCCTCGGTGAGCCGCACGGCCCCGTAGGGGCGGTGGTCCACGAGGCCCTGTTCCCTCAGCTTGCGGACCATCTCGGAAACCGATGAGTTCGCCACGCCCAGCCGTGCGGCCAGCTGCGACGACGTGATGGGCCTGTCCTGCCATTCGGTGAAGGTGTAGATGACCTTCACGTAGTCCTCGATCGAGGACGAGGGAGCGCTCTTCACCCGTCCAGCCTACCCTCAGGACCCCGCGGCAAAGGTGAGCCAGAGGAGCACCATGTTGAGGGCGACGACGAGCGCGGCGCTGATCCAGGACGCGATCGCGAGGGGGAGCCGCATCACGTGGTCGCCTACCACGGACTTCGTGGAACCCAGGCGGATGAGGGGTATCAGGGCGAACGGAATCCCGAAGCTCAGCACGACCTGGCTCACGACGAGGGACCACGTCGGGTCCACACCGAGGGCGAGGACGACGATTGAGGGGATGAGGGTGATAGACCGGCGCAGCACGAGCGGGATCCTGCGTTCGAGCAGCCCCTCCATGATGGTCGCCCCCGCATACGCGCCCACTGCCGTCGAGGCGAGACCGCTCGCGAGGAGGCCCACCGCGAAGATGGCACCGACGGCCGGCCCGAGCGCTGACTGGATCGAGGCGTGTGCGCCCTCGATCGTGTCGGTGCCCTCGGCGCCTGCGAGTGTCGACGCTGCAAGGAGGAGCATCCCGATGTTCACGACGCCGGCCACGCCCAGGGCAACGACGACGTCGACCCGGGTGCTGCGCAGGAGGCGCAGGATGGCGGGAGCGCCGAAGTGCTCATCGGGGTCGCTGCGGTGGCGGTCCCGCGCCAGTGCCGAATGCACGTAGATGGCGTGGGGCATGACGGTTGCCCCGAGCATCGAGGCCGCTAGCAGAATTGAGTCGGGACCGTCGAACTGGGGCACGAGGCCGCCGAGGACGCGTGCCGGTGCTGGGGGGCTCATCGCCAGACCCGTCAGGAAGCCGATGGTGATGACGGCGAGGAGACCGACGATGGCGAGCTCGAAGCGCTGCTGCGTCCGGAAGTCCTGGATCGCGAGGATCGCCATGGACACGGCGCCGATGATGACGGCCCCCAGCGGAAGCGGCACCTGGAAGAGGAGGTGCAGGGCAAGCGCGCCGCCCACGACCTCGGCCAGGTCCGTGGCGAGCGCCACGACTTCCGCCTGCGCCCAGTACAGCCTGCGGGCTGTACGGCCCAGTCGCTGGCCCAGGATCTCCGGCATGGTGCGCCCGGTGACGACTCCGAGCTTGGCGGACTGGTACTGGATGAGCATGGCCATGGCGTTCGCGATGACGAGGACCCACACGAGCAGATAGCTGTAGCGCGCCCCTGCAGTCAGGTTCGCCGCGACGTTCCCAGGGTCGACGTAGGCGACGGAGGCGACAAACGCCGGCCCCAGAGTTCCCAGGAGCATGATCCACCGGGAGCGCGACCCCGGGGTCCGCTCGGTCGCCTTCAAGGTCCTGCTCACCCTTCAGCCTCTCTGCTGCGCGCTCCCGGGGCTGTTCGCCGCACCGGAGACCCGTTTTTCGGTCTGCCTAAACTGTAGGCGCCGCCGGGGGAGGACGGCAAGGTGGCCGCGACCGGCCCGTTCCTAGGAGACGGAAGGGACGGCCCGCCAGACTTGCGTCAGGTAGGGGAGTGCGAGGGCTTCGCCGGGAGCGTGCCCGAGGTGCTCGTGGAGGTACCACGCGAGGTTCGACTCGACTTTGGCGCGGTGCCGCGCGTCGGCACGGAGGTAGTAGCTGCGCGACTTCGTGAGGTCCACGATGCCCTCCGGCGTGATGGGGTCCTCCCACCGGATGACAGCAGACTCCCAGCCGGTGAGCTCGGGGCCCGACGGCGGGTGGTAGCCGGGCTTGTGGACGTCGCCGGCGTGCATGATGCGGGAGAGCCGGTGGACCCACGGCACCGTTGTGTCGAGCTGGTTCCAGATGAGGCCGACCCGTCCCCCGGGGCGCAGGAGCCGCACGGCCTCCCGCGTGGCAGCCTCGGGGTCGAACCAGTGCCAGGCCTGGGCGGCGACGACGAGGTCCGCACAGCCGTCGGGAAGACCCGTCGACTCGGCAGGCGCGACGATGCAGTGCACGCCCGCGTATCGGCGGCCCAGTTCGGCGAGCATGTCCGCGGACGGGTCCACCGCGGTGACCCCGAGCCCATGCCGGGCTAGGAGGCCCGTGAACTTGCCCGTGCCGGCCCCGAGGTCGACGGCGGTCTCCGCGCCGTCGGGGACGAGCCACGCGACCGTCTCCGCCGGGTACCCGGGCCGGACCCTCTCGTAGTGCGCCCCGCCGGCCTCGAACGCGCTGGCGAGCTCGCGCCGTCGTGCGTCGTCCAGCTTCGGCCCGCCGCGTGCCATTCCCTGCCTCCCTCGTGGACTGCCGAGCCCACTCTATTCCGGCGTGCGAAGCGGCGCCGCCGTGGAAGTCAGGAGTCCGTGAGACAGGGGGCTGCGCCCGCGGTGCCTGGAGTGTTGGGGGCCCATGCGGGGAAGGGCCGCGAGTCGTGGGCGGGCACCCACCGGCCGGCGTCGACCGCGTAGTCGATCCCGAGCCCGTCCTCGACGAGCCCTCGCACTCCCGCCACAAGGCGCTCGACGTCCTCCAGCCGGGACCCGACCCCGAAGCTCGCGCGCAGCGAGCCCGACGGCAGGCCGAGGCGCTTCAGGAGCGGGTGCGCGCAGAACCGGCCGTCGCGCAGCCCCACGCCGTGCTCTGCCGAGAGGCAGGCGGCCACCAGCCCGGCGTCGTGCCCGGCCACCGAGAAGTTCACGACGCCGATCGCCTCCTTGGAGTCGTCGAACAGCCGGTGGACGGTGACGCCGTCGATCTCCGCGAGCCCCTCCAGGAGCGCGGCACGCAGCTGCTGTTCGTGCCGCTGCCACGCGGCCTCGTCGAGGGAGCCGAGGACCTCGGCCGCCCGGGCGAGGGTGGCCGCCCCGAGGACGTTGGGGGAGCCGGCCTCGTGCCGGGCCGGACCGTCCGCCCAGGTGACCGCGTCGAGGCGCACCTCCCGCACGGCGCCGCCTCCGGCAAGGTGGGGAGTGCCGGCGTCGAGCCAGTCGGCGCGGCCCACGAGGACGCCGCTGCCGAACGGCGCGTAGAGCTTGTGGCCGGAGAACGCGAGGTAGTCGATCTCCCCGGATGTTCCTGCGGCAGCCATGTCGATCCGGCGGTGCGGAGCCAGCTGGGCCGCGTCGACGACGATCCGGGCACCGTGCTCGTGCGCGATCGCGGCTAGTTCGGCGATGGGGAGGACCTCGCCCGTGACATTGGAGGCGCCCGTGACGGCGAGGAGGCCCACGCCGCCGTCGGACAGCGAGATCCGGACCCGCTCGAGCGTCTCGGCCAGGCTGGGCGCCGCGACGACGCTGCGGTGCGGGCGCGCCTGCCAGGGCAGGAGGTTTGCATGGTGCTCGATGTCCAGGTACAGGACCTCGCTCCCGGCCGGGACGCATCCTGCCAGAAGGTTGAGGGAGTCCGTCGTGTTGCGCGTGAACACCACCGCGTCGTCGGGCCGGGCCCGGACGAACCTGCGGACGGTCCCGCGGGCGTTCTCATACAGGCTCGTGCTGATCTGCGAGGCATACCCCGCACCCCGGTGGACGCTCGCGTAGAACGGCAGTACGTCGGTGAGATGGTCGGCAACGGCAGCGAGCGACGGGGCGGAGGCCGCATAGTCGAGATTGGCGTACCGGACCTCGTCCCCGCCCACCAACGGCGCCCGCAGGTCGGCGCCCACGACGGCGAGCAGCGGCTCGAGCGCGTCGGCGTACCGGTGGGGCGGGGCGGCGCTGGTGCCGACGGCTGTGTCGACGGCGGGCAGCAGGGAGGGCGGGACAGGGCTCATCGGCATTCCTCGTGACCGTGAGGGACCCGTGGCGGGTCCGCGCTTGCCGGGTCCGCTCCGGACCGGCCTGGTCGTCACCCGGGGCACCCCGCCGCGGTGGGAGGGTTGCCGGCCAGCAAACCGGGGTTTAGCGCTGGCACTCGTGACCTGTCCACGAGACTAGGCCACGGGGTGCGGAGGGTGCATCCGTGGCCGTCGAGCGTGTCGCATTGTGACAGCGCGTGTCAGGGCGCCTCCGAGACCGGCTCGCGCTCGGCGTGGAGACGACCGAGGACCTCCGAGTGGAGGATCCCGTTGGTCGCGAGGGCGTTCCCGCCCCACGGGCCGTCCTCCCCGTCCAGGGACGTGAAGCGCCCGCCCGCCTCCTTCACGATCGGGACCAGGGCCGCCATGTCGTACAGGGCGAGCTCGGGCTCGGTGGCGATGTCGACAGCTCCCTCCGCGACGAGGCAGTACGACCAGAAGTCCCCGTACGCTCGCGTCCTCCACACGTCCTCGGTGAGGCCGATGAAGCCGTCGAGGCTCCCGCGCTCCTTCCATCCCGAGAGCGAGGAGTACGAGAGCGAGGCGTCCTCGAGCCGCGCCACATTGGAGACCTTCAGCCGCGTCGCCGAGGCGAGCGAGCGGCCGGTATAGGCGCCGGCTCCCTTCACCGCCCACCACCGGCGGCCGAGGGCTGGCGCGCTCACCACGCCCATGACGATCTCGTCGCCGTCCGCCAGGGCGATGAGGGTGGCCCACACGGGCACGCCGCGGACAAAGTTCTTCGTGCCGTCGATCGGGTCGATGATCCACCGCCGCGCCCCGTGCCCCGTCGTGCCGAACTCCTCGCCGACCACGGCGTCCCGAGGCCTGGAGCGGGCAAGCTGGCCGCGGATGGCCTCCTCCGCCGCCCGGTCCGCGTCCGTCACCGGCGTGAGGTCGGGCTTCGTCTCGACCTTGAGGTCGAGGGCCTTGAACCGCTCCATGGTCTGGGCATCGACCGAGTCCGCCAGCACGTGGGCCAGCCGGAGGTCGTCGTTGTACGTCTCGGGCGCTTGCGTCATGGACCCCACGCTATCGCTTCGCGCCCTGCCGGAGCGGGAGGCTCCGCCTGGAAGAGGGGGCCCGCTACGCGCCGAGCTCCTTGGCGTCCTGCGCCTCCTCGCGCGAGCCGCTGCCGAGCAGACGGCGCAGCGACGCGAGGCGGGCCGGACCGGCGTCGCCCGCATTGCCCTCGGCGACCCACGCGTCGAGCCCGCAGCCGACAGCCGCGGCGTCGTGGCGGCAGCCCCGCTCGCACGCCGCGGTGCCGGGCTCGAGGTCGGCGAAGGCGCGCAGGATCCGGTCCGGGTCCACGTGCGCGAGGCCGAACGACCGAATCCCCGGGGTGTCGATGATCCAGCTCCCCGGCGGGGCCTCGGAGAGGCGGAGGGCAAGCGCCGACGACGAGGTGTGCCGCCCGCGCCCGGTCACGGCGTTCACGCCTCCGGTGGCCCGGTCAGCGCCGGTGAGCGCGTTGACCATGGTCGACTTGCCCACACCCGAATGGCCGAGCAGCACCGTCACGTGCCCGTCGAGTTCCGCGCGCAGCTCCGCGACGGCCTCCGCGTCGAGCCGGGCCGAGGAGCCGTCAGCCCCTCGCGCATCGATGCCGGCGCCCGCTGCGGCCTCGTCGGCCGGGGCCCCGTCCGTCTCGGCCGTGCGGCTCACGACGACGGTCAGCGGCAGGTGCTCGTACGTCGCCAGGAGCGGGGCCGGGTCCTTCAGGTCCGCCTTGGTGACGAGCAGGAGCGGCTCGAGCCCGGCGTCATAGGCGGCGACGAGGGCCCGGTCGATGAAGCCTGTGCGGGGCTCGGGGTTGGCGGCCGCCACCACGATCACGAGCTGGTCGGCGTTGGCGACCACGACGCGCTCGACCGGGTCTGTGTCGTCCGCGCTGCGGCGCAGGACGGTCTGCCGCTCCTCGACGCGCACGAGTCTGGCGAGCGTGTCCGGACGCCCGCTCACGTCTCCGACGAGTGCGACGAAGTCCCCGGCGACCACCGGGGTGCGCCGCAGCTCGCGCGCGCGGGCCGCGACGACGACCCGTTCCTCGGACGAGTCCTCGGCCACGATCGCCGTGTAGCGCCCGCGGTCCACCGTGACGATCCTGCCCCGGACGGCGTCGTCGTGGCTCGGCCGCTCCTTCGTGCGCGGCCGGCTGCCGCGCTTGTTGGGGCGGATCCGGACGTCGCTCTCGTCCCATTCGCGCTTGGCCACTCAGGCTCCCTGGCCGAGCATCCTCGCCCACATCTGGGGGAACTCGGGCATCGTCTTGGACGTCGTCGCGATGTCCTCGACCTCGACGCCTCGGACGGCGAGGCCCCAGATCGCGCCGGCCGTGGCCATCCTGTGGTCCGCATAGCTGCGCACGACCCCGCCGTGCAGCGGGGCAGGCCGGATCACCAGCCCGTCCTCGGTCTCCTCGGCGTCGCCGCCGAGCCGCGTGATCTCTGCGACGAGGGCCGCGAGGCGGTCGGTCTCGTGCCCGCGCAGGTGCGCGATGCCGGTGAGGCGCGACGGCGACTCCGCCAGCGCGCACAGCGCCGCCACGGTCGGGGCAAGCTCGCTCGTGTCCGCCAGCTCGGCGCCGGTGATCCGCTCGCCGCCCGTGACGGTGAGCGTCCCGGCGTCGAGCGTCACCGTGGCGCCGAGCTGCGGGAGGATCCGCCGCCAGGCGTCGCCGACCTGCGTCGTGTGCTCGGGCCAGTTGGGGACCCGCACGGTCCCGTGCGTCGCGAGGGCCGCCGCGAGGAAGGGCCCCGCATTGGAGAGGTCCTGCTCGATGCGCACGTCGAAGGCGCGGATGGTCCCGGGCGTGACGTGCCAGTGGTTCGGCACGGAGTCGTCGACCTCCACCCCGACGCCGCGCAGCACCTCGACCGTCATGGAGATGTGGTCGAGGCTCGGCACGGGCTTGCCCACGTGCTCGAGGTGCAGGCCGTGCTCGAAGCGGGCACCCACGAGGAGGAGCGCCGAGACGAACTGGCTCGACCCCGACGCGTCGACGACCACGTGCCCGCCGGGCACCGTACCCGCGCCGTGCACCGTGAACGGCAGCGATGTCGGCGTGCCAGCGGAGTCCGGGTCCGACGAGGAGACGGCGACGCCGAGGGCCGCGAGCGCGTCGATGACCGGTCCCATGGGGCGGACGCGGGCATGGGGATCGCCGTCGAACGCGACCTCGCCGCGGACGAGCGCGGCGAGCGGCGGGACGAAGCGCATCACGGTCCCGGCGAGGCCGCAGTCGACCTCGGCCCGTCCCAGACCCGGGGCGTCGGCGCCGGTGGGGATCGGGGTGACCTCGAGGTCGGGGCCGTACTCGCCGTCGCCGGGCACCTCGGTCACCGTCGCCCCGAGCGATCGGAGTGCCGCGACCATGAGTGCGGAGTCGCGCGAGTGGAGTGGCGCGCGGAGCCTGCTTGGCCCGTCCGCCAGAGCCGCCAGCACGAGGTATCGGTTCGTGAGGGACTTCGAGCCCGGAACGGTGACGGTCGCGTCGACCGGGCCGGCGGCGAACGGAGCGGGCCAGGCAGGAGAGGTCACGCGAGCACGCCCGAGGCGGTCTCCGAGGCCCCCTTGGCGACGTTCCGCACCGTGCGCTCGGCGCGCTTGGCTGCCTTGTGCGCGGCCTTGTCGGCCCGGGCGAGCTGTCGGCGGCCGGCTTTCGCGGTGTCGGCGGCGAGGTGCTGCGCGCGCCACGCGACGGAGGGCCGGCCGTCGGTGTCCACCGCGGCGAGCAGGACCCCGCCTGCGAGCGAGAGGTTCTTCAGCAGCCCGGAGCGGCGCGCCGCGCGGCCCTCGGGAGAGCCGATGTCCGCTGAGCGCCACTCGACGAACGCGGTGAGCGCGCTCGTGAGGGCGAGGACCGACGCCGACAGCCGGGGTGCCTTGCCCAGGGCGAACAGGACGCCCGCGGCAACCTGGCTCCCGCCGATCGCCCGCGCCAGAGTCTTCTCGTCCACGCGCACGGGCAGTGCGTCGGCTGCGCGGCGGAGCACCGGAGACAGCTGTTCCGCCGTGTCGTCCGCGTTCTTCAGCTTGTCCGCGCCAGCGACGATGAATGACGACGCGAGGAGCGGCCGGGCGAGGAATCGGACTGCGGACATGGAGCCTCCTGCAAGAGTCGGTGACGTCGTCAGATGCGTCCCCAGTCTCGCACCTTTGCGGAATATTTTCGCGCGGACGCGGCGTTGTGCCTCACGTCCGTCAGCTAAAGCCGCCGCCCGTCGTCCACTGGAAGGAGCCACCGTGCTGGTCCTCGACCGCCCCGTGCCTGCCCCGACAGTAGACTGGTCGGCAATGAGCAGTGTCGAGCCCCGCGAGCCGAAGGCCGCCGACGACGGGACAGGCGCCGTGCGCGCCGCGGCCCCGGACGTGGCCGCCGAGTCGGACGATGAGCGCCGCGACCGCTTCGAGCGGGACGCGATGCAGTACGTCGATCAGCTGTACTCCGCTGCCATGCGGATGGCGCGGAACCCCGCGGACGCGGAGGACCTCGTCCAGGAGGCCTATGCGAAGGCCTTCGCAGCGTTCCACCAGTACAAGCCGGGCACGAACCTGAAGGCCTGGCTGTACCGGATCCTGACGAACACGTACATCAACCTCTACAGGAAGCGCCAGCGGGAACCCCAGAAGGCGGCCACCGACACCGTCGAGGACTGGCAGCTCGCCCGCGCCGAGTCGCACACCTCGACCGGGCTGCGGTCCGCCGAGGCCGAGGCGCTCGACCACCTCCCCGACTCCGACGTCAAGGAAGCCCTGCAGTCCATCCCCGAGGAGTTCCGCCTCGCGGTGTACTTCGCGGACGTGGAGGGCTTCGCGTACAAGGAGATCTCGGAGATCATGAACACACCCATAGGCACGGTCATGAGCCGGCTCCACCGCGGGCGGAAGATGCTGCGCGACAGGCTCGCCGACTACGCCGCCGAGCGAGGATTCGCGGGCGCCCGCCCCGCAGCATCTCAGGAGAAGGAACAATGAGCGATTGCCAAGGGCTGGGGGACTGCGACGAAAGCCGGCTCCAGCGACTGTACGAGTACCTCGACGGCGCCCTTCCCGCGCACGACGTGGCCGAGATCCGCACCCACCTCGAGACGTGCCCGGACTGCCTCGAGGAGCACGACCTCGAGTGCATGATCCGCTCGGCCATGAAGCGCAGCTGCCACGAGCAGGCGCCCGCCGCCCTCAAGACCTCGATCCTGGACAAGATCCACGCCCTGCGCGCCCAGTCCTGAACTGCAGGGAGAGGCCCTCGGAGCACCAGCGCAGCGGCAGCTGACGTCGCCGGCCGAGAGACACACAGGATGCCCCGGACAGGTGTCCGGGGCCTCCTGCTGTCCGCGGCAGCACCTCAGGTGTTGGGGCGCTTGCCGTGGTTCGCGCCGCCGCGCTTGCGGTCACGGCGCTTGCGTGCACGCTTGCTCATGGCTGGCCTCCTTCTCTCGACGGACTGTGTGGCCCGCGGTGGGCCGGGTGGCCCAGAAGGCCGTCGTCCAGTCTCCCACATCCGGCCCCCCAGCGCCCAACCGGGCTAGGCCCGGAGCGCTGCGCGGATCGCTGCGCGGGTCGATTCGAGGGCGGACCGCATGGCCTCGACCGTGATCTCGGTGATCGGGTGGGTGGCCGCGTGGGCGCGCAGCTCGATGCGGAGGTCGTCGCGGAAGGCCTGCACGAGCATCTCGGCCTCGGCGAGGCGGCCTGCGTTCTCCCGCACCTGCTCGGCGCGGCCGGACGAAGGGGTCCGCCCCGCCGGACCGTCATCGGTCGGGCGTGCGCCGGCGCCCCCCGAGCCGCCGACGCCCCACGGCGGTCCGCTGCTGCGCTGCGCCGACCTGCGCGCCGTCTCGGCTGTCGCGGCCAGGTCCGCCCTGAGGCCGCGCATGCTCGCCCGCAGCTCCTCGCGCAGCGAGTCGGCGAGGCGCCGCACGGATGCGGAGATGTCCTCTTCGACGTCCGCGAGCTCGCCGCGGCGCTCTTCGAGCTCGGCGCGGCCGGAGTCGGTGATCGAGTACACCGTCCGCCGGCCCTCGGGCGCTGTCGCGACCAGTCCCTCCTCCTCGAGCTTCGAGAGCCGCGGGTAGACGGTCCCGGCGCTGGGCGAGTAGGTGCCGCCGAAGCGCTCGGAGAGCGCCCTGATGATCTCGTAGCCGTGCTTGGGCCCGTCCTCGAGGAGCGCAAGGAGGTACAGGCGCAGGGCACCGTGGGCGAAGACAGGCGGGACCATCTCAGTCCTCCGTTCCGCGGCCCGGCTCCTGGGCTGCCGCGGGAGCCTCGGGTGCTGGGTCCGCGGGCGCCGCGGCGTGGACGACCGCAACGTCCCCGGAGACGGTGTTGGCGCGCAGGCGGATGCGCTGCCCCTCGGGACCGAGGTTCGCCGCGATCTTGCCGCCGAGGATCGTGAAGCGCTCGTCGTCCACCACGACGCGGCCCGAGGAGGTGCGCACGCCGAGGTCGAGCCCCACGCCGTGCGGGATGCGGACGGTCAGGGCGCCGCTGACGGTGTTGGCCCCGATGTCCTGCATCGTGCCTGCCGAGTCGAAGGACAGGTCCCCGGAGACGGAGTTGGCGCGCACGTGGTCCAGCTCCCCGGAGGCGGTGACCTCGCCCGAGACCGTCTTCGCGGTCAGGAGGCCTTCGTGGCCGCGCGCGATGACCTCGCCCGAGACCGTATTGATGTGGAGCTCGCCGTGGGTGCCGTCGGCGAGGACCGAGCCGGAGACGGTGTTGAGCTTCGTGACAGGGCCGGTTCCCGAGACGAGCCCGTCGCCGGTGACCGTCCCGACCTCGACAGGGACACGGGCGGGCAGCGCGATGCTCACGACCGCGGTGTTCTGGGTTGCGCCGCTGATGGTTCCGAGCATGCTCTTGAACCAGCCCTGCGCGCCGTCCTCGCGGTGCCGGACCTCGAGCCGGCCCTCGGTGAGGGTCACGACGAGGGGTTCGCCGCTGACCTCCGCGACCTCCACCCGCGCGCCCTCGCCGTCGTGCGCGATGACGTCGAGGCGCCCGGCGATGATGCCGGCCCGCAGGGAGGACACCGCCTCGATGTCGATGGTCTGGGGTTCCGTCACTGACCAGCTTTCGGTGGGCATGGCTCCTCCTCCGGAATCACGATATATCGCGTTGACACAATCACGATATATCGCGTCCTTGGGCGGGGCAAGGCCCGGGGCCGGATTCCTTGCCGCAAGCGGGTGCCGTGAAGGCTCCCCGCCAGCGGCCTTGCCCGAGGAGGCGCCCTACTGCGGCTGGGGGAGCCGCAGCCAGGGGAACCAGCCGCGGTGCAGCACGAGCCAGGCGATGAGGCCGTAGCCCGCCTGCCCGGGGGTGCCCGCATTGGCGGCAAGGTCGCCGCGCCACTGCTCGTGGTTCAGCAGGGGGGAGAAGGTGTCCACGTAGTAGTGGTTGCGGCGGGTGGTGACGTCGGCGAAGGCAGTGTTGAGCTCCGCGAGGCGGCGGTTCCGCGCCGGGTCCAGTGTCGGCGGAGGACCTACGACGAACACCTCCGCGCTGTTCTGCTGCGCCGAGTCGAGGATGTTGGCCACGTTGAGCCGGCTGCGGGCGGGGGAGATGCCGAATTCGATGTCGCGGCCGGACAGGCCGATCACGAGGCGGTTCTCGAAGCCTTCGCCGAAGCGGCGGAGCGTCTCGCCCTCCCAACGGGCGGCGAGGCCTTCCGTTCCTTCGAGGGGGGCCGCGAGGACGTACGACTCGAGGGTCAGCTCCTCCCGCGGTGTCCGGGCGAGGACCCGGCCGAACCACCCGAGCGCGCGGGGGTCCCCATTGCCTGCGAGCAGCTCGTCTCCGATCGCCGCGAGGCGAAGCTTCCTCTCGTGCGCCATCCACTCTCCCTCGTCGTCGCGGCCGCTGCCGCC
>NZ_BAAAQW010000003.1:404774-431628 GCF_039531875.1 Sinomonas flava | reverse complement strand
GCGCCTGGCTTCAGTCTGGCGTCAGCGCGTGAACACCTCGCGGACGAGGATGTCCTGCTCCGCGGCGTGGCGCTTCATCGAGCCCGCGCTCGTCGCGGCCGAGGCAGCGCGGGACACGAGGCGGATGCGGTGCTCGAGCACCGGGGCGAGCGTGATGGCCATGTACGGCCACGGGCCCTGGTTCGCCGGCTCGTCCTGCGCCCACACGACCTCGGCGTTCGGGTACTTCGCGAGCTCGGCCTTGATCTCCTCCTCAGGCAGCGGGTAGAGCTGCTCGACGCGGACGATCGCCGTCTTGGTGTCCTTGGCCTTCGTCCGCGAGGACAGCAGGTCGTAGTAGAGGCGGCCGGAGACCAGGATGACCCGGTCCACAGCGTTCGCATCCAGCTGCTCGTGCTCGCCGATCACGGGACGGAACGTGCCCTCCGTGAAGTCCTCCACGCTCGACGCGGCGCCCTTGAGGCGCAGGAGCTGCTTCGGCGTGAACACCACCAGCGGCTTGCGGGGCCGGCTGAACGCCTGGCGGCGCAGGAGGTGGAAGTGCGACGCCGGCGTGCTCGGCTGGGCGACGATGATGTTGTCCTCGGCGCACAGCTGGAGGAAGCGCTCAATCCGGGCGGACGAGTGGTCCGGGCCCTGGCCCTCGTAGCCGTGGGGGAGGAGCATGACGAGCGAGGACCGCTGGCCCCACTTCTGCTCCGCCGAGGAGATGAACTCGTCGATGATCGTCTGCGCGCCATTGACGAAGTCTCCGAACTGCGCCTCCCACAGCACGAGGGTGTCCGGACGCTCGACCGAGTAGCCGTACTCGAATCCGAGCGCAGCGTACTCCGAGAGCGACGAGTCGTAGATCGAGAGCTTCGCCTGGTCCTCCGAGAGGCTCGCGAGGGGGGTCCACTCCGCGCCTGTCTGGCGATCGTGGAAGACCGCGTGCCGCTGCACGAAGGTGCCGCGGCGCGAGTCCTGGCCCGACAGGCGCACGGGCACGCCCTCTGCCGTGAGCGAGCCGAAGGCCGCGATCTCGCCGAAGCCCCAGTCGATCCCGCCGTCGCGGGACATCTGCTCGCGGCGCTCGAGGAGCTGGCGGAGCTTGGCGTGCACCGTGAAGCCCTCGGGAACCTGAACGTGCGCCTGACCGATCGCGGCGAGCATCTCGCGGCTGATCGCCGTCTGGCGCGGGGCACGGACCTCGGTGTCCTCCTGCTGCTGGGCGAGGGGACGCTCGAGGTCCGAGACGGCCTTCGCGTCGGCAGTGATGACCGGGATCGGCGAGGTCTGCGCGGCGTGGGTCTCCGCGAAGACGCGCTCGAGGCGCTCCTGGTAGTCGCGCAGGAGCTGCTCGGCCTCTTCCTGCGTGATGTCGCCGCGGCCGATCAGGCTCTCGGTGTAGAGCTTGCGGACCGAGCGCTTCGCCTCGATGAGGTTGTACATGAGCGGCTGGGTCATCGACGGGTCATCGCCCTCGTTGTGCCCACGGCGGCGGTAGCACACGAGGTCGATCACGACATCCTTGTGGAACCGCTGGCGGAACCGGTACGCCATCTGGGCGACGCGGACCACGGCCTCGGGATCGTCGCCGTTGACGTGGAAGATCGGCGCCTGGACCATCTTCGCGACGTCGGTCGAGTACACCGAGGAGCGCGACGCGGACGGGGAGGTCGTGAAGCCGACCTGGTTGTTCACGATGATGTGGATCGTGCCGCCGGTGCGGTAGCCGCGCAGCTGCGAGAGGTTGAGGGTCTCTGCCACGACGCCCTGGCCGGCGAACGCCGCGTCGCCGTGGACGAGGATCGGCAGGACGGGGAACGCCTCGCCCTTGTCGAGCCGGTCCTGCTTCGCGCGGACGATGCCTTCGAGGACAGGGTCGACGGCCTCGAGGTGGGACGGGTTGGCGGCGAGGTAGACCTTGGTCTGCTTGCCGTTCTCCGCGGTGAACGTGCCCTCCGTGCCGAGGTGGTACTTGACGTCGCCGGAGCCCTGGACGCTCTTCGGATCCTGCGTGCCCTCGAACTCGCGGAACACCTGCGCGTAGGTCTTGCCGGCGATGTTGGTCAGCACGTTGAGGCGGCCGCGGTGGGCCATGCCGATGCCGACCTCGTCGAGCCCGTCCTCGGCCGCCTCGGACAGGGTCGCGTCCAGGAGCGGGATGAGCGACTCGCCGCCCTCCAGGGAGAAGCGCTTCTGGCCGACGAACTTGGTCTGCAGGAACGTCTCGAAGGCCTCGGCCGCGTTCAGGCGGGAGACGATGCGCAGCTGCTCCTCGCGGCTCGGCTTCTTGTACGGGTGCTCGAGCTCGTCCTGGAACCACTTGCGCTCGGCGGGCTCCTGCAGGTGCATGTACTCGATGCCGGTGGTGCGGCAGTACGCGTCGCGCAGCACGCCGAGGATGTCGCGGAACTTCATCTTCGGCCGGCCGCCGAAACCGCCGGTGGGCCACTCGCGGTCCAAGTCCCACAGGGTCAGGCCGTAGGTGAGCACGTCGAGGTCCGGATGCCGGCGCTGGACGTACTCGAGCGGGTTCGTGTCCGCCATGAGGTGGCCGCGCACGCGGAACGCGTGGATGAGCTGCTGGATGCGCGCCACCTTGTTGATGGCGTCCTCGGGGTTGACCTGGAGGTCCGGGCTCCAGCGCACCGGCTCGTAGGGGATGCGCAGCGACTCGAAGATCTCGTCGTAGAAGCCCTGCTCCCCGAGGAGGAGCTGGTGCACGAGGCGGAGGAACTCGCCCGAGCCCGCGCCCTGGATCACGCGGTGGTCGTAGGTCGAGGTCAGCGTGATGATCTTGCCGACGGCCTGGAGGGCCAGGATCTTCTCGGAGCTGCCCTGGAACTCGGCCGGGTACTCGAGCGCACCGACGCCGATGATGGCGGCCTGGCCCTTCGAGAGGCGCGGCACGGAGTGGACGGTGCCGATGCCGCCGGGGTTGGTCAGGGAGACCGTGGTGCCGGCGTAGTCGTCGGCGGTGAGCTTGCCCGCGCGCGAGCGCTTGACGAGGTCCTCATAGGTGTGCCAGAAGTCCGAGAAGTTGAGGGTCTCGGCCTTCTTGATGTTCGGGACCACGAGGAGGCGTGAGCCGTCCGGCCTCGGCAGGTCAATGGCGATGCCGAAGTTGACGTGCGCATGCTGGATGGCGACCGGCTTGCCGTCGACCTCGTCGTAGGAGACGTTCATGGACGGCATGAGCTTGAGCGCGCGGATCACGGCGAAGCCGATGAGGTGCGTGAAGGAGACCTTGCCGCCGCGGACGCGCGTCAGGTGGTTGTTGATCACGATGCGCTGGTCCATGAGGAGCTTCGCGGGCACCGCGCGCACGGTCGTGGCGGTTGGCACCTCGAGGCTCGTGATCATGTTCGACGCGATGGCCTTGGCAGGACCGCGCAGCGGCGAGACGACGTCGTCCTCGATCGTCTCGTCCTTGGCCGTCTTCGGCAGCTGGGCGGGGATCAGGCCCGTCGTGGAGGGCCGGGCGCCGTCGCGCACGACGGCGGCAGCGCCCTTCTTCGGCGAGGCGTCCGACGGCGCCGGGGCAGCAGCCGGAGCGGAGGCGCCAGCTGGGGCGGCGGCCGGTGCCGCAGGCTTGGCAGGAGCGGCAGCCGGCGCGGCGGCCGGGGCCGCAGGCTTGGCGGGCGCAGGCGAGGCGTTGGGAGCCTTGACCGTGGGGATCTGCCGCGTCAGCGTGTCGGCCGCGCGCGCCTTCGCCGTGCCGTTCGACGTGTGGCCGCTGTCCGAGTCGAACGACTCGAACAACGGCCACCACTTGGAGTCCACGGAGTTCTTGTTCTGCTGGTACTGCTCGTAGAGCTCGTCCACAAGCCACTCATTGCCGCCGAATTCCTCGGGCAGGCGGTGGGTTGGCAGTTCTGGCACTGGAGTTACGCCTCTTCCATCGATACTTAGGCCCGCACAAGTCCGCGGGTCCGCGCGCCATGCCCCACGCCGGGACCGTGTTCTCCACGGGGCTGTCCGAGGGGGCCGGCTGGATCCGCCGACTGCCGTGGACCCCGTCAGGGCCCACACACTCCTGAATAGTCTAGTGACCTGCGCGCGGAATCGGGCAATCTGAGTCCGCTATCACACCGCGCCGTCGCTGATAGGCTGGAATGACTATGGACGGCACCTCTAGATGCCGGCCCGGCCGTGCGCCCCTTCCGGGGCTCCGCGACCGCAGCGCCGGCAGACACCGTGTACTTGTTCACCCGTGGCGCCCATCGGCGCGCCGCCGCACCCTCTGGGGGCCCGATTCCTGAGATGGAATGGCTCCTCCTGGCCGCCGGCCTGCTCCTGATTCTCGGCACGGGCTTCTTCGTGGCCGTCGAATTCTCCCTCGTGGCCCTCGACCAGGCCACCGTCCAGCGCAGCATCGATGCCGGCGAACCCGGCGCAGAGGCGCTCCTGCGCTGCCTCAAGAGCCTCTCGACCCAGCTCTCGAGCTGCCAGCTCGGCATCACCCTCACCACGCTCCTCACCGGCTACGTGATGGAACCTTCGGTGGGCGGCCTCCTCGAGGGCCCGCTCGCGGCCCTCGGCATCCCGGGTGCCACCGCGGTGTCGCTGACCGTGGCGATGGTCCTCGCCACGTTCCTGTCCATGCTCATCGGCGAGCTCGTGCCGAAGAACCTGGCGATCGCCCGCGCACTCGCCGTCGGCCGCGCCGTTGCCCCGTCGCAGCTCGTGTTCACGGCGGTGTTCAAGCCCGCGATCGTCCTGCTAAACGGCTTCTCGAACCGGGTCCTGCACCAGATGGGCATCGAGGCCAAGGAGGAGATCTCCGGGGCGCGGTCGCCCGCCGAGCTCGCCTCCCTCGTCCGCCGGTCGGCCGAGCTCGGCACGCTCGACGAGGGGACGGCGCGCTTCGTCGCCCGCACGCTGAGCTTCTCGGAGCGCACCGCCGCCGACGTCATGACCCCGCGCATGCGGGTCACGACCGTGGATGCCGACGGGTCCGTCGACGCCGTGGTCGAAGCCGCGAGGCGCACCGGCCACTCGCGCTTCCCGGTGATCGGGGACTCGCCCGATGACGTCCGCGGACTGGTCCACGTCAAGAAGGCCGTGGCCGTTCCGGCTGAGCGCCGGCACTCGCTGCAGGCGGGAGCCATCATGACGGAGGTGCTGCGGGTTCCCGAGACCATCCACCTCGACGCGCTGATCTCCCAGCTGCGCGACGGGAACCTGCAGCTCGCCGTCGTCCTGGACGAGTACGGCGGGACCGCGGGCATCGTCACGCTCGAGGACCTCGTGGAGGAGATCGTGGGCGAGGTCTCGGACGAGCATGACCGGCTCGCTCCCGGAGTCCTGCAGAGTGCTGCCGGGGACTGGTACTTCTCGGGCCTCATGCGCCCCGACGAAGTGTCGGAGCAGGTGCCCGGGCTGGGCGTGGCCGACAGTCCCGCATATGAGACGGTGGGCGGCTTCGTCATGAGCGCCCTCGGACGCGTCGCCGCGGTCGGGGACACCCTCGAGATCGGCGGGGGCGAGCTCAGCGTGGTCCGCATGGACGGGCGCCGCGTGGACCGGCTCAAGTTCGTCCCGCCCAAGGAGCCGCAGATGGCCGAGGGCACGCGCGACGGCGGGAGGGCTGCCTGATGGGCGACTGGGCCGGGATCCTCTGGCTGGCCGTGCTCTTGCTCGGCAACGCGTTCTTCGTCGGTGCCGAGTTCGCCATCATGAGCGCGCGGCGCAGCCAGATCGAGCCGCTTGCCGAAGGGGGCTCGGGCCGCGCCGTCACCACGCTGCGCGCCATGGAGCACGTTTCGCTCATGCTCGCGTGTGCGCAGCTCGGCATCACAGTGTGCTCGCTGCTCATCCTCCAGGTCGCCGAGCCGGCGATCCATCACCTCATCGGCGACCCCCTCCACGCGGTGGGGCTCCCCGAGGAGCTGGCCGGGGGCATCGGCTTCGTGGCGGCGCTGGCGATCGTCACGTTCCTGCACGTGACCTTTGGCGAGATGGTCCCGAAGAACATCTCCGTGTCGGCCGCCGACCGCGCCGCACTCCTGCTTGCTCCGGCGCTCATGGGTGTCGCGCGGGTCGTCCGTCCGGTGATCCACCTCCTCAATGGCAGCGCGAATGCCATCCTCCGCCTCATGAAGGTCGAGCCCAAGGACGAGGTGACCTCGAGCTTCACCCTCGAGGAGGTGCAGTCGATCGTCGAGGAGTCGACGCGCCACGGCCTCGTCGACGACGAGTCGGGCCTGCTCTCGGGAGCTCTCGAGTTCTCCGACCAGACGGCCGAGTCGATCATGGTCCCGGTCCAGGAGCTCGTCTCGCTCCCCGCGACGGCCACGCCCGAGGAGTTCGAGAAGGCGGTCGCCAAGACCGGGTTCTCGCGCTTCCCGATGGTCGACGACGACGGCGAGCTCGTGGGGTATCTGCACGTCAAGGACGTGCTCGCCATCGCCCCTGAGCACCGCGGCCGGCCGATCGGGGAGAGCAGGGTCCGCTCGCTGGCCAACCTGGGGCTGGACGCCGAGATCGAGGACGCCCTCTCTACGATGCAGAAGTCGGGCTTCCACCTCGCGCGCGTCATCGGCCCCGAGGGTGCGACGCGCGGCGTCGTGTTCCTCGAGGACGTCATCGAGCAGCTCGTCGGCGAGATCAGGGACGCGACGCAGAACGGCGTCGTGCGCCGCAGGGAGAACGGCGGCGCGGCGAGGTAGGGGCAGCCGGACGGGGGGGGTGCGCCGCGGCGCTAGATGGGAATTGTTCCCAAGAAGCGGTACAGTGTCTGTGTTGCGACTCGTTCTCAGTTGTCCGGTCTACGGCCGGCAGGAGCAGTCGCTTCGCGTCCCCTCGACCCCCTCCCGCCGACCCGAACTGAGGACCTGTGAGTTCTTCCCTGCTCCGCACTGCCGCCCTCGGCGCCGCAGCCGCCCTTCTCCTGGCCGGCTGCGCCCCGACGCCGGGCCAGGGCGGCGGCGGGAACACGATCTCCGTCGTGGCCTCGACGAACGTGTACGGGGACCTCGCCCAGACGATCGGCGGGGACCGCGTGCACGTGACCGCGATCGTCAGCAAGCCGACCCAGGACCCACATTCCTACGAGGCGACGACCCAGGACCGCCTCGCCGTGTCCAAGGCCAGGCTCGTCATCGAGAACGGCGGCGGCTACGACCCGTTCATGGATTCCCTCCTCGCCGACGCCCGGCCCGAGGCGTCCTCGGTCCTCAACGCAGTCGAGGCGAGCGGGCTCGGCGGCGGCGTGGGCGGTTCGGGCGAGGCGGCGCCGTCGTCTGCCGCCCCCTCGGCCAGCGCCCACACCGGCCACGCCCACGCATTCAACGAGCATGTCTGGTACGACCTGCACGCGATGGAGGCGGTGGTCACAGCGATTGCCGAGCGCCTCGGCGCGCTCGACCCTTCCTCGGCGGCGGACTTCACCGAGCGGGCCACCGCGGTCGCGAAGCGGCTCGAAGCCGCCGAGGGAACGCTCGCGGCGGTCAGGCAGGCCCACTCCGGCAAGGGCGCCGTGCTCACCGAGCCCGTCCCGTCCTATCTCCTCGAGAATGCGGGGCTCAAGGACGCCACGCCGTCGGGCTTCCTCGAGGCCGTCGAAGAGGAGCAGGACGTCCCGCCGGCAGTGCTCAAGTCCACGCTGGACCTCCTCGCCGCCAAGGGCGTCGCGGTCCTGGCCTACAACCCCCAGACGGAGAGCCCCCAGACCAAGCAGGTCCGGGCGGCGGCCGAGGCCGCGGGAGTTCCCGTCGTCGAGTTCACCGAGACGCTCCCCCAGGGAACCGACTACGCGGGCTGGATGCAGGGGAACGCCGACGCGCTCGCGAAGGCGCTCGGATGAGCCAGGAGTCCCTCACTCCGCATGCACCCGCTCGCCTAGACTTGTCAGTCATGACAGCAGCCGGACCGCAGCCCGCAGCATCCCAGGGTCCGCGTGGTTCCCGAGAGACCGCCCCGGCTGTCCGGCTGCGCGGCGCCTCCCTCGCGTTCGGCGACCGGACCCTCTGGTCCGGGCTCGACCTCGATATCCAGCCGGGTGAGTTCTTCGCCGTCCTCGGGCCCAACGGCAGCGGGAAGACGAGCTTCCTCAAAGCGCTCCTCGGCGTCCTCCCGCTCAGCTCGGGAACCGTCGAGATCGCGGGACACCCCGCCGGGCAGCGGGGGGAGGGGATCGGCTACATCCCGCAGCAGCGTGCCTTCGCCCCGGACACGCCCCTGCGCGCGCGGGACCTCGTCGGCCTCGGCATTGACGGGCACCGCTGGGGCTTCCGCCTGCGCCGCCGGGCTGTCGACGCCCAGGTGGACGACCTGCTCGGGCGCGTGGGTGCCCGGGAGTACGCCAAGGTGCCCGTCGGCCAGCTCTCCGGCGGCGAGCAGCAGCGGCTCCGCGTCGCGCAGGCGATCGCCGACAGCCCCCGCGTGCTCCTGTGCGACGAGCCCCTCCTCTCGCTCGACCTCAACCACCAGCAGGCCGTCAGCCAGCTCATCGACGACCAGCGCCGCGCCAACGACGCCGCGGTCGTGTTCGTCACCCACGAGATCAACCCGATCCTGGACTACGTGGACCGCGTCCTCTACCTCGCGGACGGTCGCTTCCGGATCGGCTCCCCGTCAGAGGTCATGACCACCGAGGTCCTCTCCGCGCTCTACGGCGGCCGCGTCGAGGTCTCGCGGGTCAACGGCCGGATCGTGGTCGTGGGCCTGCCCGATGCGACCACCCACTACCACCTCCCCGGCGACCACCACGACACGGAGCCCGCATGAGCCTGTCCGACATCCTCGGGAGCATCTTCTCCTTCGAGAACTACGGGGAGATCCTCGCGCTCGTCCAGAACTCGGTGTGGGCGGGTGCCGTGCTCGGCCTGCTCGGCGGCCTCGTGGGGACGTTCGTCATGAAGCGGGACCTCGCCTTCGCCGTCCACGGCATCTCCGAGCTCTCGTTCGCCGGCGCCGCGTTCGCGCTGCTCCTCGGCGCGGACGTCGTGCTGGGCTCCCTCGCCGGCTCCGTCGTCGCCGCGCTTGTCATCGCCCTCATGGGCGGCCGCGCGCGCGAGAAGAACTCCGTGATCGGCGTCCTCATGCCGTTCGGGCTGGGGCTCGGCATCCTCTGTCTGGCCCTCTACGAGGGCCGCGCGGCCAACAAGTTCGGACTCCTCACCGGACAGATCGTCGCCGTCGACACCGTGCAGCTGCAGCTGCTCGCCGTGACCGCGCTCGCCGTCGTGCTCGCCCTCGCCGTCATCTGGCGGCCGCTCACCTTCGCGAGCGTCGACCCCGAGATGGCCCACGCCCGCGGCGTTCCCGTGCGCGGGCTCTCCATCGCGTTCCTGCTGATCCTCGGCGTGAGCGTCGCACTGTCGATCCACGTGGTCGGCGCGCTGCTCGTGCTCGCGCTCCTCATCACCCCGGCCGCGGCCGCCCTGAAGGTGACGTCCTCGCCCCGTCTCGTGCTCGTGCTCAGCGTCGTGTTCGCGGTGGCCGCCACGGTCGGCGGGATCCTGCTCGCACTCGGCGGCAGGCTCCCCATCAGCCCGTACATCACCACGCTGTCGTTCCTCATCTACGCGGTGAGCGCCAGCATCGGCTGGTATCGCCGGCGGCGGGCCCTCAACGGCCGGCTGCAGCCCGCGCCGGGGGAGCCGCAGCGCACGACGCCGGTCGCGGCCTCGCGCTAGCTGCCCGCCTCGCCCGCGCCCCGGTCCTCGGTCGATCCGCCAGACTGCCCGTCGGCACGCTCCTGCGCGGCCAGCGCGGTGCACTGGGGGCAGAGTCCGAAGATCTCCACGGTGTGCTCCACGGCGGTGTAGCCGTGTTCGCGGGCCACACGGCTCGCCCAGGTCTCGACGGCGGGGGCCTCGATGTCCACGGCCTTCCCGCATCGCCGGCACACCAGATGGTGATGATGCCCGGTGGCCTCGCAGCGGCGGTAGACGGCTTCGCCCTCGTCGCTGCGTAGGACGTCGACCAGGCCCTCCTCGGCCATGGACTGCAGGATCCGGTAGGTCGTGGCGAGCGAGACGGACGCCCCCTCGTCGTGGAGCATGCGGTGTAGCTCCTGGGTGCTCACGAAGTCCTCGAGCCGGTCGAGCGCCGCCGAGACGGCGACCCGCTGCTTGGTGACCCGCTGCTCGCGTGCCGCGGGCCGTCCCGCGCTCTCCGATGCCCGGGCCGTCGTGCGGGTTCTCTCCACCACCGTTCCTCCCTCGAACGCCGGCAGTCCTCCGGCGCAGTCGATCCTCCAGCCTAGCAAGAGGCGGTTCTAGACTGGCGCCATGCGCATGACGAAGCTCACCCACGCGTGCATCAGGCTCGAGAAGCCGGGCGGCCCCGCCGGCGGGAACCGCGTCCTCGTGATCGATCCCGGCACCTTCTCGGAGGTGGAGGAGGCCCTGGATGGGGCCCAGGCCTTCCTCGTCACCCACGAGCACCCCGACCACCTCGACCTCGACAGGACCGGCGCCGCGCTCGCGGCGGACACCAGCCTCGAGGCCTGGGCCCCCGCGGCGGTGGCGGTGCAGCTGAAGGAGGCCGCGCCGTCGGCCGCGGACCGCATCCACGTGGCGGAGCCGGAGACGGAGTTCGACGCCGCGGGCTTCCACGTGAAGACCTTCGGCAGCCAGCACGCGCTCATCCACGCGAGCGTGCCGGTCGTGGCGAACATCGGCTACCTCGTGGACGGGGAGGTGTTCCACCCGGGCGACTCCTTCACCGTCCCTCACGGTGTCAGCGTCAACACGCTGCTCGTGCCGATCCATGCGCCCTGGAGCAAGGTGGGCGAGGTCCTGGACTTCATGATCGCGGTCGGAGCGCCTCGGGCCTACCCGATCCACAACGCCCTCCTGAACGAGCGCGGGACCGGAATCGCCGAGGGCCACGCGAAGCGGATCGGGGCGAAGTACGGCACCGAGTACGTGCACCTCGAACCGGGCGAGTCCGTGGACCTGTAGCTCCCCGGGCAGCCGCAGGACAGGGTCTACTGTGGACGTCAGCGCCGGCCTCACCGCGGCGCACCAGACGCGGCGCCCACAAGGCGCCGGTCCCGAGAAGGAGTGGCACTCATCATGACCCAGGTCCTCATTACCGCGGCAGAACTCGCCGGCCGGCTCGACTCCGGCGCCCGCACCGTCGTCCTGGACGTCCGATGGTCCCTCGGCGCCCCCCACGGCCTGGCGGCGTACGAGGCCGGCCACGTCCCCGGCGCCGTGTTCGCGGACCTCGAGACAGAGCTCGCCGTGCCGGTCCAGCCGGGAAGCGCCGAGGAGGCCGCCGGCGGCCGGCACCCGCTGCCGGAGCCGGACAGCTTCGAGGAGACCGCCAGGCGCTGGGGGATCGATGACGGAGACCCGGTGGTCGTGTACGACGACTCCGCCGGCCAGTCCGCCGCGCGCGCCTGGTGGATGCTGCGGGACGCGGGCGTCGAGGACGTGCGCATCCTCGACGGAGGACTGGCCGCATGGACGCGCGCCGGGCTCGCCCTCGAGCGCGGCCGGGAGGTCCCCGCGCTCGGCGGTGTCCACCTCTCCGGGCACCACCTGCCGCGGATCGACGCCGACGCCGTCGCCGCCCTCACCGGCCAGGGCGGAGTGCTGCTCGACGCGAGGGCAGCCGAGCGCTACCGGGGCGAGGTCGAGCCCGTGGACCCGCGGCCGGGCCACATTCCCGGCGCCGTCAGCGCCCCGACGTCAGGCAACCTCTCCCGGGACGGGACGTTCCTGCCCGCCGACGCGCTGCGCCAACGCTACGCCGCGCTCGGTGCAGCGCCCGGACGGGACGTTGCGGTCTACTGCGGCTCCGGCGTCACGGCCGCGCACGACGTCGCGGCCCTCGCCATCGCGGGCATCGACGCCGCGCTCTACCCCGGCTCCTATTCGCAGTGGTCCAGGGATCCCGCCCGGCCGGTGGCCACCGGCGACGAGGAGACCGCCGCATCGGATAGCGTCGGATCCATGAGCCGAGGAGCACGGGCATGACCCCGGGACGCCCCATCCTGCCCGGGGCGGACAAGCTCCGCCGCCCCCTCGGCACTCACGCGAGTGCGAAGGGGGCCTCCGACGAGGGCAATGAAAGGAAAGCCATGAGCACGCTGTTCACGCGCATCATCGAGGGCGAGCTGCCCGGACGCTTCGTGTGGAAGGACGACGACGTCGTCGCGTTCCTGAGCATCGGGCCCCTCGCGGAGGGCCACACGCTGGTCGTGCCGCGCGAGGAGGTGGACCGCTGGACCGATGCCTCGCCGGAGCTCTGGGGCAGGCTCACCGCGGTTGCCCAGACCATCGGGGCGGCGCAGGTCGAAGCGTTCGGCGCGGCGCGCGCGGGGCTGATCATCGCAGGGTTCGAGATCAACCACCTGCACCTGCACGTCTGGCCCTCCAACTCGGAGGCCGAGTACGACTTCAAGCGCGCCCAGCACAACCCCGACCCGGCCGTCCTCGACGCGGCTGCCGAGAAGATCCGGGAGGCGCTGCGCGCCGCCGGGCACGGGGACCACGTCCCGGCCGGCTGAGACCCGTCTCCTAGGCCTTCCGCGGAGTCATCGCCACCATGCCCGCGAAGGTGAACCCGCCGCCGAACCCGAACAGGAGGGCAGGGACGTCCGCAGGGATCCGTCCCGCGTGCCACCACTTGCTCAGCCCGAGCGGGACGCTCGCCGCCGAGGTGTTGCCAGACTCCGTTACATCCGTGATCACGATCCGGTCGGTCAGGCCCAGCGCCTCGGCAAGAGGCTCGACGATGCGCAGGTTCGCCTGGTGCGCGGCGAGCACCTGGACGTCGTCCAGAGAGAGTCCGGCGGCGGCGACGGCCTCCCGCGCATGCTCCGGCGCCTTGGTGAGCGCCCAGCGCAGCACCTCGCGGCCGTTCTGCCAGAACCTGCCCGACGGCGGCGAGATCCTCACCGCGTTGGCCATGTCGCCGCGCGAGCCCCACACCACAGGGCCAATTCGCGGCGTCTGCGAGGGGCGCACGACGGCGGCGCCGGCACCGTCCGCGGTGAGCACCGCCGTCGTGCGGTCCGTCCAGTCGGTCACGGCGGAGAGCGTCTCCGCGCCCACGACGATCGCGTGGCTCGCGCTGCCGGCACGGATGGACTGGTCGGCGATGCCGAGGGCGTACTCGAAGCCCGAGCACGCGGTGTTGATGTCGATGATCCCCGGCCCCCGCCCGTTGCGGCCCAGTCCGAGGGCCTCGGCCACACGGCCGGCGGTGTTGGGGGAGCGCTCGGCGGCCGTGGTGGTGGCGACCACCACGAGGTCGATGTCCTCGGCGGCCACGGCGGAATCGGCGAGCGCCATCCGCGCGGCGGGGATCGCGAGGTCCTTGACGGTCTCGCCCTCCGCGGCGATGCGCCGCGTGACGATGCCCGTGCGCTGGCGGATCCAGGCGTCGGACGTGTCCATCATGCCCTCGAGCTCATGGTTGTCCATGACGCGGCGGGGCTGGGCATGGCCGAGCCCCGCGATCTCGGTCCCTGCCGGACCGTGGGCGACCGTGAGCTTCATGGGGTTCCTCTCTCTCGTGGAAGTCTGCAGCTGCAGGCGCGGCGGCCCGCGGCCTACGCCGGGGCGAGCGCCTCGTTCAGCGTCTGGCGGACGCGCTTCTCGGACACCTTCCCCGCGGTGCCGAGTTCGACGGCGAACAGGCTCACCCGCAGCTCCTCGATCATCCAGCGGACCTTCTCGAGCTTGGCCTCGTTGCGTCCCGTGGGGGCGAGGGCCGCGGCGGCGGCGTCGTAGTCGTCCTCGAGGGCCTGGACCGTGGCCATCGCGACGGCGTCGCGCTGGACGTTGGCGGGGAGCTTCTCGAGGCGGCGCTCGATCGCGCGCAGGTAGCGGGGCAGGTGCATCAGCTGCGCGTACCCGGTGCGGGCGACGAAGCCGGGGTAGACGAGCTGCTCGAGCTGGGCCTTGATGTCGTTCAGGGCGCTGATCAGCGCCAGGCTCGTGGAGCCCTTGAGCTGCTTGCTGATCCGCAGGGAGGAGGCGAGGACCTGCTCGACGATGGCGGTCACCTTGAAGACCGTGTCGATCAGCTCCGCACGGACCTCGTCGTAGAGGGCGTCGAAGGCGGCCCGGTCCCACGGCAGTGCGGCGGGCACGAGCCGGTCGATCGCCGCGATCGCGCAGTCGGCGATCAGCCCGGCGACCGATCCGTGCGGATTCTGGCTGAACGTGAGCTTCTCGCGGTTGTTCAGGTGCTCGAGCACGTAGCGGTCCGGCGACGGGATGCGCAGGGCCAGGAGGCGGATCACACCGGCCCGGTGGGCGCGCAGCTGGTCCTCCGCGGTCTGGAATACGCGCAGGCCCGCAGTGCCCCGCGGCGAGGCCTTGGTGCTGCCCTCGTCAGTCAGGGCCGGGTAGCCCGTGACGGTGTGGCCGGCGACGACGGTGCTCGCCGTCCGCGGGATGGTCCCCACGCTCCACTCTGTCAGTCCGCTGCGCTCGGCCAGTCCGCTGCGCTCGGCCAGTCCGCCGCGCTCGGCCAGTCCGCCGCGGGCCGTGACTCCGCCGCCTTCGGCGGGGTGCGCCGTCGTGCGTCCGTTGGGCGAGGTCTTCTCCGCACGGGGTGACATCGAGTCCACACGGGGTGACTTCGGGTCCACACGGGGTGACTTCGGGTCCACACGGGGTGACTTCGGCGGGGCGGTGCTGCCCGGGGTCGCACCGAGGGACTCCGCGATGGCGCGGCGCGTGGCGGGCGCGAGCTGCTCCTGCAGGGCCGCGAGGTCCTTGCCTGAGCCGAGGACCTTCCCCCGCGGGTCGACGACGCTGAAGGAGAACTTCAGATGCGGCGGCACGGCGTCCCAGTTCCACGAGCCCGGGGGCACGATCTGGCCCTTGAGCCGGCGCAGCACGAGCTCGAGGGATTCCTCTATCCGGTCGTGCGCGGGGTCGAAGTCCGCCTCGAGGGCGGCCACGGCCCGGCGCGCGACGTCGGGGGCGGGCACGAAGTTCTTCCGGACCTGCTTGGGCAGGGACTTGATGAGCGCGGTCACGAGGTCGACCCGCTGGCCCGGGATCTGCCACCGGAACGGCTCGGGATCGAGCTGGTTGAGGAACAGCACCGGGACCTCTGCGGTCACTCCGTCGTTCGGGTCCGGCGTGCCGCCGGGTGCCACGGGGTGGAACTCGTAGGAGAGCGGAAGGTCGAAGCCGCCCTGGCGCCAGACGGTGGGATACGCGGCGTCGTCCCCGGCGGCGGCCTCCTCGCGCAGCAGGAGCTCGCGGTCGAAGTCGAGGAGGTCCGGATCCTCGTGCCTGGCCTTCTTCCACCAGGCGTCGAAATGCCGCTCGGAGACGATTCTCTCGGGGAGCCGGCGGTCGTAGAAGTCGAAGAGCGCCTCGTCGTCCACACGCAGGTCGTGCCGCCGCATCCGGGTCTCGAGTTCCTCGACCTCGTCGAGGAGTGCGCGGTTCCGCTTGAAGAAGTGGTGGCGCGTGTGCCAGTCGCCCTCCACGAGCGCGTGCCGGATGAACAGCTCGCGGGCGAGCGCCGGGTCGATCCGCGCGTAGTTGACGCGCCGCTGCGCCACGAGGGTCACGCCGTAGAGCGTGACCTTCTCGTACGCCATGACGGAGCCGGCCCGCTTGGACCAGTGCGGCTCGGAGTAGGAGCGCTTGACCAGGTGCGGCGCCACGAGCTCGCCCCACGCAGGGTCCATCTTCGCGGCGGTGCGGGCCCAGAGGCGGCTGGTCTCCACGAGCTCGGCCGCCATGACGTAGGTCGGGTTCTTCTTGAACAGTGCCGAGCCGGGGAAGACGGCGAAGCGCGTCCCGCGGGCGCCGACGTACTCGCGCTTGCGCTCGTCGAGGAGCCCGATGTGGCTCAGCAGGCCCGCGAGGAGCGACTGGTGCACGGCGTCGTGCTTCGCTGCTGCTTCCAGCCGGGTGTCCGTCGCGCGGCCCTGGCCGGGGGAGATGCCCAGCGGGCGGGCCAGCTGGCGCAGCTGCGCGTACAGCTCCTGCCATTCGCGCACCCGCAGGAAGTTGATGAATTCGGCCTTGCACAGGCGCCGGAACGCCGAGGAGGACAGCTCGCGCTGCTGCTCCTGCAGGTAGTTCCAGAGGTTGAGGTAGCCCGTGAAGTCGGAGTTCTCGTCCTTGAATCGCGCATGCTTCTCGTCCGCGGCCTGCCGCTTGCCCGTCTCCTGCGAGGGCCGCTCGCGGGGGTCCTGGATGGTCAGGGCGGCTGCGAGCACCATGACCTCGCGCGCGCACTCGCGCCTGGCCGCCTCGACGATCATGCGCCCCAGCCGGGGGTCGACCGGGAGCTGGGCGAGCTGGTGCCCGACGGCGGTGAGGCCGCCCTTCGCGCCGCTCGTGCCACGAGTGGCCCCGGCGCTCGTCTCCTTCGCACTGGCCGGCTCGGCGAGGGCGCCGAGTTCGCGCAGGAGGGTCACGCCGTCGTTGATCGCGCGCGACTCGGGCGGCTCGACGAACGGGAACGCCTCGACGTCCTTCGGGCCGCGCGCGATCCCCATCGCGGTCATCTGCAGGATGACGGCGGCGAGGTTGGTGCGCAGGATCTCGGGGTCGGTGAACTCCGGGCGCGAGAGGTAGTCCTCCTCGGAGTAGAGGCGGATGCAGATGCCGTCGGAGACGCGCCCGCAGCGGCCGGCCCGCTGGTTCGCGGAGGCCTGGGAGACGCGCTCGATGGGCAGCCGCTGGACCTTGGTGCGGTGCGAGTAGCGCGAGATGCGCGCCGTGCCCGTGTCGATGACGTACTTGATCCCCGGGACGGTGAGCGACGTCTCGGCCACGTTGGTCGCCAGGACAATCCGCCGCCGGCCGCCCGGGGTGAACACCCGGTGCTGCTCGGCGAGCGAGAGCCGTGCGAACAGCGGCAGGATCTCCGCGTTCGCCATGCGCGGGCTCTTCTGGATCGAGCCCGCGAGGGCGTCCGCCGCATCGCGGATCTCGCGCTCGCCGGAGAAGAAGATGAGGATGTCGCCGGGGGCCTCGCGGGAGAGCTCGTCGACGGCGTCGCACACGGCGTCGACGGGGTCGCGGTCCTCCTCGAGCGCGTCGTCCGAGCGCGCGACGGCGTCGTCCTCCTCCCCGCCGTCGCCCGCCTCGCCGGGGGCGGACGTGAGCGGCCGGTACCGGATCTCGACGGGATAGGTGCGTCCCGACACCTCGATGATGGGCGCGGGAACCGGCTCTTCCTCCGCCTCCGGCGACGGAGCCGCGAAGTGGCGCGCGAACCGCTCGGGATCGATCGTCGCCGAGGTGATGATGACCTTGAGGTCCGGGCGCTGGGGGAGGATCCGCCTGAGGTAGCCGAGGATGAAGTCGATGTTGAGGCTGCGCTCGTGCGCCTCGTCGATGATGATCGCCGAGTACTTCTTCAGCAGGCGGTCGCGCTGGATCTCGGCGAGCAGAATGCCGTCGGTCATGAGCTTGACCCTGGTCTGCGGTCCGACCTCTCCGGTGAACCGCACCTGGAAGCCGACCTCCTGCCCCAGCTCGACGTCGAGCTCCTCGGCAATGCGCTCGGCCACTGTGCGGGCGGCGAGGCGGCGGGGCTGCGTGTGGCCGATGAGGCCCTTCTCGCCCAGGCCGAGCTCAAGGCACATCTTGGGGATCTGCGTCGTCTTGCCCGAGCCCGTCTCCCCGGCGATCACCGTGACCTGGTGCGCGGCGATGGCCTCCATGATGTCGTCGCGCCGCTCGGAGACAGGGAGGGCTTCGGGATAGGTGATCGTGAGCGCCATGGCTGGTCCATTCTAGTGGCGGAGCCGGCCCGGGTACGTCGAAGGCCCCGCCGAACTGCTTCGGCGGGGCCTTCTGCGGTGCCCTCGATAGGATTCGAACCTACGGCCTTCTGCTCCGGAGGCAGACGCTCTATCCCCTGAGCTACGAGGGCATGCCATTTCATCCGGACGCTCCCCTGCGGGAACTCACCGAGCTTATCAGGTGCTCCGGGGCCGCGCGCAAACCGGGGAGGGCGCGGCGCCCGCTGTGCGCGGTGCCGCGCAGGGAAGCAGGGCTATTCCCTGTAGTTCTCCACGACGTCGGCCGGCCGAACCGTGGCCTCGTCGGGGTCCTCGCCGAACTCGCGCTTGGCCCGGCGCTGCCTCAGGAGGTCCCAGCACTGGTCAAGCTGTGCTTCCACCTCCCCGAGACGCCCGGTGCCCTTCTCCTCGCTACCGGCGCCGGGCGTGCCGCGGAGGGCGTGCTCCTCGTCGATGAGCTCGCGGATCCGGTCCTGGATGTCCTTGTCCATACCAGCACGATAGCGTCAGGGGGTGGCACAAGAACATGGTGCGGCCCGGGGGTCCACGACCTGGCGCGGCCGCCTCCTCGTCCTCGTCGGCCTGCTGGTCGTCGCGTTCACGCTGAGGACGGCGGTGACGAGCGTCCCGCCGCTGACCACCGCGATCGGGCAGGACATCGCGCTCCCGTCGTGGCTCATCGGCGTGCTCGGGATGCTGCCGACCGCCCTGTTCGGGCTGGCGGGGCTGCTGACCCCGCTCCTGATGCGCGCATGGAGCGTCGAGGCCATCGCCGTCACCGCGATGGCGGCCTCCGGGCTCGGCCAGGTGGTGCGGGCCGTCGCGCCCGAGACCGGCACGTTCCTGGCCGGCTCCGCCCTCGCGCTCGCCGGGATGGGCGCGGGGAACGTGGTGCTGCCGCCCATGGTCAAGAAGTACTTCCCCGACCGGATCGGCCTCGTCACGGCGCTCTACGTGACGATCATCAGCCTCGGCACCACCATCCCGCCCCTCGTCGCAGTGCCCGTCGCGGACGCCGCCGGCTGGCGCGCCTCGGTCGGCTGGTGGGCGGCCGTCAATGTCGTCGCCATCCTGCCCTGGCTCAGCGTCTGGCCCCGCCGCCGGGGCCGGACCACACAGTCCGGGACGCAGGGCGAGGGCGGATCGGCGCCCCGGCCACGCGTCGTCGTGCGCCCCTGGCGCGCGCCCGCGGCGTGGGCGCTCGCGCTCCTGTTCGGCTGCTCCTCGCTGAACACGTACACGATGTTCGGCTGGCTTCCCTCGATCCTGACCGGTGCAGGGCTCAGCGCCGCCGACGCCGGATTCCAGCTCGCGCTCTTCTCCGGCATCGGGCTGCCGCTGAGCCTGGTGGTGCCCGTCCTCGCGGCCCGGCTGCGGAACCCGTTCCCCATCGTCGCGTTCGGCGTGGTCTGCTTCGCGGCAGGCTACGCGGGCCTCTGGCTCGCCCCCGGCTCGGCGACATGGGTGTGGACGACCCTTGCGGGGCTCGGCCCGGCGACGTTCCCGCTCGCGCTCGTCCTCGTGAACCTGCGCACACGCACGCACCAGTCCTCCGGCGCCGTGTCCGGGTTCGGGCAGGGGATCGGCTACATCGTCGCCTGCGCAGGCCCGCTCCCGGCCGGGCTCCTCCACGACGCGACGGGCGGCTGGGACGCCACGTTCGCGTTCCTCGGCGCGACCCTCGTGGTCCTGGCCGTCTCGGGCTGGGTCATCAGCCGTCCCCACTTCATCGACGACCACCCCCGCGTGGTCGAGCCCGTAGCAGAACCCGCATCCTCCCAGCGCGGTTTCGGCTCGCGCGCGCCGCGCCGGTAGGCTATGGGGGTGACTCCCGAAGAACTTTCTGCCGCTATATCCGCCTGCCTCGCCGACGCCGTCCGCGCCGGCGAGATCTCTGTGGATGTGCCGACGGACGTTCGCGTGGAGCGTCCCAAGAACCGCGAGCACGGCGACTGGGCCACCAACGTCGCCCTCCAGCTCGGCAAGCGCGCAGGCATGCCGCCGAGGGCGCTCGCCGAGCTGCTCGCCGTCCGCCTCGAGGCGCTCGCCGGCGTCGCGAGCGTCGACATCGCGGGTCCCGGCTTCCTCAACATCACGCTCGACGCCGCCGCGGCAGGCGCGCTCGCGAAGGCCATCGTCGAGGCTGGCCCCGACTACGGCACCAACGACACCCTCGCGGGCCACGTCATCAACATGGAGTTCGTCTCGGCGAACCCCACGGGCCCGCTGCACATCGGCCACACCCGCTGGGCCGCGCTCGGGGACTCGATTGCGCGGGTGCTGAAGGCCTCCGGGGCCGACGTGACGCGCGAGTACTACATCAACGACGCCGGCAACCAGATGAACGTGTTCGCGAACTCCGTGCTCTCGCGCCTGCACGGCCGCGACGTGCCCGAGGGCGGCTACCCCGGCCAGTACATCGCGGACCTGGGCCACGAGGTCCTCACCGCGCATCCCGACGTGCGCGAGCTCACCGACGAGGCCGCGCTGCCGATCGTGCGGGAGGCTGCCTACGCCGCGCAGATGAAGGACATCAAGGCCACGCTCGCGGCCTTCGGCGTCACCTTCGACGTCTACTTCTCCGAGCGGGAGGGCCTGCACGAGTCCGGCGCCATCGAGTCCGCCGTGAAGCGCCTGCGCGAGCAGGGCCACGTCTTCGACGCCGACGGCGCGGTCTGGCTGCGGACCACGGACTTCGGCGACGACAAGGACCGCGTCCTCATCCGCGCCAACGGCGAGCCCACGTACTTCGCCGCCGACGCTGCGTACTACCTCACGAAGAAGGACCGCGGCTTCGGCGAGAAGGTCTACCTCCTCGGCGCCGACCACCACGGCTACGTGAACCGCCTCAAGGCCATCGCGGCCTGCGCCGGCGACGACCCCGAGACGAACATCGAGATCCTCATCGGCCAGCTCGTCTCGGTCAACGGCGCGAAGCTGTCCAAGCGCGCGGGCAACATCATCGAGCTCAAGGACCTCATCGAGTGGCTCGGCAAGGACGCGGTGCGCTACTCGCTCGCGCGCTTCCCCGCGGATTCGCCGCTCACCCTCGACCCCGAGCTGCTCAAGAAGAACACCAACGAGAACCCCGTGTTCTATGTCCAGTACGCCCACGCCCGCTCCCGCGGCGCGGCGCGCAACGCGGAGGCTGCCGGTGTCCACCGCACGGTGGACGGCGTGGACGCGTTCGACGCGTCGCTCCTGGACCACCCGACCGAGAACGAGCTGCTCGCGCACCTCGCCGCGTACCCGTCGATCGTGGGCAAGGCCGCGGAGTTCCGCGAGCCGCACCGGGTGGCGCGCCACCTCGAGACCATCGCGAGCGCCTACCACTCCTGGTACGACAACTGCCGCATCGCGCCCCAGGGCGACGACGAGGTCACCGACCTCAACCGCACGCGCCTGTGGCTCAACGACGCGACGAGCCAGGTCCTGGCCAACGGGCTGTCGCTGCTCGGCGTCTCGGCGCCGGAGAGGATGTGAGGCGTGGCTGAGAGCAGCGCGCAGGCCGCCGGCTCGCCCCTCGCCCCCGAGTGGCTCGCCGTCCCCTCAGATCTCAACGAGCTCGTCCCCGCACTCTGGGCGCACGACGTCGCCCGCGGCCCGGGCGGGGACCTCACCGTGGCGGGCCTTCCGGTCGGCGAGGTCAAGTCCCGGTTCGGCTCCCCGGTCTTCGTGCTGAGCGAGGCTGACTTCCGGGCGCGTGCACGAGCGTTCAAGGACTCGTTCGACGCGGCCTTCGACGATGTGTGCGGGGGGGTGGACGTCTACTACGCGGGCAAGTCGTTCCTCTGCACGGCGGTGGCCGCGTGGGCCCACCAGGAAGGCCTGCGGGTGGACACGGCCTCGGGCGGCGAGCTCGCCGTGGCCCTGCGCGCAGGCGTACCGGGGGAGCTCATCGGCCTCCATGGCAACAACAAGTCCGACGCCGAGATCGAACGCGCCCTCGGGAACGGCGTGGGCCGCATCATCGTGGACAGCCTCGACGAGCTCGAGCGGGTCGCCCGCATCGCCGCGGCGCGCGGCACGGACACTCCCGGCTCAGGGCCGGACGGATCGGAGGCACCCCGCGCCAAGGTCATGCTCCGCCTCACCCCCGGCGTGCACGCGCACACCCACGAGTTCATCGCCACGGCGCACGAGGACCAGAAGTTCGGGCTCTCGATGGCCGCGGGCACGGCCAGCGAGGGGTTCACGGGCGCCGGCGTGGACGGTGGCGCCGACGGCGCCGCGAGCATGGCCGAGGAGGCGGTCGCCGCGGCAGCGGGCCATGACAGCATCGAGCTGCTCGGCGTCCACTGCCACATCGGCTCGCAGATCTTCGAGCCCGAGGGCTTCGAGCTCGCCGCCGTGAAGCTCCTGGCCTTCGTCGCCTCGATGCGCTCCGCCTACGGCGTCGAGCTGCCGGAGCTGGACCTCGGCGGCGGGTACGGCATCGCCTACCTGCCGGGGGACGCGCCCCGACCGCCGGCCGAGATCGCGGAGGCGCTGGCCGGCGTCGTGCGCGAGACCTGTGCGAAGCTCGGCATCACCGCGCCCCGCATCTCGATCGAGCCCGGCCGCGCGATCGTCGGCTCGACGACGTTCACCCTGTACGAGGTCGGGACGATCAAGGACGTCGTCGTGGACGTGCCCGCTGGCGCGGCAGGCACGGACGCTGCGGGCGGGATGGGCGGCACCGCGGTCCGCCGGTACGTCTCGGTCGACGGCGGCATGAGCGACAACGCTCGCCCGGTCCTGTACGACGCCGACTACTCGGTCGTGCTCGCGAACCGCACCTCGGACGCGCCCGCGCAGCTGACCCGCGTGGTCGGCAAGCACTGCGAGAGCGGCGACATCGTGGTGCGCGACGCGTACCTCCCTGCGGACGTCCGGGCTGGCGACCTGCTCGCCGTCCCCGGAACCGGCGCCTACTGCTGGGCCCTGTCCAGCAACTACAACTACCTCGCCCGCCCGGGCGTCCTCGCCGTGCGCGGGGGAGAGGCGCGCTGGATTGTGCGCCCGGAGACCGAGGACGACCTGCTCTCCCGCGACATGGGAGCCTGAGACACATGGGAGAGACGATGACTGAGACGAGTGGGCTCGAAGCCCCCAGTGCCGAGAAGGTGCTCAAGGTCGCCCTCCTCGGCGGAGGGACAGTGGGCTCCCAGGTGGCCCGCATCCTCCTCGAGGACGCCGATGCCCTGGCCGCGCGGGCCGGGGCACGCCTGGTGCTCACCGGCATCGCCGTGCGCAACGTGGACGCCCCCCGCGACGTCGAGCTTCCCCGCGAGCTCTACACGACCGACGCGGAGAAGCTCGTGTCGGGCGCAGACCTCGTGATCGAGCTCATGGGCGGCATCGAGCCGGCCCGTACGCACATCCTCGCCGCGCTCAAGAACGGCGCGTCCGTCGTCACCGGCAACAAGGCACTCCTCGCCCAGGACGGCGCGGCACTGTTCGACGCCGCGAGCGCGAACAACGCCGACCTCAACTTCGAGGCCGCCGTCGCCGGCGCCATTCCGATCATCCGGCCCATCCGCGAGAGCCTCTCCGGCGACCGCATCACGCGCGTGCTCGGGATCGTCAACGGGACGACGAACTTCATCCTCGACGCGATGGACACGACCGGCGCCCAGTTCGCCGACGTCCTCGCCGAGGCCCAGCGCCTGGGCTACGCCGAGGCGGACCCGACGGCCGACGTCGAGGGCCTCGACGCCGCGGCCAAGGCGGCGATCCTCGCCTCCCTCGCCTTCCACACGCGCGTCTCCCTCGAGGACGTGCGGTGCGAGGGCATCACGAAGGTCACCGCCGACGACATCGCAGCCGCGCAGGATGCCGGCATGACCATCAAGCTGCTCGCCATCGCCGAACTCATCACCGCCGGGGACAGCGCCGACGGGACGGCGGCCGAGGGCGTGAGCGTGCGCGTCCATCCCACGCTGCTCCCGCGCAAGCATCCCCTCGCGGCCGTGCACGGGGCCTTCAACGCGGTGTTCGTCGAGGCGGACAATGCGGGTTCGCTCATGTTCTACGGCGCGGGGGCGGGCGGCGCCCCGACGGCCTCAGCCATCATGGGCGACGTCGTCTCGACCGCACGCCGCATCGCGGCCGGCGCTCCCGGAGCCCCCGGCGCCGCCACGCGTGCCCTGCCCATCCTCGGGCTCGACGCCGTCACGACGAGCTACAGCATCGGGCTCGAGGTCGCGGACCAGCCGGGTGTGCTCTCCCGCGTGGCCGCCGTCTTCGCCGAGCACGGCGTCTCGATCGAGACCATGCGCCAGACCGTCGACGGCGCTCCCGGCCTCGCCGCCGCCGACCGCTGGAGCGCCGGAGGCCGGGCCGAGCTGCGTTTCGTCACCCACCCTGCCTCCGAGGCAGCCCTCGCCGCGACCGTCGCGGACATCAAGAACCTCGACGTCGTCGAATCCGTGACGAGCGTCCTCCGAGTCGAAGGAGTCTAGTGGCCCACCAGTGGCGCGGAGTCATCCGCGAATACGCCGACCGCCTGCCCGTCAGCGAGTCCACCCGCGTGATCACCCTCGGCGAGGGCGGCACGCCCCTCGTCCACGCCCAGAAGCTCTCCGAGCTCACCGGCTCCGAGGTGTTCCTCAAGGTCGAGGGGATGAATCCGACAGGCTCCTTCAAGGACCGCGGCATGACCATGGCCATGACCGCAGCCGTCGAGGCCGGGGCGAAGGCTGTGGTCTGCGCGTCCACGGGCAACACCTCGGCGTCCGCCGCCGCCTACGCGACCGCGGCAGGCCTGACCTGCGCCGTCCTCGTCCCGGAGGGCAAGATCGCGCTCGGCAAGCTGTCCCAGGCCATCGCGCACGGCGCGACGCTCCTGCAGGTCGACGGCAACTTCGACGACTGCCTCGAGATCGCTCGCAAGCTCGCCGACTCGTACCCGGTGTTCCTCGTGAACTCGGTCAATCCGGCCCGCATCGAGGGGCAGAAGACTGCCTCGTTCGAGATCGTCGACGCCCTCGGCGACGCCCCGGACATCCACGTCCTCCCCGTGGGCAACGCCGGGAACATCTCCGCGTACTGGAAGGGCTACAAGGAGTACGCCGCGGAGACCGAGTACCCGGCGCACGGCGGCGACGCCGAGCCGCGCACCCTGGCGGCCGTGGCGACGAAGCTGCCCGTGATGTGGGGCTTCCAGGCCGCCGGCGCGGCCCCGTTCGTTGCCGGTCACCCCATCACCCACCCTGAGACCATCGCGACCGCGATCCGCATCGGCAACCCGGCGTCGTGGGAGACGGCGGTCGCCGCCCGCGATGAGTCCGGGGGCCTGATCGACTCCGTCACCGACGAGGAGATCCTCGCCGCGCACCGCTGGCTGTCCTCCAAAGAGGGAGTGTTCGTCGAGCCCGGCTCGGCGGCCAGCGTTGCGGGCCTGCTCAAGAAGCACGCGGCGGGGGAGGTGCCCTCCGGGAAGACCATCGTGTGCACGGTGACCGGCCACGGGCTCAAGGACCCCCAGTGGGCCCTCCGTACCGCCGACGGCGCCGAGGTCGAGCCCGTCAAGGTAAGCAACGACGTCGTGACCGTCGCGGCCGAGCTGGGGCTCGAGTAGAAGCGATGACTGCTCCGACGACGGCCGCCGAGTCCCTGCGCGCGGTGGCGGCCGGGCAGCGCGTCACCGTGAGGGTGCCCGCCACGAGCGCGAACCTCGGTCCCGGCTACGACAGCCTGGGACTCGCTCTGGCACTGTATGACACCGTGACCGTCGAGACGACCGACGACGGGAGCCTCGCCTTCGAGCTGAGCGGCGAGGGTGCCGACACGCTGCCGCGGGACGAGTCGCATCTCGTCGTGCGCACGCTGGACGCCGCCCTCGCCCGGCTCGGCTACACGCGCTCGGGCCTGCTCCTGCGTGCGGAGAACGTGAGCCCGCACGGACGCGGACTGGGCTCGTCGGCGTCGGCGACCGTCGCTGCGGTGCTCGCGGCGGCGGCGCTGGTCGAGCCGGCGGACCAGCCCGACAGGGCCTGGGTCCTCCAGCTGTGCAGCGAGATCGAGGGGCACCCCGACAACGTGGCCCCCGCGATCTTCGGCTCCCTCGCCCTGTCCTGGCAGGAGGGTGAGGCGTTCCGCACGGCGGTCGCCGAGGTCGTCGACACGGTGGTGCCGATCGTCGCGATCCCGGACTTCGAGCTCTCGACCGAGCTCGCCCGCTCGCTCCTGCCCTCATCGATCCCGCACCACGCCGCGGCGGCGAACTCCGGACGCGCGGCGCTGCTCGTGCACGCCCTCACGAAGGATCCGTCCCTGCTCCTGCCGGCGACCGAGGACTACCTGCACCAGAGCTACCGCTCGACCGCAATGGAGCCGAGCGCGAGGCTCATCCAGCGGCTCCGTGCCGAGGGGCACGCGGCGGTTGTCTCGGGCGCCGGCCCCACCGTCCTGGCCCTCGCCGACGGTGCGGCCGAGGCCGACGAGGTGCAGGACGCCGTCGAGCGCTTCGCGCACAGCGTGGGCGCCGGAACGCTTGATCCCGAGCAGGGTGACGAATCTGTGACCTCGTGGCGTGTCCTTCGTCTGGCTGTCGACCGCGAAGGTGCTAGAGTGGACCTGCACCCACGGTGAATCTGCCTCAGTTCGGCGTACCCGGATAGACACCGTCCGGCGACACAGGGACACACGGTCAGGGATATCGTTCCCGGCCCGGTGGCACTGTGATCGCCGCCTTCTGGTCCAGTTTCTCGGCACGGGGTGCCGCTCCTCCAGCTCGCAGCCGGTCAGGCTGATTGCGACTGTCCACAGACTGTTCGGCAAGCAGCGATCCAGCCCTGCTGCCAGCTCGGACGAGCAGCTAGACGACGGGCCTGCCCGGCCTCCACGGCCCCGCAGGTCACCCAGCCTGGCCGCCGCTGTCGCCGACGGCCGCGACCACGATGCGTTGGCCCCTGGCCACGCAGTCGATCCGGAAGGAACATCCGTGACACAGACCACTGAGCTGAACCCAGCAGTGGACCCCGCTTCGGCATCCGAGTCCAAGGGGATCGCCGGTCTCAAGCTCGCACAGCTCCAGGCGCTTGCCTCCCAGCTGGGCATCACCGGTGGCTCCCGCATGCGCAAGGGCGACCTCGTCGCCGCCATCTCGGCACACCAGAAGGGCGAGCCCGTGGGCCGCCCCACCGGCCGTGCGCAGGCCAAGGGCGAGGCTCCGGCCGCCGAGGCCGCTGC
>NZ_BAAAQW010000003.1:287267-404760 GCF_039531875.1 Sinomonas flava | reverse complement strand
GCGAGGCTCCGGCCGCCGAGGCCGCCGCGACCGCGGCTGCCGAGCCGGCCGCTGCCGCCGAGGCCCCCGCGGCCGAGCCCGCCCCCCGCGCCCGGCGCAGCCGCCGTCGTGCGGGGAGCGACGGCGTCGTGACCCCCGCGGCCGAAGGCCAGTCCGCACTGCTCGAGGCGCCCGCCCCTGCCGCGGCCCCCGCCTCCGAGGCGTCGGTCGCGCAAGCCGCTCCCGTCGAGGCTGCCGCCCCGAGCGAGGCGCCGGCTGAGCCGACGCGCCCGGCCCGCAGCCGCGGCCGCAGCCGCCGCGCTGAGGCCGCTCAGGGCTCCGGCACCGAGACTGCTGCCCCCGAGCAGCGCGCTCAGGCGCCTGCAGAGGCTCACGCTGAGGCGCCGGCGGAGGCGCCCCAGAAGGCCGCCGAGCCCGAGCGCGCTGCCCAGCAGCCCGCCGAGGCCCCGCAGCAGGAGGCCGGCGAGGGCCGCCAGCGCCGTGGCCGTGAGGGCCGCGAGCGGTCGGACCGCCAGGAGGGCCAGGAGCGCCAGAGCCGGCGCGAGGAGGGTCAGGAGCGCCAGAGCCGGCGCGACGAGGGCCAGGAGCGCCAGAGCCGGCGCGACGAGGGCGACGGCGACGAGGGCGGCTCGCGCCGTTCACGCCGCTCGCGCCGCGGCCGCGACCGCGACGGCGGCGAGCAGGGCGGCCGCAACGAGCGGTTCCGCGACCGCAACGAGCGCCGGCGCGGCCGCAGCGCGGGCCCGGACGTCGATGACACCGAGGTGACCGAGGACGACGTCCTGGTCCCTGTCGCGGGCATCCTCGACGTCCTCGAGAACTACGCCTTCATCCGCACCTCCGGCTACCTGCCCGGTCCCAACGACGTCTACGTGCCGCTCGCCCAGGTCAAGAAGCACGGCCTGCGCAAGGGTGACGCGGTGGTCGGCGCCATCCGCGCCCCGCGCGACGGCGAGGAGAACCGCCAGCAGCAGGGCGGCCGCCAGAAGTTCAACGCCCTCGTGCGGGTCACGAGCGTCAACGGCAAGAGCCCCGAGGAGATGAAGGGCCGGGTCGAGTTCACCAAGCTCGTCCCGCTGTACCCCTCCGAGCGCCTGCGCCTCGAGACCGACCCGAAGAAGATCGGCCCGCGCGTCATCGACCTCGTGGCACCGATCGGCAAGGGCCAGCGCGGCCTCATCGTCTCCCCGCCGAAGGCCGGCAAGACGCTCATCCTGCAGTCCATCGCGAACGCGATCACGGTGAACAACCCCGAGGTCCACCTGATGATGGTGCTCGTCGACGAGCGTCCCGAAGAGGTCACCGACATGCAGCGCTCGGTGAAGGGCGAGGTCATCGCCTCGACCTTCGACCGCCCGGCCGACGACCACACGACGGTGGCCGAGCTCGCGATCGAGCGCGCCAAGCGCCTCGTCGAGATGGGCATGGACGTCGTGGTGCTGCTCGACTCGATGACCCGGCTCGGCCGCGCGTACAACCTCGCCGCCCCGGCCTCGGGTCGCATCCTCTCCGGCGGTGTCGACTCGGCCGCGCTGTACCCGCCGAAGCGCTTCTTCGGCGCCGCGCGGAACATCGAGAACGGCGGCTCGCTGACCATCCTCGCCACGGCGCTCGTCGAGACGGGCTCCAAGATGGATGAGGTGATCTTCGAGGAGTTCAAGGGCACCGGCAACATGGAGCTGCGGCTGTCCCGCGCCCTCGCCGACAAGCGCATCTTCCCGGCCGTGGACGTCAACGCGTCCGGCACGCGCCGCGAGGAGAACCTGCTCTCGCCGGAGGAAGTCAAGATCATGTGGCGCCTGCGCCGCGTGCTCTCCGGCCTCGACACCCAGCAGGCGCTCGAGCTGCTCACCACGAAGATCCGCGAGACGGGCTCGAACGTCGAGTTCCTCCTCCAGGTGCAGAAGACGACGCTCGCCTCGAAGGGCGAGAACGACAAGCACTAGCTGACCCGAACGGCGGCCGGCCCGGTACCCCCGGTGCCGGCCGCCGTCGTCGTGGCACCGGGATGCGCCCGGGTGCGAGAATCAGGCAGCTGACTGACCCAGAAAGGCCCCCGACATGTTCGAGTCCGTGCAAGGACTGCTGGACGAGCACGCAGACCTGCAGAAGGAGCTGAGCGACCCCGCGGTCTACCAGGACCAGGCACGTGCCAGGAAGCTCGGCCGGCGCTCGGCGCAGCTCAACGGCATCGTCGAGGCCTACAACCGCTGGAAGCAGCTCGACGACGACCTCGAGGCCGCCCGCGAGATGGCGGCGGAGGACCCGGACTTCGCGAGCGAGGTCGCCTCCATCGAGGAGCAGTTGCCGGCCGCCCAGGAGAGGCTGCGGCGCCTGCTCATCCCGCGCGATCCCAACGATGCCCGCAACGTGATCCTTGAGGTCAAGGGCGGCGAGGGGGGCGACGAGGCGGCGCTCTTCGCAGCGGACCTGACCCGCATGTACACGCGTTATGCGGAGTCCAAGGGCTGGAAGACCGAGGTGCTCTCGTCGACCGAGTCGGACCTCGGCGGCTACAAGGACATCCAGATCGCCATCAAGGGCTCCTCCAACGACCCTGCCGAGGGCGTCTTCGCGCACCTCAAGTTCGAGGGCGGTGTGCACCGCGTCCAGAGGGTGCCCGTGACCGAGTCGCAGGGCCGCATCCACACCTCCGCCGCGGGAGTCCTCGTCTTTCCCGAGGTCGACGAGCCGGAGGAGATCGAGATCAGCCAGAACGACCTGAAGATCGACGTCTACCGGTCCTCGGGCCCCGGCGGCCAGAGCGTCAACACGACCGACTCGGCCGTGCGTATCACCCATCTGCCCACCGGGATCGTGGTGGCGATGCAGAATGAGAAGTCGCAGCTGCAGAACCGCGAGGCCGCGATGCGCGTACTCCGCTCGCGCCTCCTGGCCCACCAGCAGGAGCAGATCGACGCCGAGAACGCGGAGGCCCGCAAGTCCCAGGTCCGCACCATGGACCGGTCGGAGCGCATCCGCACCTACAACTTCCCGGAGAACCGCATCGCGGACCACCGCACGGGATACAAGGCATACAACCTCGACGCCGTCATGAACGGCGACCTCGGGCCCGTGATCCAGTCCTGCATCGACATGGATGAGCAGGCGCGGCTCGACGCGATCGGCGAATGACCGCTGGCGCCGGGAGCGGCGTGGAGGAGCCCCGGGACCTCGGGGAAGCGCTGCGGCGCGCCGCGGCGCTCCTGGCCGAGGCCGGCGTCCCGAGTCCGCGCGCGGACGCCGAGCACCTCGCCGAGCACCTGCTGGCGGGCGAGCTCGCCGGCGGTGGACTCGGGCGCCTGCGCGCCCTCGCGATCATGGGCACGCCGCTCCCGGTGGGCTTCTGGGACGCCTTCTGGGAACTTGTCGCAGAGCGTGCCCGCCGGGTCCCGCTGCAGCACCTCACCGGAGTCGCACACTTCCGGCACCTCACGCTCGCGGTCGGCCCCGGAGTCTTCGTCCCGCGCCCGGAGACGGAGGGGGTGGTGCAGCTCGCGCTCGACTGGATTGCCGAGCACTTCCCGACCCCAGCGCACGACGCCGCCGCCCCGCCTCGGGCTCGGCGGGGACCGGTCGTCGTCGACCTCGGAACCGGCTCGGGGGCGATCGCCGCGTCGATCGCGCACGAGGTGCCCACCGCCGTCGTGCACGCGGTCGAGCTCTCCGAGCTCGCCCACGCCTGGGCGGCCCGCAACCTCGCCGCGGAGGCGACCGGCGGCCGCGTGCGGCTGGCACTGGGGGACCTGCGCACGGCCTTCCCAGACCTGGACGGGACGGTCGACGTGGTGGTGTCCAACCCGCCGTACATCCCGCCGGGCATGGTCCCGCGCGAGCCGGAGGCTGCCGAGCACGATCCGGAGATGGCGCTCTACGGCGGGGCCGAGGGCGGCCTCGAGCTGCCGCTCGCCGCGGCCGCGACCGCGACGAGGCTCCTGAAGCCCGGCGGCTTCTTCGTCATGGAGCACGCGGAGGTCCAGGCCGAGCGGCTCGCCGCGGTCCTCGGCGCGGACCCGGCGTGGACCGACGTGCGCTCCCACACGGACCTCAACGGCCTCCCGCGGTCCACGAGCGCGGTCCGTGCCGGGTGAGTCCGGGCGCGTGGAAGAATGTTCGCCGTGACGACGACGAGCTACAACTGCACCGACCCTGAACAGCGCGCCGAAGGGCTTGCCCACGCCCAGCGCGCGATCGCAGCGAAGCAGTGCGTCGTGATGCCCACCGACACGGTGTACGGCATTGCGGCGGACGCGTTCTCGGCCCAGGCGGTCGCGACGCTCCTCGCCGCGAAGGGCCGCGGCCGCTCGATGCCGCCGCCCGTGCTCATCCCGCGCCTGCAGACGATGGACGGCCTCGCGACCGAGGTCCCCGCGGCCGCACGCGCCCTCGCGGAGAAGTTCTGGCCCGGGCCGCTCACGCTCATCCTCCACGCGCAGCCGTCCCTCACGTGGGACCTGGGCGAGACGAAGGGGACCGTCGCCCTCCGCATCCCGGACGACGAGCTGGCCCAGGCCCTTCTGACCATCACCGGCCCGCTCGCCGTCTCGAGCGCGAACCGCACCGGGCACGCGGCGGCCCAAACTGCGGCCGAGGCCCGCGAGCAGCTCGCTGAGAGTGTCGAGGTGTACCTCGAGGACGGCACCAGGCCGGTGGCCGGGTCGGATGCCGGGGGCACGGACGCGGCGGGGCAGGGCGGCGTCCCCTCCACGATCGTGGACTGCACGGGGGAGCGGCTGAAAGTCGTGCGCCAGGGAGCGCTCCCGCTCGCGGCCCTGCGCGAGGTGGCCCCGGACGTCCTGGGCCTGGGCGAGGAGCCGGAGCCGGCCGCCGAGGAGCCCAGTACGGGTTCCGGCGGGGCCGAGCCGGCTGCCGAGGAGCCGGAGCCGGCCGAGGAGCCCGGCGAGCGCCAGACCCCGACCGCGGGGCCGGCGGAAGCCCCCGGGGGAGCCTCCGGCTAGCGTTCCCCGGAGCCGGAGCCGGAGCCGGAGCCGGAGCCGGGGGCGGCCTGCCGCAGGACCTGCTCGGCCCGGGGAGTCGGCAGCACGCCGTTGGCCTCGGCCCAGCCGGATTCCTGCGCCTGGCCGAACCACATGACCTCGGCCCTTCGCACGGGGCCGTGGAGGGACTCCCCGGCGACCTTCGACACGGCGAATCCGGTCCGGACCGCGGCGCGGCACAGCCACGCCGGCACCCGGGCAGGCTCGCGGCCCCCGGCCGCGGCGAGCGCCTCCCGCACGGACAGGCCCTCCCACGGCTGCAGGAGCACCGTCTGGTCCGGGCGGCGGAGCCCCACGTCCACGACGAACTGGGACAGGGCCGGCAGCGAGCTCACGGGCGACGGCGCGTCCCCGGCCCCGGCGACCGACGCGAGCGGCGAGGAGGCGACGCGGGCGAACGACGCCGTCGTGCGCCGGCCGGCTCCCTGGACGCTCGTGGCGCGGACGATGCTCAGCATCCCGTCGGGGAGCCGGGGCTGCAGGGCTCGGAGTGCGGCCTCGCCCAGCGCCTTCGAGCGCGAGTACGGCGAGAAGGGGCTCGTGTCCCACGATTCGTCGAGCACGGGACGGTATCCCTGGACGGCGGCGCTCGAAAGGTGCACGAGCCGCGCGGCCCCGGCCTCGGCGCACGCGAGCGCGAGGACCGAGGGCCACAGGGCATTCGCCCCGTAGAGGGCGTCGTCGTCGGCGGAATCAGGGGCGGCGAGGCCCGCGGCGTTCACCACGACCGCCCCGGCAGGGATGCGCGCGGCGAGGTCCGCCAGGCTGGCCGAGGCCTCGGCGTCGGCCACGACTCCGGCCGTGTCCCGCGCCGCGGTGGTGAGCCGCAGTGCCCGTGCCCCGGCAGGCTCGATGCCGCGGCCGCGGAGCTCTGCGACGATGCCGCCGCCGACGAAGCCGTTCGAGCCGAAGACCCACCAGTGGGGACGCTGGATTTCGCGCGCGACCGTATTCCGCCCCGAGGGCGTGCCGTGGTGAGCCATAGGTCCATCGTAGGGGCGGCGCGGGGGCAGTGCCCGTCAAGCAGGTATCGTGAACGTGCCCGCCCCGCCGTGAGAAGGTCCCCCCACAGCATGAGCTCAACGCCCCGCGTCGTCGCCGTCGTCGTCAGCTTCAACCGCCGCGAACTGCTCGCGAAGACCCTCGCGGGGATCGCCGGAGGCACCCGGCGCCCCGACACCGTCGTCGTCGTCGACAACGCCTCCGCCGACGGCTCGGCAGACTTCGTGCGCAACCTCGAGACACCGCTGGCGATCGACCTCGTCTGCTTGGAGTCCAATGTCGGCGGCGCCGGGGGGTTCACGGTCGGGATCGAGCGGGCCGTGCTCGACCACGCCGCGGACCTCGTCTGGGTCATGGACGACGACACGGAGCCGCACGCCGAGACGCTCGCGGCCGCGGTGGACGCGTGGGAGCGCTATGCGCCCGCGCCCGAGCACCGGCCCACCGTCATGGCCAGCCGCGTCGAGTGGACCGACGGGCGGGAACATCCGATGAACACCATGGACGAGTGGTTCGCCGCGACCCCCGCCCAGCGGCGCCGCGCCGCCGCCGTCGGCGGCAAGGCCATCCGCAGCGCGTCGTTCGTCTCCTGCTTCCTCTCGGGCGACGCCGTCCGCGCGCTCGGCCTGCCGATTGCGGACTACTTCCTGTGGGGCGACGACTTCGAGTACACGACCCGGCTTGCCCGGTTCCACGACGCGGTCCAGGTGCCCGCCTCGGTCGTGACCCACCACACCAAGAAGTTCGGCACGACCGACGTCGACCCGGGCCCCCGCTTCTACTACGAGGTCCGCAACCGGTTCTGGCTGTACGGGCGGGGCCGGTCCCTCGCGCCGTGGGAGCGGCTCGCCTTCACGTTCGCGACAGCGAGGATCTGGGCGCGCACGTTCGCGAAGTCCACGGACCGCCGCACGCTCGCCGACTGCCTGGTCCGGGGCGCACGCGATGCCGGGCGGCCCCCCCGCCCCAACGCCGACGTCCTCGCGGGGGTCTACCCGCTGCGCCCGGTGCCTGACCTGCAGCCGGCGGAGGAGTTCGCGACCGGGGAGCCCTTCAGCCTCCTCATGCCCGTGTACGACGGCGACACCCCCGAGCGCTTCCGTCGTGCCCTCGCCTCCAGCACCGCCGAGCAGGAGCGGCCGCCCGCCGAGGCGGTGATCGTCCGGGACGGTCCCGTGCGCCCCGAGCTGCAGGCCGCCATCGACGACGCCGCCGCGATCGCCGGCCCGGCCACCTCCGTGCGCGTTGTGGCTCTGCCCGAGAACGTCGGGATCACGGCCGCGCTCGGGCGGGGCCTCGCGGAGTGCCGCCACGGGATCGTGGCCCGGGCCGATGCCGACGACGTCTCCGTCCCGCACCGCTTCGCCGCCCAGGTGCCCGTCATCGAGGGCGGCGCGGACCTCGTGGGCAGCGCGATGGAGGAGATCGGCGACGACGAGGCGGTCGTCCTCGCCACCCGCTCGGTCCCGACCTCGTCGCCCGAGATCCTCTCCGCCGCGCCGTTCCGGAACCCGATCTGCCACCCGACCGCCGTCTTCCGCCGCGCGGCGGCCGAGGCCGTCGGCGGGTACCAAGTCGTGCCGGCGGCCGAGGACTACTGGCTGTGGGCGCGCATGATGGCCGCGGGGGCCACTGTGCGGAACCTCGCCGAGCCGCTCGTGCGGTACCGCGTCTCTGGCGGCGCCTACGAGCGGCGCGGGGGCCTCGGCGCATTCGCGCGCGACCTCGTGGTCCAGGGCCAGCTGCACGCCGGCGGCTTCATCACAGGCGGCCAGTGGTTCCGCAATGTCGCCCTGCGCGCGGCCTACCGCCTGCTGCCCACCCAGGTGCGGGCCGGCCGCTACCGGAGCATGGTTGCACCCAGGCGGTGACCGCAGGGCCGCAGAGACGCCGTCACGCGCACGGTCCACCCTGCCGACCGGAGTATCTTGGACACGCATGGGGGACGGATTCCCGCCACCCCCTCCCCAGAAGAGAGTCACTGAAATACCGATGAGCTTGTCCGCAATCCCGCCGGAGGCCCCCAGACCGGTGCTGTGGCGCTGGATCCAGTTCGCCCTCGACGCCGGAGCATGGACGCTGGCCATCCTCATGGCGGTCGTGCTGCGCTACGAGCTGACCGAGCAGACCCTCGCCCCCAACGGCGTCGTGGTCTTCAGCCTCCTGGCCATCGGCAGCCAGGCCCTCGTGGGATTCAGCATGGCCCTGTACCAGGGCCGCCACAGCTTCGGCTCCTTCGAAGAGGCCAGGCTCCTCATCGCGGTGACCATCATCGTCGCGACGATCCTCGTGCTGCTCAGCACGTTCCTGGGCTTTACGCTCCAGATCCCGAGGAGCACGGGCGTCATCGCGTTCCCCTTCGCCGCCCTCTTCATGGCGGCGACGCGCTACGTCAAGCGCATGTTCGTCGAGAGCAAGCAGAAGCCCGGCGCGAATGCGCAGCAGGCGCTCATCTACGGCGCCGGCTTCCTCGGGACCAACCTCGTCACGCGGATGATGCAGGACCCGGCGTCGCCGTACTTCCCCGCCGGCTTCGTCGACGACGATCCCGCCAAGAAGCACCTCCGCGTCTCCTCGGTCCAGGTCCTCGGCACCGGGGAGGACCTCCCCGAGCTCATCAGGCGCACGCGGGCGACGGTGCTCATCCTCGCCTTCGCCGCCGCGGACTCGGCGTTCATCCGCGGAGTCTCGGACCGCGTCGCCGGGCTCGGCGTGAAGGTCCTCGTCCTGCCCCCGCTGAAGGACATGCTCGGCGGCGGGGACCACAGCGTCACCGACTTCCGCGAAGTGGACGTCGAGGACCTCATCGGCCGCCGCCCCGTGGACATCAAGGTGGAGGAGATCGCCGGGTACATCACCGGCAAGCGCGTCCTCGTGACCGGCGCAGGAGGTTCGATCGGCTCCGAGCTGTGCCGCCAGATCCACCCGTTCGCCCCCGCCGAGCTGATCATGGTGGACCACGACGAGACCGCCCTCCAGGCCACCCAGATCTCGATGACCGGGCGCGGGCTGCTCGACGGCCGGGACACCGTGCTCGCGAGCATCCGGGACGCCGGGTCCCTGGCTGAGGTCTTCCGCGAACGCCGGCCCGAGGTCGTGTTCCACGCCGCGGCGCTCAAGCACGCCCCCCTCCTGCAGCAGTACCCGGCCGAGGCCTGGAAGACGAACGTGCTGGGCACCCTCAACGTCCTGCGCGCAGCCGAGGCTGTGGGCGTCGAGGCGTTCGTGAACATCTCCACCGACAAGGCCGCCGCGCCCACGACCGTCCTCGGCCACTCCAAGCGCGTTGCCGAGCGGCTCACCGCGTGGATGGCCGGACGCACCGGCCGCCGGTACGTCTCGGTGCGCTTCGGCAACGTGATGGGCAGCCGCGGATCGATGCTGCCGTTGTTCTCCGAGCAGATCCGCAACGGCGGTCCCGTCACCGTCACCCACCCCGAGGTCACGCGCTTCTTCATGACGATCCCGGAGGCGTGCCAGCTCGTCATCCAGGCCGGGGCGATCGGCAGCGGGGGAGAGGTCCTCATCCTGGACATGGGCGAGCCCGTGCGGATCCTCGACGTCGCCCAGCGCATGATCGCCATGTCCGGCAAGGACATCGAGATCGTCTACACGGGCCTGCGCCCTGCGGAGAAGCTGCACGAGGACCTCGTCGACCCGGACGTCGTCGACGCGCGGCCCCTGCACCCGAAGATCTCCCACGCCGCCTCGGCCGGCATCGCCCCTGACCAGCTCGACTACGACCGCTGGCTCGCCGCGTGCGAGCGGAGCGAGGAGGCCATGCTCGAGGCGCAGGTCCAGGAGGAGACCGAACTCTCGCACGAGCCGGTGGCGGGTCCGGAACGGATCACGAGCCCCGAGCGAATCAGCGGGGCCGCCCGGGTCACCGGGACGGAGCCTTCCCGCCGGGCAGGCACCCCGTGAGCGTGCCGGCTGCCCTCGTCCCGGCCCTGGTGTCCGCACTGGTGGCCCTCGCCGTGAGCGCCGTGCTTCCCGTGCTCGCCCGCCCGGTCCTGTTCCGGCTCGGCGTCATCGACCTGCCTGGGGAGCGCTCCTCCCACACCCGACCGACCGTCCGGGGACTCGGCCTCACGATCGGCGCCGGCTTCCTCGCAGGGTGGGCTTCGGCCCTGGCCACCGGCGCGGCGTCCGACGGCGTGGGCCTCGCGCTGTGCATCGTCGCCGGGGCCACCGCGGCCGCCGTCGTCGGATGGACCGAGGACCTGCGCGGGCTCTCCATCGGCAGCCGCGCCGCGCTCCAGCTCGCCGTCGGCCTCGGCGGCACGCTCGCCATCCTGCTCGTGACCGGCAAGGGACTGTGGTGGCTCCCGTTCGGTGCGCTCGCTGTAGCGGCCTACATCAATGTGGCGAACTTCATGGACGGGGTCAACGGCATCTCGGGCCTCCACGGGGTCGCGGTCGGCCTGCTCTACGCCGCGGCCGGCGCAGTGACGGGGCACGCCTGGCTCGTCGCCGCCGGGGTGCTGATCGCCGCCTCGTTCGCCGGCTTCCTCCCGTGGAACATCCTGCGGGGTGCCATGTTCATGGGCGATGTCGGCAGCTACCTCCTCGGCGCAGGGATCGCCCTGACAGGGGTCGCGGCCTTCCTCGCCGAAGTGCGCCTCGAGTACGTCTTCTCTCCGGTTCTCATCTACCTCGCAGACACCTTCACGACCCTCGTGCGCCGTGCCGCTGCCGGCAAGCGGTGGTACGCCTCACACCGCGAGCACGTCTACCAGCGGCTCACCGACAACGGGCTCAGCCACGTCCAGGTCGCGCTGCTCGTCACCGCCGCGTCGGTCGCGACCGGGCTCGCGGGCTTCTATGCCGTGACCGCCCCGCCGGCAGGCAGCCTCGTCGCCCAGGTGGGCGCCGCCGCCGTCGTCATCGCCTACCTGACCTCCCCGCTCTGGCTGCGTGTCCGCCTCGCGCGGTGACCGCCGTGCGCGGCCCACGACGGCGGCCTGCCCCGCCTCGCGCGGTGCCGGCTGGGGACGGGACGACTTCTATGGCGTGTAGAATAGGACTGCACCCCAACCCCGCCGGCCTCCTGACATGCAGGCCGCCGACGAATGGCACCAGAACATGACACGAGCGACGCGCACCGAGGGAGATTTCGGGTCCCCGGCCGCCGCCGCATCACCGTGGCTCGGCCTCGCGGCCAAGTGCACGGCGGCGTCTGCCGGTGCTGCCCTCGTCCTCGCGGCTGCGGCGCTCCTCGCCTCCGGCGCGGGCGCTGCGGGCAGTGTCCTCTTCGCGGCGGCGGTCGTCATCGCCTTCTTCGCCCTGAGCCTGCTCGCCGGCCACATCGCCGGGCGGCGCAACCCTTCGGGGGCGATCGGCGTCTTCGCCGTCGTGTACGTGCTCAAGATCGTCGGCTTCGCCGCCCTCCTGATCTGGCTCGGCACGCCGGCCTGGATCGATGGACCCTGGTTCGGCGCCTCGGGCATCGTGACGGTGGTCGTCTGGCAGGCCGTCGAGGTGTTCGTCTTCAGCCGCCTCCGGCTGCAGATCTTCGACGACGCACCCGTCCGGGATTCCGGGACGGAGGGCACCCGTGGCTGACCGCGAGGACCCCACCGGAGGCGCCTCCGGCGCCCCCGAAGGTGACGGCGGCTACAACTCCGGCATGGCCGTCTTCAGCTACGTCATTGGCGGGATCGTTGTCTGGAGTTTGATAGGGTGGGGGCTGGACAATCTCCTGAAAACACGCTGGCTCGTGCTCGCTGGCGCCCTGGTGGGGATTGCCGGCGGCATCTACCTGACCATGAAGCACGGCCTCCTCGCACCGCGGCGGAAGGGACCGGCAGACGGCGGTGCGCCGGAGGACGACAGCTGATGGAGCACCCGAAAATTTCACATGTGGGGGTCGAAGCCACTCGCCCCAGCATCTGCCCGACGATGGACACTGCAGAGAGGAATTGCGTTGACCCCGCTCACGCTTCCGGCCGATGACGGCGCCTTCACCCCGCCAACCCTCGAGGACATGCACCTCCCGGCCATCTTCCCGTGGGGCGAGGCCGAGGGCTTCTCGAAGCAGATGCTCCTGGTGCTCCTGTCGGTCGCCTTCATCGCGTGGTTCTTCCTCGCAGCCGCGCGCAAGGGCCAGCTCGTCCCGGGCAAGCTCCAGTTCGCTGGCGAGTACCTGTACGGCTTCGTTCGCAACTCGATTGGCAAGGACATCATCGGCGGCAAGGACTTCATGAAGTTCGTGCCCCTGCTCTTCGCGCTGTTCTTCTTCATCCTCCTGAACAACATCTACGGCGCGATCCCGTTCTTCCAGCTCCCGACGATGTCCCACGTCGGCAGCCCGTACTTCCTGGCCGCCCTCGTCTACGTCATCTGGATCGGCGTGGGCCTGCGCAAGTTCGGCCCGAAGTTCATCAAGCTCACGATCGTCCCCTCCGGCGTGCCGTGGTTCATCCTCCCGATCGTCGTGCCGATCGAGATCATCTCGAACTTCATCGTCCGCCCGATGACCCACAGCCTCCGTCTCTTCGCGACCATGCTCGCCGGCCACCTCGTCGTGGCGCTGGCAGGATCGGGCATCGCGTTCCTCATCTCGCAGGAGAGCGTGCTGCTGAAGGGCACCTCGCTCCTCGTGCTCGTCGGCGCGATCGCCATGTACATGCTTGAAGCTCTGATCATGGTCCTGCAGGCCTACGTCTTCACGCTGCTGACCGCGATCTACATCCAGGGCGCGCTGCACGCCGACGCCCACTGAGAATTCCCCCGCGAAGGGGGATGAACCGATCACTCAAACAAGCCCGCTGGGCAACCTGAAAGGAACACAATGACCGGCAACCTCAACCTCGTCGGCTATGGTCTCTCCGCCATCGGCGGTGCCATCGGCGTGGGTCTCGTCTTTGCTGCGTACATCAACGGCGTCGCCCGCCAGCCGGAGGCGCAGCGCGTCCTCCAGCCCATCGCGTTCCTGGGCCTCGCGCTGACCGAGGCGCTTGCGATCCTCGGTCTCGTGTTCGCCTTCGTGCTCTGATTTCGCACGAGGCACACACAGCCAGTACCGAGTAGATAGGAGGGGTGGAACACATGAATCAGATCATTGTCCGCGCCGCCACCGAAGGCCAGAGCAGCCCGCTCATGCCGAACTGGTGGGAGGTGCTCGTCACCGCCGTCGGTTTCGCCGTCCTTCTCTTCATCGTGGTCAAGTTCGTTGTCCCGGCGTTCGAGAAGACCTTTGCGGAGCGCGCCGAGGCCATCGAGGGTGGCATCGCCAAGGCCGAGAAGGCCCAGGCGGAGGCTTCTGCCGCCCTCGAGGAGTACAAGCAGCAGCTCACCGATGCCCGCACGGAGGCGAACCGCATCCGTGAGGAGGCCCGTGCCGAGGGCGCCCAGATCCTTGCCGAGCTCAAGGAGAAGGCCACGGCCGAGGCCCACCGCATCACCGAGCAGGCCCACGTGCAGATCGAGGCCGAGCGCCAGCAGGCGGTCGCCTCGCTGCGCGCCGAGGTCGGCACGCTGGCCACGACCCTGGCCGGCCGGATCGTCGGAGAGTCCCTCGACGACGATGCCCGTGCCGCCCGCGTGGTGGACCGCTTCCTCGACGAGCTGGAGTCCCAGAACGCAGGTGCAGCGAAGTAATGGCAGGAGTATCGAGCGAATCGCTGTCCGCCGCACTCGCGGACCTGGAGACCACGCTGCCGACGGCGTCGCTGTCGCTGGCGCGTGAGCTCTTCGGCATCGTGGGTGTCCTTGACGGCTCCGCCGGGCTCCGCCGGGCGCTGACCGATCCGTCCCGCGAGGGCTCGGAGAAGTCGGCTCTCGTGCACAGCCTGCTGGACGGCAAGGCGTCCGCTGACGCCGTCGAGATCACGGCCAAGCTGGCCGCCTCGCGCTGGGCCGACGCCCGCGATGTCAGCGATGCACTCGAGACCCTCGCCTCGACCGTGGCTATCGCCGTGGCCGAGCAGGGCGCGGGGACCGCGAGCGGACTCAGCGGCCTGGAGAAGCTGCAGAATGACCTCTTCGCGTTCAACCACGCCGTCGAAGAGAGCCACGAGCTCCAGAATGCACTGACCGAGCAGCAGGCCTCGCCCGAGGCCAAGCGTTCCCTCGCCCTCCGGCTCGTGCCGCAGGCGTCGGAGGAGGCCAAGCTCCTCATCGGCCAGGCGGCTGCCGCCCCGCGCGGGCTCAAGCCAGCGAAGCTGATCGAGAGGTTCGCAGCCCTTGCGGCCGGCCGGCAGAAGCGCTGGATCGCCGACGTCGCCGTCGCGCGCCCGCTCACCGGGTCGCAGGCTGAGCGGCTCCAGACTGGGCTCAACCGCCTCTACGGGCGGGAGCTGAAGATGAACACGACTGTGGACCCGCTGCTTGTCGGCGGACTCCGCGTGACGGTCGGCGACGAGGTGCTCGATGCCTCGACGGTGTCGCGGCTCGGTGAGCTGCGCCGTCAGCTGGCCAGCCAGGCACGCTGAGGCATCAGCACACTTCGTACCAGACAATCCGGTCATCGCAGGACCTCTTACGATGACCATGAGAATCAAGAGAGCAGGGACTGCAGATGGCCGAACTGACCATCAACGCCGACGACGTCCGCAGCGCGCTTAACGATTTCGCGGCTTCCTACGAGCCCGGGACGGCTGAGCGCGTCGAGGTCGGCCGCGTCACCACCGCCGGCGACGGCATCGCCCGTGTCGAGGGTCTCCCCTCGGTCATGGCAAACGAGCTCCTCCGCTTCGAGGATGGAACGCTCGGCCTCGCCCAGAACCTCGACGTCCGCGAGATCGGCGTCATCATCCTCGGCGACTTCGGTGGGATCGAGGAGGGCCAGGAGGTGCACCGCACCGGCCAGATCCTTTCCGTGCCCGTCGGCGACGCCTTCCTCGGCCGCGTTGTCGACCCGCTCGGCACCCCGATCGACGACCTCGGTCCGATCGCTGCCGAGGGCACTCGCGCACTCGAGCTCCAGGCCCCGGGTGTGACCCAGCGCAAGTCGGTCCACGAGCCGATGCAGACCGGCCTCAAGGCGATCGACGCCATGATCCCGATCGGCCGCGGCCAGCGCCAGCTGATCATCGGTGACCGCCAGACCGGCAAGACCGCCATCGCGGTCGACACGATCATCAACCAGAAGGCGAACTGGGCCTCGGGCGACACCACGAAGCAGGTCCGCTGCATCTACGTCGCAATCGGCCAGAAGGCCTCGACGATCGCGGCCGTGCGCCAGACCCTCGAGGACCACGGTGCCCTCGAGTACACCACGATCGTGGCGTCGCCGGCCTCGGACCCCGCCGGCTTCAAGTACCTCGCTCCGTACGCCGGCTCGGCCATCGGCCAGCACTGGATGTACGGCGGCAAGCACGTCCTCATCATCTTCGATGACCTCTCGAAGCAGGCCGAGGCATACCGTGCGGTGTCCCTCCTCCTGCGCCGCCCGCCGGGCCGCGAGGCGTACCCGGGCGACGTGTTCTACTTGCACTCCCGCCTCCTCGAGCGCTGCGCGAAGCTCTCGGACGAGCTCGGTGCGGGCTCGATGACCGGCCTGCCGATCATCGAGACCAAGGCGAACGACGTCTCGGCGTACATCCCGACCAACGTCATCTCCATCACCGACGGCCAGATCTTCCTCCAGTCGGATCTGTTCAACGCCAACCAGCGCCCGGCCGTCGACGTCGGCATCTCGGTCTCCCGTGTCGGTGGTGCCGCCCAGGTCAAGTCGATGAAGTCGGTCTCCGGCACGCTGAAGCTCGACCTCGCGCAGTACCGCGACATGCAGGCGTTCGCGATGTTCGCGTCCGACCTCGACGCCGCGTCCCGCCAGCAGCTCACCCGTGGCGCCCGCCTCATGGAGCTTCTCAAGCAGGGCCAGTACTCCCCGTACCCCGTGGAGGAGCAGGTCGTCTCCATCTGGGCCGGCACACGCGGCTACCTGGACGATGTCCCGGTCGAGGACGTCCGCCGCTTCGAGGCTGACTTCATCGACTACCTCAAGCGCAAGACGTCGATCCTCACGACGCTGGCTCAGACCGGCAAGCTCGAGGACGACACCGTCGAGGCCCTCAAGACCGCGGTGACGGAGTTCAAGAAGGGCTTCTTCGGCGAGGGCGACAACCAGCTGGTCGGCGCCGGCCACGAAGAGCACGATGCTCTTGCCGAGGGCGACGTCAACCAGGAAAAGATCGTCAAGCAGAAGCGCTGATTCCCTGCTGTTGACCGGACGGGCCGTGGCCCACAGCCGCGGCCCGTCCGGCCAGCAAGGGTGAGGAAAGGACAAGAATGGGAGCCCAGATCCGGGTCTACCGCCAGAAGATCGCATCGACGACGTCGATGCGCAAGATGTTCAAGGCGATGGAGCTGATTGCCACCTCCCGCATCGGTAAGGCGCGTGCCCGCGTGGCCGCCTCCCTGCCGTACGCGAATGCCATTACTCGCGCCGTTTCTGCTGTCTCCTCTTCGTCCGAGATCGACCACCCGCTGACCACCGAGCCCGCTCAGGTGCGGCGCGCGGCGGTGCTGGTGCTGACGGCAGACCGCGGCCAGGCCGGCGCCTACTCGGCCAGCATCCTCAAGCGGGCCGAATCGCTTGCGGAGCTGCTGCGCGAAGAGGGCAAGGAGGTGGCCACCTACCTGGTCGGCCGCAAGGGCCAGGCCTACTTCGACTTCCGCAACCGCGACTACGCGCGCGTGTGGACCGGTGGCACCGACAGCCCCGATTTCGCGACCGCACAGGAGATCAGCAAGGTCCTCCTCGAGGCCTTCGCTGAGCGCTACGAGGACGGCGGGGTCGACGAGATCCATGTCGTCTACACCCAGTTCAAGTCAATGGTGGTGCAGGAGCCGACCGTTGTCCGCCTCCTTCCCCTCGAGGTCGTCGAGGAGAACGCGGCGGACGCGAAGGACCTCCTTCCGCTGTACGAGTTCGAGCCGGAGCCCGAGCAGGTGCTCGACGCGCTCCTGCCGCGCTACATCGAGTCGCGGATCTTTGCGGCCATGCTGCAGTCGGCGGCGAGCGAGCTCGCCTCGCGCCAGCGGGCCATGAAGAACGCTGGGGACAACGCGACCGACCTGATCAAGAAGTACACGCGCCTGCGCAACACCGCCCGCCAGGCGGAGATCACGCAGGAGCTGACTGAGATCATCGCGGGCGCGGACGCCCTCAACGCCTGAGCCGCCGGCTGAGCAGGCACCACCCCATAGACTGATTCCACGCCATCTACGCAAAGAAGTGAGAGAGATGACTGCCACTGCCTCTGAAGCGGTTGCCACCGCTGGCGCGACGGGCCGCATTGCCCGCGTGATCGGGCCGGTTGTCGACGTCGAGTTCCCGTCCGACGCGATCCCGGAGATCTACAACGCGCTGACCACGACGATCACGCTCGGCGACCACACGCGCGAGATCACCTTCGAGACCGCCCAGCACCTCGGCGACAACCTCGTCCGCGCCATCTCCCTGCAGGCGACCGACGGCCTCGTGCGCGGCACCAAGGTCGCCGACACGGGCTCGCCGATCTCCGTCCCCGTCGGCGACGGCGTCAAGGGCCACATCTTCAACGTCCTCGGCAAGCCGCTCGACGTCGACGAGTCCGAGATCCAGGCCTCGGACTACTGGCCGATCCACCGCAAGGCCCCGTCCTTCGCCCAGCTCGAGGGCTCGACCGAGATGCTCGAGACCGGCATCAAGGTCATCGACCTCCTCACGCCGTACATCAAGGGCGGCAAGATCGGCCTGTTCGGCGGCGCCGGCGTCGGCAAGACCGTCCTCATCCAGGAGATGATCACCCGCGTGGCGCGCAACTTCGGCGGCACCTCGGTGTTCGCCGGCGTGGGGGAGCGCACCCGCGAGGGCAACGACCTCTGGGTCGAGATGGACGAGGCAGGGGTCCTCAAGGACACCGCGCTCGTGTTCGGCCAGATGGACGAGCCGCCGGGAACGCGCCTGCGCGTTGCGCTCACGGCTCTGACGATGGCGGAGTACTTCCGCGATGTCCAGAACCAGGACGTGCTGCTGTTCATCGACAACATCTTCCGCTTCACGCAGGCGGGTTCCGAGGTGTCGACGCTCCTGGGCCGCATGCCCTCGGCCGTCGGCTACCAGCCGAACCTCGCCGACGAGATGGGTCTCCTCCAGGAGCGCATCACCTCGACGCGTGGCCACTCGATCACGTCGATGCAGGCCATCTACGTCCCCGCCGACGACTACACCGACCCGGCGCCGGCGACGACGTTCGCGCACCTCGACGCGACGACCGAGCTCTCCCGCGAGATCGCCTCGCGCGGCCTCTACCCGGCCGTGGACCCGCTGACCTCGACGTCGCGCATCCTCGACCCGCAGTACATCGGGCACGACCACTACAACACGGCCGTCCGCGTGAAGCAGATCCTGCAGAAGAACAAGGAGCTGCAGGACATCATCGCGATCCTCGGCGTCGACGAGCTCTCCGAAGAGGACAAGATCGTCGTGGCCCGTGCGCGCCGCATCCAGCAGTTCCTCTCGCAGAACACCTACACCGCGAAGCAGTTCACCGGTGTCGAGGGCTCGACCGTCTCCATCAAGGACACGATCGAGGGCTTCAAGGCGATCTGCGATGGTGAGCTGGACCACGTGGCCGAGCAGGCGTTCTTCAACGTCGGCGGGCTCGACGACGTCGAGCGCAACTGGGCCAAGATCCAGGAGCAGACCAAGTAGCATGGCTGAGCTCGAGGTCGAGATCGTCGCGGCGGACCACTTCGTGTGGTCAGGCCCGGCGAAGATGGTCAAGGCCCGCACGGCGGACGGCGAGGTCGGGATCCTTCCCGGCCACACGCCGCTGCTGGCAATCATGCACGCGGGCGAGATTGCGATCGAGCCGGTCAACGGCTCGCGGATCACGGCCACCGTGGACGGCGGGTTCTTCTCCGTCGACTCGGACCGGGTTGTGATCGTCGCCGACAACGCGAAGATCGGCGAACCAGCCGCGGGGACTCGTTAGCCAGACCTCGATGGACGATTCTGCCCTTCCGTTCATCGTCCTGGCAGCGCTCTTCCTGCTCCTCGCAGGGCTGCTCTGTGTCCTTGGGGTGCGCCGCTTCGTCCTGCGGCGCACCCTGGGCACAGTGGATGCCTCCATCTCCATGGCCTCAGGGCCCTGGAGGATGGGGGTTTGCCGCTATCAGGACACCGAACTGGAATGGTTCAACCTCCTCTCCCTGAGCCCGGTGGCAAAGCACCGCTTCACCCGCAGCTCGCTCGAGCTGCAGGGGAGGCGCGCACCCACCGAGGCTGAGCGCACCAAGGTGCAGGCCGACGTCGTGATCGTCGAGCTGCTCTATCTGGGCGAGAGCGTCCGATTCGCAATGGACTTCAGCGCCTACGCGGGCCTCGCCGCGTGGCTGGAGGCCGGCCCCGTGGTGGGCGTCGGCACGTGGCGCTGAACGGGCCGCCATGGACGCGATCCTCGAACTCCGGGTCGTCGACGGGCCACTCGCCGTCGCGTGCTGGGTCCTTGCCGTCGCCGGGGCCCTGTACCTCCTCTGGGCGGTCCTCGCCCCCCGGCCGCGCTGGCGCGGTCTGGCATTCCTCGCGGGTGCGGCCGTTCTGGCCCCCGCAATCACCCTGCTGGTCCACTGGATCCTCGTGGACGTGGCCAGCGTCTTCCCCGAAGACCTCCCGTCCGAGGTGCTCCTCGACGTGGGCATCGGCGTCTTCGGGATCCTGCTTGCCGTCCTCTGCATGGTCCGGCTCGGCCGGGCCAGGCGCCGATGGGGCCGGCGCATCGCGGCAGTGGGCTCCGCGCTCGCCGTCGTACTCCTCGCGGGACAGCAGATCAACGCGTACTTCGGCCTCAACCTGACCGTGGGTGATCTCACGGGCTCGAGCCTGAGCCGGATCGCTCCTTTGGAGCCAGCCCTCGAGCGCGGTGGGGCGACGGCGGTGCCCCTCAGCGGGTGGAGGCCTCCCGGCGACCTGCCCAGCACCGGGGAACTGCGCAAGGTCCAGATACCCAACCCCGCCTCCGGTTTCGCGGCGCGGGACGCCTACGTGTACTTCCCGCCCGCCTACTCCGCGGCCGTGCGCCCCGAGCTGCCGGTTCTGGTCCTCATGGCGGGCCAGCCCGGGGGACCGGCCGACTGGCTCAGCGGAGGCCAGCTCCGTGGCCGCATGGACCGCTTCGCCCGGGAGCACGACGGCGTCGCGCCGGTGGTTGTCGTGGTCGATCCCATCGGGAACCCCTCGGCGAACACGCTGTGCATGGACACCAAGCTCGGCAAGGCCGAGACCTATCTCGTGCAGGATGTCGCGCCGTGGATCAAGGAGCACCTGAGCGTTTCGACCGATCCGGCGCGCTGGGCGGCTGGCGGCTTCTCTTTCGGCGCCACGTGCTCCGTGCAGCTGCTGGCCAAGCACCCAGAGCTCTTCGGCTCCGCGCTGGGCTTCGCGGCCGAGAAGGAGCCAGCGCTCGCAAAGGAGCGGAGCAAGACGATCGACACGGCGTTCGACGGCGACACCGCGGCGTTCGAGGCCCAGCTGCCCGCGCACTTCTTCGCTCAGGGAGGGCACGAGGGCCAGTTCCTGTTCCTCGCGGCAGGAACGCGCGATCCTGACTTTATCGCGCAGGCGCACGTGATCGCCGACCAGGCGCGCGGCGGAGGCACCGAGGTCCATGAGGAGATCGTGCAGGGTGAGGGCCATTCGTGGGAGATGATCGCCAAGGCCATGCCGGTCGGGCTCGAGATGCTCGCCGGGCGGTGGGGGTTCCCGTGAGCTTCCTGCAGCCTCTGGGCAGCGCTGCGCGGGGGGCCCTGCGGGGCGCGCGGCGGGTTCCGTTCACCCTCGGCGTCATCGCGGCACTCTGGGTGGCCGGCGCGGCCACCGGTAGCATCCTGTCCGGGCCCAGTCCCTCCGTGCTCGACGTCGTCGGCGGCGACGTCGGCTCGCTGCGCTCAGGCCAGTGGTGGGCCGCCTTCACCTCGATCTTCTTCGTCACGAACCCGTTGGCCTACCTCGCGGCAACGGTGGTGGTCGCGGTCCTGGTCCCCGTAGCGGAGATCGCCTACGGCTCGATCCGGGCTGCCGTCCTCTTCTTCGTCGGCGACTTCGCGGCCGTGACCGTCTTCTTCATCGTGACCCAGATGGCCCGCCTGGGCGGGGACGGGTGGCTCGGGTCCATGGTCGAGGACCCGGTGCTCGGGCCGTACCCGGCGGCCCTGTTCACGGCCATGGTGGCGAGCCCGACGCTCGGAGTGCTCTGGCGCCGCCGGCTGCGCGCGGGGGTCCTCGGGATCTCGGGCATGCTCACCCTGTACGTCGGCCACTCGGAGACGGTCCTCGGGCTCATCGGCGCGCTGCTGGGGCTCGCCGCCTCGTGGTGGACAGTCAGGCGCCACGAGCCGCACCCCGTCCTGCCCAGCCCCCGCGAGCGGAGGAACCTGCTCTCGCTCCTCGTCGCCCTCGCGGCCGTGGGTCCCGTGCTCACAGCACTCTCGCTGAGCCCCTCGGGCCCCCTCGCGCTCGTGCGAGACATGGTCCTTAACCCGCTGCCGGTCCTCAGCCAGCTGCAGGAGGACTGCGGCGGCTCGATCACCGGCTCCTGCCTGCAGTCGGCCCAGCCCCTCGCACTCTCGCCGGAGGGCTACATCACGGCCCTCGTGCCTCCGGCGATCCTGCTCGTCTGTGCCCTCGGCCTCCGCCGCGGCCGCACCGTGGCGCTGCAGGTCGCGCTGGCCGTGCAGCTCGCCGTGGCCGTCCTCGCGGTCGGCTACGTGGCACTCTTCCTCCGCATCCCCTTCTCACCGCAGCGCAACCGCTACAGCGTCCTCGCCTCCGGGGCCGTCCACCTCCTCCCGAGCGTGCTCACGGCCCTCGCGCTCGTCGTCGTGCTCTGGCTCAACCGGGAACTGTTCCCCGTGCAGACGGCCCGGGGCATGCGACGGCGCCTCGCGGCCGTCGGGCTCGCCCTCGCCGGGGGGCTCGTGGCCGCCTACACGGTGCTCTGGGTGCGGGGCGGGGGCCTCGAGCGGCGGGAAGGACTGTGGGGACTGGCATCGGAGGTCGTCAGGCAGTACATCCCCGCCCCGATCCCGCGCTACTACCTCGCGGTCTTCCGCACCCGGGACCCGGCCGAGCTGTGGCTGTTCACCTACAGCGGCCTCATCCTGTGGCTTGCGGCGTTCATGCTCGTCGCGGTCGCGATCCTGCGCGGCCGGCAGACCCTCGGGACCCGGGATGACAGCCTCGAACTCGCCCGCAGCCTGGTGCGGAGGGGCGGCGGCTCGCTGTCCTGGATGACGCTGTGGCCGCCGAACCGCTTCTGGTTCGACAGCCACGCCACGGCAGGGCTCGCGTTCCAGCAGCACGGCGGAGTCGCTCTCTCCGTCGCCGGGCCCATCGGTGCCCCGGGCAGGGGGCCCGCGGCCGTGGAGGAGTTCATCGCGTACTGCTCCAAGCACGCGCTCGTCCCGTGCTTCTACTCCCTCACCTCGGAACTGTGGCCCTTCCTGAGGTCGCGCGGCTTCCAGCGCGTCGAGGTCGCCCAGGAGACCAGGCTCCGCGTGGGCGAGCTGAGCTTCAAAGGCAAGGAGTGGCAGAACGTGCGCACGGCCGTCAACCGGGCCGGCAAGCTCGGGGTGCACGCCGCGTGGACGCGCTACCACGCGCTGACGCCGTCCCAGCGTGTCCAGCTGAGCATCCTCTCGGAGGACTGGTCCGCCCAGAAGTCCCTGCCGGACATGGGCTTCACGCTCGGCGGGATCGACGAGCTCGACGACCCGGAGGTCCTCATGTGCCTCGCCCAGGACGAGGAGGGCCGCCTGCACGGGGTCACGAGCTGGCTGCCCGTGTTCGAGAACGGCCGGGTGGTGGGGTGGACGCTCGACTTCATGCGCCGCAGTCCCGACGGCTTCCCCGGGGTCATGGAGTTCCTCATCGCCTCCGCGGTCAATCGGCTGCGCGCCGAGGTCGAGTGGATCTCCCTCTCGGGATCCCCGCTCGCGGCCGACCCCTCGGGGGAGCGGGCGGAGGTCGAGTCCCGGGACGAACTGCTCTCGACCCTGCTCGACGCCGTCGGGCAGGCGCTCGAACCGGTCTACGGGTTCCGGTCGCTCGCGAAGTTCAAGTCGCGGTTCCAGCCCGAGTACCACGCCCTCTACATGTACTATCTCGACCCGCTCCAGCTGCCGGCCATCGGCCGCGCTCTCGCGCAGGCGTACCTTCCGGGCCTCACGATGCGGCACCGCATGAGGCTCCTGCGCCAGATCGTCGGATAATCCGCACCCGCGGTGATTATTTACTTTCCAGTCAAGAACGCGTGACTGCATTTCCCCGCGTCCCATGGAACGCAAAAGGGGGAGGGGCCCCGGTCTGACCGGAGCCCCTCCCTGACCTTCACGGCCGGTTGCGCGTGCTGCTCAGAGAGCGGTCACGCCCGTGGCCTGCGGGCCCTTTGCGCCCTGGCCGATTTCGAACTCGACCCGCTGGTTCTCCTCGAGCGTGCGGAAGCCGCTCGACTTGATCTCCGAGTAGTGGACGAACACGTCCGATTCGGCGTCATCCGGGGTGATGAAGCCGAAGCCCTTCTCGGCGTTGAACCACTTGACGGTTCCCTGTGCCATTCCTGCGTTCTCCTGTGGATCTGCAACGAGACGCCGCCACTTGTGTGCCGGCCGGGTTACTCCGCGGGAGGACCCGGAGGGCCGGGAACTCCACGCTCGCAACGGTCTTGCGAGCATGCATTGCATGAAAAACACTGCTACCTACATCAAGACTGCTCCTAGCCAACCACGCCGCCGATGCACGGTCAACGGCACCCGCCCATTTCGAGATCAACAGTCTGGATAAATGATGGAAAACGTCGTGCTAACGCGAGTGGTCGGCTGCAGGGGCGGGCAGGAGTTCGCCACCGCGCACCACCGAGACGAGATTGAGCGCACCGTCCGTCGCCACGAAATCGGCTCTGAGCCCGCGGCGCAGGCTGCCGAATTCATCCGCACGCCCGAGCACTGCGGCGGGGACCGCCGTCGCGGAGAGCACTGCCTCCTCGAGGGGCACTCCGGCCGAGGCGGCACGGCAGACCACCTCCAGGAGCGTCGCGGTCCCGCCGGCGATCGCGCCCGAGGAGTCGAGGGTGGCGATGCCTCCCGCGACCGTCACCGGCGAGGTCCCCAGCGTGTAGTGGCCGTCCGTCAGCCCGGCCGCGGCCATCGAGTCCGTCACGAGCGCGATGTTGGCAGCTCCGACGAGTGCGTACACGGTCCGCACCATCGCCGGGTCGAGGTGGACGGCGTCCCCCACCAGCTCGACGACGGCGCCGCCCGCCGCCGCGGCCCTCAGGGATGCCGCGACGGGCCCGGGCGAGCGATGGTGCAGCGGCGGCATGGCGTTGAACAGGTGGGTGACCGTCGGAACGCCCTCCGCGCCGTCGTACCCGGCCGCGCTCAGTCCGTCCCGGGCCTGCTCGAGCGAGGCGTCCGCCGTGGCGTCGTCGCAGTCGGTGTGCCCCAGGGAGGGCGTCACCCCGTGTGTCGTGAGGAGGTCCACGAGGTCGGCGGCTCCGGGCAGCTCGGGCGCGTAGGTCATCGTCGCGAGCGCGCCCGAGGCCGCCTCGATGAGCTCCATCGCGAGATCGGTGTCCGGGTCGAGGAGGTGGGCAGGATCCTGCGCGCCGCACTGCGCGGGGGAGAGGAAGGGGCCCTCGAGGTGGATCCCGGCCACGAGGTCCTCCGCGTCGAGCTGCGCGAACACGTCGATCCCGCGCAGCAGGTCGTCGCGCGGGGCGGCGACGAGGCTCGCGAGGGGCATCGTCGTGCCGCTGCGGTGGAGGTAGCCGACGCCGCGGCGCGCAGACTCCTCGTCGGCGCTCGGGAAGTCGACCCCTGCCGCGCCGTGGCAGTGGAGGTCGACAAGGCCGGGCAGGAGGACGGCGTCGGGCGGAAGCTCGAGGACGGTGCCGCCGAAGGCCACCGCGTCGAAGTCCGCGGCAGGCCCGGCGTACTCGATCCGGTCGTCCTCGACGGCGACCACGGCGTCGTCGATCGAGGATCCGTCGCTCACGATCCGGCCACGGGCGATGAGCCGCGACGTGCCGGTTCCGCCAGGTCCTGGGATATCGGTGGGGCTCATGCCATGCATCTTAGGCGAGGCAGGCGGCCTCGGGCCCGCCTCCGGCGCCCTGCGAGGTCAGAAGAGGCGGGAGGTCAGAAGAGGCGGGACTCCACGTCGTCGACCCCGCGCATCGCGTCGTAGTCCAGGGTCACGCAGTCGATCCCCCGGTCCTGCGCGAGCGTGCGGGCCTGGGGCTTGATCTGCTGGGCCGCGAAGATGCCGCGCACCGGGGCGAGGAGCGGATCGCGGTTGAGGAGCTCCAGGTAGCGCGTGAGCTGCTCGACGCCGTCGATGTCGCCGCGGCGCTTGAGCTCGACGGCGACCGTGGCGCCGGAGGCGTCGCGGGCGAGGATGTCCACGGGGCCGATCGCGGTGAAGTACTCCCGGCGGATCAGGGTGAAGCCTTCTCCGAGCGTCTCGATCTGCTCCGCGAGCAGGCGTTGGAGGTCGGACTCGACGCCGTCCTTGATGAGGCCGGGGTCCAGCCCGAGCTCGTGGCTCGAGTCATGCACGACCTCGTGGATGTTGACGATGAGGCGGTCGTCGGTCTTGGCCGACTGGACCGTCCACTGCTCGAGCACTCCCTCCTCGAGCTCGGCCTCGGCCGGGGAAGCCACCCGGAGCGTAGCCGGAGGGCTCATCCAGTTGAGGGGCTTGTACGACCCGCCGTCCGAGTGCACGAGCACCGAGCCATCGGCCTTGACCACGAGGAGACGGGTGGCCAGCGGAAGGTGGGCCTTGAGGCGGCCCACATAGTCGACGGAGCACTGGGCAATGACGAGACGCACCCGAGAACTCTACCGTGGCGGCGTCTGGAGGCGGACGGCGACCCCGCCGGGGGGCACGGCAGAATGGAGCCATGCCGCGCTCCAACCGACCCCGTCGCCGTCCCGCTGTCCCACGGAGCGCCAAGGCCGCGGAGGAGTCCCGGGAGGACCGCGACGACTTCGACCCCGAGCGCGTGCTTGCCGGCTTCGCCCGCCTCGAGTCCGCGCCCGACGGCGACTGGCGGGTCAGGCAGGTGACCACGCGCAACGCCGCCAAGGAGTACACGTGCCCCGGCTGCTCCCGCACCATCCCGCCCGGGGTGGCGCACCTTGTCGTGTGGGCCGACGACCACCTCTTCGGAGAGGCGGCAGGGATCGCGGAGCGGCGCCACTGGCACACCCACTGCTGGCGCACCCGGACGTTCAGGTACCGCTGACGCAGGTACCGCTGGCGCCAGCGATACGCTTAGGCCCCATGAGCTTCGACCCCTCCTCGTACGCGTTCACCAGCACCGCAGGCCCCGAGCCGATCCGCGCGAACACGGTCCTGCCCGCGCGGCGGGAGAACATCGAGCTGCGGACCGACGATGGGCTGACGCTCGTGGGGGAGCTCGCCCTGCCCGCCGACCGGGACCCGCTCGCCACGCTCGTCACGCTCCACCCGCTTCCGACCCACGGCGGGTTCATGGACTCCCACGTCTACCGCAAGGCCTCCTTCCGCCTGCCCGCGCTCGCGGGCATCGCCGTCCTCCGCTTCAACACCCGCGGGACGTCGAGCCCCCGGGGGACCAGCGGGGGCCAGTTCGACGAGGGGGTCGGCGAGCGTGCCGACGTCGAGGCAGCGGTGCGGTTCGCCGTCGAGCGCGGGCTGCCGCGCCGATGGCTTGTGGGCTGGTCGTTCGGCACCGAGCTCGCGCTCAAGTACGGCGCCGTGCCGCCGGTCGCGGACGAGATCGACGGCGCCGTCCTCCTCTCGCCCCCGCTGCACCGGGCGGGCGACTCGGACCTGGACGCATGGGCCGCCTCGGGCAAGCCGCTGACGGTCCTCGTCCCCGAGTTCGACGACTACCTTCGCCCCGCCGAGGCCGCCGAGCGTTTCGCACGCGTGCCGCAGGCCCGGCTCGTCGGCGTCGATGGCGGCAAGCACCTCTGGGTGGGGGAGAAGTACGTCCACAGGGTGCTCAGCGAGATCGTCGCCGACGTGCTGGGATCGGCCGCGCCCTCAGGCTCAGCCGGGCTGCCGGGGGAGTGGGACGGGGAGCTCGCCGCGGCTCCCTAGTGCTGGTCCTGCCGCGTGATGAAGACTTCCCGGATGAGCAGCATCACGGCCGCCGCCGTCGGGATCGCGATGAGCGCCCCCAGCACGCCCAGGAGGCTGCCGCCGGCGATGACGGAGATGACCGCCACGGGCCCGGGAACCGCGACGGCCTTCTGCATGATGCGCGGGGAGATGAAGTAGGCCTCGAACTGCAGGTACGCGAAGTAGGCGATCGCGAGGATGACGGCCGTCTGCCACCCGGCCGTGAGGGCCACGACCGAGATGAGGACGCCGGCCACGACCCCTCCCACGAGCGGGATGAACGCGAGGAAGCCCACGACGAAGGCGAGCAGGGCGGCGAACGGGACCTGGAGGATGGTCATGACCACGAAGGCGTATGTCGCATTCAGGCCAGCCACGCACACCTGGCCGATCACGTAGTTGCCCACTGAGCGTGTGATCTCCTCGCTCAGCGCCTCGACCCGCGAGCGGCGCGAGCGCGGCGCGAGCCGGTACCCCCACGTCTTCATGGCGGGCAGCGCCGAGAGGAAGTACAGGCTGAGAACCACCACGACGAGCACCCCGAAGAGCGAGTTCGCCACGGTGGTGCCGAAGCCGAGCACGCCGCCGAAGACGTTCGTGATCGCCTCCGAGTTCTGGCCGAGCTTCGTCAGCTCCTCGGTGACGCGATTCTTGATGCCGAACTGCTCGTCGATGCTCTTGTAGAAGTCCGAGGCCAGGAAGTCCGCGATCCAGCCCGGCACGTTGTTCACGAGCTGGGTGATCTGGTCCACCATGGTCGGGATGAGCGTCCCCACGAACGCGCCGAGGACCGCGAAGAGAGCCAGGATCGTGCCCGCGATGCCGACCGCGCGGGGGACCCGCCGGGTCTCGAGCCACCGGACCACCGGGTCGAGGCCGAGCGCGATGAAGAGCGCGGCGAGGATCCACAGCAGCAGCTGCGTGGTGTGCTGCGCGATGTAGTAGATGGCCAGCGCCGCACCGACGCCCACCGTGCCCATGAAGCCCATGTACAGCGGGTGGCGCGAGGACATGCGGGGACCCGGGTGGCCGAACGGCGTCTCGTCATCCTCGGCCGCGGGGGGCTCGGCCTCCTGCAGCGGGGGCATCTCGAAGCGCACGCGCGGCTGCGCTCCCGGAATGGGGGTCTTGAGACGGTCGGCCACCCCGTGGACGAAGGCGCCGAGACGGTGGTGGGACCGGCCGGCCGCCTCACCGAGGACGGGCGTCGCGAGCGGGGGGTTCTCGCCCGTGGACTCCGGTTCGATGGGCTGGGCCTCGCGGTTCTCTGGCACTCGACTCGCCTTCTGCTCTTCTCTCGCCGTCTGGTCGCGGGACAGCAGTGCCGGCCCCGGTCCAGTCCGCCCCCGACGATGCCGCTGCCCCGGCACCCTGCGCCCCGCGCAAACCCTACCAGCAGGGCCGATCTGACTGGATTGTCACGATTTGGTTACCATTGAGAGGTCTAATTCCCCGACGTGAGGTGTTTTCCGTGCGACTTAAGACCGCAGCTGCACTCCTGCTGCTCGGCCTTGTAGCCCTCGTGGCTGGCATCGGCCAGCTATCGTGGTGGGCTCCCAATGACCGTGTGACGGCAACGATTCCCGCCGGCACCCAGGATGCCCCTCTCACCGTGATCGACAACCGGCTGGGCGACCTCCGTGGGGGAGAGGCAACCTTGACGATCCGATCCGAGGGCAGCTTCGTCCTGGCGACGGGCCGTCCCGACGACGTTGCCGGCTGGGTGGGCCCGGCCGCCCACAACACGATCGCGGGCGCCTCCGACGACGGCAGGGTCCTCACGGTCCAGCACGCCGACGGCGAGGCCTCGTCGCCGAACCCGGCCGGTGCGGACGTGTTCGCCTCGACGCAGAACGCCAGCGGCGAGTACGAGTACCACTGGGACGTCCCGGACAACGGCGAGTGGCAGCTCATGCTCGCCACCGACGGCAGCGCCCCCGCGCCCCGCGACATCTCCATCACGTGGCCGAGCCACGCGACCACCCCATGGGCCGTCCCGCTCATCGTGATCGGCGCCCTGCTGGTCGTCGCGGCCGGCGTCCTCGCCTTCCTGCACACCCGCCAGGCCGGATCGCACGGCGGCCCGGCAGGCTCGGCGACCGGGCCCTGGCCACGACGCCGCACGACCGGGTCCACCGCCACGGCAGCCATTCCGCGCACGCCGGGGAAGGCTCCGCGGATGGCCGACGGCGCCACGCGCCGCCCCGGGACCGTCCGGCTGGGAGCCGGGCTCGCCGTCGTCGTCCTCGGGCTCAGCGCCGCCCCCGCCGCCCAGGCGACCACCGCGCCCTCGCCGAGCGCCGCGCAGGCGCCCTCGGCAGGCCGCGTGCTCCTCGACGACCAGCTCACCCGCATCCTCGAGCAGACCGCGAACGCGGTCCAGGCCGGGGATGACGCGAAGGACGCCGGCAAGCTCAGCCTGCGCGTGGGTGGCAGCGCTCTCCTGGCCCGTACCCAGAACTACAAGGTCAGGGCCGCCGTCGCGAGCGCGCCCGCCCTCTCGCCGGTCCGCGCGGCCGACCTGCGCACGAGCGTGATCACCACCCAGCGTGAGTGGCCGCGCACCGTCATGGCGGTCACGCAGGGCGAGGGGAACACCACGCCCCAGCTGCTCACCCTGCGCCAGGAGTCTGCCCGGAGCAACTACAAGCTCATCGAAGCCGCGCCGCTCCTGCCCGGTGCCACCTTCCCCGCCACGCCGCGCTCCGGGGCCGAGCAGGTGCCGCTGGACAGCAAGGCCGGGCTCGCCTACACGCCGGCCGAGGCCATCGCGGGCGTCGCGGACCGCCTCACCTACCCGGACAGCGTCTGGGCGGACCGCGTGCCCGAGAACGCTTACATCAAGGACACGATCGGCTACCAGGGCGACATCGTGAAGAACGGCCCGAACGGCAACTTCACCGCCAAGCACACCCTCGTGGGCAACGAGGCCGCGGCCTTCCGCACGGCCGACGGCGGCGCCGTCATCCTCGCGCCCCTGGACTTCTTGTTTGAGGGCACTCCGAAGGCATCGGGGGACAAGCTCACCCTCGCCGACGACGCCGCCGCGCTCGCCGGGGGCAAGGAGACCACCGCCGGGATATCGCTGACGTTCCGCGAGTCCCTCGTGATCGTCGTGCCTGCCGACGGCGGGGCCAAGGAAGTCACGCTCATCGGGGCGACCCGCAACCTGACGGGTGCCGCGCTGAAGTAGGCGATCACGCCATTGTGGGGGGCGGGACCGCTGTGTGCGGGCCCGCCCCTCACACTATGGTGGAGCCATGAGTGTTCCCGGTTCCCGCCCTCCCCAGCCGCAGCTGAACCTCCGCGGCGCCGTCGACCTCTCGGCCCTCAAGGCACGCGCGACGGCGACCCCGCCGGCCTCCTCGTCGCACCCCGCCGCCCCGGCGGGAGCGGACGCCGGAGCACCGGGGCCGTCCGGCGCGATCGAGGTCGACGAGCGCACCTTCGGAGACCTCGTCCAGCGCTCCGCGACCGTGCCCGTCGTCGTGCTCCTCTGGGCCGCGTACTCGCCCGAGTCGCTCACGGCGCGTGACGACCTGGGTGCGATCGTGGACAGCTACGGCGGCCGCCTGGTCTACGCGACGGCGGACGTCGAGGCGTTCCCCCAGCTCGCCCAGGCCTTCCAGGCCCAGGCGGTGCCGACCGCCGTCGCGATCCTCAAGGGCCAGCCGATCCCCCTCTTCCAGGGCGCCGCCGCGGAGCCCCAGGCGCGTGCGCTCTTCGACGAGCTGCTGCGCGTCGCCGAGGCGAACGGCGTGACCGGCACGGCCGACGGCGCCCCCGCCGAGGCGTCCCCCGAGCCGCAGCTCCCGCCGCTTCACCAGGAGGCGTTCGACGCGATCGACCGCGGCGACTTCGCCGCCGCCGAGGCCGCGTACCGCAAGGCCCTCGCCGAGCAGCCCGCCGACCGCGAGGCCAAGGCCGGCCTCGCCCAGGTCCAGCTCATGGCGCGCGTCGCCGAGGTGGACCAGCCCGCCGCGGAGCGTGCGCGTGCCGTGGCCGCCGAGTCGCCCGACGACCTCCAGGCCCAGCTGGCCGTCGCCGACCTCGACCTCACCGGAGGGCACGTCGAGGACGCCTTCTCCCGGCTGGTGGGCTTCATCGCGCGCAGCTCGGGCGATGACAGGGAGGCCGCCCGCGTGCGGCTGCTCGAGCTCTTCGAGGTCGTCGGCAGCGCGGACCCGAGGGTGGGTGCTGCGCGCCAGCAGCTCGCCCGCGCCCTGTTCTGATCGCCGTGTCCCACTCAGACGCGGAGGGAGTGCCCGTGGCCGGGCGCCTTCCCTCGGCGGCGCCCGCGCCCCCTGCCGGGGCCCCTCCTGCGCTGGCACTGCGCGGCCTCGTCAAGGCGTTCGACGGGAAGCTGGCCGTGGACGGGGTGAGCCTCGACGTCCCCGTCGGCTCGTTCTACGGGCTGGTGGGTCCCAATGGCGCGGGCAAGACCACGACGCTCTCGATGGCGACCGGGCTCCTGCGGCCCGACGCCGGGACGGCGTACGTGCTGGGGACCGACGTCTGGAAGGACCCGATCACTGCGAAGCGCCTCATGGGCGTCCTCCCGGACGGGGTGCGCCTCTTCGACAGGCTCTCCGGCGAGCAGCTCATCCTCTACTCGGGGCTCCTGCACGGACTCGACCGCCCGACCGCCTCCGCGCGGGCCCGCGACCTGCTCGCCGCGTTCGGGCTCGCCGACGCCGCATCCACCCTCGTCGTGGACTACTCGGCCGGCATGACGAAGAAGGTGGCCCTCGCCGCGGCCCTCGTGGATGCCCCGCGGCTGCTGGTCCTGGATGAGCCGTTCGAGTCCGTGGACCCGATCTCGGCCGCGAACATCCGCTCGATCCTCACCGACTTCACGGCAGGCGGGGGGACGGTCATCGTCTCGAGCCACGTCATGGACCTCGTCCAGCGCATGTGCGACCACGTCGCCGTCGTCGCCGCCGGCCGGATCCTGGCCGCGGGCACCGTCGACCAGGTCCGCGCGGGGGAATCTCTCGAGGAGCGCTTCGTCCAGCTCGTCGGCGGCCCGGGGAAGTCAGAGGGCCTGACGTGGTTGCACACCTGATCAGGCTCAAGCTCGCACTCCTGCGCAACGGTCTCCGCCGCAGTCCCCTGCAGCTCATCGGCCTGATCCTGGGAGCCCTCTACGGACTCGGCGCCGTGGCCCTCGGGATCGCGGGGCTGGGCGTCCTGAGGCTCGCGGAGGTGCCGGTGGCCGAGACCCTCGTAGTCCTCGGAGGGTCGGCGCTCGTGCTCGGCTGGGCCCTCGCGCCCATCCTCGTCGCGGGCGTGGACCTCACGCTCGATCCGGCGCGCTTCGCGCTGTTCCCGATTCCACGGCGCCAGCTCCTCCTCGGGCAGGGCCTGGCCGGGCTGATCGGTGTGCCCGGGCTGTGCACGGTGCTGCTGCTCGCGGCGACGGCGCTGACCTGGGCCCGCGGGTGGGCGCCGCTCGTGACGGCGCTGGTCTGCGCCGTCGTGGCGCTCGGCCTGTGCGTCGCCGTGAGCCGGCTCGCCGCGGCGCTTGCCTCCGAGCTCGCGGCCTCGCGGCGGTTCCGCGACGTGAGCAGTGTGCTTCTGCTCATCCCGCTCGTCCTCCTCGGCCCGATCATCGCGCTCGCCGCGCAGTCACTCGACGCCGTCGGCGCGTCCGGTCTCGTCGCCGCCGGCGAGGTGCTGGGCTGGACGCCGCTCGGCGCGGCGTTCTCTGCACCGGCCGCCGCGGCCCAGGGCAACGGCCTCGAGGCCCTCGCCAAGATCGGCGTCGCCGCGGCGGCGCTCGCACTCGCTGCGTGGGGCTGGTCGGCGGCGCTGGCCCGTGCCCTCCTCCACCCCGCAGGTGCGGGGCGCCGGCGTGCGGGGAAGCGCCACCGGGGCGCGGGGCTCTTCGGCCTCCTGCCCGCCACACCGGCCGGGGCAGTGGCCGCCCGGTGCCTGGTCTACTGGCTGCGGGATCCGCGCTACGGCTCAGGCCTCGTGGTCGTGCCGCTGCTGCCGGTGGTGCTATACATGGCCTCCGCGGGCGGCGGGGGCGATCCGTTGGCCGGGCCCTTCGCCGTGAGCGGGCCGATCGTCGGCTTCGTGCTCGCGTGGAGCATCAGCGCGGACGTCTCCTACGACTCGACCGCGTTCGCGCTGCATCTCGCCGCGGGGGTCCGCGGCCGCGACGACCGCCTCGGTCGGGCGCTCGCGCTCCTGGCCTTCGGGCTGCCCGTGACCCTCGTGGCCACCGCGGTGCCGTGCGTGGTGGCGGGCCAGTGGGAGGCGTTCCCCGCCCTTCTGGGGCTCGCGCTCGGGTCACTCCTGAGCGGCGTCGGGCTCTCCTCGGTGGTGTCGGCGAGGTACACGGTGGCGGTCCCCCTCCCGGGCGAGAGCCCCTTCAAGAAGCCCTCGGGGAACGTGGCCCAGACGATGCTCGTCCAGACGGGCGGGCTCCTGGTGCTCGGTGCCCTGATCTCACCCGAGATCGCCCTCGCGCTCCTGTGGGCCGGGACGGGGCAGGCCCACTGGGGATGGCTCGGGCTCGCTGCCGGCGCAGTCCTCGGCCCGGCCCTGGCCGCCGGTGGGGTCGTGCTCGGGGGCCGCTGGCTGGATGCGCGCGGCCCCGAGACGTTCGCCTCCCTCACGCGCGCCCGGTGACGGTCCGGCCAGCGCCCTTGCGGGTCACGCCCTAGCGGGTCGCGCCCGGGCTGGATATCCTCGGCGGGGGCGTGCGACCTGCGCCGAGAGGCCCCCGAGGGGAGCGCCCGCATGGAAGTCGTCGTCGTCAAGGACGCCCGCGAGGCGGGGCGGCTCGCCGCCTCGGCGGTCACGGCGCTGCTCGCCCGCACGCCGGACGCGGTCCTCGGCCTCGCGACCGGGTCCTCGCCGCTCCCGCTGTACGACGAACTGGCCCGCAGGAGCACCGAGGAGGGACTCGACCTCTCGCGGGCCACCGCGTTCGCCCTCGACGAGTACGTGGGCCTTCGCCGCGACCATCCCGCGTCCTACCGGAGCGTGATCCGGCGCGAGTTCTCCGAGCGCGTCACGATCGACCCGGCCCGCGTCCACACCCCCGACGGACTGGCGGGCGACCTCGTGGCCTCGTGCGCCGCGTACGAGGACGCGATCCGCGACGCGGGCGGGATCGACCTGCAGATCCTTGGGCTCGGCGCCGACGGCCACATCGGCTTCAACGAGCCCGGCTCCTCGCTGGCCTCGCGCACCCGCATCAAGACCCTCACGGAGCAGACCCGGCGCGACAACGCACGCTTCTTCTCCTCGCTGTCCGAGGTGCCCCACCACGTCGTGACCCAGGGCGTGGGGACCATCATGGATGCCCGGCACGTGGTCCTCCTCGCCGGGGGCGCCGCGAAGGCACAGGCCGTCCACGGCCTCGTGGAAGGGCCGGTCACGGCGATGTGCGTCGGCTCCGTGCTCCAGTTCCACCCGCACACGACCGTGATCGTCGACGAGGCCGCCGCGTCGGCGCTGCTCCTGGCCGACTACTACCGTCAGGTCTACGACGGCAAGCCGGACTGGCAGGGCCTCTGACCGGCCGCCCCACTCCGGGCGCGACTACCATGAATCCATGACCACGATGCCTCCGGACCCCTTCAGCTCACAGCCCGGCGACCCGTACGGCGCCGACCCGCGTGACCCCGCCCGCGGCGGGTCCACCGCCACGATCGAGCGGGAGGAAGTGCGCGAGGAGCTCGAGCCGGGCGACCGCGAACGCTTCTCGCACTACGTGCGCAAGGAGAAGATCATGGAGTCTGCGCTCACCGGCGAACCCGTGATCGCACTGTGCGGCAAGGTGTGGACCCCCGGCCGCGACCCCAAGAAGTTCCCCGTGTGCCCCACCTGCAAGGAGATCTACGAGGGCCTGCGTTCGGGCGGAGACGACGACAAGGCGTGACCCCGGGACGGGGATCCCCGGCCGGTGACGACGCCGACGAAGGTGCCGGCGGGCTCCTTTCCCCGCCGTACCGGGCGCTCGTCGTCGGGCTCCTCGCGATCGTCACGTGCGGTGCGTTCGAGGCGATGGCCGTCACCACCGCGATGCCGGTCGTGGCGGCCGAGCTCGGCGGGCAGGGCTCCTACGGGCTCGCCTTCTCGCTCTTCCTCACCGCCTCGATGGCCGCGACCGCCGCAGCGGGGCCATGGTGCGACGCGAGAGGCGCGCGGCCGGCGCTCCTGACCGGCCTCGCGCTCATGTTCTCGGGCCTCGTGCTCGGCGGCGCCGCGACCGACTTCGGCCTGTTCACGCTCGGCCGCATGGTCTCCGGGCTCGGGGCCGGGTCGATGATCGTCGCCGTCTACGTCGTCATCGGGCAGGCGCTCCCGTCCGTCCTCCAGCCGGTGATGTTCGGGTGGTTCTCGGCGGCGTGGGTTGTGCCGTCGCTCGTCGGGCCGTACGTGTCGGGGCTCCTCGCGCAGCACGTCAGCTGGCGCTGGCCCTTCCTCGGCGTCGCCCCGATCGTCCTTGTCGCCGTGGCCCTCGTGTGGCCGCGCGTGCGCTCCCTCGGGCTGCCGGCCGCCCCCGAGGGAGGCGGCCATGACGGGCGACGGCGCGCCCTCCGGGGCGCGGCGCTCGCCTGTGGCGTCGGTGCGGCGCAGTGGGCGCTCGTGTCCGCAGCCGACCCCGGATCGAACCTGAGGTCCGACGCGCCGGCCCTCCTCGCCGCCGTCGGTGTCGCCGGGGCCGCCCTCGCCGTGCTGTCCGTTCCCCGCCTCATCCTCGCCGGCACGTGGGTCGCCCGCAGGGGTCTGCCGGCCGTCATGGCGGTGCGCGGCCTCATCACGTTCGCCTTCTTCGGCTCGGAGGCGTTCATCCCGCTGATCCTCGTGAACCGGTACGGCCTCGAACCCTCGATCGCCGGCCTCGCGCTCACGGGCGGCGCACTGGGCTGGACCGCGGGATCTTTCGCGCAGGCCCGCTCCTGGCTGCCGCGGCGCCTCTACCTGGTCCTCGGGCCGGCGGCCGTCGGCGCTTGCCTAGCCGCCGTCGCGCTGTCCGTGGGCACCCAGACGTCCCCTTGGGCGATCGCCCTGTGCTGGTTCGTCGCCGGGGCGGGGATGGGCCTGTCGATGTCGACGACCTCCGTCCTGACCCTCGAGCTCAGCGACGCGGCCGAACGCGGCCGGAATTCGGCCAGCCTCCAGTTGGCCGATATGCTCGGTGGAGTGATTGGAACCGCCGGAGCCGGAACGCTGTACGCCCACATGCTCGATTCGGGCAGCGCCCCGGGGGCGGCGGGCTTCGCCCTCATCGCCGCGGTCCTCTCGGTTCCCGCTCTGTTCGGCGCGCTCGCAGGCGTACGCGCCCACGCGCCGTCGTCCGCCGACCAGGAGGCGCGCCGCGCATGACGGACACGCTCTTCGGCGGCGACCCGTCGTCGCACTCCGGCGCGTCGCCCACGGCCCTGCCCCCCGCCTATCCTGAGCGGGCCGCGTGGGGCACCGCTCCCAAGCTCCGCGCCTGGCAGCAGGAGGCGCTCGACAAGTACCTCGCCCTCGCGCCGCGGGACTACCTCGCCGTCGCGACGCCCGGCGCGGGCAAGACCACGTTCGCGCTGCGCGTCGCCTCGACGCTCATCGAGCAGGGCGCCGTCAACCGCGTCACGATCGTTGCGCCGACCGACCACCTCAAGCGCCAGTGGGCGGACGCCGCCGCGCGGGTGGGCATCGCGATCGACCCCAACTTCAAGAATGCCGACGGCGCGCACGGCCGCGGCTTCATGGGCGTGGCCGTGACGTACGCGCAGGTCGCGAGCAAGCCCCTGCTGCACCGGGCCAAGACCGAGGCCGCGCGCACACTCGTGATCCTGGACGAGATCCACCACGGCGGCGAGTCGCTCTCGTGGGGCGACGGACTGCGCGAGGCGTTCGACCCGGCGGTCCGGCGTCTGGCCCTCACCGGCACCCCGTTCCGCTCGGACACGTCTCCCATCCCATTCGTCGAGTACGCCGAGGACGCGGACGGGATCCGCCGCTCCAAGGCGGACTACACCTACGGCTACGGGCAGGCCCTGCGCGACCACGTGGTCCGGCCCGTGATCTTCATGGCCTACTCGGGCCAGATGCGCTGGCGCACGAGCGCCGGGGAGGAGATGGCCGCCTCGCTCGGCGAGGCTGCCGTGACGAAGGACGTCACCGCCCAGGCATGGCGTACCGCACTCAACCCGCAGGGGGAGTGGATCCCCGCCGTCCTCGCCGGCGCCGACCGCCGCCTGACCGAGGTGCGCCGCTCCGTCCCGGACGCCGGCGGCCTCGTCATCGCCACCGACCACGACGACGCGCGCGCCTACGCCGGGCTGCTCAAGAAGGTCTCGGGAGAGTCGCCCACGGTGATCCTCTCGGACGACGCGAAGGCCTCGAACAAGATCGAGGAGTTCTCCGCGGGGGACAAGCGGTGGATGGTCGCCGTCCGCATGGTGTCCGAGGGCGTCGACGTGCCGCGCCTCGCCGTCGGCGTCTACGCCACCTCCACCTCGACCCCGCTGTTCTTCGCCCAGGCCGTGGGGCGCTTCGTGCGGGCACGACGGCGCGGGGAGACGGCGTCGGTCTTCCTGCCCTCGGTGCCGCAGCTGACCGCACTCGCGAACTCGATGGAGGCGGAGCGCGACCATGCGCTCGACCGCCCCTCGAAGGACGAGGACGGGCTCATGGACCTCGAGGAATCCCTCATGGACGAGGCCAACCGCGAGGAGAAGGCCTCCGACACGCTCGTCAAGGGCAAGTACGAGGCCCTCGAGTCGCAGGCGGCGTTCGACCGGGTGCTGTTCGACGGCGGCGAGTTCGGCATGGGCGGCGACGTCGGCTCCGACGAGGAGCTCGACTTCCTCGGCATCCCCGGCCTGCTCGACGCCGACCAGGTGGCGACGCTGCTGCGGCAGCGGCAGCAGGACCAGGTCTCGCGCCGGAAGGGCCGGCCGGCGCCCGCGACGTCGTCCCCCGCGGGCGTCCCGGACCACCGGCGGCTCATGGACCTGCGCAACGAGCTCGCGAAGAATGTCTCCGCGTGGAGCGCGCGCACAGGGACCCCGCACGGGGTCGTGCACAACAAGCTCCGCGAGCTGTGCGGTGGCCCGGCCGTTGCGCAGGCGAGCGAGGACCAGCTCCACGCGCGGCTGGCGAAGCTCCGGGACTGGTTCGTCGGCCGCACCTGACCCCCGCCTCGCCCCGCCCTCCGTCTGGGGGTCACCTCCTGAAGGTCACGTCCTGAAGGGCAGCTCCCGGACGGTGGGCCACAATGGAGTCATGGCCCCAGCGCGCGCACTCGTGATCGTCGACGTCCAGAACGACTTCTGTGAGGGAGGTTCCCTCGCGGTCGACGGCGGAGCCGCCACCGCGTCGCGGATCACCTCATTCCTCGCGGACCACGCGGACGACTACGACGCCGTCGTCACCACCCAGGACTGGCACATCGACCCTGGGAGGCACTTCTCCGCCCAGCCGGACTTCGTCGATTCGTGGCCGCCGCACTGCGTCGCCGGGACGGACGGGGCCGCGTTCCACCCGGGCCTGGAGCTCGCGGGCGTCGACGCGATGTTCCGCAAGGGCCAGTACGCGGCCGCCTACTCCGGGTTCGAAGGCCATCTTGCCCAGTTCGGGGACGCCCAAGGCGACTCGGACGACTCGCCCACGCTCGACGAATGGCTTCGGGAACACGGGATCGGCGCCGTCGACGTCGTGGGCATCGCGACCGATTACTGCGTCAAGGCAACAGCGCTCGACGCCGCGGCGGCCGGCTATGAGACCCGAGTCCTCCGCGAGCTGTGCGCGGGGATCGCCGACGACCTCGGCCCGACATACCACGACCTCGAAGCGGGGCACGTCACGCTCGCGTGATGCCCGTCTGGAGGTCACCTCTTGGCAGTCACCTCCTGAGGGACTCTGAAGGTCACATTCTGGGGGTCACCAAGTGCGAGTTCCTGTGGACAAGCGCGGTGAGCTCGACGCGGCGTCGAACATTATGGGTCCATGACTGCACGAGATGACCTTCCGGCGGACCTCCACGATCGCGCCTTCACCTTCGTTGCCGCCAGACAGGCGGGGGTTTCCGTGAGCAGGCTGCGAGCACACGACCTCGAACGCTGGAGCAGGGGCATCTACGGTCCGGCTGGGCGAGATGTAACCCTTCGGGAGCGGGCCGAAGTGCATCTGGCTGCGACGGCGGACGCGTGGGTCTCGCACCGGACAGCGGCCGCTCTCCAGGACCTGTTCCTCCCGCCCTGGGTGGACGACCATGCGCAGATCCACTTGAGCAAGCCCACTCACCTCCCGCGCGCTCGCAGGAAGGGGGTTGCGGGCCATCGGGTGCGGATCCGGCCCGGCGAACTCCATCACGTCGACGGGCTGCTCATGACTACCCCCGCACGCACCTGGCTGGACCTCGCCGTGGAGCTCGGAGAAGAGTTCCGGATCGCCCTTGGCGACCAGCTCATCAGGCGTCCGAGGTCCGGACTGGAGAAAGGCCGTGAGAAGCCACTGGCCACCACATCCGAACTGAGGGAGCTCCTGGACGCCCACGTGTGGATGAAAGGCGTTGGATTGGCGAGAGCCGCGCTCGAGCACATGCGCGTCGGAGCCGATTCGGTACCCGAGTCACTCCTCCGCCAGGCGATTGCCGCGGCCGGTCTGCCGGAGCCAGAGCTCCAGATCTCACTGGTCCCGCTGGACCCATACTCGCCGTCCGGTGACATGGGGTACCCCCGCATCAAGCTGGTGATCCAATACGAGGGTGCGCACCATGACGATGAGGCCCAGAGGCTTCGGGATGCTCGACGGGACCGGGCATTCCGCGATGCAGGCTGGACAGTCCTTCTCGTTCGGCTGGAGGACCTGAGGGACGGCTTCCGCGCCGTCATACGCGAGATCCGCGGGCATCTGGCAGCTGCGGCTGCATGACGTGCAGCACCCCGGATCAGGACGTGACCTTCAGGACGTGACCTTCAGGAGGTGACCCTCAGACGGAACGGGAAGGGACGGCGCTGGAGAGGTACCGCCGCCTAACCCCCGCCGCCTAACCCCCGCCGCCTAACCCCCGCCGCCTTACCCCCGCCGCTCGACCCGCGCCCGGGCTCAGTGCTCTTCGTAGACCGTCGGGATCGCTGGCTCACCGCGGTGCATCCGGTGCACCGAGGCCGGCAGCTCGGCGAGCGAGGCCGCGTGTCGCTCCCGCGCCTTCGTGACTCCCTCCGCCCCGATCCAGCCGGGCTTGAGCTCGCCATCGACGATGAAGTGCTGCAGGAGCGAGCGGTCGTTGCCGTCGTCGACCGGACGCCGCCCGACCCCGACGACCTCGTGCGACGCGACGCCGCGCTCGTCGAGCCTGCGCAGCGCGTACTTCCGCCCGCCTACGCTCGCCTTGTTCTTGGCGGCCTTCGCGACCGAGACGAACTCACCCGAGTCGTCTGTGTGCGCCACAAGCTTGTAGACCATGGACGCTGTCGGCGCCCCGGAGCCGGTCACGAGCGCGGTCCCGACGCCGTAGGCGTCGACCGGCGCTGACTGGAGGGCAGCGATGGCGTACTCGTCGAGGTCCGAGGTGACCATGATGCGCGTGTTCTCGTTGCCGAGTTCGTCCAGAAGCTGCCGCACCCAGTGGGCCTGGTCGATGAGGTCCCCGGAGTCGAGCCGCACGGCGCCGAGCTTGTCGCCCGCGATCTCCACAGCGGTGCGCACGGCCCGCTCGACGTCGTACGTGTCCACGAGCAGCGAGGTTCCCGGCCCCATGGAGGCGACCTGCGCCTCGAATGCCTCGCGCTCCGTGTCATGCAGGAGGGTGAAGGAGTGCGCCGCGGTGCCGACCGTGGGGATGCCGTAGCGGAGGCCCGCCGCGAGGTTGGACGTGCTGGAGAAGCCCGCGATGACGGCGGCGCGCGCCGCAGCGACCGCCGACTCGTCGTGCGTGCGCCGCGAGCCCATCTCGATGCAGGGCCGGCCGTTCGCCGCGGTCGTCATGCGCGAGGCGGCGGAGGCGATCGCGGAGTCGTGGTTGAGGACGGACAGGATGTACGTCTCGAGGATGCACGCCTCGGCGAAGGTGGACTCGACGATGAGGATGGGGGAGTTGGGGAAGTACGCCTCGCCCTCGGCGTAGCCGAACACGTTGCCGGAGAACCGGTATCCGGCCAGGAAGTCGAGCGTCTCGGCGTTGACCACGCGCGTGCGCTCGAGGAAAGACAGCTCCTCGTCCGTGAAGCGGAACTTCGTGATGCCCTCGAGGAGCCTCCCGGTGCCCCCGACCACGCCGTAGCGGCGTCCGTCGGGAAGCCTCCGGGCGAAGGCCTCGAACACGCACTGCCGGTGTGCGGCCCCGGAATGGAGCGAGGCCTGGAGCATGGTGAGCTCGTAGTGGTCCGTGAACAGCGAGGTGCGGGGCTGGTCCCAAGGGCTCGTTTCGGTCACGGAGCCACTCTATCGGGCCTGCCTAGAATGGAGCCCATGAGCATCAGCGTGGCCACCGAGCCCTCCCAGGAGGTCGCCGGGCAGACCCAGGAGAGGGAGGACGCCTCCCGGCTGACGCCGTGGAACCTCGTCGTGTGGAATGACCCGGTCAACCTCATGAGCTATGTCAGCTACGTCTTCCAGACCTACTTCGGGTTCTCGGAGTCCAAGGCGGAGGCCCTCATGATGCAGGTGCACACCGAGGGCCGCTCGATCGTGGCGCAGGGATCGAAGGAATCGGTCGAGCAGCACGCCGTGGCGATGCACACCTTCGGCCTGTGGGCCACGGTCGAAAGGTCCGGGCAGGATGGCTGAACCGTTCACCTATGGGCGCCGCGGGATCGCTGCCCGGTTCGAGGACGCGGAGCGCGAGCTCCTGCGGGGCCTGTTCAACGACGTCATCGGCATGCTCGAGGTCGGCCCGGCAGACGCCGATCCGCTCGAGGCCCTCGTGGGACTGACCCCCAACGCCGCAGAGCCGGAGGATCCGGCGCTTCTGCGCCTCCTCCCGAACGCGGTCAAGGACGACGCCGAGTCCTCCCTCGAGTTCCGCCGCCTCACCGAACGCTCGCTGAGGGAGAGCAAGGTGGGAGCGCTGCGGGCGGCGGCGATGGGCCTCGAGTCGGGGCACGTGCTGCTCGACGACGCCGCGTCACGGCACTGGTCCACGGCGCTCAACGATGTCCGGCTCGTCCTCGCCGAGCGGCTGGGGATCCGCAGCGAGGAGGATGCCGAGCGGATCCACGGGATCACGGACTGGGCGGACGCGGACGACGTCGAGAAGTACCTCGCGCTCGTCTACAACTTCATCACGTGGCTGCAGACCACACTCGTGGAGGCCATGCTCGATGCGCACCGGGTGCGCCTGAACGGGGGCGCGAATGGCTGAGCTGGCACCCTCCGAGCGGCCCATCGGCATCTTCGACTCCGGGGTCGGCGGCCTCACGGTGGCCCGCGCGGTGATCGACCAGCTGCCGAACGAGTCGGTCGTGTACGTCGGGGACACCGCCCACGGCCCCTACGGCCCGCTCCCCATCGCAGAGGTCCGCGCGTTCGCGCTCGGGGTCATGGACGAGCTCGTCGACTCCGGCGTCAAGGCCCTCACCATCGCCTGCAACTCGGCGTCCGCCGCCGTCCTGCGCGACGCCCGCGAGCGGTACACGGCCCGCTACGGCATCCCCGTGATCGAGGTCATCCAGCCCGCCGTGCGCAGGGCTGTCGTCGCGACCCGGAACGGACGGGTCGGCGTGATCGGCACGAGCGCGACCGTCGGCTCGCGGGCCTACGAGGACACCTTCGCGGCCGCGCCGGAGCTGCAGATCACCTCGGCAGCCTGCCCTGAGTTCGTCCAGTTTGTCGAGGCCGGTGTCACCACGGGCCCGGAGCTCCTGGCCGTGGCGGAGGAGTACCTCGCCCCGCTCAAGGCTGCCGAGGTGGACACGCTCGTGCTCGGGTGCACGCACTACCCGCTCCTGACGGGCGTGATCTCGTATGTAATGGGGGACGGGGTGACCCTCGTCTCGAGCGCGGAGGAGACCGCGAAGGACGTCTACCGCGCGCTCGTGACCCACGGGCTCGAGCGGACGGCGTCCACGCCTCCCGTGCACCGCTTCGTCGCGACGGGCGACCCGGCGCAGTTCGAGGTCCTGGCGCGGCGCTTCCTGGGCCCCGAGGTACAGGGGGTGCAGCACGCGGACCACGTCTCCGCGAGGTACCCGACAGCGAGCCTGGCGCAGATCACCCCGGAGATGCTCGCAGAGGCCCGGTCCCGCGGCGGGTCGGCCCGGATCTCCCACTTCGCTGCGATCGATGAGGGCAGGATGGCACCGTGAAGCTCACCATCGTCGGCTGCTCGGGCTCCTTCCCGGGTCCGAGTTCCCCGGCATCCTGCTACCTGCTGACCGCCAACGACGGCGAGCGGGACTGGCGCGTCCTCCTCGATCTCGGCTCGGGGGCGCTCGGCGTGCTTCAGCGATACATCCACCTCTCCGACATCGACGGCGTGCTCCTGAGCCATCTCCACCCGGACCACTGCATGGACCTCACTGGCCTGCACGTGGCGGTGCACTGGGATCCGGACGGCTGGACGGCTGGCCGTGTGCGCGTGTGGGGCCCGGCGGAGACGCCCAAGCGCATCGTCACGGCGCTCGACATGGAGCCGCCGGCGGATCTCGACGAGGACTTCGAGTTCCACCGCTGGAGCGCGGGCGAGAAGATCGAGCTCGGGCCGTTCACCTTCCAGGCCTTCCCCGTGCGGCACCCGATCGCGGAGCCGTATGCAATCCGCGTCGAGGCCTCAGAGCCCGGCGTGGACGGGACCGTCAGGCGCAGCATCCTGGCCTACTCGGGGGACACGGACTCCTGCCCGGAGCTTGTGGAGGCGGCACAGGGCGCCGACCTGTTCCTGTGCGAGGCCGCGTACCACGAGGGCCGCGACGACGCGATCGACGGCGTGCACCTCACCGGGCTGCGTGCCGGCCAGGCGGCGCACGACGCCGCCGCGAAGCGCCTGCTACTGACGCACCTTCCGGTGTGGAACGACGCGAACCGTTCAGTCGCCGAGGCACAGGAGGCCTACGACGGGCCGATCGCGGTCGCCGTCGCGGGCGTGCACTACATCGTCTGAGCCCACCGGCCACTCATCGGGCGCCGCGGAGCCTGTTCATCTCCCGCGCAACCTGCGCCTCGGTCGGCGTCCGCGTCCAGTAGACTTCCCACGCATGGGCGATGAGGCCGATGGCCCAGCCGCCCATCGGGAAGGCCGGCCAGAAGAACGAGGCTCCCGTCATGGCCCAGATGAGGACGAGCAGTCCGTTGACGAGCACGTACATCAGCAGGTGCGTGCGGAAGTCCGCCTTCTTCTTGAGCGATTCGAGGGCGCGCATCCGCAGCGCCGCGTCCCCTCCCGGGTGCATGCCGTCGCCGGCGCCCGCGCCCTTGCCGAGATCGACGTCCATCGCAGCCCCTCCAGAGCTCGAGCGCCTCCGACGGTGTGCCCCGTCGGAGCCCACGATAGGCCAGCGGCCATCGGGGCCGACAGGGCCCAACGTCACCAGCGCCCGGAGCCTAGAGCACTTCGAGGGGAACGGGGTGGAGGGGTGCCGGGAACGCGGCGTCAAGCGCTGCGAGCTCGTCGGGATCCAGCGTCAGCTCGAGGGCGGCGCGGTTGGCCAGGACATGTTCTGCCTTCGACGCCTTGGGGATCGCGATGACGCCGGGAAGGCGGAGGACCCATGCGAGGGCGACAGCCGCCTCACTCACACCCCGCCGCCTGGCGATCGCGGCGAGAGCTGCGTGCCCGAGGAGCCGCGACTGCTCGATCGGGGAGTAGGCCATGGCCGGGATGCCCGAGCTCTGAAGCCGGGGGAGGAGGTCCGCCTCGATTCCGCGGCGCGTGAGGTTGTACAGGATCTGGTCGGTCTGCAGGCCGGAGGGGCCGGCCGCCTCAGGGAGCCCCTCGAGCTCGGCGAGGTCGTCGGGCCCGAAATTGCTCACGCCCCAAGCCCGGATCTTGCCCTCGGTCTGGAGCGCGGACAGCGCCGCGACCGTCTCCGCGAGGGGCGCGCTTCCGCGCCAGTGGTAGAGGTACAGGTCAAGGTAGTCCGTGCCGAGTCGCGTGAGGCTCGCCTCGAGCGCAGCCGACGTCCCGCGCCGGGTCGCGTTCCACGGCAGGACCTTGCTCACGAGGAAGACCTCATCGCGCCGGCCCGCGATGGCCTCTCCCACGAGCTCCTCCGCCCGGCCGTCGCCGTACATCTCCGCGGTGTCGATGAGCGTCATGCCGGCGTCGATGCCCGTGCGGAGCGCCTTGATCTCCTCATCGCGGCTCGAGACGGAGTCGCCCAGATACCAGGTCCCCTGTCCGAGTGCCGGCACGGCGGTGCCATTGGGCAGGGTCACGGGGCGCATATCGTCGGCCATGCCGCTGAGTCTATAAGCTGGACGCATGACCCCGAGCACCGCTGATTCCCCTACTGTTGTGCGCGCCGACGGGCGCGCCCCCGACCAGCTGAGGCCCATCTCGATCACGCGCGGATGGTCCAAGCAGGCGGAGGGCTCGGCGCTGATCGAGTTCGGCAACACGCGCGTCCTGTGCACGGCGTCGTTCACCGAGGGCGTTCCGCGGTGGCTCAAGGGCGAGGGCCGCGGGTGGGTCACCGCCGAGTACGCGATGCTCCCCCGCGCCACCAACACCCGCTCCGACCGCGAGTCCGTCAAGGGCAGGATCGGCGGACGCACCCACGAGATCTCGCGCCTCATCGGGCGCTCCCTCCGCTCCATCATCGACACGCAGGCGCTCGGGGAGAACACGATCGTGCTCGACTGCGACGTTCTGCAGGCCGACGGCGGGACCCGCACCGCGGCCATCACCGGCGCCTTCGTGGCGCTCGCCGAGGCGATCCGGTGGGCCAAGGAGAAGGGCCTCGTCGAGCGCGGAGCGGATCCGCTCGTGGACACCGTCTCGGCAGTGTCGGTCGGCATCATCGACGGCGTGCCGATGCTGGACCTGCCCTACGTCGAGGACGTGCGAGCGGAGACCGACATGAACGTGGTCGTGACCGGCTCCGGCAAGTTCGTCGAGGTCCAGGGCACGGCGGAGGGAGCCCCGTTCGACCGCGACGAGCTCGACAGCCTCCTCGACCTCGCCCTCCTGGGGACGGCGCAGCTCGCCGACATCCAACGCGAGACCCTCGCCGAGGCGCTCCGGTGAGCGAGGCAGGCAGCGGGCCGCGCCTCGTGCTGGCGACGCACAACCAAGGCAAGCTGCGCGAGCTGAGGGAACTGCTGCGCGGCCAGGTGCCGGGGCTCGACGTCGACAGCCAGGTCGTCGATGCGGGAGCCGTGGGCGGGCCGGACGTCGTCGAGGACGGGGTGACATTCGAGGAGAACGCGCTCAAGAAGGCCCGCGCCGTCGCCGAGGCCACCGGCCTGCCGGCGATCGCCGACGACTCCGGCCTCTCCGTGGAGGTCCTCGGGGGTGCCCCCGGCATCTTCTCGGCCCGCTGGGCCGGACGCCATGGGGACGACCGGGCGAACCTGGAGCTCCTTCTGGCCCAGCTCCAGGACGTGAAGGACGAGCATCGGCAGGCCGCGTTCGTCTGCGCCGCCGCGCTCGCCGTGCCGGGACCTGACGGGGCCCGGCGCGAGACCGTCCGGCTGGGAGAGATGCCCGGATCGCTCCTGCGCGAGCCCCGCGGCGACGGCGGATTCGGCTACGACCCGATCCTGCAGCCGCAGGGGCTGCAGGTCAGCGTCGCCGAGCTCACGGGCGAGGAGAAGAACGCGATCAGCCATCGTGGCCACGCCTTCCGCGCGCTCCTGCCGGCGATAGTGGAGGCCCTGAGCCGCTGACCCAGGGCCCTCCGGGCTACTTCCAGTCGGGGTTGGTCTTGCGCTCCTCGACGGGCTCGTGCTCCTCGATGAACTCCTCGACCACGTCGGTGCCGAAGTGCTCGGACTGCTTCTTGGCCGAGAGCCCGCGCACGAACTCGATGACGATCGGCAGGACCGAGACCAGGACGATGGCGATGAAGATCACGTCGATGTTCTTCCCGACCCACTCGTACTGGCCGAGCCACGCGCCCAGGAGCGTCACGCCGCCGCCCCAGAGCACCGCGCCGATGACGTTGTAGAGGAAGAACTTGGCCCGGTTCATCCCGGCGACACCGACGATCACGGGCACGAAGGTGCGGATGATGGGCACGAACCGCGCGAGGACGAGTGCCTTGCCGCCGTGCTTCTCGAAGAACGCATGGGCCTTCTCGACGTTCTCGCGCTTGAACAGCCTCGAGTCGGGGCGGTTGAAGATGGCCGGGCCGGCCTTGGAGCCGATGAGGTACCCGCACTGGTTGCCGATGACGGCCGCGACGATGATGAGGCCCGCCATGGCCCAGAGGTTGAACTGGATGGCTCCGGTCGCAACCAGCAGGCCCGCGGTGAAGAGCATGGAGTCGCCCGGCAGGAAGAACCCGACGAGGAGGCCGGTCTCCGCGAAGACGATCCCGCACACGAGCAGCACGACCCACGGGCCCAGCGGGGAGTCCCTGAGGAAGACGTCGGGGTTGAGCCAGTCGGGCAGGAACGAGGCCGTCTTCGGCTGGACGGCCAGGGTCTGCACAGCAAGGCTGTGGAACGCCTCAGGGGCAGCGGCAAGGGAGGTCAGCGCGGAGGGAATCACTCTTCAAGGGTACCGGGCCAGCGCGAAGGGCACCGGCCCCGCGTGGCGATGGCGGGACGCTCTGCCCGCTGCGGCTAGGCTTCTCGGCGTGGCCCTGGACTTCACCGCGATCGACTTCGAGACGGCCAACGGCTTCCGGGGCTCCCCCTGCTCGGTGGGACTCGTCAAGGTCCGCGGGGGACGCGCCGTCGAACGCGCCCACTGGCTCATGCGGCCGCCCGCCGGGCACGACCGCTTCGACCCGCGCAACGTCGCGATCCACGGCATACGCCCGCAGGACGTGGAGCAGGCGCCCCGGTTCGCCGAGCTCTTCCCCGAGGTGGGCGGCTTCATCGGAGACGACGTCCTCGTGGCGCACAACGCGGCGTTCGACCTCGGCGTCATCCGCTCGGCCCTCGAGGTCAGCGGGATGGGTGCCCCGGCCTACGACTACGCGTGCACGGTGATCCTCTCCCGCCGCACCTACGACCTCCCCTCCCATTCGCTCCCGTTCGCGGCGCAGGCGGCAGGCGTCCCGCTCGAACGGCACCACGACGCGAGTGAGGACGCGGCTGCGTGCGCCGGGATCCTGGTCGACATCGCCGCGCGGCACGGCGCCACCGACATCGACGGGCTGTACGCCACGCTGGGGCTCTCGCTCCCGCGGCAGCCCGCATTCGTCCCGGGCGTCGACGAGGTCTCGGCCGCGACGGCGCGGGCTCTCGGCGGGGGCAGCGCACCGGGCCGGTCGGGACGGCTACGCACGACGGCGAGTGGTCCCCGTGGCGCGGGCCGCGCCTGGGTGCCGTGGCCGCAGGAGGGGGCGAACCCGCCTGCCAACGAGGGCGCTGATCCGAGCCACCCGCTCTACGGCCACCGGATCGTCTTCACGGGGGCCCTCGGGATGACGCGGGCCGAGGCGAAGTCGCGGTCCGCCGAGCTCGGCGCCCAGCCGGCGAGCTCGGTCACGCGGGCCACGACGATCCTCGTGGTGGGCGACGGCTTCACGGCGACGGACCTGACGGTCGGGCGCGTGACCACGAAGGCCCGGCGGGCACTCGAGCTGCGCGCCAAGGGGCAGCGCGTCGAGGTGCTCTCCGAAGGCGAGTTCCTGCAGATGCTGGGAGGCCGCTGGCCAGCACAGAGCGCCTGAGGCCCGGCGTTCCGGTTCGGGGCGTCACGCGGCGCAACACTGCTTCGGACCCTGCCGCTGCAGTTCCTAGCATGGTGGGCATGACCCAAGGCCCTGCACCCTCGCGCGCCGAATCCGTCGACACGCTGTTCGCCGGGCCGGAGCCAGCCCTCTTCGTCCAGGCGCCGTCGCACAGGCCCGGAGTCCTCAGCCGCGCGTTCGCGTTCCCGAACCCGGTCAACGAGTACGCCGCGCGTTCGACTGCCGCCATTGTGGTCTGCCTCAGCACGATGGCCCTGGTGCTCGGGCTCGCGACGGGCGCGACGTGGCCGCTGTGGGCCATAGCGCTCGGATTCTGGCTCCGGGTGGCCGGCGGCCCCCGCTACTCGCCAGCCGGCCGGCTCGCCGTGCACGTCATTGCCCCGCGGCTGGGGGCTGCCAAGCTCGTCGCCGGACCGCCCAAGCGCTTCGCGCAGGGCATCGGAGCCGTGGTCTCGAGCACTGCAGTGGTCTTCGCTGCCGCCGGCCTGCCCGCCGGCGCATGGATCGCGCTCGAAGTCCTCATCGTCGCCGCGTCCCTCGAGGCATTCGCCGGATTCTGCCTCGGGTGCTGGATCTTCGGCCGTCTGCAGCTCGCTGGGCTGGTCCCCGCCTCGGTCTGCGAGGCCTGCAGCGACATCGCGCAGCGCCGCTCCAGGTAGCGCGACCGGGCGCGGCAGCAGCCCGAGCCGCCCCGCTGGGCGGTTCTAGGCGCCTGTGAGGCGCGCGAACCGGTCCGCGAGCCCATCGGCGGCTGCGACCCCCGCGGTCCTCGACGACCACGCGTCCGTCACCGAGTCCCGCCCCCACAGCGTGCCCAACAGTGCCCCGGCGATGGCTGCCGCGTCGCTCCCGGCGGCGGCAGCAAGGCTGACACCCGTGGCGAACGCGGCATCGTGGCGGTCTCCGGACTGGACGGCGCTCTCGGCGGCGAGCACGGCGGCCGCGGCGCCCCGCAGCGCGACTGAGGCGTCGCCGTCGTGCGCGGTTGCGGCGTCGCCCGCGACGCCTTCGCGGACCGCGGCGTCGAGCGCCCCGAGGACCTTGGCGTCGGGAGAGCGGAGGCTGGCCACCTGGGCGCGGGCGGACCCGAGGGCCGTGAGTGCGTCCGCTCCGAGCGAGAGGAAGTGGGTGAACGAGGCCACCGCGACCGCGGTCTGCACCGCGACCGGGGCCCCATGGGTGAGCGCCGCCCCCTCGGCGCTCATCTTGAGCACCCCGGCGGCCGGGATATGGGGGACGAGGCCGAAGGGAGCCGCATGCGCCGCGGCGCCGGCGTCGTCGAACTCGAGACCGAGCGGACGCGCCGTGCTGCCCATCTCGCCCCCCGCGAGCGAGACGACCCACGCGGGCTGGGCGGCGGCGGGCACGCGGACACCCTCCTGCGAGTCGAGCCACCTCGGCTGGGCGGCTGGGGCCGACGGCGACAGCGGAATGCCCTGGCCGGACACCCACCTGAGCGACGCGAGCCAGACGCACGCCGCCTCGTCCGCGTGCACTCCGTCGTTTGCCCACTCGATCGCCTCGAGGAGGCCGTCGGCGGTGAACAGGGTCAGCTGCCCGGCGGGCCCCAGGCCGAGAGGGCCGGGCCCGGGCTCGAGGCCGGTGCCGCGGCCGTGAGCCCCGGCGAGGCCGGCGAGGGCCGAAGCCTCGCCGACGACGGCGCCGACGAGGCACCCGTGGATGCGGGACAACGCAGAGGGGGCGCTCATGCCGCCCAATCTACCGGCTGGCCGTCCCGTCAGCCGTCGGCGTCCGGCGGACGGTATCCTTCACGGGAGCCGGCCGGCGCCGGGAGTGGGAGGACATCCAGGAGGCGACATGCGGGAACCAGCGTGGCGGAAGACGGGCTCGACGCCCGACTACCGGTTCTCGCTCGCGAACGAGCGCACCTTCCTCGCGTGGCTGCGCACCTCCCTCGCGCTCCTCGCCGGTGCGGTGGCCCTGGACCAGCTCACGCCGAACATCGCACCGGCGATCGTGCGCGGCGTGCTCTCCGTCGCCCTCGCCGGAGTCGGGGCGGCCCTGGCCGTCAACGCGTACCGCCGGTGGTCGCTCGCGGAGCAGGCCATGCGGCACGGACGCGAGCTGCCCTTCTCGCGCGTCATGCTGGGCATGACCATCGTCGTGGCCATCGCCGCCTTCGTGTTCGCGGTCCTCGTCCTGATGCGCCGGTGAGCGTTCCCGCGGCCCCCCAGGCCGGGGGAGAGGCGCGGGACCCGGGCCTGCAGCCCGAGCGCACCGCCCTCGCCTGGCGCCGGACCCTCCTTGCCCTGATGGTCCTCGACGTCCTGGTGGTGCGGGCGTGGTTCCTCGCGCTTGGGAGGGCGGGCGAGGGCAGTTCCGCGCATGCGGTCGGGCTCGGCGTGTGCGTTGCCGCCGCCGCCGTCTCCACCGCCGTCCTCGCGCTGTGCGCGCACGCCCGCTCGCGTGAGCTCCATCACGGAACCACGGCGCCGCCCGCCTCCGTCCTGCGCTGGGCGACGGCGGGAGCCGTCATGCTGGCGGGGGCCACCATCGCTGTGGTCATCATCGAGCGGTAACCTTCACTTCGGGCCCGCGCGGGCCCGGTCCGGACCGTGCCCTGTGAGACTGAACCCGAACCCCACGAAAGAGGACTCCTCCATGACCACCAGCGTGGCCACCCCTGCGGCTGCCAAGGCTCCGGCCGAGTACGGCGCCGTGGCGAAGCTCGTCGCCGAGGCCTTCGGCACGTTCCTCCTGATCTTCGGCGCGCTCGGCGTTGCCCTGTTCGGCAACCCGTCCGCAGCCCCGCTGCCCACCTCGCTCGCGTTCGGCCTCAGCGTCGCCGTCGGCATCGCCGCGGTCGGCCACATCTCCGGCGGCCACTTCAATCCCGCTGTGACGGTCGGCCTCGCCGTCGCGGGACGCACCAACTGGCGGCTGGTCCCCGGCTACATCGCCGCGCAGCTCGTCGGCGGAGCCCTGGGCTCCCTCGTCCTGTGGGTCCTCGTGCGCACCCTGCCGAACCTGACCAACGTTTCGACGATCTTCACGCAGCTGTCCAACGGCGTCGACGACCACTCGCCCAACGCGTTCCCGCTCGCGGCGGGCCTGCTCGCGGAGGTCACGGCCTCAGCCGTGTTCGTCGCGATCGTCCTCTTCGCGACGAGCAGGCGCGCAGCCAAGGGCATGGCCCCCTGGGCCATCGGCTTCGGCCTAGCGATCCTCATCCAGGCGCTCGCCCCGATCACCAACGCCTCGCTCAACCCTGCCCGGTCGACCGCCACGGTCATCTTCGCCGATGCCTCGGCGATCGGCCAGCTCTGGATCTTCTGGGCAGCCCCCATCCTCGGCGCCGCCCTCACCGGTCTCATCTTCCGCGGCTTCGGGTCCTCCGAGGACCTCCACGGCGCCACGGCGGGGGCGCTCGACGACGCCACCGCCCGGGCCACGCGCGCGGAGAATCCGGCAGTGGCCGGCGCAGCGATCGCCGACACGGAGGCCGCCGACACGGAGGCCGCCGAGGCGGAGGCCGAGGCGGAACCTGGCCTCGAGGCAGCCGACGCGCCCACCGCTGCCCGCAGCGCCGAGGATGTCCCGGCCGGGTCGGCGACGGCGGAGGCGGCCCCCCATGCTTCCGGTTCGGGCACGGCCTCGCCGGCCGAGGGCGCGTCCTCGCCGGACGACGACGCGCGGGACTTCTTCGACAAGAACCGCTGACGGCCGTGGGCACGCGCGCGCTTCCGTGCCCGGCCCACGCGTGCAGGGCGGGGCGCGTCGAGAAATGTCGGAGCCACCCGATAGCGTCCCGTCCATGAAGATCCTGCACACCTCGGACTGGCATCTGGGCCGATCGTTCCACGGGGTCGGCATGCTCGCGGCGCAGGCAGAGTGGCTCGACGGCCTCGTGGCGACCGTCGTCCAGGAGCGCGTCGAAGCGGTGCTCGTCGCGGGCGACGTCTACGACCGCGCCCTGCCGGCGGTCGACGTCGTGGACCTCCTCGACCGCACGCTCGTGCGGCTCACCGAGGCCGGCGCGCAGGTGGTCATCAGCAGCGGAAACCATGATTCCGCGGTGCGTCTGGGCTTCGCCGCGAGCCTGCTCGAGCGGGGCGGCGTGCACCTGCGGACCCGGGTCGCGCAGATCGGCTCCCCGGTCGTGCTCCCGGTCGCGGGCGGCGCCCGGGTCGCGGTCTACGCCCTCCCGTACCTCGAGCCGCGCCTCGTCGCCGAGTCCCTCGGCGTCGCATCGCCCACGCACGGGTCGGTGACCGAGGCCGCGCTCGCCCTCGTCCGTGCCGATCTCGCCGAACGGCGTGCCGCCGGCACGGTCCACTCCGTCGTCATGGCGCACACCTTCGCCGGAGGCGGGACTGCCTCGGACAGCGAGCGGGCCCTCTCCGTCGGCGGGCTCGACGTCGTGCCGCTCGCCGCGTTCGACGGCTTCGACTACGTTGCCCTGGGCCACCTGCACGGGCGGCAGGAGCTCTCGCCCTCCATCCGGTACTCCGGTTCGCCGCTGGCCTACTCCTTCTCCGAGGCCAGGCAGGCCAAGGGTGGCTGGATGCTCGACGTCGGGCCGGCCGGGATAGAGGCCGTGGAACCGGTGGGCTGGCCCACCAGGCATCGTCTGGCGGTGCTGCGCGGCGCCCTCGACGACCTGCTCTCAGGCACCGAGCACGGCCATGCCGAGGATGCGTACTGCCACGTGACCTTGACCGACGCCGAGCGTCCCGCGCGGGCGATGGAGCGCCTGCGCGAACGGTTCCCGCTCACGGTGGGGCTGGCGTTCGAGCCGGAGGGAGGCAGGCGGCGCGCGGAGGCGAGCTACAGCTCGAAGCTCGCCGCGGCGACCTCCGATCTCGGCGTCTGCCGCGGTTTCCTCGACCACGTCCGCCAGCGGGGCCCGAGCGAGGAGGAATCCGCCGCGCTCGACGAGATCCTCGAGGCTGTCCGGCTCGCTGAGGTGTCGTCATGAGGATCCACCGGCTCGAAGTCACAGCATTCGGGCCGTTCGCGCAGCGGGAGGCCATCGACTTCGACGCGCTCGCGGCGCAGGGCATCTTCCTGCTCAATGGACCGACCGGCGCGGGCAAGACGAGCGTCCTCGACGCCGTGTGCTTCGCCCTGTACGGCAGCCTTCCCGGGGCCCGTCTCGGGAGCAAGGCGATCAAGAGCCACCACGCGGCAGCGGACGCGGAGCCCTCGGTCCTGCTCGAGTTCACGGCGCAGGGCCGGCGGTTCGAGGTCCGCCGGACCCCGGAGTGGTCGAAGCCCAGTGCGCGCGCGTCGAGCGGATGGTCGGTCCAGAAGGCCTCCACCCACCTGAGGGAGCGCATCGACGGAGAATGGCGTGCCGTCACCGCCCGAAACGACGAGGCGGGGGCGCTCCTGGGCGAGGTGCTGGGGATGGCCAGGGAACAGTTCACGCGCGTGGTGCTGCTTCCCCAGGGCGAGTTCGCCTCGTTCCTGCGGTCCAAGGCCTCGGAGCGGGTTGAACTGCTCGAGAAGCTCTTCGGCACCGGGAAGTTCGCGGACGTCGAATCCGAGGCCGCCCTCCGCGCGCAGCAGGCGCGTTCGGCGGCCGAATCGGCCGAACGGGACGCCGCCGGGATCCTCTCCCAGCTGGAGGCGGAGGCTGAGGCCGCCGGCATCGGACTGGCGTCCGACGGCACGCCGGTCCCTGGGGGAGCCCCTGGGCTCTCCTCGGCAGGATTCGCACCCGGCGCCGGAGCTGCCCTCGACACCGGGAGCGCGCTGGGGCGCTTCGCCTGGGCCCGACGTGCCTTGGCGGAGCGGGGACGGGACGCCGCGGCCCAGGCCGAGGAGGCGAAGGCTGCCCGTGAGCTCGCCCGCCGGCAGGTCGGCGAGGCTGAGAGATCGCTCGAGGACGCGGCGGAACTCGCCGTGGCGAGGCAGCGCCGGGACGAGTGGGAGGCCGACGCCGCCGGGCAGGAGGCCCGCCTCGCGGCCCTCTCGGGCCACCGAGCCGCAGCGCAGCTCGCGGCCCTGTTCACCGACGCCGATGAGACCGCCGCCGAGTCGCGGCGGGCACTCGAGGAGGGCGCCGCGGCACTCGAGGCGGCCCACGCCGCCGGCTGGACGGGGGAGGCCGGTGCGGGCTCGGAGACGAGACCGGCCTCGATGTCGCGGACCGTCGGGTCCGGGCCAGCGTCCGCGCCCGACTATGCGGCGAACGCGCTCCCGTCGGTCGCCGCGGTGCGGGTCGCAGCCGCGGCTGCGGCGTCCGAGGCGGCAGTGCTTGCCGAGAGGGTCCCCGCCGAAGGAGAGCTGGCCGGACTCGAGGTCCGCCTCGCCCACGCCGGGACAGAACGATCGCGGCTGGACGCCGAGGCAGATCGGGCGCAGGCTGCCCTCGCGCGGCTGGCGGCCGAGCTCGACGAGCTGGGGGCCGAGCGTACCCGGCTCGAGCCTCTCGCGTCCGGCCTCGCCGTGGCCAGGTTAGAGGAAGAGGCCGCGCGCGCGGTGGTGCGCGCTGTCGAGGAGCACGCGGAGGCGACGAGGCGCCTCGGCGCCGCCGAGGCAGAGCACGGGCGTGCGCGTTCCGCGGCGCTCGACGCGAAGGAGGAATGGCTCGCACTGCGCGAGAGGCGGCTCAACCACACGGCGGCCGAGCTGGCCGCCCAGCTCGACGACGGCGGTGCGTGTCCCGTGTGCGGGTCCACCGACCACCCTGCGCCCGCGCGCGGCGCCGAGGACCCCCTCGAGCTCGTCGACGCCGAGCGGTCGGCGGCCGATGCCGCCGAACTCGCGGTCGAGGATGAGCGGCGGGCCCGCGAGGCACTCGCCGAAGCCCGCGCACTGCTCGCGGGCGTGGACGCGAGGGGAGGGGCCACCGACCCCGAGAAGGCGGCAAGGGTCCTGGGGGAGTGCATCGGCAGGGTCGAGGCTGCGGCCGAGGCCGAGGCAGCGCGCGCCACGGCCGAAGCACGTCTCACCGACCTTGCCGTCCGGCGCGCGGCGGCCCAGGACGCGCTAGACGGCGCGCGGACCCAGCGCGCCCGCGCGGAGGAGGCGCTGGAGCTCCTCGAGGCCCAGGTGCGCCGGCTCCGCGCCGACGTGCAGGAATGGCGAGGAGGCCATGCGACGCTTGCGGCGCGGCAGGCCGACGTCGCCGCCAGGGCCAGGACGCTCGACGCGCTCGAGCACTCGCTGGTCCGCCGTGAGCAGGCCGAGCAGGCGAGGGGCCGTGCACTCGAGCGGCTCCACTCCGCACTCGTCGATTCCTCCTTCCCCGACGAGGCGGCGGCGCGCGCCGCGCTGCTGCCCGCCGCGCAGGCCCGCGCGCTCGAAGAGGCCAGCCGCGTGCACGAGGCCGAACGCGACCACCTCGCGGGCCTCTTCGCCTCGGCCGCGGTGAACCGTGCGGTCCGCGAGGTGGCCGAGGGCCGCGCCGCCACCCGCGAGCAGCTTGAGGCCCGCCGGGCTGCGGCGGCCGCGGCGGAGGCCCGCCTCGAGGCAGCGACCCGCGCCGCTGACCGTGCCGAGGCGTCGGGAGAGCGGTGCGCGAGGCTCCTCGCAGCGTTCGAGGACCTCGTGCCGGCCCTCGCACGGCACAGGGACCGCGCCGACATGCTCGGCGGTCTCGCGCGCACGCTCCGCGGGCAGGGCGAGAACACCCTGCGGATGTCCCTGCACACCTACGTCCTGGCAGCGCGGCTCGAACAGGTGGCAGCGGCAGCCACCGAGCGGCTGGCCGCAATGAGCGACGGGCGCTTCAGCCTCGAGCACACCGACGCGCTCGCGGCGCGCGGCGCCGCGTCGGGCCTCGGGCTCGAGGTCGTCGACGGGTGGACGGGGCAGCGGCGGGACCCGTCGACCCTCTCGGGCGGGGAGTCCTTCATGGCGTCCCTCGCCCTCGCCTTGGGGCTCGCAGACGTCGTCCAGCAGGAGGCCGGAGGCATAGACATCGAGACGCTCTTCGTCGATGAGGGGTTCGGAAGCCTCGACGAGCAGGCTCTCGAGCAGGTCATGGATTCGATCGAGGGGCTCAGGGCGGGCGGCCGCGTCGTCGGGCTCGTGAGCCACGTCCCCGAGCTCAAGCAGCGGATCGCCGCCCAGATCCGGGTCGCCAAGGGCCGGAGCGGGTCGAGCCTCTCGGTCGTGGGCACGGCAGAGGAGCTCTGACGAGCCAGCCGTCGGGCCGTAGGCCCGCGCTAGGATGTGAGGGCTACCGGGTCAGGCGCGGCGGGTGGCGGGGACGCCGCGCACGTCCAACAGGTGTGCTCCATGCCGATCCGTGTCTCGATCCTTGCCCGCTATGCCGCCCTGCCGGCTCTGGCCGGGCCCGCCTTCATCCCGGTGGCGCTGGTGGCGCGGCTGCCACTCGCCATGCTGACCATCGGTGCCCTGACGCTCGCATCGGTGGCCTCGGGCTCGTACGCGCTCGGCGGACTTGCCGCCGGGGCCGTCGGTCTCGGCTCCGCCGTCGGGGCGCCCGCAGTCGGCTGGCTCGCCGACAGGAGCGGGCAGCGCCGGGTGGTCCTCGTCGCCGGCCTGCTCAACGCCGCTGCCATGCTCGCCCTCGTCGGCGCGAGCTACCCTCACGGCGGCCTCCGGGAGAGCGCTCCCTGGGGCGTCCTGGCGGCCTCGCTCGCTGCGGGGCTCACGACGCCGCAGGTCGGGCCGCTCGCCCGCGCGCGGTGGATGGCGCTCACCGAGGGCCGGCCGCGCCGGGTGCTCGAGCTGGATGCGGCCCTGTCCTACGAGGGCACAGCGGACGAGCTGACGTTCGTGCTCGGTCCCGCCCTCGTGGGAGCACTCGCCGCACTCGTGGCCCCGTGGGTGCCGCTCGTCGTGGGGGCCGCCCTCACGCTCGGGTTTGTGACCGCCTTCGCCCTCCATCCCACAGCCCGCGCCGCCCACCCGCAGCCGCACGCCGCGGCGTCGCCCGTCCCGGCGCGCTCCTGGCTCCTCGTCCTGGTGCCCGTGGCCGCCATGGTGGCGATGGGCACGTTCTTCGGAAGCACCCAGGCGGGGCTGACGGCCTTCGCGGGCGCGCGCGGGGCCGCCGAGGTCGGCGGGCTGCTCTACGCCGCGGTGGGGCTGACCTCGGCGGCCGCCGCCCTGAGCGTCGCTGCGTGGCCGGCCACGCTGGGCCTGCCGATGCGGTGGGTCGCGGCCGCGGGCGCAATGCTCGCGTTCTCGGTGCTGCTCTTCGTCCCGGAGACCTTCGGCTCGATGACGGCGACGCTCCTTCTCCTGGGACTGCCCGTGGGCCCGATCATGGTCACCGTCTTCGGGATCGGCGGCAGGGTGGCCCCTGCGGGACGGGTCGGGACGGTCATGACGGCGCTCGCCAGCGGGATCGTCGCAGGGACCGCGCTCGGAGCGGCGCTCGCGGGCGCCTTGGCCGAGAGCGGCGGCCCGGCGTCGGCGTTCGGGGTGCCCGTGGCGTCGGCAGGCGCGCTGCTGGCCCTCGGCGTCGTCGTCCTCGTGGCCCGGCGAGCGGGCGGCGGCTCCTGAGGAGCGCGCCGAGCCGGCGCCGAGCCCGGACCCGAGGCCGTCACTGCTCAGCCGACGGCGCGCGCGATCCTCTCAGCCGCGGCGTTCAGTGCCGCGCCGATCGGCTCAGGATCGATCCCGGTGCCCAGGTACACGACGGCAAGGGCCGCGGGCCGGTGGTGCGGCAGGATCAGCGGGACGGCCACCGAGGACAGCCCCGGGATCACCTCGTCGTGGCTCAGCGCATACCCCCGCGCGCGCGACTCGTCCGCCTCCGGCCGGTACGGGACCCCCGGGACCCGCTGCTCCCAGTCCGTCCGTCCGATGGCCGACTGGATCGCGATCCCAGGCCCTCCCCGGTCCAACGGGTGGCGGGTTCCGGGATGCTGCGCAAGCGTCGCCCCGTTGTGCTGCGGCTCCACCGTGGCGAGTGTGATGCAGTCGGTCCGGTCCCAGACCGCGACGAACGCCGTCATGCGCAGGTCCGCCGCGAGGGTCCCCAGCTCGGGGAGCGACGCCGTCTGGAGGTCCCGCGACACGGCCCGTGCCAGGACGGCGAGGCCCGCCCCGGGCTGGAGGCGCCCGGAGTCGTCCCGCGTGACGAGCGCGTGGTCCTCGAGCGTCCGAACGATCCGGTACGCGATGGAGCGATGCACGTCGAGGGCCGTGGAGAGCTCGGCGATCGTCAGGGGACTCCGCGCGTCCGCGAGGATCTCGAGGGCTCGGATCCCGCGGGAGAGGGTCTGCGAGTGCGGGCCGGTCTCCGCGGCGGTGCGAGGCATTGGACCATCCTAGTTTCCTGTGTCCCAGCACGAAGCTGGGGTACTTGTGTCCTGGGACACCGCTGTCCTACAGTGACACTGTTCGATATGAGCACGATCAGTTCGATTATCGAACGTTTCGCCCCGATCGGCAAGAATCCCCCACAGACGGGCGCGGCGACCGCGGCGGGACGACGGAGGTTTCGACCATGAGCATCAGGCACTCGCGCTCGCACCATTTCCGGGGGAGCCTCGGCCGGTTCGCAACCGGCGTCGCGATCGTGACCTTCGACGGCCCCACCAAGCGCCATGGCATCACCGTCAACTCGTTCACCTCGGTGTCGCTCGAGCCGCCCCTCGTTCTCGTGAGCATCGCCCGGCGTGCGAAGGCGCACGACGAGCTCGTCGGCCGCCCCTTCACGGTCAACATCCTCGGCGCCGAGCAGGAGGCCCTCGCGCGCCACTTCGCCGGGCGGCCCGGTGTCGAGCCTGTATGGGTGGAGGGACCGACGGCGCCGCGGCTCTCAAGGCCGCTCGCGTACTTCGAGTGCACGCCGTGGGCCGCCTACGACGGCGGCGACCACACCCTCTATGTCGGCGAGGTCGTCGACTTCGGATACCGCTCCGGGGACGCGCTCGCCTTCCAGGGCGGCCGCTTCACCACCCTTCCCGAAAGCCAGCTGGGCGTCGAGGACCTGCTGTAGGCTGCCCGCCCCCAGCGCGCCACACCTCTCGGGAGGGCCGCCGGGCCTCCCGGGCCACCACCAGCACAGACGGGAGCACCGGCCATGGGAATCCGCACGGGAGCGCAGTTCCTGGACAAGCTGAACGGGATGCGGCCGCACCTGACGATCGACGGGGAGGTGGTCTCGGAGAACCTCACGGAGCATCCGGCCTTCCGCGGGGTTGCCCGGACCTACGCGAAGCTCTTCGACATGCAGCACGACCCGCGCTACGAGGAGCAGCTCACCTACACGTCGCCCAGCACGGGCGACCGGGTGAACGCCTCGTTCCTCGTGCCCCGCACGAAGGAGGACCTTGCGAGGCGGCGCGCCGCCATGCAGGTCTGGGCCGAGTACTCCAACGGCTTCTTGGGCCGCACGGGCGACTACATGAACTCCTCGCTCACGGCCCTCGCGGCGGCCAAGGCCTTCTTCTCCCAGGCCGACCCCGTGTTCGGGGAGCGCATCCAGGCCTACTACGAGACGTGCCGGGAGCGAGACCTGCTCGCCACCCACACGCTCATCCCGCCCCAGGCCAACCGCTCCGTCTCGGGCTCTGAGCAACTCGGCGGCCAGCTCGCCGCGAGGGTGGTCGAGGAGCGCGACGACGGCGTGGTCATCCGGGGGGCCCGCATGCTCGCGACCATCGCCCCGCTCGCGGACGAGCTGCTCGTCTTCCCCTCCACCGTCCTGCGCGGCACCCCCGAGGACGCCCCGTACTCCTTCGCGTTCGCCGTCCCGAATGACGCGCCCGGCCTGCGCTACCTGTGCCGCACCTCGCTCCACAACGGCGGCAGCCACCACGACGAGCCGCTCGCGAGCCGGTTCGAGGAGATGGATGCGGTGGTGGTGTTCGACGACGTGTTCGTGCCCGACGAGCGGGTCTTCATGCTGGGCCGGCCCGAGCTGTGCAACCAGTGGTACTCCGACACGGGCGCGGCTGCCCTCATGACCCACCAGGTGGTGACCCGCACGCTCGCCAAGAGCGAGTTCTTCCTTGGGCTCGCCTCCGAGATCGCGGCGACGATCGGCATTGAGGGCTTCCAGCACATCCAGGAGGACCTCGCCGAGCTCATCCGCAACGTCGAGATCGGCAAGGCCCTCATCGTCGCGTCCGAGGCCCAGGCCGAGCCCTCCGTGGACGGCGTGATGCTGCCCCACTGGCCCACGCTCAACGCCGCCCGCAACTGGTACCCCAAGGCCTCCCAGCGCTACCCCGAGATCATCCGCACGTTCTGCGCCTCGGGCCTCATGGCACTGCCCGGCGAGGCTGACCTGGAGGTGGCGCGCGAGGACATCGAGATGTACCTCCAGGGCAAGTCCCTGACGGGGCCGGAGCGCATGAGCCTCTTCAAGCTCGCCTACGACGCCTCGATCACCGGCTTCGCCGGCCGGCAGGCGCTGTACGAGTACTTCTTCTTCGGCGACCCCGTGCGGATGGCTGGCGCCCTCGTGAACAGCTACGACCGCGCGCCCCTGCGCGAGCGGGTCCGGGAGCTCCTGCACCGGGACGACTGAGGGGCGATTGGCCAGGACGACCGAGCGCGCCGGCGCCGTCCGGCGCACGAAGGCCACCGTTCGTCGCTGCACACCTGCTCGGGCCAAAAGGGGGTGTGCTGCACCTCACAGATCATGTATGCTCATCTTTATTGACCGACCAATCGGTAAGTAAATCGGGGCGGAGGCTCCAGTCTCCGATGCCGGGTCGGTCGGTACCCCCGGCCCGCGAGGGCCCCGCACCCAGAACGACGGAGTTCGAATGTCCCAGGCAGTCAACGCCGCCCAGCCCGGCTCGCGGATGACCCGCGAAGAGCGCAGGGTCCTGGCCGGTACCTTGGTCGGCACCACCATCGAGTGGTACGACTTCTTCATCTACGCCCAGGCGGCCGGCGTCGTGCTCGGCCCGCTGTTCCTCGCGCCCGTGGCGAAGGAGAACCCGGGTCTCTCCCAGGTGATCGCCTTCGCGACCATCGGCATCTCCTTCCTGTTCCGCCCGCTCGGCGCGGTCGTGGCCGGCCACCTCGGCGACCGGCTGGGCCGCAAGAGGATGCTCGTCTTCACCCTCATCCTCATGGGCATCTCCACCTCGCTCATCGGCGTCCTGCCGACGTACGCGCAGGTGGGCATCCTCGCCCCGGTCCTCCTCATCCTGCTGCGCGTCCTCCAGGGCTTCTCCGCAGGTGGCGAGTGGGGCGGCGCCGCGCTCATGTCGGTCGAGCACGCACCCGTGAACAAGCGCGGCTACTTCGGCGCCTACCCGCAGATCGGCGTTCCGATCGGCATGATCCTCGCGACGTTCACCCTGTGGATCCTCACCTCGGTAATGGGGTCCGCGTTCAACGAGTGGGGCTGGCGTATCCCGTTCCTGCTCTCGATTGTCCTTATCGTGGTCGGCTACATGATCCGCCGCGCCGTCGAGGAGAGCCCGGTCTTCAAGCAGCTCCAGGAGCGCCAGAAGGAGTCCTCCGCGCCGCTCGGACAGCTCTTCCGCTACAACTTCAAGGAAGTCGCCCTCACCGCGTTCATCTTCATCGCGAACAATGCCGCCGGCTACCTGCTCATCGCGTACTTCGCGACCTACGCCGTGGGCGCCCTCAAGATGGACCGGCCCACGGTCCTGCTGGCCACGACGCTCGCATCCTTCGGCTGGCTGGTCTTCACGCTGTGGGGCGGCATGCTCTCCGACCGTCTCGGCCGCGTCCGCACGTTCCAGATCGGCTACGCGTTCCTGGCCCTGTGGGCGATCCCGATGTGGTTCCTCATCGACACCAAGAACATCGTCTGGTACTTCGTGGCCCTGTTCGTCATGACGCTCGGCCTCGGCCTCTCCTACGGCCCGCAGTCGGCCCTCTACGCGGAGATGTTCCCCGCGAAGGTCCGCTATTCGGGTGTCTCGATCGGCTACGCGCTCGGCGCGATCCTCGGCGGCGCCTTCGCCCCGATGATCGCCGAGATGCTCATGAACGAGTTCAAGGCGTCCTGGACGATCGGCCTCTACATCGCCGTCACCGCGGTCATCTCGCTCGTGGCCGTCTCGCTGGTCAAGGAGACCAAGGGCGTCGACCTTCACGTCGCCGAGGCCCACACCGAGTATGTGCGCGAGCACCCGGAGGCCGCGCGCTGACCTCGCGCAGGCCAGACGGCCGCAGAGGGCGCGCCTGAGCGCACCCGCAACGCACGACGGCGGGTCCTCCCCTTGCTGGGGAGGGCCCGCCGTCCGCTGTGGTCGCCCCCGCCTGCGGGCGCAGGGGACGCAGAGCGGGGTCGGGGCCGCCACAGGCCGCCGCCGCCCCGCGCTGCCCGGCGGTAGGGTGTCCCGGTGACCACCGCCCTGAATCCCGACGACGGCACCGCGATCTCGTACGACGCCGCGGGGGAGGGACGCGCCGTCGTCCTCCTCCACGGCTCGGCCCTCTCGCGCGCCATCTGGCGCGGGCTCGGCTATGTCAGGGCCCTCGAGGGCTTCCGCGTGGTCCGCGTCGACCTCCGCGGGCACGGCCGCAGCGACAAGCCCGACGAAGCGGGCGCCTACCGCATGTCCCGCCATGTCGGAGACGTCCTCGCGGTGCTCGACGCCGAGCGCATCGAGCGCGCGCACATGGTCGGCTATTCCCTGGGCTCGCGGGTGGCCTTCTCGCTCGCAGCGGCCGCGCCCGCGCGGGTCGCCTCGCTCACGCTGCTCGGCGGCACCTACCGTCCTCAGCGCGGCGAAGTGGCCAAGGTCTTCTTCCCGGGCTACCTCGAGGCGCTGCAGACCGGACGGATCGAGGCCTTCGTCGACGGCCTCGAGTCCGCGGGGAAGGCCCTCGATCCCTCCACGCCAGGCGTTCCTCGCCAACGATCCCGCCGCGCTCGCCGCCTGCTTCACCGGCACCGAGGACGATCCGGGGCTCCCGGAGGCCGTGGTCGCCCAGCTGGCCGTCCCGGCACTGCTGATGGCCGGGACCCGGGACCCGCAGCGGCTCGCCGACTCGCGGCGCGCCGCCGAGCTCATGCCGAACGCCCGGTTCGTGGAGCTGGAGGGGAGGACGCACGCCGGGACGCTCGCTCCCGCGGGCCCCGTCCTGGAGGAGCTCGTGCCGTTCCTGCGGGCGGTGCCGGCCTAGAGCCCGTCCACGCGCTCGGCCCATGCCTCCGGGCCGCCGAGCCGCAGCGCTCCCGCCGTCCACGCGGCCATGCGGGCGTAGGCGCGGCGCCGGACCTCGGCGGGGGAGAGGAAGACATCGTGCAGCGCGCCGCGGATCCTCACCACCGTGACGTTCTCGCCGAGGGAGAGCGCGCGGTGCGCCACGGCGTCGACGTTGATCGCGACGTCCGCGGCCGCCGCGTCCGGTGACCACTGCGGGAGCAGGTAGCTGCGGTCGGAGAGCAGCACGAGCACGGGGAGCCCGAGCCCCAGCCCCCGGGCAATGCGCTCCTGGCCGGCGAACACCGCGCCCAGGAACGCCGGCGGCAGGGCGAAGGCCTTCTCCGGGCGCCAGGCCGCGTTGTACACCCACTCGCCGTCGTGCTCGGCGGAGACGGTCCGGGCGTAGTGTCCCGGGTCGATCCCGGGCAGCGGCACGTGGGGGAAGAAGCGCGCCCTGGCCCCGAGGAGCGGTGCCATGGCCCGGCGCGCCATCTCCGAGGCCTGGAACTCCAGCCACGGGCTGTTGAGCACCACGGCGTCGACCCGGGACGCGTTCCTTGCTGCCCAGAGGCTCAGGATGAGCCCGCCCGTCGAGTGGCCCAGCACCAGGAGGCGGCGGCGGCGCTCGTCTGCGGCGTCGCGGCCGTGCCCCATCAGGGCCAGGGCCGCCTCGATGTCCGGGTCGTACTCATCGAGGCTCACCACCTCGCCCGGCACCTGGCCCGGGGCGAGGCTCCGGCCGAACCCATGGAGGTCCAGGGCGTGGAACCGGGCTCCCGCACGGTGCCAGAACTCGGCGAGCGGGCGCTGGAAGAAGTAGTCGCTCCACCCGTGCACGTAGAGCACGTCGGTCCCCACGGCGGGCCTGCGCCACCAGCGCCTGGACGAGCCGCGGTAGCGCACGAGGGTCGACGGCGGGGCGCCGTCCGGGGCGAGCACGCGCTGCTCGAAGCCCGATCCCAGCACGTCCGGCGACCACTCCGCCGTCGTGCCCCCCGCGCTCTCCGCAGCCATGTGACGATGCTAGCCCGGAAGATGCGAGGACCACCTCCACGGCCGTGGACGCCATCGCGGTGGTCTACGTTCCTCGAGGACCGCCTCGGCTGAGCGACGGGCACGACGGCGGGGCTGCGCGCGGGTGCCGTCACGTCCTACGGTGGATGTGACGGCACACGCGTGTGATCGGAGGGCAGGCCGTGGCGAGCAGACGCGACGAGGAGCTGCGGCGCCGGCTCGAGCGCGCGGCCGAGATCCGCGCTGGGGGAGTCGCGCAGTCCCCCGAAGAGGCCGAGGAGCTCGCGCGGGAGGAGGAGCTCAACCGCAAGCGGCGGGAGGTCGATTCGGCGCGCCGCGCCGACTACCTGGTCCGCGACGCCATCGCGCGCGGGGAGTTCGACCACCTGGAGTACGCCGGCAAGCCCATCCCGAACCTGGACAACGTGAACGACCCCGACTGGTGGCTCAAGGGCCTCATCGAACGCGAGCAGCTCACGGGTATCGGGCCCGAGGCGCTCGTCCTGCGGGTCGAGGACGAACGCCTCGACGACACCCTCGACGCCCTGCACAGCGAGCAGCAGGTCCGCGACGCCGTCGACTCCTTCAACCGCCGCATCATCGAAGCCCGCCGCCAGCTCCTGGGAGGGCCGCCGGTCATCACGAAGACCCGCGACACCGAGGGCGAGGTCCGCCGGTGGCGCGCGCGGCGGGCCGAGGCGGCGGCGAGGGCGGCCAGGGACGCCGAGGCCGCCGCCCCGGTGGAGCGGCGGCCGTGGTGGAGGCGCCGGGGTGGGCGGGGCGACCGCCCGCGTCAGTAGCTGGCCGGCCGCCCGCCGTCGTCCGCCTGCGCCGCGGACGGTGCCGCGAAGCGGGCGGAGAGCTCCTCGCTCGAGCGGGCGAGGATCGCCACATCCGCACCCACGAGCACGAACCGCGCACCGTGTTCGATGTAGTGCCGGGCGGTCGCCTCGACGAACGCGTTCACGCCCGCCGGCTTGTCCGCGGCGACCGCCGCCGCGAGGCAGCGTTCGACGGCGGCGCGCACCTCGGGGTGCTCCTGCTGGCCGAGGTGCCCCATCGAGGCGGCGAGGTCGGAGGGCCCGATGAAGATCGCGTCGACCCCGTCGACCGCGAGGATCTCCTCCACGTTCGCCACGGCCTCGGCCGTCTCGATCTGGACGGCGAGGGAGATGGTCTCGTCCGCTCGGGCAAGGTAGTCCGGGATCCGGTTCCACCGTGCGGCGCGGGCGAGCGCCGAACCCACGCCCCGCACGCCGCGCGGCGGGTACCGCACGGCCGCCACGGCGGCCTGGGCCTGCTCGGCGTCGTTCACCATGGGGATCAGCAGGTTCTGGGCCCCGAGGTCGAGGTACTGCTTGATGAGCACCACGTCGTTCCACGGCAGGCGCACCATGGGGAGGACGGGGTAGCCGTGCACGGCGTGGAGCTGGGCGAGGACCGACTCGAGCGAGTTCGGGCTGTGCTCGGTGTCGATCAGGAGCCAGTCAGCCCCCGAGCCGGCCATGATCTCGGCCACGAGCGGGCTGCCGGAGCACACCCACAGTCCGATCTTGGCGCCCCCGTCGGAATTGGCCCCGCCCTCGGCCCCCGCGGCGAGGGCATGGCGGAACGTCCGCTCAGGCTCTAGACGAAACGGCATGTCACCGTCCCCAGCGGCCCGTAGTCGGCATAGACCGTGTCGCCCTCGTAGACCCACATCGGGCGCGTGAACGAGCCGGCGAGGATGAGGTCCCCCGCCCGGAGCTCCTGCCCGTGCTGGGCGAGCTTGTCGGCGAGCCACGCGACGCCGGACGCCGGGTGGTTCAGGACGCCGGCGGCGACGCCGGTCTCGACGATCTCCTGGTTGCGGTACAGGAGCGAGGCGATCCAGCGCAGGTCGGTGTCGTGCGGCCGAACCGGACGGCCGCCCACGACCATGGCGCCCATGGCGGCGTTGTCCGAGATCGTGTCCACGATGGTGCGGCCCTCCATCTCGATCCTCGAGTCGAGGATCTCAAGCGCCGGCACCACGTACTCCGTGGCGTCGAGGACGTCGAAGAGCGTAACGCCCCGTCCGGGGAGAGCCTGCCCCTTGAGGTCCGAGCCGAGCTTGAAGGCGAGCTCGACCTCGATGCGCGGGTGCGTGTAGCGCTTCCAGTCGACGACGGCGCCGTTCTCGAGCACCATGTCGTCGAAGATCACGCCGTAGTCCGGTTCGGTGATGCCCGTGGCCGCCTGCATGGCCTTGGACGTGAGGCCGATCTTGCGCCCCACGACCCGCCGGCCCTGGGACTCGAGGCGGCTGGCCCAGAGCTTCTGGACGGCGTACGAGTCCTCGACGTCCATGCCCTCGTAGCGGGTGTGGAGGAGGGGGACGGGCGTGCGCGTCCGTCCCGCCTCCACCAGCTCGTCGGCGATTGCCGCGATGGTCTCCTGGTTCAGCATGGCTTAGAGCTGGTTGCCGATCTTGAAGCCCTTCGAGGCCTGTCCGCGGTACGAGCCGGCCTCGTCGTCGGCGCGGGTGTAGGAGAAGCCGTCCGCGCCGATCGTCACCTCCATCTCCGAGGAGTCGGTGCGCTCAACGACGGGCTGGGGGTTCCCGTCGAGGTCGAGCACGAGCGACGCCTCGGTGTACCAGGACGGAACGACCGGGTTGCCCCACCAGTCGCGGCGCTGGTTGTCGTGGACGTCCCAGGTGACCACGGGGTTGTCCGGGTCGCCCGTGTAGTAGTCCTGGGTGTAGATCTCCACGCGGTGGCCGTCCGGGTCGCGCAGGTAGAGGTAGAACGCGTTGGAGACGCCGTGGCGGCCGGGGCCGCGCTCGATCGCATCGGACATGCGCAGCGCGCCGAGCTTGTCGCAGATCGCGAGGATGTTGTGCTTCTCGTGGGTCGAGAATGCGACGTGGTGCATGCGCGGGCCGTTGCCGCCCGTCATGGCGGTGTCGTGGACCGTGGGCTTGCGGCGCATCCACGCGGCGTAGACGGTGCCGTCCTGGTCCTGGATGTCCTCCGTGACGCGGAAGCCGAGGTCCTGCATGAACTTCGTGGCGCGCGGGACGTCCGGGGTGACCTGGTTGAAGTGGTCGAGGCGGACGAGGGCGCCGGGGGTGTACAGGTCGTAGCGCCACGCGAGCCGCTCGACGTGCTCGACATCGTGGAAGAACTCGTACGGGAAGCCCAGCGGGTCGGTCACGCGCACCGAGTCGCCGATGCCCTTGGTGAAGCCCTCCGCCCGGCGCTCCACGCGGCAGCCGAGCTCGCTGTAGAACGCCACCGCGCGGTCCAGGTCCTCCGGGGTGCGCACGCGGTAGGAGAAGGCGGCGACGGCGGCGACCGGACCCTGGCGGAGCACGAGGTTGTGGTGGATGAACTCCTCGAGCGAGCGCAGGTAGACGGCGTCCCCGTCCTCCTCGGTGACGGTCAGGCCGAGCACGTCGACGTAGAAGTCGCGGGAGCGCTTCAGGTCGGTCACGACGAGCTCCATGTACGCGCAGCGCAGGATGTCCGGCGCCGGGACGGAGGGGGTCGGGACGGGGTTGTCGGCGCGGATGGGGGCTTCCTGGGAAACGTAGAAGCCCGAGGAGGTGAGGGTCATGTCGTCACGGTTGGTCATGGCAGCGTCCTTGCTTTCCTTCAGGGTGAGTCGGTGGCTGGTGGGTGGTCAGCGGGGATCCGGGTCGTCGAGGTCGGTCTCGGTGGCGACTTCCGTCTTCACGTTCGCATCCGCGGCACGGTCCTGCTTGCCGAAGGTCGGGTTGTGCACCTTCCCGAGGGTGATGTGCACCGCCTGCTGGTCGGTGTAGAAGTCGATCGAGCGGTAGCCGCCCTCGTGGCCGAGGCCCGAGGCCTTCACGCCGCCGAACGGGGTGCGCAGGTCGCGGACGTTATTCGAGTTGAGCCAGACCATGCCGGCCTCGATGTTCTGCGCGAAGTTGTGGGCCCGCTTGAGGTCGTTTGTCCACACGTACGCGGCCAGGCCGTACTTGGTGTTGTTGGCCAGCGAGAGCGCCTCCTCGTCCGAGTCGAACGGCGTGATCGCCACGACGGGGCCGAAGATCTCCTCCTGGAAGATGCGGGCATCCGGCTTGACGTCGGCGAACACGGTCGGGGCGACGAAGTTGCCGAACTCGAAGCCCTCCGGCCGGCCGCCGCCGGCGACGAGGCGCCCCTCCTCCTTGCCGATCTCGACGTAGGACATGACCTTCTCGAAGTGCTCCGGGTGGACGAGCGCCCCGACCTCGGTGGCCGCATCGTGCGGGTAGCCGACCTTGACGCGCTTGGCCTGGGCCGCGTACCGCTCGACGAACTCGTCGTAGACGTCGCGCTGGACGAGGATGCGGGAGCCTGCCGTGCAGCGCTCGCCGTTGAGGGAGAACACGCCGAAGATCGTCGCGTCGACCGCGGCGTCCAGATCGGCGTCCGCGAACACGATCGCCGGGCTCTTGCCGCCGAGCTCCATGGACAGGCCCTTGAGGAACGGTGCGGCGTTGCCGAAGATGATCTGGCCCGTCCGGCTCTCGCCGGTGAACGAGATGAGGGGCACGTCGGGGTGCTTCACAAGCGCGTCGCCCGCGTCCTCGCCGAGGCCGTTGACGAGGTTGAACACGCCCTTCGGCAGGCCCGCCTCCTCGAAGATCCCGGCCCACAGGGACGCCGAGAGGGGGGTGAACTCGGCGGGCTTGAGCACCACCGTGTTGCCCGTGGCCAGCGCCGGGCCGAGCTTCCACGACTCGAGCATGAACGGGGTGTTCCATGGCGTGATGAGACCTGCGACGCCGATCGGCTTGCGGTTGACGTAGTTGATCTGGCGGCCGGGCACCTTGAAGGTGTCGTCGGCCTGGGCCACGATCAGGTCTGCGAAGAAGCGGAAGTTCTCGGCGGCCCGGCGGGCCTGGCCCAGCGCCTGCGTGATCGGCAGTCCCGAGTCGAAGGACTCGAGCTCGGCGAGGCGTGCGTCGCGGGACTCGACGATGTCCGCGATCCGGTGCAGCACGCGGGAGCGCTCACGGGGGAGCATCTTCGGCCAGGGGCCCTCGTCGAAGGCGCGCTTTGCGGCGGCAACGGCGAGCTCGATGTCCGCCTTCTTGCCCGCGGCGGCCTTGACGTAGACCTCGTTTGAGACGGGCTCGAGGACGTCGAAGGTGTCGCCGTCCACGGAGTCGACGAACTGGCCGTCGATGTAGTGCTGGATACGCTCGGGGAGGTTCTCGGGCACGTGGCGATCGTTCATGGTGCAGATCCTTCGCTGTGTCAGTGGTCGCTGGGTCTGGAGAGTCTGGTGGTCTAGAGGGTCGGGAAGCCGGGGTTCTCACCGGTGCGGGCGAGGTACGCGGTCAGGGTCGCGGAGCGGTGCCGGCGCGCCGCGAGCTCGATCTCGGCGGTCGGCGCGTGGTTCTCGATGAGCTTCAGGAGTTCCTCGTGCTCCTCGACCGATTCGGCGGCGCGCTCGGGAACGTAGCTGAACGTGGACCCGCGGAGCGTCTTGAGGCGGTTCCACCCGCGGTGGACGAGGTCGAGGATGTGCGGGTTCGGGCAGTGCTCGAACAGGACCGAGTGGAAGTCCCGGTTCAGGGCCGTGAAGGCCACGGCGTCGAAGTGCAGCGGGTCCTGGGCGAGGAACTCGCGCATCCGGCTGTTGACCTCACGCGCCGCCGCGAGGTCCTCGGCCGTGACCGACGGCGCCGAGAGCGCGGTGGCCGCTCCCTCGACGAGGCTCAGCGTCTGCATGGTGTACAGGTACTCCGTCGGGTCGATCCCGGCCACCGTGGCCCCGACGTTCTTCTCGAACGTCACGAGCCCCTCGGCCTCGAGCCGGCGCACGGCTTCCCGGACAGGAACCACGGACACGTCGAGCTTCTCGGCGACCTGCGACAGCACGAGCCTGGCGCCGGGGGCGAGGTCCCCGGCGACGATCTGCTCGTGGAGCCAGTCGTAGGCGAGCTCGGACTTGCTCGCGGGGGCGGGGGCGACGCTCACGGCTGGTCCTCGGGCCCGGCGGCGAGGGACTCCTCGTACTTCGCGCGCCAGGCGGCGTTCATCGGGAACAGCCCGTCGACGGCGTTGCCCTCGGCGACCCGCTCCGCGACCCACGCCTCCTCGCGCTCCTGGGCGACGGCGTCGTCCGCGACCTCCTCGGCGAGGTTGGCAGGGATGACCACGAGGCCGTCCTCGTCGCCCACGATCACATCGCCGGGCACGACGGCGGCGCCGCCGCACGCGACCGTCTCGTCGACCGACCACGGAACGTGCCTGCGGCCGAGCACGGCGGGGTGGGCGTTCGCGCCCCAGGCCGGGATGTCCATCGCCGAGACGGGGCCGAAGTCGCGGATGCCGCCGTCGGTGATGACGGCCGCCGCGCCGAGCACCTGGGCGCGCAGGGCGAGGACGTCCCCGAGCGTCCCGGAGCCCTTCTCGCCGCGCGCGTCCATGACGAGGATGTCGCCGGGGCGCAGGGAGTCGACCGCACGCTTCTGCGCGTTGTACCCGCCGCCGAACTCTTTGAAGAGGTCCTCGCGGGCGGGGATGTAGCGCAGAGTGCGGGCCGTGCCGACCACCTTCGCGCCGGGCTTGGTGGGGATGAGCCCCTCGATGTGGCAGTTCTGCATGCCGCGCCGGCGCAGCTGGACGCTCAGCGTCGCCGTGCCCACGCTCTTCAGCTTCTCGGTGAGCTCCGGCGTGAGGATGCTCGCGGGGCGGGAGTCGGCGGGCGTGATCCCCGCGGCTTCGGCCGAGCCCCATGCGTCGATCCGGTCCGCGTCGGTCAGCTTCGGGAGCGCGCCGACGGGGGAGAGCACGAGGCTGGACTGGACGACCTTGTTGGCGAGCCGGCCGGTGGTGAGGTGGCCGCCGTCGTGCGTCGCGCCGTCGACCTCGACCTCGACGAGGTCGCCCGGCTGGGCGACCGTCGCGCCGGCCGGGGTCCCCGTGAGGATGACGTCCCCGGGCTCGAGGGTCATGAGGCGGGAGAGGTCGGCGACGAGCTGGGCGAACGGGAAGATGAGCGTGGACGTCGTGTCGTCCTGCGTGAGCTCGCCGTTGATCCACATCCGCACGCGGAGGTTGGCCGGATCGACCTCCTGGGCCGGGAGGAGCGCAGGGCCGATCGGCGCGATCCCGTCCGCGCCCTTGGAGCGGAGGTTGGAGCCCTTGTCCGCCCAGCGGAGGTCGGCGAACCCGGCGTCGTTCGCGGCGGTCACCGAGCCGACGTGCGCCCATGCGTCCTCGAGGGCGACGTTGCGTGCCCGCGAGCCGATCACGAGGGCCACCTCGCCCTCGACCGTGAGCGCCTCGACGCCCTGGGGGCGCGCGAGCTCCGCGCCGTCGAGCCCGAGCGACGTGGCCGGCTTGAGGAAGTAGGAGGGATTGGCGGGAGTGCGCCCCCGCTGGGCCGCGCGGCTCGGGTAGTTGAGGTGGACGGCGATGACCTTGCCTGCGGCGTCGATGATGTCCTGGCCAAGCTGCTCTTGGTGGTGCACGTGGTCCTCTTCTTCGAGTCGTCGGGCCAGCCCTCCCCGAGGGCCGAGCTGGATCGTATACGATCATCGTATACGATCCAGTGTGCCGTGGGACACGGTGGCCGTCAACCCCTTCCGGTGCGTCGCAGAACGAAGTCCCAGAACGTGACTCCCAGAATGTGACTCCTAGAATGTGACTCCCAGAATGCGACTCCCAGACGGCCGCATAGAGCCGAGCACGCCGTCAGCGGTTCAGGAACTCGAGTGCAGCATCCTTGAACGCGCGCGCGGTCACGACGTTGACGTGGTTCCGCCCCGGCACGATCACGACCTCTGCGCCGGGGGCGAGGCCGCCGAGCACCTCGAGGGCGCCGACGCGCTCGTCCTTCTCGCCGGCGACCAGGAGCAGCGGCTGCCGCGGCACCGCCTCGGCCGCGTCGAAGGGCTCCTCCTTGATCCCCTCCACGAGGGAGAGCAGCGCGTACATGTCGGCGCCGGGCGACGCCTGGGCCATCGTCACGAGGGCGGCGGTCGACTCGTCGTCGATCGGTGTGCCGTCCGCGAGGAAGCGCTGGGCGGCAGGCAGGTCGAACTCCGCGAGCGGGTCGCGGCTGCTCGGGCCGCCGAGGACGAGGCGCCGGACGAGCGACGGCTGGGTCGCGCCGAACTCCCACGCCAGCCGTGATCCCAGCGAGTAGCCCACGACGTCGAGCCCGCTCTCGGGGTGGCCGTCGGCGATCGGCCGGGCGCCCGCATCGCTCACGATCTGCAGGAGGTCCGCGCGGATGCGGCTCGGCGTGTACGAGTCGACGTCCTCCGGTGCGGCGCTGCGGCCGTGGCCGGGCAGGTCGACGGCGATCACGCGTCGGCCCGATTCGAGCAGTGTCGAGACCCAGCCGCTCTGCTCCCAGTTGAGCGCCACCGAGGAGGCGAAACCGTGGATGAGCAGGACGGGCGGGACGCCGGCCGGTATCTCGGGCTCCGCCACGAGGACGTTGAGGCCGGGGTCCGTCCCCTCGACCGTGTGCTGCGGGGCCGCTCCCGCATGCTGTCCTGCCATCATGGGCACCATCCCCTCGTCAGGCCCCGGCGTCGGGGCGCCGGCGGTCGCCGGCTCGGTCGTCATCACGGTCCGCGCTCAGCTGTACCTGCCGCTTCGGCGCCCCGCGGGACCGCACAGTCCCGACGATACCCGCCGCCCGGTCGGGACGGAGATGGCCCGAGCCGCTGTTCTGGACGAAGGGCACCACGGCGGCCCGAGACGCCGCGAAGGCCGACGAAAGCCCAGGCAGCCTGCGCAGGGCGACCGGGTGGATCCCGGGGGCCGCTGCACGGACTGCCTGGGCTCACAGACTGCCTGGCGGGCACGCGGAGGCGGGACGGATCAGTCCGCCGTGACGGCGCTCCTGCGGCGCTGCGCGAGGGCGAGGGCGCCCGCGACCGCGGCCACGAGGGCAAACGTGCTCAGGAGCTGGATGCGGCTGTCCTCGCCGACCAGTCCGACCGCGAAGATCGCGGCGAGCAGCGCCAGGCCCAGCCCCGTGAGCCACGGGAAGCCCCGCATGCGCAGCGGGAGCGCCTCGCCGGCGGTGTCGGCGCGCCGGCGCAGGACGAGCTGGGACACGAGGGCCGAGCCCCAGACGATGAGGCACGTCGAGCCCACGAAGTTGAGCAGGACGGGCAGGACCGCGTCCGGGAACGCGAGCTCGAGCACGGTTGCGGCGAAGCCGAACACCACCGAGGCGACGACGGCGACCGCCGGGACGCGGGTGCGTGTGAGCTTCGCCAGGACCCGGGGGGCGTCCTGGCGCTCGGCGAGGGAGAAGACCATGCGCGAGGCGCCGTAGAGGTTGGCGTTGAGCGCCGAAAGGAGGGCGACGACGGCCACGAGGGTGATGACGGTTGCGGCGCCCGGAAGGCCCGCGGCGTCCAAGACCGCGGCAAAGGGGCTCTTGAGGCCGTCGGACGTCCACGGCAGGACGGCCGCGATGACGAAGATGGAGCCGATGTAGAAGACCAGGATCCGCCACACGACGGTCCGCACCGCGCGCCCCACGCTGCGGGCGGGGTCCCGCGTCTCCGCGGCGGCGACCGAGACGATCTCCGTGCCGCCGAAGGCGAACACGACGACGAACAGGCCAGTGGCGATGCCGGCCATGCCCTGCGGGGCGAAGCCACCGTGGTCGGTGAAGTTGCTCAGGCCCGGCGAGGCGACCGAGGGGATCCAGCCGAACAGGAGTGCGGCCCCGACGAGGAGGAAGGCCACGATGGCGGCGACCTTCAGCAGGGCGAACCAGAACTCGAACTCGCCGAAGTTGCGCACGCCCGTGAGGTTGACGGCGGTGAAGACGGCCATGAAGGCCAAGGCCATGAGCCAGACCGGCAGCACCGGGAAGACGGTCGCGAGGAGGCCCGCGGCGCCGAGGGCCTCGGCGGCGATCACCACGACGAGCTGGCACCACCAGAGCCAGCCCACGGTCGCGCCGGCCACGCCGCCGAGCGCCTTGCCGGTGTACACGGAGAAAGCGCCGCTGTTTGGATTGGCGGCGGCCATCTCGCCGAGGGCCCACATCACGATGATGATGAGGGTTCCCGCGACGAGGTACGAGATGAGGATGGCGGGGCCGGCCGCCTTGATGCCGGCTCCCGAGCCGATGAAGAGGCCTGCCCCGATTGCGCTGCCGAGCCCCATCATCGTGAGCTGGCGCGGTGACATCGAGTGTCCGAGCCTCGGCGCGGGCGTCGTCGTCGACGCGGTGCCGCGGCTGTCTGCAGTGTGCGTAGCTGTCATTTCCGTCTTTCGGATCTGCGATGGCCGGCGCCGCCGGGTAGGCTGGCCGGCCAGAGGACGCACTGACCATAGCGCCTTTCGCCGTCGCGTGTGTGGTGCACCTCACGCCCCTGTGCACGGTGTGCAGTATCGGCGCCCGCCTCGCGGGATCGTTGGACACAATGCGCAGTGCATGCAGGGGGGTGCATCAATCTGTAGCATCGTGGCAGCGGCACGGTGGGGTGCCGACCAGGGAGGCAGAGATGAAGGTGGACGAGCTCGACGCGAAGATCGTACGGCTGTTCAGCGACGAGCAGAGGATGAGCGTCCTGGAGGCCTCCCGCATCCTCCGCGTGGCGCGCGCAACGGTCCAGGCACGGCTCGACCGGATGGTCTCGAGCGGCGTCATCTCCCGCTGGGTGCCCCAGCCCGATCCCCGGGCCTTCGGCTTTCCGGTCGTCGCGTTCTGCTCCCTCACCATCAGCCAGGACCTGGGGCACGAGGCGGTGGCGGAGGCGCTGTCCCGGATCCCGGAGGTCCTCGAGGTGCACACCGTCTCGGGCGACAGCGACCTCATGGCCCGGGTGGCGGCGAAGTCGAACTCGGACCTTCAGCGCGTACTGGACGCCGTCACTGCGACCAAGGCCGTGCTGCGGTCTTCCTCGGTCATCGTGCTCAACACCCATTTCGAGGACCGCACGCTTCCCCTCCTCGAGGCCGCTGCGCGTTCCTGACGCCCCGCGGCGCTGGCGCCCGGCGCCGCCCTGGCGCAACGTCACCTTTTGCCCACGGTCCCGGATGCGCGTATCATGACTTAGAGTCAAAGTGACTTTAACTGCCGGTGAACGAGCTGCCGGTGAACGAGCTGCCGGTGCGAAGGAGGCGCGAGGATGAGCCAGATCTTCTTCGGAGCGCCTCCGCGGCCCAGCGCCCCGGCCGGGGCGAACGTCTCGGAGCGCGCCCAGCTGCCGCCGTCGCTCGCCATCTCGACCGTGATCTTCGCCCTCAAGCCCGATCCGCTGGCCAACGGCGCCCCGACGCTCTGGCTGCCGCTGGTGAGGCGCATCAAGGAGCCCTTCCGCGGCCAGTGGGCGCTGCCCGGCGGCCCCCTCACGGCCGAGGAGTCCCTCGAGGACGCCGCGCGGCGCAACCTGCTCGAGACCACCGGGCTCGCGCCCGCCTACCTCGAACAGCTCTACGCCTTCGGGGGCCTCAACCGCTCGAGCAGGCCCGAGCGCGGGAGCCAGCGCGTCGTGTCGATCGTGTACTGGGCCCTCGTGCGCGCCACGGAGGCGCAGCTCTCGGTCGGGGGTGAGGGCGGCGACGAGAACGTCGCGTGGCACCGCGCGGACACGGCCGGTGCCGGGGAGGGAGGCCTTGCCTTCGACCACCGCGAGATCGTGGACTACGCGCTCTGGCGTGTGCGCACCAAGATCGAATACGCCCAGATCGCCTACCACTTCCTAGGCCCGACCTTCACCCTGGCCCAGCTCCGCGAGGTCTACGAGGCGGTTCTCGGCCGGTCTCTCGACCCGGCCAACTTCCGCCGCCAGCTCAAGTCGGCGCCGCAGATCGAGGCCACCGACGAGTTCCTCGAAGGCGGCCGTCACCGGCCGCCCCGGCTCTACCGGTACACCGGGCCGCTCGACGCGACCCCCGGCGGCCCCGGCCCCGGCAGCACCCAGTCCTAGCCACCATCCGACCCCTCCGCCCCCAACCCCAGCCCGTCCCAGGAGCACGCCATGACATCTGTCGCCACCGCCATCAGCCTCATCACGCGCGCCGAAGCCGAAGCGTCGTCCGAGGCCCGTGCGCTCGGCGGCGCGGGCGCGAGCACGTGCGGTGCGGACCTCGCGAAGGGCCCGTGGGAGTTCGACGCCGCCGAGGCCCTCCGCGGCCTGCCCGCCTACGGCCCCGGCGCCTCCGTCGCTGATGCCGCTCCGCGGTCGACGCCCCGCCAGGGCCAGCTGCCGCAGGAGTACCGGGAGGCCTCCGAGGACGAGCTGCGGGCCCGGATCACCGCCGCGAAGGAGGCCCTGGGCGAGCGCGTCGTCGTGCTCGGCCACTTCTACCAGCGCGATGAAGTGGTGGAGCACGCCGACTTCGTGGGCGACTCCTTCCAGCTCGCCAACGCCGCGCTCACCAGGCCGGACGCCGAGGCGATCGTCTTCTGCGGCGTGCACTTCATGGCGGAGACGGCCGACATCCTCTCGCGGGAAGACCAGGCCGTCATCCTGCCCAACCTCGCCGCAGGCTGCTCGATGGCGGACATGGCGGACATCGACTCTGTCGAGCAGGCGTGGGCCCAGCTCGAAGAGGTGCTCGGCACCGAGCCGGACGCCGAAGGCCGCGTCCCGGTCATCCCCGTGACCTACATGAACTCCTCGGCCGCGCTCAAGGGCTTCTGCGGGGAGCACGGCGGGATCGTGTGCACCTCCTCGAACGCGGCCACCGTCCTGGAGTGGGCGTTCGAGCGCGCCCAGCGCGTCCTCTTCTTCCCGGACCAGCACCTCGGCCGCAACACGGCCAAGGCCATGGGCGTGCCGCTGGAACAGATGCCGATGTGGAGCCCGCGCAAGCCCCTCGGCGGCAACGACGCCGCGACTCTTCTGGACTCGCGCGTGATCCTGTGGCACGGCTTCTGCTCGGTGCACAGGCGCTTCACGGTGGCCCAGATCGAGCAGGCCCGCGCGGAGCACCCCGGCGTCCGCGTGATCGTCCACCCCGAGTGCCCCATGGAGGTCGTCGACGCCGCCGACGAGTACGGCTCCACCGACTACATCCGCAAGGCCATCGCCGGCGCGACCGAGCCGACGGTGTTCGCGATCGGAACCGAGGTCAACCTCGTCAACCGCCTGGCGGCCGAGTACCCGCAGCACACCGTCTTCTGCCTTGACCCCGTGATCTGCCCGTGCTCGACCATGTACCGGATCCACCCCGGCTACCTCGCCTGGGTGCTCGAGGGCCTGGTCGAGGGCGAGGTCCGCAACCGCATCGAGGTCCCCGCCGACGTCGCGGCCACCGCGCGGGTCGCCCTCGAGCGCATGCTGGCGGCCCGCCCGTGACCACCCGTCCAGCGTCCGCCCGGCGCCGGCGGCTCGTCGTCGTCGGCAGCGGGGTCGCGGGGCTCATGGGCGCGATCCGGGCCGCCGATCCCGCCCGGGGCGAGGGTGCCGACGTCGTGCTCCTGACCAAGGCGCGGCTCGCCGACTCGAACAGCATGCTCGCCCAGGGCGGCTTCGCCGCCGTCCTGCCCGAGGGCCAGTGCGCGCCGGGCGACTCGACGGCGAACCATGCCGCGGACACCGTCGCGGCGGGAGCAGGCCACGGGAACCGTCGCGCCATAGAGGCGATGTGCGCCGCGGCCGCCGGCGCCGTGGAGGCGCTCGTCTCCCGTGGCGTCGGCTTCGACCGCGACGCCGACGGGCGGCTCGCGCTCGGGCTCGAGGCCGCCCACTCCTTCCCGCGGATCCTGCACGCAGGCGGGGACGCGAGTGGCGCCGGGATCAGCCTCGCGCTCATCACCGCGCTCCGCCGGCTCGAGGCCGAGGGCCGCGTGCAGGTCTTCGAAGGGGCGGTCGTCACCGAGATCCTCCTCGAGGCCGGGGAGGCCGTCGGCGTCGCGTACACGCTGGCCGGCGGGGCGGCCGCACCGCACTCGTCGGGCCGCATCTCCGCCGACGCCGTCCTGCTCGCCACCGGGGGAGCGGGCCAGCTCTACGCACAGACCACGAATCCCGCCGTCGCGACGGGCGACGGCGTGGCCCTCGCCTACCGCGCCGGCGCCGTCCTGCGCGACCTCGAGTTCTACCAGTTCCACCCCACCGCGCTCCAGACGAGGGACGCCGACGGCCGCCTGCGCTCGCAGCTCGTCTCCGAGGCGGTCAGGGGCGAGGGCGCGGTGATCCGGGACGCTGCCGGCCGCCGCTTCGTGGGCGACTACCACCCTCTCGGCGAGCTCGCCCCGCGGGACGCCGTGTCCCGGGCGCTCGCCCTGCACGCCCGCGCCGGCGGAGGCCAGGCGTTCCTCGACGCCACGGGGCTCGAGGAATTGCACGGGCAGGGGTTCCTCGCGCGGCGCTTCCCCAGCCTGGACGCCATAACCGGCGCGGCCGGATTCGACTGGCGGCGTGAGCCGCTCCCCATCGGCCCTGCGGCCCACTACTGGATGGGCGGCGTCGCGACGGACCTCGACGGAGCCACGAGCGTCCCCGGCCTGTACGCGGCGGGGGAGGCGGCGTGCACCGGGGTCCACGGTGCCAACAGGCTGGCCTCCAACTCGCTGCTCGAAGGCGCGGTCTTCGCGGCCCGTGCAGTGGAGCACGCCCTCGCACGCGTCGGGGGAGCGTGGCAGGGTCCATCCCCGGCCGGGGAGCACGCGGTGCTCTCCCCGGAGGCCGAGGACCCCGGCACGCCCGGAGACCTCCTGGACGGTGCTGCCGGACGAGCGCGCCTCGCCGCCGCCATGGAGGCCGACGCCGGCGTGCTGAGGGACCGGGAAGGCCTGAACCGGCTCCGGGCGACCCTCGGCTCGTGGGCCTCCGACGAGCCGGAGACCGCCAACCTCCTGACCCTCGGACGCCTCCTGGCCGCGGCCGCCGCCGCGCGCGGGGAGTCCCTCGGCTCCCACTTCCGCCTCGACGCCCCCCAGCGGAGCGCCGAGCGCCTCAGCGCGGCGGCGAGCATCGACGTCGTGCGCGCGCCCGCAATTGCAGGAAGGACCTCGTGAGAATGACAGCCACCGCCACCTCCACCTCGCCCGCCGCACGGGAGGCCGGGAGCACGCCGGCGCCGATCCCGCTCGCGCCCGCCGCGCTGCGCCGCGTCCTCGAGGCCGCCTACGCCGAGGACGCGCCCAGCGGCGACCTGACCTCGCTCCTGCTCATCCCGTCCGCCGCGCGGGCCACGGCCGAGCTCCGCGCCCGCGTCCCGGGCGTCTTCTCGGGCGGACCGGTCGTCGAGGCCGGCTTCGCCCTGCACGATCCCGCAGCGGAGGTGCAGGTGCTCGTCGCCGAGGGGCAGGCGTTCGACGCCGGCGCCGTCCTGGCCCGGGTGACCGGCCGCGCCCAGTCGATCCTCACCGCGGAGCGGGTCGTGCTCAACCTGGTCCAGCGCATGAGCGCGATCGCGACCCAGACGGCGCAGTACGTGGCGCTCACCCGCGGCACCAAGGCCAAGATCGTGGACACGCGCAAGACCACCCCCGGGCTGCGCGAGCTCGAGCGGTACGCCGTGCGCTGCGGGGGCGGACGGAACCACCGCTTCAGCCTCTCCGACGCTGTCATGGCGAAGGACAACCACCTCGCCGTCCTCACCGGGGGAGACCCGTCCCGGCTGACCGGCGTGCTCCGGGGCGCCCGAGACCGCCTCGGCCACACCACGCACTTCGAGGTCGAGGTGGACCGACTCGAGCAGATCGAGCCGGTCCTCGCCGCCGGGGTCGACACGATCATGCTGGACAACTTCTCCCTGGCCGACCTCCGGACCGGAGTGGAGACGGTGGCTGGGCGCGCCACCGTCGAGGCGAGCGGCGGCGTGACCCTGGAGACCGTCGCCGACATCGCGGCCACCGGAGTCGACGTCATCTCGGTCGGGGCGCTCACCCACTCCGTGGTCAACCTCGACCTTGGCCTCGACCTCGTCATCGGCGGCCCCACGGGGCAGGAGGCCCCGTGATCTACCTCGACGCCGCCGCGACGGTCCCCGTGCGCCGCGAGGTGCTCGAGGCGATGTGGCCGTACCTGACCGGCGACTTCGGCAACCCCTCGAGCCACCACGAGGTCGGGGACCGGGCCCGGGACGGCCTCGAGGGAGCGCGCGCGGACGTGGCGGCCGTCCTCGGCTGCCGGCCGTCCGAGGTCACGTTCACCTCCGGGGGCACCGAAGCGGACAACCTCGCCGTGAAGGGCATCGCCCTCGCCCGGCGGGCCGCCGACCCGCGGCGCACGCGTGTCGCGGTCAGCGCCGTGGAGCATCCCGCGGTCCTCGAGTCGGCGCGGAGCCTGGCCCGCCTGCACGGCTTCGCTGTCGACCTCGTGCCCGTCGACGCGCAGGGACGTGTCACGCCCGAGGCGCTCGCCGTCGTCGTGGGTCCCGAGACCGCCGTCGCGTCGGTGATGTACGCCAACAACGAGGTGGGCACCGTCCAGCGGATCGGCGAGCTGGCCGCCGTCGCGCGGACCGAGCGGGTCCCGCTCCACACCGACGCCGTCCAGGCCGCCGGCTGGCTCCCGCTCGGCGTCCGCTCCCTCGGCGTCGACGCGCTCTCGGTCTCCGGCCACAAGCTCGGCGCTCCCAAGGGCGTGGGGGCGCTGTTCGTTGCAGGGCGCATCGCGGTCGAGCCCCTCGTCCACGGCGGCGGCCAGGAGCGCGGGCTGCGCTCCGGCACCGAGAACGTCGCGGGCGCCGTCGCGCTCGCCACCGCCCTGCGCCTCGCCGAGGCAGAGCGCACGACGGCGGCGGCACGCCTGGCGCGGCTGCGCGACGGGTTCATCTCCCGGGTGCTCGAGCTCGTGCCCGATGCCACCCTGACCGGACACCCGACCGAGCGCCTCCCCGGGAGTGCGTCGTTCTGCTTCCCGCGGGTGAGCGGGGAGTCGGTGCTGCTCGAGCTCGAGCGGCGGGGAGTCGTGTGCTCGTCGGGCTCGGCGTGCGCCGCGGGCTCCAGCGAGCCGTCCCACGTCCTGACCGCGATGGGCATCGCCTCCGACGTGGCGCAGACGGCTGTGCGCTTCACGCTGCCCGGATCGGCCACCGGCGAGGACCTCGACCGCGCTGCGGCTGCCCTCGCCGACGCCTGCGCTGCGGTCGTCGGGATCGCGCGCCGCTAGCGCTCCGCGCGTCGCTGAGGCGTCCGGCGCGCGCCTCAGGCGTCCCGCGCCCGGCGGAAGATCCACAGCCGCAGGAGCGCGAACCGCACGGCGGTCGCGGCCCAGCCCGCGACCGTCGTCGTCCACAGCTCCGCCACGACGCCTGCGGACGGGTCCACCCAGTGCAGGACCGCGAGGCTTCCGGAGGTGAGGGCGAGCGCGACCGCCATCGCCACGAGCCCGTTGAGGTGGTCCTTGGCGAGGCGCTCGGCGCCGCGGACCCTGAAGGTGAACCGGCGGTTCAGCCCGGTGTTCATGACCGAGGTCAGGATGAGCGCCACCGCGTTCGCGGCCTGCGCGCCCAACCACGGCCGGCACAGCGTGAACAGGGCCAGCGAGCTGAGCGTGCACACGATGCCGACGCCCGTGAAGCGGGCCAGCTGCCGGGCCAGCGGGACGCGCCAGAGCCGCAGCGCCGGGCTGGCCGCCGCGGGCCTGGCCGCTGCAGGGCTGCCCGCCAGAGGCTCCGACGGGCGACGGCCCCGGCGGGACGGCGCGATCGCCGATCCTGCCGGGCCCGTCGTCTCAGTCGGCTGGGGGTCCATGGAGCCAGACTCTCATGCTTCGCTGTGCCGCCGCTGTGCCGGGAGTGTGCCCCGGCACAGCGGGGCCCGGCCCTACGGGCGGGGTGCTGGCCGGTTGGCCACGACGGGGGCGGCGCCGGTGTACCCCTCGCGGGCCTCGGCGATCTCGTGGATCCGCTGCCGAAGCGCGTACCAGCCGATCACCATCAGCACGCAGGCGACGGCGGTGGCCAGGAGCGTCCACGGGGAGTCGATGAGGACCATGACCAGGACCGCGGCGAGGAACACGAGGGTGACGTAGCCCGTCCACGGGGCGCCGGGCATCCGGAAGGCAGGGCGCTGGGTCCAGCCCTTCTCGGCCCACCGGGCCAGCTGGATCTGGCACAGCACGATCGTGGCCCAGGTGGAGAGGATGCCCACGGAGGCGACGTTCAGGACGATCTCGAAGGCGTCTGCCGGGACGAGGTAGTTCAGCGGCACGCCCAGGAGCGACACCGCGGCAGTGATCGCAATGCCGCCGTACGGCACGCCGGCCTTGTTCATCCGCAGCGCGAACTTCGGCGCGGAGCCGGCCGCGGCCATGGAGCGCAGGATGCGGCCGGTGGAGTACAGGCCCGCGTTGAGGGAGGACAGGGCGGCGGTGAGGACCACGAGGTTCATGATGACGTCCACGCCCTGCACGCCGATCGAGCCGAAGAAGGTCACGAACGGGCTCACGCCCTTCTCGAAGGAGGTGTAGGGGAGCAGCAGAGAGAGCAGGACGACCGAGCCGACGTAGAACACGGCGATGCGGAAGACGACCGAGTTGATGGCCTTGGGCATGATCTTCTCGGGGTTCTCCGTCTCGCCGGCGGCGGTGCCGACCAGCTCCACCGAGGCGTAGGCGAACACGACGCCCTGCATGAGCAGGATCATCGGGGCGATGCCCATGGGGAAGATGCCGCCGTGGTCGGAGATGAGCGACAAGCCGGTGGGGGCGCCGGTGGGGGTGCCGAACAGGACGAAGTAGATGCCCAGGGCGAGGAAGGACACGAGCGCGGCGACCTTGATCAGGGCGAACCAGAATTCCATCTCGCCGAAGACCTTGACCGAGACGAGGTTCAGTGTCAGGACGAGCACGAGGGCGATGAGCGCCCAGAGCCACTGCGGGACCGCGGCGATCCACGGGACGTAGCGGCCGAAGAAGTGCATGTAGAGCGCGGCTGCCGTGGTGTCCACGATCGTGGTCATGGCCCAGTTGATCCAGTAGAACCAGCCGGAGACGTAGGCGGCCTTCTCGCCGAAGAACTCGCGGGCGTAGGAGACGAAGGAGCCCGAGGAGGGGCGGTGGAGCACCAGCTCGCCGAGCGCGCGCAGGATGAGGAAGACGAACGCGCCGCAGATCGCGTAGGCGAGCACGAGCGACGGGCCGGCAGCGGCGAGGCGGCCGCCGGCGCCGAGGAACAGACCGGTGCCGATGGCGCCGCCGATGGCGATCATCTGGATCTGGCGCGCCTTGAGGCCCTTGTGGTAGCCGGCGTCCTCGGCGTGGAGGACATGGTCAGCAGCGTGCGCGTGGCCGTGGTCCTCGAGGTGGTCCGGGATCTCCAGGCCGCCTTTGGCCCGGGTGGGGTCGACGGATGACATCCGCGTCCTTTCGGTTGTGTGGACAGGGGGTGCAGAGAGGGGGAGGGAGTTCTGCTGAGGGGGGTGGTGCAGGCGGGCCCGCGAAGCCGCGGGGGCCGCCGGTCACGGCCTAGGCCGTGAGGTTCGCGAGCCGCTCGGGCTGCAGGAGCTCTTCCAGCCGCTCGGCGGTGAGGAGGCCGCGCTCGAGGACGAGTTCGGCGACGCCGCGTCCGCTCGCGAGGGCCTCCTGCGCGATCTGGGTCGCCGCCGCGTAGCCCACGTGGGGGTTCAGGGCGGTGACGAGGCCGATGGACTGCTCGACGCCCTCGCGCAGGCGTTCCGCGTTGGCCGTGATGCCGCGCACGCAGCGATCGGTCAGGGTACCGCACGCCGCCGCGAGATGCGTGATGCTCTTCTGGAGGCTGTGCACGATGACGGGTTCGAACGCGTTGAGCTGGAGCTGGCCGCCCTCGGCCGCGAGGGTGATCGTGACGTCGTTGCCGATGACCTCGAACGCCACCTGGTTGACCACTTCGGGGATGACCGGGTTGATCTTGCCCGGCATGATCGAGGACCCGGACTGCACGGCCGGGAGGGTGATCTCGGCGAGTCCGGCCCGCGGGCCCGAGGAGAGGAGGCGGAGGTCGTTGCAGATCTTGGACAGCTTGACTGCGACGCGCTTCAGCACCCCGGAGAGGTGCACGAAGGCGCCCATGTCCTGGGTGGCCTCGATCAGGTCAGGGGAGGTCACGAGCGGGAGCCCGGTGATGTCGGCGAGGTGGCGGCACGCCGCCTCGGCGTAGCCCGCGGGGGCGTTGAGACCGGTGCCGATCGCCGTGGCGCCCAGGTTGATCTCGTGGATGAGGGCCGAGGCGTCGCGCAGGCGCTCGCGGTCCTCGCCGATCGTCACGGCGTAGGTGCCGAACTCCTGGCCCAGAGTCATGGGGACGGCGTCCTGCAGCTGGGTGCGCCCCATCTTCACGACCGTCCGGAACTCCGCCGCCTTCTCGGCGAAGGCCGACTCGAGCCGGTGCAGCGCGGTCAGGAGCTCCTCGATCCCGGCCACCGTCGCGACGCGCACCGCCGTGGGGTAGACGTCGTTGGTGGACTGGCTCAGGTTTACGTGGTCGTTCGGGTGAAGCGCGGCGTAGTCGCCCTTCTCGCGGCCCAGCAGCTCGAGGGCGCGGTTTGCGATCACCTCGTTGGCGTTCATGTTCGACGACGTGCCCGCACCGCCCTGGATGACGTCGACGACGAACTGCTCCCCGAGCCGGCCGTCCAGGATCTCCCGGCAGGCCGCTTCGATCGCGTCGCCGCGCTCGGGGTCGAGGAGGCCGAGCTCGCGGTTGGCCCGGGCGGCGGCGAGCTTGACGGCGGCGAGGCCGCGCACGAGGTGGCCGTTGCGGGAGAGGGGCTGTCCGGTGATGGGGAAGTTCTCCACGGCGCGGAGGGTGTGCACGCCCCAGTACGCGTCCGCGGGGACGTCGCGGTCTCCGAGGAGGTCGTGCTCGGACCGCACTCCCGCGGAGGGGGCAAGGATGGTCGAGGTCATGGGTGCCTTTCGGGTTCTGGTGTGGGAGGGGTCAGAGTGCCGATGGCGGGAAGACCGCCTCGAGCGCGACGAGCTCGCCGACGCGGCGCCCCCCTCCGAGGACCGGCTGGACTGCCAGGGCCGCGAGCGCACCCCGGGGGGCCGCCTCGGGGACGCCCAGCGCCGAGAGGGCGCGGACGGTGATGGGCATGCGGGCCCGGTCGCCGCCGTCGGAGACCTTGACCGCGACCGCCCGCCCGTCCGGTAGGCCGACGAGCTGGACGCCCTCGAAGCCGTCCTTCGCGACCGCACCGGGCAGGGCGCGCATGAGGGCGGTGACGTCGCGGCCCTCGCCGGCCACCATCTCGGGGTGGCGGGTCATGGCGCGGGCGACGGCGGCCTCGGCACCCGGGTGCGCGTCGTCGCCGTCGTGCGCGGGGGCCGCGGCACCCGCTGCGGCGAGGCGGCCGTATGCGCGGGCCATCCCCGCGAGGGTGAGGGCGGGCAGCGGCGTGCCGCAGCCGTCGGTAGTCCACGCGGATGGCGTCTCGCCAGTGAGCTCGGCGATGGTCGCCGCGACGAGGAGCTGGAGGGGGTGCTGGGGGTCAAGGTAGGTGTCGGCGTCCCAGCCGTTGAGCGTGCACACGGCCGCCATGGCGGCGTGCTTCCCCGAGCAGTTCTGGCAGACCCGGTCGGCCCTGCCGCCGCTGCGGAGCCAGTCCTCGCGCTCGGCGGCTCCGTAGGGGAGGTCACGCGTGTTGCGGAGCGCCTCGGCGGTGAGCCCGTGCTGCCGCAGGATCTCGAGGGTGCCGCCGCGGTGGGCCGCCGAGCCGCTGTGGCTCGCGGCGGCGAGAGCCAGGAGAGCGTCCCTGACGCGGAGGCCCGCCCGGACGAGGGCGACGGCCTGGAGCGGCTTGAGTGCGGACCGGGGGAAGAACGGAACTGTGGACGCCCCGGCCGCGAAGGCGAGCGACCCGTCCGCCTCCGTCGCCGTGACACTCCCGTAGTGGACCCCCTCGACGACGCCGCCGCGCACCTGGGCGGCGAGGGGGACGTGCGCGGGGAGCGCTGGCAGGACCGGGACCCCGGCGGAGGCGGTGGGGTTCTCCTCGTCGGTCTCGGCCGCGGGCATGGTCAGGGCAGGGCTGCGCATGGAGGGAGAGTCTCTTCCGGTGTGTCGTGGTGGGCGGGTGCAGGGCCTGGTCGGCTCAGCGGCCGATGAGCGTCCCGAGGGCGCGGTCGACTGCCGCGAGGTGCTCGGCCATCGCTGCGCTCGCGAGCTCCGCGGACCCCGCCTCGATGGCGGCGACGATCGCGCGGTGCTCGATGTCGGAGGCCCGCTGCCGGTCGTGGGCCACGAGGTTGAGGGTCTCGGACTGGTGGGCGAGCGCCTCGCGGAGTTCCGCGACGACGCTCTCGAAGACCTTGTTGCCGGAGGCCCGGGCAATCAGCCCGTGGAACGAGGCGTCGAGGGCTACCCACGCCGCGGGGTCGTCCTCGACGGACATCTCGTCGATGATGCCCTTGAGGGCGGACACGTCCTCCGGGGTGTGGCGCCGGGCGGCCAGCGCCGCCGCGGGCACCTCGATGTGCGGTCGGGCCTCGGTCAGGTCACGCGCCGAGTAGCGCCCCAGGACGAGGTCGCCGGACGCGCGGGAGGAGACGACGAACGTCCCCCGGCCGGTGTGGGTCTGCGTGAGCCCGAGCGCGGCACAGGAGCGCAACGCCTCACGCACTACGGAGCGGCTCACCCCGTAGCGGGCGGCGAGCGCCGCCTCGGAGGGCAGCTTGGTCCCGACCGGGACCCCGCCGGCCTCGATCTCGCCGCGGAGGTCGGCCAGGACCGCCTCGGCCGCGCTGAGCCGGGCGAGGGGCCGGCGCGCGGCCCCGGGCTGGTCCAGCTGTCGAGGTGTCGGGCTGTCGGACAGGTTCACGTCCAAGACTATGGCAGACGTCACAGAGGGCTGTCAAGCGAGGCGGACGCGGGAGGGAGGCGCCGCGGCGCGGTCTATTCCCGGGTCAGGTGCGGGTACAGCTCGCCCACCGGGACCTCTGCGGGGACGCGGTTCTCGGGGCCGGGCAGGGGGCATGCCCAGGCTTCGTTGTAGGCGCAGCTTGGGTTGTACGCGAAGTTGAAGTCCAGCACGTACAGCGGCGGGCGGGGCTCCGGCGTCGGGTGGCTGCCGCCGTCGTGCGCGGGGTCCTCGGTGTCCCGGGCACCGAGGAACGCGCCCTTGATGGTGTCGAGGAGGTAGCGGCCCGCGCCGTACGAGCCGCCGACGCGGCCCGCGGTCGCGTCCCGGAACGGCACGAAGACGCCACCGCCGTAGCCCGCGTGCCGCCAGGCGGCGAGGCTGCCGAGGCCAGGCAGGTCGAACGTGCCGATCCGCACGAAGGGCACGACGCCGTCCGTGCCGGTCCGGACCGGCCGCTCCTGGCCGCGCCCGTGGGGCAGGAGCGGGACCTCGAACCGGAACGCGGGGTCGTAGGGAGCCACGCGGAGTCCGGCGAACGAGGCCCTCTCGTGCGGCAGGAGCGGGGACGCGGGGTGGGTGCCCATCAGCCGGTCCCTGCCGCTGCGCCACAGCTCGTGGCCGTCGCGGGGCGTCGGCGCGGCGCGCACGTGCTCGTAGAGGGAGAACATGCTCAGGCGCCAGTCGGCCACGGCGTGCGCCGGGAGGTCGAGGGCGGCCTCGGACTCGTCCCACTCCTCGCCGGCCGAGCTGTCGTCCGCGTGTTCGCGCATGGCGCCACAGTACCCCGGACCGCCTTCGCTAGGGTGGTTCCATGGCACGCCTCGCCCCGGCACTCCTGATGGCATCAGTGCTCCTCGTCACGACGTGCGGCGTCACCGCGTGCGGCGGCGGCTCGACCGGGCCCGTGTGGACCGGCGCCACCCAGGGTGGCCCCTCGGCCTCGGGCGGGTCGTCCTCGCCGGGCACGACGGCGTCGGCCTCCACCGGCGCGGCGAGCACCCCCAGCGGCTCGGCGTCCGCCTCCGGTGAGGCCACGCCGTCGCCCGCTGCCACGAGCGCGGAGTGGAAGACGTACACCGACCCCGGCAAGACAATCAGCTTCGACCTGCCGGCCCAGTGGATCGTGCAGACTGCCGCGCCCGCCGAGGGCGCCTCCGCAGGCTCGCTCAACATCGAGGTCAAGACGGCCGACGGCTCGTTCGTCGCCGCGCTCAAGACGGGCCTCCCGGTGGCCTCGCCCGCTCCCTGCGACTCCGCGAATGCCCGGTCGTACACCGTCCTCAACAGCGTCCCGGTGGACCTTCCCTTCACCGACGGGCCCGGCGTGATCACGCCGCGCTTCGTGTTCCGCGTGATCCAGGGGTACAAGTTCTTCGGGTCGTTCGGCCTGACCGGCGTGGCCACCGCGGCGCAGGACGGGAAGGCGTGCCAGCTCATGAACATCGTGCCGGGACCGCCAGGTGTCGGCGGGTATTCCTTCGCCGACGTCACCGAGGTGACCGCGCCCGCGCCCAGCGCCAGAGTTGCGCCGCTGGCATCTTTCGATAGCCTTGCTCAGGCGTCGGACTACGTGCACACGTCCGCGAAGTTCGCCGACGCCCAGCGCATGATCATGTCGCTGAAGTTCACCCCGAAGAACTAGTCTTCCTGGAGCCCCATGCAGCGTACCGTCGGCGCCCGTCTCTCGTTCACCACAGCGGCGCGGACCAAGCTCGCCATGGCCATCGCGGTCGCCCGCAACCCCGGCTACGACTCCCTCGACGAGGACCTTGTCGTGACGTCCGGCGGCCAGCGGCTCGCACCGCGCGAACTGCTGGACGGGCACGGCGGCCGCTTCCACGTCCTGGAGCTCGAAGAGCCCGCGGAGGTCGAGGTCGAGTACCGTGCGGTCGTGGCCGGCAGCGGGGAGCCCGAGCCCGCCGACGAGATCGAGCTGATCCGGTACGTCCGGCCCAGCCGCTACGCCGAGAGCGACCGGCTCTTGCCGACCTCGTACGCGCAGTTCGGCTCCCTCGGCGGGGCCGAGCTCGTCCAAGCGGTGCGCGAGTGGGTCCACGGCCAGCTGGCCTACGTGAGCGGGTCCTCGCGGGGCACGGACGGGGCTGTCGAGACGCTCCTGCACCGGCGCGGGGTGTGCCGCGACTTCGCGCACCTCGCTGTCGCGCTGCTGCGTGCGAAGGACGTTCCCGCCCGGATTGCCGCCGTCTACGCCCCGGGGCTGAAGCCGATGGACTTCCATGCCGTGGCGGAGGCCTACGTCGACGGCGCGTGGCACGTCATCGACCCCACCGGGCTCGCTCCGCGCGGGTCGATGCTGCGGATCACGGCCGGCCGGGATTCCTCGGACACGGCGTTCCTCTCGACCGTCGGGGGCCGCCTGACCCTCAAGCGCCTCACTGTCACCGCCGAGGCCGACGATCTCCCCGCCGAGGACCCCCACCGCCTGCTGCGTCTCGCCTGACGCACCCCCCTTGCCGTTTCGGGTACGGCTGTTTCGCCCCCCCGGCCGTTTCGGGCACGGCTGTTCCGCCCCCCTGCCGTTTCGGGTACGGCTGTTTCGCCCCCCTGCCGTTTCGGGTACGCACGACGGCGGGTGCGAACCCGGCGCTGGCGGCGCGCGGCGTCGTGCGCGGGACGCGGAAGGGAGGCGCCTCAGTGCACATGAGACGCCCTCCGGACCGCGGCGAGGCGCCCTGTTGCAGGTGAGACGCCTTCTGGCGCTCTCACCCGCAACAAGCCGACTCGGACGGCCTGGCGCAGCCACGACCCGTGAGGCGTCCTGCGCCCGAGCGTTGTCAGGCGGGATCTGGCGTACCCGAAACGGGACAGGGCGGGATCTGGCGTACCCGAAACGGGAGAGGGCGGGATCTGGCGTACCCGAAACGGGAAAGGGCGGGGGAGGCGGCGTCAGAGCGGGTGGGTCTCCACGACGCGGGAGCGGAGCCGCGTGGACAGGTCCTGGAGCTCCGCGAGCTCGGCGGGAGTGAGCGCGTCGCCGAAGATCCGCGCGATCTCCCGCACGTGCGCCCGGCCGATCTCGCGCTGGACCCTCTCGCCCTCCGCGGTGAGCCGCACGACGACGCCGCGTCCGTCGCCCGGCGCGGCCTCCCGGGCCACGAGTCCCTGCTTCACGAGCCGTTCCACGAGCCGCGAGAGGCTCGACTGCGCCAGCAGCACATGGTCGTTGAGCTCGTTGAGCCGCAGTCCGCCCACAGGGCACTTGCTGAGGGTGAAGAGGACGTCGTACTCCTTGATGTCCAGGCTCCCGAACGCGGGATCGCGGGCGAGGCGCCGCATGATGGCGACCTGGGCACGGAACAGCGCCTCCCAGGCCTCGGCCGCCTCGCGCACGGTCGGGGTCCGCTCGCCCGGGTCCGGCAGGGCGGTCACGAAGGCGAGCCCGGCGCTGCTGCGGTCGCCCCCTCCGGCGCGGCGCCGTCGTCGGATGCGGCGTCCCGCGCCAGCTTGGCGGCGACGCGCGCGGCGTGCGTGGGTGCCTCGGGGACGTCGGCGGGACGGCCCTGGGCGAAGCCGGCCTTCAGCTCCGGCAGCACCTCCCCGAGGAGGTCGAGCTGCTCCAGGACGGTCTTGAGCGGGAGGCCGGCGTGGTCGATGAGGAAGAGCTGGCGCTGGTAGTCCCCGAAGTAGTCGCGGAAGGCGAGCGTCTTCTCGAGGAACTCCGCCGGGCTCCCGACGGTCAGCGGGGTCTGGGCCGTGAAATCCTCCATGGAGGGGCCATGCCCGTACACGGGGGCGTTGTCGAAGTAGGGCCGGAACTCGCGCTTGGCGTCCTGCGAGTTCTTCCGCATGAAGAACTGGCCGCCGAGGCCCACGATCGCCTGGTGCGCCTTGCCGTGGCCGTAGTGCTCGAACCGCTCGCGGTAGAGGTTGATCAGGCGGATGTAGTGCTCCTTGGGCCAGAAGATGTTGTTGGCGAAGAAGCCGTCACCGTAGTAAGCAGCGAGTTCGGCGATCTGCGGCGTCCGGATGGAGCCGTGCCAGACGAACGGGGCGACGCCGTCGAGCGGCCGCGGGGTGAGCGTGAAGTTGTGCAGCGGGGTGCGGAACTTGCCGCTCCATGTGACCGTCTCCTCGTCCCACAGGCGGCGCAGGAGCGCGTAGTTCTCGATGGTGAGCTCGAGGGAGTCCTGGGGGTTCTTCCCGAACCATGGGTACACGGGCGCGGTGTTGCCGCGGCCTAGGACCAGATCCGTGCGCCCGCCGGTGAGGTGCTGGAGCATGTCGAAGTCCTCACCGATCTTCACCGGATCGTTGGTGGTGATGAGGGTCGTCGCGGTCGAGAGGATGAGGTTCTCGGTCTGGGCGCCGATGTAGCCCAGGATGGTGGTCGGCGAGCTCGGGTAGAACGGCGGGTTGTGGTGCTCGCCCGTGGCGAAGACGTCCAGACCCACCTCCTCGGCGTGCTTGGCGATCTTCACGATGGCCTGGATGCGCTCGCCCTCGGTGGGCATGTGACCTGTCGTGGGGTCGAGCGTGACGTCGCCGACGCTGAAGATTCCGAACTGCATGGGGGAGACCTTTCCTCGGGTGCCAGCCAGTCTAGCAAGATATATGCGTTTGCATCTATCCGAACCGGTCCCGGGCCCCGTTCATTCCCGGGGCCGACGACGGCGCGCCGCCGGCCCCGCGGTCAGCGTCAGCCCTCGGCAGCCCGCCTCCCGGACACCTTGGGGACCTGGCCCGTGGTCCAGTCGCCGCCCGTGGCAGCGGGGGAGGGCACCGCGGCGTCGGGCGCGGCAGGGGCCCGCCTGAGATCGCGGAGCAGGCGACGGCGCTCGAGCCGTCCCTCGACCAGCCGGTACAGCACGGGGACGAGGACCAGCGTCAGCGCGGTCGAGGACACGAGCCCGCCGATCACGACGACGGCGAGCGGCTGGGCGATGAACCCTCCGCCCCCGGTGAGCCCGAGCGCCATCGGGGTCAGGGCGAAGACCGTCGCGAGGGCCGTCATGAGGATGGGCCGCAGCCGCTGGCGCGCGCCCCGCTCGATCGCCTCGGCGAGGTCCAGTGCGGGCCTGCCCGGCCCGGACCTGCGGTACTGGTTGATCAGGTCGATGAGCACGATGGCGTTCGTCACGACGATGCCGACCAGCATGAGCATGCCGATGAGGCCCGGAAGGCCCAGGGGGATACGGGCCAGGAGCAGCGCCGCTATTGCCCCGGTGGCGGCGAACGGGATCGAGACGAGGAGGATGAGCGGCTGGACGAGGCTCTTGAACGCGGCCACCATGATCACGTACACGATCGCGATCGCGGCGAGCAGCGCGAGCCCGAGCTGCCGGAACGACTCGGCCTGCTGGGCGCTCGCCCCGCCGACGCTCGCGGTCGCGCCGCGCTCGAGGCTCAGGCCCGAGATCCGGCGCTGCACCTCGGCGCTGACGGTGCCCAGATTCGTGTCCTTCGGCGAGACCGAGACGGTCGCGGTGCGCTGGCCGGACGTGCTGGTGACGGTCACCGGCACATCGGTCTGCTCGACCGTGGCGATGGCCCCGAGCGTCAGGCCGCCCGGCGCCCCGGGGATCGGCAGGTTCTTCACCGCGTCGACGCTCGCGAACGGCGTCCCCCGGCCGATGCGCACCGGGTAGTCAGTCGTGCCGAAGCGGATGGTCCCGGCGGGCACGGGGCTTGCGGTGGCTGCGAGGGCGCCGGCGACCTGCTGCTCGTTGAGGTTCGCCGCGGCCGCCTTGGCCCTATCCACCCTCACCTGGACGACAGGCTGCCCGGCGGCGAGATTGCTCGTCACGCCAGTGGCGCCTGGCACGTCCGCGAGGGCCTTGAGCACTGCATCGTTCGCGGCGGCGAGGGAGCCGGCGTCGGGGGCCTTGACGGTCACGTCCACGGTCGACGACGTCCCGAACCCGCCCTGCTGGCTCCCCACCGTCACCTTGCCGACGCCGTCGAGGCGGCCGACAGCGTCGCGCACCTCGTTCTGGAGGGCTTCCTGGTCGCGGGACTCGTCGGTGATGACCGTGAAGGTGGCGCTCGAGGCGCCCGCCGAGAGGAAGGCGCCGAAGCCGGTGGTCGAGTTGCCGACCGTGGACTGGACGGTCTGGATGCCGTCCGTGCCGCGCAGGAGGCCCTCGACACGCTCTGCCGCCGCGCCCGTGGCCTCGAGGCTCGTCCCGGGCGGCATGGTCTGGCGCACGGTGAAGGAGTTCTCCCCGGTGCCGGAGAGGAGGTTGGTCTGCAGGAGCGGCGTCATGGCGAATGTGCCCACGAGCACGAGCACGCCCGCGACGAGGGTGATCACGGGGTGCCGCTGGGTCGTGCGCAGGATCGGGAGGTAGCCGCGCTGCAGGACCGAGGACTTCTCCTTCTCCTGAGCCTCGGCCCGCGCCACGGCGGCAGTCGTCCCTGCCGCGGGACGGTAGCCGAGGAACCAGTAGGCGAGCACGGGGACGATCGTGAGCGAGACCGCGAGGGAGGCGAGCAGCGCGATCGTGATGGTGAGCGCGAACGGCCGGAAGAGCTCGCCGGCGAGGCTGCCCACGAAGGCGATCGGGAGGAACACGGCCACGGTCGTCAGCGTCGAGGCCGTGACGGCCCCGGCGACCTCGCGCACGCCGGCGAGGATCGCCGTCGTCTTCTCCTCGCCGTACCCGAGGTGCCGCTTGATGTTCTCGATGACCACGATGGAGTCGTCCACAACGCGCCCGATCGCGATCGTGAGCGCGCCGAGGGTGAGCAGGTTCAGCGAGTACTTGGTCGCGTAGAGCCCGATGAACGTGATGAGCAGCGACAGCGGGATCGAGACCGCCGTGACGAGCGTCGAACGGACCGAGAGCAGGAAGACCAGGATCACGAGCACCGCGAAGCCGAGCCCGAGCAGGCCCTCCGTGGTGAGGTCCTTGATGGACTTCTCGATGAACGGCGCCTGGTCGAAGACGGTCGTGAGGTGCGCCTCCGAGCCGAGCTCCGCCTCGAGCTGGGGGACCAGGTCGCGCACCGCGTGGGAGATGGCCACGGCGTCGCCCTCGGGCTTCTTGGTCACCGAGATCGCGAGGGTGGGCCTGCCGTTGGTCCTCGTGATCGAGGTCGCGGGGTCGTCCTCGAGGGCCACGGTGGCGACGTCGCGGATCACCGTCGGGGTCTTGGCCCCCGTGAGCGGCAGGCCGGCGACGGCGTCGGGGGAGTCGAGCGGGCTGCCCGCCTGGAGGGAGAGGGTCTTGCCGTCGCCCTGGACCGTTCCGATCGGTGTGAGCGCGCCGTTGTTCTGCAGCGCCGTCCGGATGGCGCCCGCGTCGACGCCCCGGGCGGCCAGGGCGGCGGGGTTGGGCGTGATCTGGAGGTGGCGGGTCGCGCCTCCCGTGACGTCGGCCCCGCGGACGCCCGCGATCTTCTGGATCTTCGGCACCGCCACTTCGGCGAGCTGGCTGTTGAGCTCGCTCAGGGACTTGTCGGAGGAGGCCGCCAGGAACACGATCGGGAAGTCGGAGATGCTTCCGGCCACCGGCTGGGGGTCGACGTCGGAGGGCAGCTGCCGCTTCACGGTCGAGATCGCGCGGTCCACCTGGTTGCGCGCCCGGTCGAGGTTCGTGCCGTAGGCGAAGGACAGCCGGATGGTCGACACCCCGGTGCGGGAGGTCGACGCGGAGCTCTCGAGTCCCTCGACCGCCTGGAGGGCCCGTTCGAGCGGCTGGCCCACCTGCCTGTCGACCACTTCCGGGGAGGCGCCCGGCATCGAGGACACGACCGTGAGCTGGGGGAACTCGATCGACGGGATGAGTTCCTGCTTGAGGCTGCCGGCTGTGATGACTCCGAAGACGGAGGCGAAGACCGTGATCAGGGCGATGAGGGCCCTGTTCGCCATGGAGAGCGTAGCGAGGCGGAACATGGGGGCCTCTTCGTGTCGGGTGGGCGGCGGAAGGAATGGGTGCTCAACGGCCCGCGCCCCGAAGGGGGACGCGGGCCGTCGGGCGATGCTACTTGGCGGGCGCCGCGAGCTGCAGCGCGGCAGCGGTGCTGGCCGCCACCTCCGCGGCGAGCTCGGGGTGCTCGTCGAGCTTGACGCCGTAGCCTGGCATCATCTCGCGCATCTTGGGCTCCCAGCCCTTGAAGCTCTTCGGGAAGCAGCGCTGCATGAGCTCGAGCATGATCGGCACGGCGGTCGAGGCGCCGGGGGAGGCCCCGAGCAGGGCGCCGATGGAGCCGTCGCGCGCGGTGATCACCTCGGTGCCGAACTGGAGCACGCCGCCCTTGGCGGAGTCCTTCTTGATGATCTGTACGCGCTGGCCTGCCGTGATCAGCTCCCAGCCCTCGGACGTCGCCTCCGGGAAGTACTCCCGCAGCGCGCCGATCTTGGACTCGCGGCTCTTGGCGACTTCCTTGACCAGGTAGGCCGTGAGGTCCATGTTGTCCTTGGCCACCGCGAGCATCGGGATGATGTTGCTGGGCCGGATGGACAGCGGAAGGTCCCAGAGCGAGCCGTTCTTCAGGAAGTTCGTCGAGAACCCGGCGTACGGGCCGAACAGCAGCGAGCGCTGGCCGTTGACGTAGCGCGTGTCGAGGTGCGGGACCGACATGGGCGGGGCGCCCACGGAGGCCTGCCCGTAGACCTTGGCGTTGTGCTGAAGCGCGACGCCCTCGTCGGTGCTGCGCAGGAACTGGCCCGAGACGGGGAAGCCGCCGTAGCCCTTGCTCTCCGGGATGCCGGAGGCCTGCAGGAGGTGGAGGGCCCCTCCGCCGGCGCCCACGAACACGAACTTCGCGTGGATCCCGCCGCGCTCGCCCGAAGCGAGGTGCTTGGTCGCCACGCTCCACCCGCCGCGGGAGCGCTCGAGGTTGATGACGTCGGTGCCGTAGTTGACCTCGACGCCGCTGTTCTCGAGGAACGTCACGAGTTCGCGGCTGAGCCGCCCGAAGTCGACGTCGGTGCCCTCCGGGACGCGGGTCGCAGCGACGCGGCCCTCGCCTCGGCCGTTCATGACCAGCGGGGCCCACTCGGCGATGGTCGCCGGGTCCTCGCTGTACTGCATGGACGAGAAGAGGGTGTGCTTGCTCAGGGCTTCGTAGCGGGTGCGCAGGAAGTCCGAGTGCGCATCTCCGATGACGAAGCTCATGTGGGGCACGGTGTGGATGAACGAGGACGGGTCGCCGATGCTGCCGTCGTTCACCAGGTGGGACCAGAACTGCCGCGACAGCTGGTAGCCCTCGTTGATGCTGAGCGCCTTCGCCGGGTTGACGGAGCCGTCCTTGGCCTGCGGCGTGTAGTTGAGCTCGCAGTAGGCCGCGTGGCCGGTGCCGGCGTTGTTCCAGGGACCGGAGCTCTCGAGCCCCACCTCGTCGAGGCGCTCGAAGAGCACGATGCTCCAGCTCGGTTCCAGCTTCTTGAGGAAAGCGCCGAGGGTGGCGCTCATGATGCCTCCGCCGATCAGAACGACGTCGGCAGATCGGGTGGTGGAAATGAAGGTCACGGATGTCTCCCTGCGCAAATGGACCAGAGGCAGAATATCCCTCGTCCGCGCTGTTCGCTAAATCCTCCGGTGTGCCTTCGTCAAGACCCGTCGGCCTACTTTTTCAGCCGCACGCGGTTGAACGTCTCCGCGAGGACGGGAGACGTCGGGTAGCTCTCGACGCGCGGTGACGTCGCCACCCCGGAGATCGGGTACGCGATCGGGACCGCGGGCGCCGTTCCCGCGAGCTGGGCGTTGATGCTCTGGTACGCGTCCGTTCGGTCCTTGCCCTCGGGGAGTTCCCGGGCGCGGTCGATCTTGCTGAAGAGCTGGGCGTCGAAGTAGCCGAACTCGCCGGTCTTCGCCCCGAACAGTGCCGAGAGGAAGCCGTCCGGGTCCGCGTAGCCGCCATTGATCCCAAGCAGGTGGAGGGCGTGGTCGCCTGCGGTCGTGACCCGTTGGAGGTAGCCCTCGGACCACTGGATCGGGACAGGCTTGATGGCGAGCCCGACCGTCGTGAGCTGGGCGCTGATCTCGGCGTAGATCTTGGCCGGGGAGGGCATGTACGACCGGCTCGTCTCGAGGGGGTAGGCGAAGGCGAGCTCCTCGCCCTTGTAGCCGGCCTCCGCGAGGAGCCGCTTGGCGCGCTCGGGGTCGTAGCCGGGGAAGTTCGCGGAGTTGTTGAAGCCGGCGAGGCGTGGGGGGATGAACTGCCCGGCCGAGGAGGTGTCCTCGAGGAAGAACCGCCGGATCACCGCGTCCTTGTTGATCGCCATGGCGATGGCCTGGCGGACCTTCTCCTGCTGCAGCGGCCCGACGGCCTGGTTCATCCCGAGGTAGAAGACGGAGAATGGGTCACGCCGTGCGATGGGGAATCCCGCGCGCACGAGCGGCTCGACGGCGTCCACCGTGAGGGGGTCGAAGCCGTCGATCCGGCCGGCCAGGAGGGCCTGGACGCGGCTCTGCGGAGTGTCGTAGACCGCGAGGGTCAGCTTGGCGATCTGTCCCCGCTCGCCCCAGTACTTCGGATAGCTCGCGAGTTCGACCCGGTCCGGCGCCTGTGCGGTGAACGAGAACGGCCCGGTGCCCACGGGGTGCTGGCCGTAGCGCGAGAGCCGGCCGAACGAGGCGGTCTGGTCGAGGGCATCGGCTGTCCCGGCGGCGAGGGCCGCGGGTGAGGAGATCGCGAAGGCCGGGGTGGTCAGGGCACGGAGGAGTGCTGTGAACGGACGGGTGAGGTCGATCCGGACCTGCGACGGGGACAGGACGGTGCAGGCCTTGAAGACGGAGAGGGACGCCTGGTCCGCGTGGGCCTTGAACACGTGGGTGAACGCCATCGTCGGGTTCGCCGCCCTGAACTCCGGGGTGAAGGCGAACCAGCGGTCGAAGTTGGCCTTGACGGCGGCTGCATCGAAGGCTGTCCCGTCGTGGAATGTCACACCTTCCCGCAGGGTGAACGTGTACGACATGCGGTCGCTGCTCTCCTGCCACGACGTCGCGAGCGCCGGGGAGGGCTCCGACGTCGTCGGATCCGCGGCGACGAGCCCCTCGAGGACCTGGCGTGCTATCCGCCACGACTCGAGATCGGAGGTCACCGCGGGATCGAGCGACGACGGCGGCGACGGCACTGCGAACGTGAACGTCGCTTCGGGCTGGACTGCAGTCGGCGTTGCGCTCGGGGAGGGGTCGGGCGAGGGGCTGGGGGTGCAGCCTGCGAGGACCACGGCAGCTGCCGCGCCCGCGAGGACGCTCCTTCGTGAGATGCTCCCTGCCACTGTCCGCCTTTCCTGCACCCGCCCCCGTTCTCGGCCCAGGCCCGGCCTTCGGGATGCCACGTGTGAGTGCGCGAGGAGGGACTTGAACCCTCACGTCCGAAGACACAGGAACCTAAATCCTGCGTGTCTGCCAATTCCACCACTCGCGCGGGGCCCCGCCGCGGCGGGGCACTGCGTCAGTCTACCGGGCTGATCTTCAGATCCCGGTGGAGCTTGGCGACGTGGCCCTTGGCACGCACGTTGTACTGGGCAGCCTCGATATGCCCGTCAGCACCGATCACGAACGTGCTGCGGATGAGGCCCTCGTAGACGCGCCCGTAGTTGCGCTTCTCGCCCCATGTGCCGTAGGCCTCGGCGACCCGGTGGTCGGTGTCCGCGAGGAGGGGGAATCCGAGCTCGTGCTTCGCCGCGAAGCGGCGGACGGCGTCGGCGGGATCGGGGGAGACGCCGACGACGGCGAGGCCCGCCGCGGCGAGGCCTGCGAGGCTGTCGCGGAAGTCGCACGCCTGCTGCGTGCACGCGGGCGTGTCGACCTGGGGGAAGAAGTAGAGCACCGTGCGTCGGCCCGCGAAGTCCGCGAGCGACGTCGTGCCTCCCGCCGAGTCGGGAAGAGAGAAGGCGGGGGCGGTGTCGCCGGCCGCGAGGCGGGTTTCCGGTGAAGAGCTGGTCACCGGGACAGCCTACTCGGCGCCTGTCGGAGCACGCCCCGCGGGGGTGACGCGGCTCACCCCTTTTCCCTTGGTTTTCGATTTCGCTTTTCCCGGGGGCTCGTGTAGAGTTTCATGTCGTTGCGGGGCACGGAGACGGGCCGAAGCGACCGGGAAGCCGGTCGTGGTGACCGCAGCAGGCCAGCGCCTCTAGCTCAACTGGCAGAGCAATTGACTCTTAATCAATGGGTTCCGGGTTCGAGTCCCGGGGGGCGCACAGTAGCCCCTTCCCCTACCGCCGCGTGCGGATCGGGAAGGGGCTTTTCTGTTCCCTGCAGCCCACCACCGACCCGTTCCGAGATGACGTCCGCCACGAGCCCGGGCAGGGTGAACGGTATGAAGTGGTCGCAGTCGAGGATCCGCACGTCCGAGACACGCTCCCTCGCCCGCACCCAGCCATGCCACCACCCGCTCCTCGGGACGAACCGGCCGGCCTCGTCCCAGAGGTAGTCCGGGCCGCCGTGCGGGCGCGGTTCAGGCCTGGGCGGGGCGGCGCCGACGGTGCCGGCCGCGACCGGTGACGGAGACGTCTTCTCGGACGACCGTCCAGATGGCAAGAATCAGAGCGATGATGCCTGAGGTCCCGATGAGAACCCAGTCCATGGCAGCCTCCCACACGATCCCGCCTCCTCAGGGCGGATAGCTCATTGAACGACTGGTCGGCCGCCGCGTCCAGTATCCGAGGGCCCATGTCTCGCCTCGGGGGCCCGGGGTACCCTAGAGGGCTGCGAGGTCCCTCAGGAACGCCGCGAAGTCCGCCGCGTCGTCCTCCTGGTAGAGACTGGCCGAGTGTGCGTCGCCGGACTCGAGGCTGCACGTGTCGCGCAGGGTGAAGGTCACGATCCTCCCCGTGCTGGTGGAGATGTCGAAGGTGCCGTGGGCGCCCTCGGCCACATACGCGAGGTTCGTGAGGTCGGCGGTGAGCGGGCGTCCCGCCGGCGCGAGACTCGCCCGGTCGAACGGTGCCACCACGATCTCCGCGGGGCGGCGCCGGTAGCCGATCACGAGCCCGCGGGCGAGGGGCCCGTGCGGGAGGGAATCTGTGACGGTCCCGCCGCACTCCGTGGCGCAGACGAGGTTGTAGTCGCCGTAGTTCGGGATCGCCCCGTCGAAGACGCGGTGCAGGGCGGCCTTCAGCGCGTCATCGGAGTCGTCGTCCGGCAGGCCGGACGGCTCGTTCGGGGCAGTGCTCACCACGCGGCTCCTCTCACGCCCCCAGTCTACGGACGTCGGGCCCGCCGCCGCAGGTGCGACCCGGGTGCCGTTCCCTGGGCGCTCCATGCGTCTACCCTGTGCGGATGGACCTTCGCCGACTCCTGCTCCTGCGCGAACTCGCCGACCGCCGGACCGTCGGTGCGACAGCCGAGGCACTGGGGATCACGCCGTCGGCTGTCTCCCAGCAGCTCAAGACGTTCCAGGAGGAGCTCGGCGTCATCCTGGTGGAGAAGGAGGGCCGGGGGGTGCGTCTCACCGAGGCAGGGGCCGCCCTCTCTGCCGCTGCCGCGGACGTCGCGGTGGCGATGGCGCGGGCCGAGGCGACGGCCGAGGGCTACCGCGGCGGGCGGCAGAGCACCGTGAGCGCCGTCTTCTTCCCGAGCGCTGCCGAGATGATCCTGCCGGGGCTCCTGGACCGGGCCGGCGCGGTCGAGGGCCTGCGCGTCCGGGCGCGGCTCGAGGACCCGAAGGCGCAGGGCTTCGTCGACCTCGCAGCCGACTCCGACTTCGTCCTCGGCCACTCGGTCAACGGCCCGGCCGACTTCGCCCGACCGGGACTCGTCGTCGAGCCCCTTCTCGAGGAGCCCCTCGACGTCGCGCTCCCCGCCCACCACCCGCTCGCGGCGAAGCCCTCGCTCGGTCCCTCCGACGTCGCGGGGGAGCCTTGGATCGGGGTACCGGCCGGCTTCCCGTTCGACACGGTGCTGCGGCAGATCGAGCTCCAGGCCGGGCGCACGGTGGAGCGCGTGCAGCTCATGCCCGACCTCCGTGTCATGGAGGCCCTCGTGGGCGGCGGACACGGACTGAGCCTCCTGCCGCGGTTCACGGCCCGCGCCTCGCTCCGCCGAGGTCTCGTCCTGCGCCCCCTGGCCGGGGTCCACGCCCGGCGGAGCATCGTCCTGATCGCGCGGGCCGAAGTCGCCGCGCGGCCGACGGTCCGGTCCGTCATGGACATGGTCCACGCCGAGGCGCGGACCATCGCCGATCACGACGGCGCGGCGGCGCCTGAGGCGGGCGGCGCCTGAGAAAGGCGCGCGGACACCTCCACGGAGCGCCGGAGGCGGTCCTAGACTGTGCGCCATGACTGATCTGAGCGGAGTCCAGGCAGCATCCCCGCGCGACGTCGATGTCAAGCCGCGCAGCCGTGCCGTCACGGACGGCATCCATGCCGCGCCCTCCCGGGGCATGCTGCGCGCGGTGGGGTTCGGGGACGAGGACTTCGAGAAGCCGCAGGTCGGCATCGCGAGCTCGTGGAACGAGATCACCCCGTGCAACCTCTCGCTCGACCGCCTCGCGAAGGCCGCCAAGGAGGGCGTCCACGCCGCGGGCGGCTTCCCCATGCAGTTCGGCACGATCTCCGTCTCCGACGGCATCTCCATGGGCCACGAGGGCATGCACTTCTCGCTCGTGTCCCGCGAGATCATCGCCGACTCCGTCGAGACGGTCATGCAGGCCGAGCGGATCGACGGGCAGGTGCTCCTTGCCGGCTGCGACAAGTCGCTCCCCGGCATGCTCATGGCCGCGGCCCGCCTCGACGTCTCGAGCGTCTTCCTCTACGCCGGGTCGATCATGCCCGGGTGGGTCAAGCTCGAGGACGGTACCGAGAAGGACGTCACCCTCATCGACGCCTTCGAGGCCGTCGGCGCGTGCGCGGCGGGCAAGATGTCCGCAGGGGACCTCGACCGCATCGAGCGGGCCATCTGTCCCGGCGAGGGCGCCTGCGGCGGGATGTACACCGCGAACACGATGGCCAGTGCGGCCGAGGCGCTCGGGATGTCCCTCCCCGGCTCCGCGGCCCCGCCGTCGGCCGACCGCCGCCGCGACATGTTCGCGCACCGCTCAGGCGAGGCGGTCGTGCACCTCCTGCGGCAGGGCATCACCGCGCGGGACATCCTCACGCGAGAGGCCTTCGAGAACGCGATCTCGGTCGTCATGGCCTTCGGCGGGTCGACGAACGCAGTCCTCCACCTGCTCGCGATCGCCCGCGAGGCCGAGGTGGAACTGCGCCTCGAGGACTTCAACCGGGTCGGAGACCGCGTGCCGCACCTCGGCGACCTCAAGCCGTTCGGGCGCTACGTCATGAACGACGTCGACCGGGTCGGGGGAGTGCCCGTCGTCATGCGGGCCCTGCTGGACGCCGGGCTCCTGCACGGGGACGCGCTCACCGTCACGGGGAGGACCGTGGCGGAGAACCTCGCCGAGATCGCCCCGCCGGACCTCGACGGGAAGATCGTGCGCGCCCTCGACAACCCCATCCACGCCACCGGCGGCATCTCGATCCTCCACGGCTCGCTCGCGCCCGACGGCGCCGTCGTGAAGACCGCGGGATTCGACGCCGAGGTCTTCGAGGGCACGGCGCGGGTCTTCGAGCGCGAGCAGGGCGCCCTGGACGCGCTCGACGCCAGCCTGATCGCGGCGGGGGACGTCGTCGTCATCCGCTACGAGGGCCCCAAGGGCGGCCCGGGAATGCGCGAGATGCTCGCCATCACGGGGGCGATCAAGGGCGCGGGCCTTGGGAAGGACGTCCTGCTCCTGACCGACGGGCGGTTCTCGGGCGGCACCACCGGCCTGTGCATCGGGCACGTCGCCCCAGAGGCGGTCGACGGCGGCCCGGTCGCCTTTGTGCGCGACGGCGACCGCATCCGGGTCGACATCCCCGCGAGGACGCTCGACCTGCTCGTCGACGACGCGGAGCTCGCCCGCCGCCGTGAGGGATGGGAGCCCCTCCCCGCGCGCTTCACCAAGGGTGTCCTCGCCAAGTACGCCAAGCTCGTGCACTCGGCGAGCGAGGGCGCCGTCGTGGGGTGAGACCAGTCGGCGCCGGCCGTCTCAGTGAGTGGAACCGGTTCCACATGGTGAGACGGCAGATGCCCAAATTGACACCCGCAAAGGCCAGCCGGGAGACTGTGGGCATGCAGATCGTCCCCGCCGACACGGTGCTCGATGTCGTCGTCGTTGCCAAGCGCGTGGCTCACTGAGCCCGTCCTGGCACGATCTGTCACGCGCAACCCCTCGAAAGGCCGACTGGCCGAGGGGTTGTTTTTGTTTGAGCACGGCACCGGCTCGAACACAGCACCTTCGCCACGAAGATCCTAAGGAAGAGACTGATGAGCAAAGGAACGCCGATCAGCCCATCGCTGATGGCTTCGAAGCCGTCCCCGGCCAAGGCCGCGGATGCTGTCGACACCGTTGACAGTGCCTCTGCCGTCCTGGGGCCCAACCGCGTCGTTGAGCCCACAGAGATGACTGGATCTGAAGCAATTGTCCGCTCGCTCGAGGAACTGGGCGTGGACGATGTCTTTGGTCTCCCGGGCGGCGCGATCCTGCCGACCTACGACCCTCTGATGGCTTCGAAGATCAACCACGTGCTGGTGCGCCACGAGCAGGGCGCAGGCCACGCTGCCCAGGGGTATGCCATGGTCACCGGCCGTGTGGGAGTCTGCATCGCGACGTCGGGTCCGGGAGCCACCAATCTGGTGACCGCGATCGCGGACGCGCACATGGACTCCGTCCCCCTCGTCGCAATCACCGGCCAGGTCTCGAGCTCGGTCATCGGCTCGGACGCGTTCCAGGAAGCGGACATCGTGGGCATCACCATGCCCATCACGAAGCACTCCTTCCTGGTCACCAAGGCCGAGGACATCCCGCGCACGCTCGCCGAGGCGTTCCACCTCGCCTCGACCGGCCGCCCCGGCCCGGTCCTCGTGGACATCACGAAGGACGCCCAGCAGGCCAAGACCATGTTCAGCTGGCCGCCCAAGGTCGACCTCCCCGGCTACCGGCCCGTCACCCGCGGCCACAGCAAGCAGGTGCGCGAGGCCGCGAAGCTCATCGCGACGTCGTCCAAGCCCGTCCTCTATGTGGGCGGCGGCGTCATCAAGGCCCACGCCTCGAAGGAGCTGCTGGCCCTGGCCGAGGCGACCGGCGCCCCGGTCGTCACCACCCTCACCGCGCGCGGAGCGTTCCCGGACTCGCACCCGCAGCACATCGGCATGCCCGGCATGCACGGCGGCGTCGCGGCCGTGACCGCGCTCCAGCAGGCGGACCTCCTCATCACGCTCGGCGCCCGCTTCGACGACCGCGTCACGGGCGTCCTGAGCTCCTTCGCGCCCAACGCGAAGGTCATCCATGCGGACATCGACCCGGCCGAGATCTCCAAGAACCGCTCGGCCGACGTGCCGATCGTCGGGTCGGTCAAGGAGATCATCCCCGAGCTGACCGAGGCCGTCCGCGCCTCGGAGACGAAGCCGGACCTCGAGGCGTGGTGGTCGTTCCTGCGGAAGCTCCGCCAGGACTACCCCCTCGGGTGGACCGAGCCCGAGGACGGCCTCCTCGCGCCGCAGCACGTCATCAAGCGCATCGGCGAGCTCACCGGTCCCGAGGGCGTGTACGTCGCCGGGGTCGGCCAGCACCAGATGTGGGCCGCGCAGTTCGTCAAGTACGAGCGTCCGGGCGCGTGGCTCAACTCGGCCGGACTCGGCACGATGGGCTACTCGGTCCCCGCCGCCATGGGCGCCAAGGTCGGCAACCCGGACCGGGTGGTCTGGGCGATCGACGGCGACGGCTGCTTCCAGATGACCAACCAGGAGCTCGCCACCTGCGCCCTGAACAACATCCCCATCAAGGTCGCGGTCATCAACAACTCGTCGCTCGGCATGGTGCGGCAGTGGCAGACCCTCTTCTACGACGGCCGCTACTCCAACACCGACCTGCACACGGGCCACGAGACCGTCCGCATCCCCGACTTCGTCAAGCTCGGCGAGGCCTACGGCTGCGCCTCCTTCCGGGTCGAGCGGCCCGAGGAGGTCGACGCCGTCATCGAGAAGGCACTCGAGATCAACGACCGCCCGGTCGTGATTGACTTCGTGGTGAGCCCGAACGCGATGGTGTGGCCGATGGTCCCCGCCGGTGTCAGCAATGACCTGATCCAGGTCGCCCGCAATTCCACCCCCGACTGGGAAGAGGAGGACTGAGGCATGTCCCGCCACACCCTGTCCGTGCTGGTCGAGGACAAGCCCGGCGTCCTGACGCGCGTCGCCGGACTGTTCGCCCGCCGGGCCTTCAACATCCACTCGCTCGCCGTCGGCCCCACCGAGGTGGGCGGCGTCTCGCGCATCACGGTCGTTGTCGACGCCGAAGGCGACCTGCTCGAGCAGGTCACCAAGCAGCTGAACAAGCTCGTGAACGTGATCAAGATCGTGGAGCTCCTGCCCGAGAACTCGGTGCAGCGCGACCACCTCCTCATCAAGGTTCGCGCCGACTCGGCGGCCCGGCTGCAGGTCACGCAGGCCGTGGACCTCTTCCGAGCCTCGGTCGTGGACGTCTCCACCGACTCGCTCGTCGTCGAGGCGACGGGCACGACGGAGAAGCTCAACGCGCTGCTGAGCGTCCTCGAGCCTTTCGGCATCCGGGAGATCGTCCAGTCCGGAACCCTTGCGGTCGGACGCGGCTCGCGCTCCATGAGCGACCGCGCGCTCCGCGCCAGCTAGACCCGCCCCAGCGGCACCCCTTTCCTCACCAGCAAGTCAAGGAGACACGAAGTGACAGAGCTGTACTACGACGACGACGCCGACCTCTCGATCATCCAGGGCCGCAAGGTCGCCGTGATCGGCTACGGCAGCCAGGGCCACGCCCATGCCCTCAACCTGCGCGACTCCGGGGTCGACGTCCGCGTTGGCCTCCAGGAGGGCAGCAAGAGCCGCGCCAAGGCCGAGGACGAGGGCCTGCGCGTCCTCACCCCGCGCGAGGCCGCCGAGGAAGCCGACGTCGTCGTCATCCTCGCCCCCGACCAGGTGCAGCGCCACCTCTACGCGGACGAGATCGCCTCGGCCCTCAAGGAGGGCGACGCCCTCGTCTTCGGCCACGGCTTCAACATCCGCTTCGGCTACATCCAGCCGCCGGCCGGCGTCGACGTCATCCTCGTCGCCCCGAAGGCCCCGGGCCACACCGTGCGCCGCGAGTTCGTCGCGGGCCGCGGCATCCCGGACATCATCGCGGTCGAGCAGGACGCCTCGGGCAAGGCCTGGGACCTCGCCAAGTCCTACGCGAAGGGCATCGGCGGCACCCGCGCCGGCGTCATCAAGACCACCTTCACCGAGGAGACCGAGACGGACCTCTTCGGCGAGCAGGCCGTCCTCTGCGGCGGTGTCTCCCACCTCGTCCAGGCGGGCTTCGAGACCCTCACCGAGGCCGGCTACCAGCCTGAGATCGCCTACTTCGAGGTCCTCCACGAGCTCAAGCTGATCGTCGACCTCATGTGGGAGGGCGGCATCGCCAAGCAGCGCTGGAGCATCTCGGACACCGCCGAGTACGGCGACTACGTCTCGGGCCCGCGCGTGATCTCCCCGGCCGTCAAGGAGTCCATGAAGGAGATCCTCGCCGACATCCAGTCGGGCGCCTTCGCGAAGCGCTTCATCGACGACCAGGACAACGGCGCCAAGGAGTTCCTCGAGCTCCGCGAGAAGGAGGCCGGCCACCCGATCGAGGCCACCGGCCGCGCGCTGCGCTCCCACTTCGCCTGGAAGCAGCAGGACGCTGACTACACCGAGGGCTCGGCCGCGCGCTGATCCCCACACCGCAGCGGCGGGCGCGAGATCGCCCGCCGCTGCGCCTGTCTCAGGCCGACGCGCCTGGACCCGCACCCTTCCCCTCATCCCACCCCCAGCCCGACTTGGAGAGGCCCCGCCCAGTGTCCATCGAGAAGCCCGTCGTCCTCCTCGCCGAGGAACTCTCTCCCGCCACGATCGCCGCCCTCGGCCCGGACTTCGAGATCCGGCACACAGACGGCGCAGACCGCGCCCAGCTGCTCCCCGCCATCGCCGACGTCGACGCGATCCTCGTCCGTTCCGCGACGCAGGTCGACGCCGAGGCGATCGCCGCGGCCAAGCGCCTGAAGGTCATCGCCCGCGCCGGCGTGGGCCTGGACAACGTCGACATCAAGGCGGCCACTCAGGCCGGCGTCATGGTCGTCAATGCCCCGACCTCGAACATCGTCTCCGCCGCGGAGCTGACCTGCGGCCACATCCTCTCGCTCGCGCGCAAGATCCCGGCAGCCAACGGCTCGCTCAAGGGCGGCGAGTGGAAGCGCTCGAAGTACGCCGGCACCGAGCTGCTCGACAAGAAGCTCGGCGTGATCGGGCTCGGCCGCATCGGCGCGCTCGTCACCGCGCGCATGCAGGCGTTCGACATGGAGGTCCTCGCCTACGACCCGTACGTGACGGCCGCCCGCGCCGCCCAGCTCGGCGTCAAGCTCGTCACGCTCGACGAGCTCCTTGCCCAGAGCGACTTCATCACGATCCACATGCCCAAGACGCCGGAGACGGTGGGCATGCTCGGCAAGGACGCGTTCGCCAAGATGAAGAAGACGGCATTCGTCGTCAACGTCGCCCGCGGCGGCCTCGTCGACGAGGAGGCGCTCGCCCAGGCGCTCGAGGACGGCCAGATTGCCGGCGCAGGCATCGACGTCTTCGCCAAGGAGCCGAGCACCGACCTGGCGTTCTTCGGCCACGAGAGCGTCGTGGTCACTCCGCACCTCGGCGCCTCCACCGACGAGGCCCAGGAGAAGGCCGGCGTCTCGGTCGCGAAGAGCGTCCGCCTCGCGCTTGCGGGCGAGCTCGTGCCCGACGCCGTCAACGTCGCCGGCGGCGTCATCGCCCCGGACGTGCGCCCCGGCATCCCGCTCATTGAGAAGCTCGGCCGCATCTTCACAGCGCTCGCGCACGACTCCGTCACCCAGATCGAGGTCGAGGTCGCCGGTGAGATCGCTGCCCTCGACGTCAAGTCGCTCGAGCTCGCCGCGCTCAAGGGCGTCTTCACGGACGTCGTCTCGGAGAAGGTCTCCTACGTCAACGCTCCGGTGCTCGCCGAGCAGCGCGGGGTGGCGGTGCGCCTCCTCACCACGACCGAGGCCGAGGACTACCGCAACGTCCTCACGATCCGCGGGCTACTCCAGGACGGCTCGCAGGTGTCCGTGGCGGGCACGCTCACTGGGCCGAAGCAGATCCAGAAGCTCGTGGGCATCAACGGCTACGACGTCGAGATCCCGATTTCCGAGCACCTCGTCGTGATGTTCTACTCGGACCGCCCCGGCGTCATCGGCACGATCGGCCACATCCTCGGGATGAACGACATCAACATCGCGGGCATGCAGGTGGCCCGTGCCGCCGCCTCCGGCCAGGCGATGGCGCTGCTGACCGTCGACTCGGCGATCCCCTCGACCGTCCTGGAGACCGTCAAGAGTGAGATCGGCGCGACCGTCGTGCGTGGGGCGTCCTGATCCGCCTCACTTCCGGGGCCCTTTCGCCGTTGACCGGCGCATCCGGTAATTTCTTAGGGTGACGTCCGCAGCTGAGAAGACCCCCTTCTACATCACCACCGCCATCACCTACCCGAACGGTGCGCCGCACATCGGCCATGCCTACGAGTACATCTCCGCGGACGCCATGGCGCGCTTCAAGCGGCTCGACGGCTACGACGTCTTCTTCCTCACCGGGACGGACGAGCACGGGCTAAAGATCGCCCAGACCGCCGAGAAGGAGGGCATCACCCCGAAGGAGTTCGTGGACCGGCAGGCGGACGTGTACCGCGAGGTCCACGAGATCCTCGGCACGAGCTATGACCGGCTCATCCGGACCACCGACTCCGACCACTACGCCGCCGCCCAGGACATCTGGAGGCGGATGGAGGCCAACGGCGACATCTACCTCGACAAGTACGAGGGCTGGTACTCGGTGCGGGACGAGGCGTTCTACACCGAGGAGGACACGGTCGAGCGGGACGGCGTCCGGTACTCGAAGGAGACGGACACCGAGCTCACGTGGACGGCCGAGGAGAGCTACTTCTTCCGCCTGTCCGCGTACCAGGACCGGCTCCTCGCCTACTACGAGTCGCACCCCGAGTTCGGGGCCCCGAACTACCGCTTCAACGAGGTGATCTCGTTCGTGCGGCGCGGCTTGGAGGACCTCTCCATCTCGCGCACGTCGTTCGACTGGGGCGTCCCCGTGCCGGGCTCGGACTCGCACGTCATGTACGTGTGGGTGGACGCCCTGACCAACTACCTCACCGGCGTCGGGTACCCGGACACCCAGTCGGAGATGTTCGCGAAGTACTGGCCCGCGGACGTGCACATCATCGGCAAGGACATCTCGCGGTTCCACGCGATCTACTGGCCCGCATTCCTCATGAGCGCCGGCCTCGAGGTGCCCAGGCGCGTCATGATCCACGGCTTCCTGCAGAACAACGGCGTGAAGATGTCCAAGTCCCTCGGCAACGTCGTGGCGCCGGCGGACATGATCGAGCAGTACGGGCTCGACTCCGTCCGCTACTTCTTCCTGCGCGAGGTCCCCTACGGGGCGGACGGCAGCTACAGCCACGACGCGATCGTGGGCCGCATGAACGCGGACCTTGCCAACAACCTCGGCAACCTGGCCCAGCGCTCGCTCTCGATGGTGGCGAAGAACCTCGACGGCGTCGTGCCGGAGCCGGGGGAGTTCACCGAGGCGGACCGCACGATCCTGGACGCCGCGTGGTCCCTGCTGCCCACGGTGCGCGCCTTCTTCGACCGCCAGGAGTTCTCCCGGGCACTCGAGGCCGTCTGGGGCGTGCTCGGGGACACCAACGCGTACTTCGCGGAGCAGGCGCCGTGGGTGCTGCGCAAGACCGATCCGGCACGCATGGCGACGGTGCTCTACGTGACGCTCGAGGTCGTCCGGCAGGTTGCGCTGCTCGTCCAGCCGGTCATGCCCGAGTCCGCCGGGAAGCTCCTCGACGTGCTCGGCCAGGGCGAGGGCGAGGCGCGGCAGTTCGCGGCGCTCGGCACCCCGATCGCGCCCGGCACGCAGCTGCCGGCCCCGGCGCCCGTCTTTCCGCGGTACGAGGAGCCGACTGGCGCCTGAGGGGGCGGCCGGCACAGGCTAGGGCGGCACAGGCCTCTGATTCCCGGTGAGCCCGCCGGGGTACGTTCCTCCTATGGGACCACACGCTCAGCAACTCGACGCTGGCCGGGATCAGCTCGCCGCCGCCGCGCACGACGCGACAGACGACTGGCCGGACAGGGCGTTCGCCCTCGCCCGGTCCCTCGGCAAGCTGGCCCCCGCGCCTGGCGAGGGCCGGACCGGCGAACTGTGGGACCTCCTGAGCGTGCTCGGTGCCGCGCAGCTCTCGGTGGCCCGAGTCGTGGAGCCTCATCTCGACGCCCTGGCCATCCTGCGCCAGGCCGGCCTCGGGGATCCTGAATCCGGAAGCACGTGGGGCGTGTTCGCCGCGGAGGGCCGGGATGCCCGCCTCGAGGCCCGCGAGACGCCCGACGGCTGGCGGCTCCACGGCGTCAAGCCCTGGTGCTCGCTCGCCGGCGCCCTGACGCACGCCGTCGTCACGGCCCACACGGGAAAGGCCACCCGGCGGGCCTTCGCCGTCCGGCTCGGCTCGCCCGGAGTGGACGTCCTGCCCTCCGCTTGGCGCGCGCTGGGGCTTCCGGGGATTCCGAGCGGCCCCGTCCGATTCGACGACGTGCCGGCGGAGCCGGTGGGTGCGGACGGGTGGTACCTCGACCGCCCCGGGTTCGCCTGGGGCGGCATCGGCGTCGCCGCCGTCTGGTACGGCGGCGCCGTGGGAGTGGCCCGCCGGCTCTGGGACGCCGCGTCTGAGCGTGAGCCGGACCAGATCGGGCAGGCCCACCTCGGGAGCGCGGATCTCGCGCTCGCCAGCGCCCGGGCCGCGCTCGCCTCGGCGGCCGCGGCGGTGGACGACGGCGCGGCCGAAGACTCGGCGGGCGCGTTGCTGGCGCTGCGCGTGCGGGGGACCGTGGCTGCGGCAGCTGAGACGGTGCTGGGGATCGTCGACCACGCGCTTGGCCCGGCGCCGTTGGCCTTCGACCCCGACCATGCCCAGCGCGTGGCCGACCTCAGGCTCTACCTCCGCCAGCACCACGCCGAGCGCGACGCCGCCGCGCTCGGGCGCTCCCTCCTCGCGGCGGGGGAGGCCCCATGGTGACCTTCACCCATCGGGACGCCGGCACCCCTGAGGAGGTGTGGCTGCACGAGCGGCGGGTCCGCGCCGCCGAACCGCTCGAGCTGGCCCCGATCTCCCGGCTCATCGTCGTGGCCGCGCACCCCGACGATGAGACGCTGGGCGCCGGCGGCCTCATCGCGCTGGCATCCGCGCAGGGCGCCGCCGTGCATGTCATTGTGGCCACAGATGGCGAGGCATCCCATCCGGAATCGCCCACGGTCACGGGCGCGGAACTCGCCGTCGTGCGCCGGCGAGAGGTCGAAGCAGCCCTCGCGGCTCTGGCCCCCGCAGCCCGGCTCGAATGCCTCGGGCTTCCCGACGGCGAGCTGGCTGGCCATCGGGCCGCGCTTGAGTCCGCCCTCGCCGCGGCTCTCGGCGACGCCGGTGTGGCGGGTGGGGACGGCGCCGTCGTGCTTGCCGCGCCTTGGCGGATGGACGCGCACCCCGACCACGACGCCGCCGGCGAGGCCGCGGCCCGTGCCGCGCGCGGGGCCAGGGTCCTGCTGCTCGAGTACCCCGTGTGGATGTGGCACTGGGCAGAGCCCGAGAGCCCCGGGATCCCGTGGCGCAGGGCCCGGAGGATCGAGCTCGGCGCCGCAGGCCGCCGCGCGAAGGGCCGGGCCATGGCCGCCCACGTGAGCCAGGTCTCCCCGCTCTCGGCGCATCCGGGCGACGAAGCGCTCCTGAGCCCGGGCATGCAGGCCCACTTCGAGCGGGACTTCGAGCTGTTCTTCGCCTCCCCGCCGGAGGATGCGGGCGCGACCTTCGACGCGGTCCATGCCTCCAGCCTCGACCCATGGCACTTCACCACCAGCTGGTACGAGCAGCGGAAACGGGCCGTCACGCTCTCCGCGCTGCCGGATCGCCGGTACCGGAGGGCGCTTGAAGTCGGCTGCTCGATCGGAGTGCTCACCGCAGAGCTGGCCGAGCGGGCGGACGAGGTGGTCGCGACCGACATCAGCCAGGTCGCCCTCGACCACGCCGCGTCCCGCCTGCGAGAGGTGCAGAACATCCGCTGGGAGCGGCTCAGGGTGCCCGAGGAGTGGCCCGAGGGCCGCTTCGACCTCATCGTTGCCTCCGAGGTGGGGTACTACTTCGGAGACGCCGAGCTCGACGGGTTCGTGCGGCGCTGCCTCGCAAGCCTGGCCGACGACGGCGCGCTGGTCGCCTGCCACTGGCTCGGACCGATCGACGGCTGGCCCCTGGCCGGGGAGGACGTCCACGAGCGGATCCGCGCCGATGACGGGCTCGAGACGCTCGTGCAGCACCGGGAGCGGGACTTCCTGCTCGAGGTCTTCGTCAAGCCGCCAGCGTCGTCGGTGGCGCAGCGCGAGGGCATCGCGTGAAGAGGGCGCAGCCCATCGCCGAGGTCGCGGTCGTGGTCCCGGCCAAGGACGAGGAAGAGCTGCTGCCCCGGTGCCTCTCGTCTGTCCACGCCGCGGTGGCCGCCCTTGCAGTCGCCTGCCCGCAGGTGCGGGCCTCGGTGACGGTGGTGCTGGACGGCTGCCGGGATGGCTCGGCAGCGGTGGTCGCAGGATGGCCTTCCACCCACGCTGTGAAGGCAGATGCCGGGAACGCGGGTGGCGCAAGGGACATCGGCGTGCGCCGGGCGCTCGCTGCGGCCCGCGTGTCGCCCGACCAGATGTGGGTGGCCACGACCGATGCCGACAGCCGTGTTCCCCCCGACTGGCTCCTGCAGCACCTCGCTCTCGCAGAGCAGGGAGTGAGCCTTGTCATCGGCACGGTGGAGCCGGACGGCGCCGACCTCGGGGCCGCCCGACTCCGGGCATGGTTCGACACCCACCGTCTCGGGGACGGGCATCGCCATGTCTTCGGCGCGAACCTCGGCGTCCGCGCCGACGTCTACGATGCGCTCGGAGGCTTCCCGGGCCAGGACTCGGGTGAGGACGTGGCGCTGGTGCAGGCGGCGAAGGCCCACGGCGTGCGGTGGCGGGCCACGGATGCGTGCAGAGTCCTCACCTCTGGACGGCTGCATGGCAGGGCTCGTGGCGGCTTCGCCGACTACCTCGCGGCCGCCCTGCCGCCCTGAGGTCACCCCGTGTGGCGCCGAGGTCACCCCGTGTGGCGCCGAGGTCACCCCGTGTGGCGCCGAGGTCACGCCTTCCGCGCACGACGGCGACCACGCGCCGTCGTGCGCGTCATCCTTCGGAGCTGCGACCTCACGCGACACCGACGAGTGCGTGGGGAGTCGTCAGGAAGGCACGGACCTTGGCGCGGAGCGTCTCGTGATCGTCGAGTTCTGGCCAATAGATGTTCAGTACCCGCCACCCCGCGGCCACCAGCCTCGCCTCGCGCGCCTGCTGCGCCACGATCTTCTCGTCGGGCGGACCGTAGTCGAAGTACTTTGCGTAACCGTGGACCTCGATCACGAGCCGCCGCGACGACCAGCCGAAGTCAACACGCTCGGGCCCGCCCGTGGTGGAGATCCAGAGCTGAAGCTCAGCCTCGGGGAGGTTCCACTCGTCCAGCAGCAGCCGGAAACGCGTTTCGGCCGGTGACTCCGCCCGTCCATCCGCTGCCGCGAGCACCTCTCGTACTCGTCGGATACCCCGTGTTCCGCGGCCCTCCGAGACAAGGCGCCGCAGCGCATCCTCATCTGCGCCGTGGGCGAGGCCGGAGTCGGCGACGATGACTCCGAGCTCGAACGGAAGGAGCCGAGCGCAGTCGATGATCGTGCGCTCGAGCGATGTGAGCCTCATGCCGTTCCGGATCCTCACGTCGGACTCGGGGATGATCTGGTTGTGGCGCACCACATCGTCTGCTGGACCACGGTTCCCACGCCGCCCTGCATGGGCGACGTGGACAAGCGGCCGCGCACGCCACACTGAAAGGCCCCACAGCAGCGCCGCAGAGGTGTGGGTGTAGACATGCGCCTGGCCTGTCGAAGCGGCGTTGTGCGCACAGATCCGAACGATCATCGGGTCGGGTGTGCCTGACAGCTCCGGGGCGTAGATTCCGCGTTCGAGCCTGGAAAGCTGCCCGGATTCGGTGAGGCTTCGGATGTCGCGCTCGTCCAAGCCCGCAGCGATGAGCCGGGAGCGGGCGATCATGGGTGCCGGCGACGTCGCAGTGCTCGCGAGCGCTTCGAGACGTCGGCGAGCGCTCGTATTCAGGGTGAGGTCCATGGTCGGAGTGTGGCGCGATCGGGCTTCGGGACGGCTGCTGCCGGAGCGGTATGTGGACAAGTCGGGGCGATCTCCGGACTTGTGGAGGACCAATGGAAGGGGTGACCTCGGGCGCACGCGGGGTGACTTCGGCGGCACAGGGGGTGACCTCGGGCGCACGCGGGGTGACTTCGGCGGGAAAGCGTCCGTCTAGCGAGACGGATGTGACCAGCATGTGGATGGCGGCGTTACGCTTGCGTCATGACGCAGACGCAGCTCGACCTCGCAGTGATCCCCGGCGACGGCATCGGCCCCGAAGTGACCGCCGAAGCGCTCAAGGTCCTCCACAAGGCGCTCGAGGGCACGGGTCTCGAGGTCAAGGAGACCAGCTACAGCCTGGGCGCCCAGCACTGGCTCGAGACCGGCGAGGCGCTCACGGACGAGACGCTCAGCGACATCCGCGGCCGCGACGCGATCCTGTTCGGCGCTGTCGGCGCGGCGCCGGGGGACACGCGCATCCCCTCGGGCATCCTCGAGCGGGAGATCCTCCTCAAGCTTCGCTTCAGCCTCGACCACTGCGTCAACCTCCGCCCCTCCAGGCTCTACGCGGGCGTCCCCACTCCGCTGGCGAACCCCGGCGACGTGGACTTCGTCGTGGTCCGCGAGGGCACCGAGGGCCCCTACACGGGCAACGGCGGCGCGCTCCGGGTCGGCACCCCGCACGAGATCGCCACGGAGGTCTCCGTCAACACCGCCTACGGCGTCGAGCGCGTGGTCCGCGACGCCTTCCGCCGCGCTGAGGGCCGCCGCAAGAAGGTCACCCTCGTGCACAAGCACAACGTCCTGGTGCACGCGGGCCACCTGTGGAAGCGCACGGTCGAGGCCGTCGCCGCCGAGTTCCCGGGCGTCGAGCACGACTACCTCCACGTCGACGCCGCCACGATCTTCCTCGTCACGGATCCGTCGCGCTTCGACGTCATCGTCACCGACAACCTGTTCGGCGACATCCTCACCGACCTCGCGGGCGCCGTCACGGGCGGGATCGGCCTCGCCGCGTCCGGCAACATCAACCTCGACGGCACCGCGCCGAGCATGTTCGAGCCCGTCCACGGCTCCGCTCCGGACATCGCGGGGCAGCAGAAGGCCGACCCGACCGCAGCGATCCTCTCGGCAGCCCTCCTCCTGGACCACATCGGCCAGCCGGAGGCCGCCGAGCGCATCCACGCGGCCGTGCAGGGCGACGTCGAGTCCCGCGTTGCGGGCCAAGCGCGCACGACGGCGCAGGTCGGCGACGCGATCGCGGCCCGCCTCTAGCGGGTCCCACCCGGGTCCCACCCGGGGCGCACGACGGCGCGCACGCATCCGCCGTCATGCGCCCCTTCTACCCGGCGCGGGCCAGCTTTCCGCTGGCTTCCGCGCAAGTGACGCAGGCGTAAGCTTGGAGGCACTGACAGGCCCCGGGACCGCGGCGGAGCTGCCGCGGCCTCGGCACGATGTGGAGGAACCATGACGCAGAACGCCCTGGGCGTTGAATTCGAGCTGCGGCTCTCCGAGAACCCGAAGAGCGAGCAGGAGCGCACGGCGGTCCTGGCCAACCCGGGCTTCGGCAACCACTTCACGGACCACACCGCTGTCGTCGACTACACCGTCGACTCCGAGGGCAAGGGCGGCTGGCACGATGCACGCATCGAGCCCTACGGGCCGATCGCCATGGACCCGGCCGCCGCGGTCCTCCACTACGGCCAGGAGATCTTCGAGGGGCTCAAGGCGTACCGGCACGCCGACGGCACCGTCTGGACGTTCCGCCCCGAGGCCAACGCGGCGCGCTTCAACCGCTCGGCCCGCCGCCTCGCCCTGCCCGAGCTCCCGCCCGAGGTGTTCATCGAGTCCCTCCGCCGCCTCGTCGCGGTGGACAAGGCCTGGGTCCCGACCAACGAGGGCGAGTCGCTCTACCTCCGTCCCTTCATGATCGCCACGGAGGCCTTCCTGGGCGTCCGGCCCGCCCACGAGGTCTCCTACCGCGTCATCGCCTCGCCTGCGGGCAACTACTTCGGCGACATCAAGCCGGTCTCGATCTGGCTGTCCGAGAAGTACGCCCGTGCCGGCCACGGCGGCACCGGCGAGGCGAAGTGCGGCGGCAACTACGCGGCGTCGCTCGCGGCCCAGCTCGAGGCCGAGGAGCACGGCTGCAAGCAGGTCCTCTTCCTCGACCCGACCGACGACTACGCGGTCGAGGAGCTCGGGGGCATGAACATCTTCTTCCTGTTCACCGACGGCACGCTCGTCACGCCGGCACTCAACGGGAACATCCTCCACGGCGTCACGCGCGACTCGATCCTCCAGCTCGCCACGGACCGCGGGCTGACGGTCCAGGAGCGCAGGATCACGATCGCCGAGTGGCGCCAAGCAGTGGCGGACGGCACGCTCGCGGAGGTGTTCGCGTGCGGCACGGCGGCGGTCATCAACCCGATCGGCGAGCTCAAGACGGCCGAGGGATCGCTCGTGACGCCGGAGCTGCCGGAGGACTCGGTCGCGATGTCGATCCGCGAGCAGCTCCTGGGCATCCAGACCGGCAAGGTCGAGGACCTGCACGGCTGGCTCACGCAGCTCGCCTAGCACC
>NZ_BAAAQW010000003.1:267820-287220 GCF_039531875.1 Sinomonas flava | reverse complement strand
GGCCGAAGCGGCCGATGCCACCGGCGGGGGAGTCGTGCAGGATTCACTTCATGTCACACGCATGACTGGTAGCGTGAGGGATGTCACGCGCATCCGCCGATGGATGCCCCACGGGCGGCAGCGACGCCGCCAGGAAGGCAGCACAGCACCATGCACCTGAACACCACTCGCACCACACGCACGCTCTCCGCAGCGGTCCTCGCAGGGCTCCTCGCGGTCGGAAGCATCGGCGCCACGGGGACCGGCGCCTTTGCGGTCGGAGAAGGGCCCAACCCGGGGAACGGCTCGACCCAGACCTCGATCCTGCACACCTATGAGTCGATGGTCGCCGAGCTGAAGGCGCAGGCCGCGAAGCAGCCGGCCATGGAGCTCGAGGTCATCGGGCAGACCGTCAAGGGGCGGGACATCCACCTCGTGAAGTACATCTCGAACCCCGCCCACCCGACCATCCTGTACCTCACCCAGCAGCACGGCAACGAGCAGCTCACCACGGAGGGGGCGCTCGCGTTCATCAGGAGCCTCGGCACGGCGAGCACCAAGGGCATCCTGGACAAGGTGAACATCCTCGTCGTGCCGATGCTCAACGCGGACGGGGCGATGGGAGACGTGGACTTCCCGCTCACCGACTACGTGGCCGACGGCGGCCGGCACCTGACGCGCTACAACGCCGTCGGCACGGACCTCAACCGCGACCACGTGGCCAAGGCCCAGCCGGAGACGAGGGCACTGCACGAGAACGTCCTGTCCAAGTACCCGATCCAGTACATGATCGACCTCCACCACCAGGGCACCCAGAGCGAGATCGACGGCAACCTAGTCTCCGGCTCGATCCTCTACCCGACCTCCCCGAGCGTGGACCCGGCCGTCGTCGAGCGGTCCAAGCAGCTCGGCTCGGTCGTCTACGGCGCCATCAGCTCGAAGGGCTGGGGGAACCTGGGCAAGTACGTGGGCGGGTCCGAGGACCGGATCGGGCGCAACGGAGCGGCAGCGCAGTACGGGATCTCCACGCTCCTGTTCGAGATGCGAGGCATGTCCGACCACTACATCGACTCATACGCCCTCGGACAGAAGAGCAACGGCTACCTCATCCAGCAGACCGTGCTCACGCTGACCTCCACGGCCCGAGCGGTCGGGGACGGGTCGGTCGCCACGGCGGACACGTCGTTCTGGGACACGCTGCCCGAGCAGACCAGCCGCCCCGGCGAGGAGGCCGGCGAGTAGGCCGGTGCCCTCACGCACGACGCCGCGTGCCCGCCCCAGGTGGGCCCGCGGCGTCGTGCGCCCTGCGGCCGCGGTAGGGTGAACGCCATGCGCATTGCCCGTTGTGTTGTCGATTCCGAGCCCTTCTACGGAGTGGTCCAGGGGGAGCCCGGCCATGAGACGGTCGCCGCCATCAAAGGCGACCCGTTCTTCTCCGGCGTCGAGCCCACCGGGGTCACGCACCCGCTCGAGGACGTCCGCCTCCTCGCCCCCATCATTCCCCGCAGCAAGGTGGTCGGGATCGGCCGGAACTACGCCGACCACGCGAAGGAGCTGGGCAACGACCTGCCCACCGAGCCCTCCATGTTCCTCGTCGCAAACACTGCGGTGGTCGGCCCGGGCGACCCCGTGGTGCTGCCCGAGTGGAGCGAGGAGGTCTCCTTCGAGGGCGAGCTCTGCGTCGTGATCGGCCGCATCTGCAAGGACGTCCCCCCGGAGAAGGCCGGCGACGTGGTCTTCGGCTACACGGTCGGCAACGACTTCACCGCCCGCGACAAGCAGCGCACCGACCTGCAGTGGGCGCGCGCGAAGTCCTTCGACACCTCCAAGCCGCTCGGCCCGTGGATCGAGACGGACCTGGACGTCGAGGACCTCCGGCTCACCACCCGGGTCAACGGCGAGACGAAGCAGGACGGCACGACGGCGGACATGGTCTTCGGCGTCAACGAGCTCGTCGCGGCGGTGTCCTCCGCCTTCACCCTCCTCCCCGGCGACGTGATCATGACGGGCACGCCCGCCGGCGTGGGCCTCGTATCCGAGGGAGACCGCATCGAGGTCGAGATCGAGGGCATCGGCGCGCTCTCGAACCCCATCGTGCGCCGATAGGGCACGCTCTCGCGGAGGGCCGGCGGGCGGCGCCCTAGAATGGGGGCACTATGACTTCCTCGCCCGCTGAGCCCCTGCTCGACCCCGCCTCCATCCCGTCCGTCACGCCCGACACGCCCGTGCGTGTGCGCTTCTGTCCGTCCCCGACCGGCACCCCGCACGTGGGCATGGTGCGCACGGCCCTCTTCAACTGGGCCTACGCGCGCCACACCGGCGGCACGTTCGTCTTCCGCATCGAGGACACGGACGCGCAGCGCGACACGGAGGAGAGCTACGAGCAGATCGTCGAGGCCCTGCGCTGGCTCGGCCTCACGTGGGACGAGGGCATCGACGTCGGCGGGCCCCATGAGCCGTACCGCCAGTCCCGCAGGCTCGAGCTCTACAGGGACGTCGCCGCGAAGCTCAAGGACGCGGGCTTCCTGTACGAGTCGTTCTCGACTCCGGAGGAGATCGAGGCGCGCCACCGCGAGGCCGGCCGGGACCCCAAGCTCGGCTACGACAACTACGACCGCGACCTCACCGACGAGCAGAAGGCCGCGTTCCGCGCCGAGGGCCGCGAGCCAGTGCTGCGCTTCCGCATGCCCGCGGAGGACGTCGTGTTCAATGACCTCATCCGCGGCGAGATCACGTTCAGGGCGGGCTCTGTGCCGGACTTCGTGGTGGTGCGCGCTGACGGCTCGCCGCTCTACACGCTCGTGAACCCGGTCGACGACGCGCTCATGGGCATCACCCACGTGCTCCGCGGCGAGGACCTCCTGTCCTCGACCCCGCGCCAGGTCGCGCTCTACTACGCGCTGCACGCCGTCGGGGTCGCGAGCTACATGCCGCTGTTCGGCCACCTCCCGTACGTCATGGGCGAGGGCAACAAGAAGCTCTCCAAGCGCGATCCGCAGTCCAACCTGTTCCACCACCGCGACCGCGGATTCATCCCCGAAGGCCTCCTGAACTACCTCGCGCTGCTGGGCTGGTCGCTGTCCGCGGACGAGGACATCTTCACGGTCGACCAGCTGACCGAGCACTTCGACATCGCCGATGTGCTGCCCAACCCGGCGCGGTTCGACGTCAAGAAGGCCGAGGCGATCAACGGCACGCACGTGCGCATGCTCGAGGCGGCAGACTTCCGCGGCCGGCTCGTGCCGTACCTGCGTGCGGCGGGCATCGTGGGGGAGTCGCTGACCGAGCGCCAGGAGGAGATCCTCACCGCGGCCGCGCCGCTCGTCCAGGAGCGCATCACCCTCCTCGGCGAGGCTCCGGAGATGCTCGGCTTCCTCTTCGCCGAGGACTCGGCCATCGAGATCGCCGACGACGCGCGCAAGGGCATGCCGGAGAACCTCGCCGAGGTGCTCGACGCCGCACTCGCCGCCCTCGAGCCGCTCGACGACTGGACCGCCGAGGCCATCCAGGCCGCCCTCCGCGCCGCGCTGGTCGACGGGCTCGGGATCAAGCCGCGCCTGGCCTTCGGCCCGGTCCGCACCGCCGTCTCCGGCCGGCGCATCTCGCCGCCGCTGTTCGAGTCGATGGTCATCCTCGGCAAGGAGTCCTCGCTCGCGCGGATCAAGGCCTTCCGTGGCTGAGGCAGCGGCTCCCGGCACCATCGTGGAGGCGACGCACGACGGCGCGGCCGCACCCGCCGTCGTGCACCCGCCAGCCGCAGGGGAGACGCGCCGGGTGCGGGGCGTCCTGCTGGACATCGACGAGACGGTCGTGGACCTCGAGGGCGCCATGGACCGCGCGCTGCGCGAGGTCAGCGGGCCGCTCCTTCCCCACCTCGGCGAGGACGAGTGGGTCACGTTCTGCCGCATCTTCACGCGCGGCTCGGATGACATCTACGACCGCTACATCGCCGGTGAGATCACGTTCGCCCAGCAGCGGGTCCTGCGCGCCGAACGGTGCCTCGCCCACTTCGGCGCGGCGTTCGTCTCCGGCGCCCAGGCCGCGTCCTGGCTCGAGGCCTACGAGGCCGCGCAGCCGGCCTACGTCCGGGCGTTCGACGACGTCCACCCGTTCCTCGACGCTCTCGAGGCCGCTGGCATCGCCTACGGCGCGGTGAGCAACAACGTCCACGACTACCAGCGGGCCAAGCTGGACACCGCCGGGCTGGAACGGATCCGGATCCTCGTGGGGATCGACGCCGTCGGGGTGGCCAAGCCGGACCCGGCGATCTTCCACGAGGGGCTGCGGCGGCTCGGCACCGCGGCCGAGGAGACGGTCTACGTGGGCGACAACCCCGCCCACGACGTGGTCGGCGCGGCCGGAGCGGGGCTCCGCGGCGTCTGGCTGAACCGGCGGTCGGCGACCCTCGACGCCGAGGCCGCGGCGGCGGTGCCTGTGCAGGTGGCGAGCCTGTCCGAGATTCCGGCGCTCATCGGCTCCTGACAGCCACCGCCGGGCGATCGGGCAGCTCAGGCGAGCGCGGCCTTGCGCCGCGCCTGCCGCCCGATGAGGGCCGCGGCGACGCCGAGCACGATGAGCGCCCCGACGGCCGCCAGTGCCGCTGGCGCGCCGTCGCCCGTCGGCGAGACCCCCGCGACGCCGTCGTGCAGCTGCACTGTCCCGTCGGCGAGGCGCCGGTTGCCGTCGGCGAGCTGGCCGGACCCGTCTGCCAGCTGCTGCGTCCCGTCCGCGAGCTGGTCCGCCCCCGAGGCCACCTGATGGGTGCCGGTCGCGATCGCGGTGTTGCCGTCGGAGAGCTGGCCGGCGCCGTCGGCAAGCCTGGATGCCCCGCCGAGGAGGCCGTTCGCCGGGTCTGCCCCGCCGGTGACGCCGTCGTTGAGCTGCCCTGCGCCGGTGGCGAGGGCCTGGCTTCCCTCGCGCAGCGAGGTCGCGGCCTTGAGGAGTCCGGGGTGCTCGGGGTCGCCGGGCACGCCGTCCATTCCGACCACGATGGCGGAGGTGCCCGAGGCGAGGAGCTCGGTCCCCATGACGAGCCCGGGAGCGCTCGGGTCCCGGCCGTTGAGCTTGCCGTCGAGGATGACGAAGCCGTCCGAGAGCCGCTTGGCTCCGGCACTCAGCTGCCCGGCCCCTGCATTGAGCCGGTCCGCGCCGTCGTGCAGCTGGGCGGCACCGGCGCTGACCTGGCCGGCTCCGGTCTGCAGCTGGCCGGCACCTGCGTCGAGGCGTGCGGCACCGCTGGCCAGGGCGGCGATCTTGTCCTTCAGCAGGGCGAGCGGCACGAGCCCCTGCGGGCCGTTGGCCGCGTCGAGGAGCTGCTGCAGGCCCTGGGCGAGCGCGGCCGTGCCGCTGCCCTGGGCCGCGTCGCCGTTGGCGCCGGGGTAGCCCTTGAGCTGTGCGGTACCGGCGGCCACCTTGGCGGCGCCGTCGGCAAGCTTCGAGCTGCCGTCGTCCAGCTGGGCGGTGCCGTTGGCGAGCTGGGCGGACCCGGCGGCGAGCTGGCCGGCGCCGTCGGCAAGGTTGTTTGGCGCGGTGCCGGACGCGGTGGGGGTGAGCGCCGCGGCGAGGGCCGAGGCCCCGTCGCGGAGCTTCTGGGCTCCGTCGTCGACCTTGTAGACGCCGGGTGCCAGCTTGGCCGTGACATCCGCCTCGACCTTGCCAGTCCCTGCCAGCAGCCGCTGGGCTCCGTCCGCGAGCTGCTGGGTGCCAGGGGCCAGCTTCTCGCGGATCCCGTCGCGGAGCTGGGCCGCCCCGCCGCTGAGCGCCGCCGCCCCGGTCTTCGCCTGCTGGGCGCCGTCGTCCAGCTTCCCGGCGCCGTCGGCGAGCTTCGAGGATCCCGCCGCGGCTTTGCTGGAGCCGTCTGCGAGCTGGGCGGCCCCGTCACTGGCGCGGGCTGCGCCGTCCCGCAGCTGGGCGGCGCCGTCGGCGAGCCGGGCCGTCAGGAGGGTGTAGAAGACGAGGAAGGCCACGAGCAGGAACGCGAGGATCAGAATGGCGATCCTGCGGCCGCGGGGGAGGGCAGCGGCCGATGCGCGGGCGCCGGCTGGCTTCGGTCGGACGAGCGTGCTGAGCATGGGCAAAGGGTCCTCTCGACGTGTCGCGGCTACGTTGCCGCTATGGGGGAGGGCAGTCCGTGGGAAGTTACCAACGAGTAACTTCCCGAGTCTAAACATGACCGGGATCACACGCGCAAGGGGTTGTCCGCGCCCGATCGGGATGCCGCCGCGATGGGGCCTCGGTGCGGGCGGCGTCGATTTGAAGAGGGCCGGAGCATCCGGTAGAGTAATTACTCGTGCTGAGGGGCACGGAACGGAACGGCGCGGGAAAGCGCGCGGGCCGGCCGGAGCTGCCGAAGACAATGGGATATGGTGTAATTGGCAACACTACGGTTTCTGGTACCGTCATTCTAGGTTCGAGTCCTGGTATCCCAGCTCCTGATGACTGCGGGAAAACGCGGTCTGACGGTCAGGTAAAGTACACGGCCCCATCGTATAGCGGCCTAGTACGCCGCCCTCTCACGGCGGTAACGCGGGTTCGAATCCCGCTGGGGTCACGAAGGAATTCAGGCGCATGCCCGAATTCCTTCTTCTTGCCCTCCCTTGCGGGAAGGCGGAATTCCTCCCCCAGGGGAGAAAAGGCGAGGCCCCATCGTATAGCGGCCTAGTACGCCGCCCTCTCACGGCGGTAACGCGGGTTCGAATCCCGCTGGGGTCACCTCGAGAAGGGCCCGGTCCTCGGACCGGGCCCTTCTGCTGTCCCGGGTGCTCCCGCGGCGTGTCGGCCGCCGGGCCGGCGGGGGAGCCTGCTGGCATGATGGGGACGTGAGCTCTCAGATCCCATCAGGAGGCCTTCCGCCCGCAGACGCGCTCGGTCTCCTCGCGGACGTCAGAGACCGCCTCGCGGCCCTCCGCCTCCCCCTCGCGATCGCCGGGGCCGCGGACGCTCGCGCCGATGCCGCGGCAGCCGTCGCCCAGCTCGACGACTACATCCTGCCGCGTTACCGCAGCCTCGACGCACCGCTGCTTGCCGTCGTCGGCGGCTCGACGGGCGCCGGCAAGTCCACGCTCGTCAACGCGCTCGTGGGCCACCCCGTGACCCGCGTGGGCGCAGTCCGCCCGACCACCCGCCGGCCGATGCTCGTGCACCACCCCGAGGACGCGCACTGGTTCGGAGGCACGCGCATCCTGCCCGGGCTCGCACGCATCCGGGGAAGCCGGACGGGGCCCGGCGTGCCCGCGCGGGCCGCCGGGCCCTCGCCGGACTCCGCGGATGCAGGCTCGATCGTCCTGCTGGCCGAGGACTCCGTCCCGCAGGGCCTGGCGCTGCTCGACGCGCCGGACGTCGACTCCGTCGCCGACGACAACCGCCGCCTCGCCGCTCAGCTCCTCTCCGCCGCCGACCTGTGGCTCTTCGTGACGACCGCCAACCGGTACGCCGATGCCGTCCCCTGGCGGATCCTTGCCGAGGCGGCCCAACGGGACATCCTCGTCGCCGTCGTGCTCGATCGGGTGCCTCCGGAGGCCGAGCAGGAGGTGTCCGCCGACCTTCTCGGCTTGCTGGGCCGCCGGGGCCTCGGCGACGCGCACCTCTTCGTCGTGCCCGAAGCTCGCCTCGACGGCCTCGGCATGCTGCCCGCTGGGGCCATGGCGCCGATCAGGGCCTGGCTCGAGGGCCTCGCCGAAGACGCAGCCCAGCGCTCCGCCGTGGCCCGCCGCACGCTGCACGGGGCGGTGCGGGCGCTCGCGTCGCGGGTGGAGTCCGTCGCAGCCGCCGTCGAGGCCCAGGACGACGCCGCACTGCAGCTCGCGTCCGACGCTGCGGCCGCCTACGGCCAGGCCCTCTCACGCATCGCCGCGGCGACCCAGGACGGCGCGCTCCTGCGCGGCGAGGTGCTGGCACGGTGGCAGGACTTCGTGGGAACGGGAGAGCTTGTGCGTGGGATCGAGCAGGGGATCGGACGGGCGCGGGACTGGATCGGAGCGTTCCTCCGCGGCGAGCCCGCGCCCGTCGCCCGGGTCGAGACCGCCATCGAGAGCGGGCTGCTCGCGGTCATCGTCGACGAGGCGGGCACGGCGGCGGAGGACACGGACCGGCGCTGGCGCTCCGACCCGGCCGGCCGCGCCCTGCTCGGCCCCGACGACCTCTCCGCGGCCTCGCCGGGCTTCGCCGACCGCGCGGCCGGGGAGGTCCGCGCCTGGCAGGGGGCGCTGCTCGAGCTCATCCGCCGCGAGGGCGCACAGAAGCGGAGCCGGGCACGCTGGCTGTCGTTCGGCATCAACGGACTGGGCGCGGCCCTCATGGTCGTCGTGTTCTCGATGACCGGCGGCCTGTCCTTGGCAGAGGGCGGGATCGCGGCTGGGACGGCCCTCGTGGGCCAGAAGGTCCTCGAGGCCGTGTTCGGGGAGGACGCCGTCCGGCGTCTGGCCAAGGCGGCCCGCGCCGACCTGGCCGCGCGCTGCGAGCGGCTGCTCGCCGAGGAGCGTGGGCGGTTCGACGCGCGCCTCGACTCGGCACGCGACGCCAGCGCCGCCGGAGGCCTGCGTTCCGCGGCGGCCGTGCTGACCCGTCTCGGCAGGGCCGCGTGAGCCGCCACCGCGGCCAGCGCCGCACGTCCCGCCTCGACGACCGGCTCGAGGCCCTCAACGAAGCCCGCGAGCTCGCCGAGGGCGTCCTCCCGGCCGAGGCCCTCTCCGCGGTCTACGGGGTCCTGGACCGGGCGGCGTCGCGCCGCTCGCTCTCCCGCGGGCACACGGTCGTGGGATTCTTCGGGGCGACCGGCAGCGGGAAGTCCTCCCTCTTCAACGCTGTGCTCGGCGAGCGGATCGCGACGGCCGCCGCCACCCGTCCCACGACCGACGAGCCGCTCGCTGCGGTCTGGGGCGCCGAGGGGAGCGGGCCCCTGCTCGACTGGCTCGGGGTGGCGCGCCGTCACCTCGCCCGTCCCGTCGAGGGCTTCGCGGACGAGCGGAGCGGGATCATCCTGCTCGACCTGCCGGACTTCGACTCGACGGTCGGGGAGCACCGCGAGACGGTCGAGCGGCTCGTGGGCATGGTCGATGTCCTCGTGTGGGTCCTGGACCCCCAGAAGTACGCCGACGCCGCGCTGCACGCGGGATTCCTCGCTCCGCTGGCGGGCCGCGACGCAGTCACGCTCGCGGTCCTGAACCAGACCGACCGCCTCGGCGCCGAGGATCTCCCCGACGTGCTCGCCTCCCTCCGCTCGCTGCTCGACGCGGAGGGGCTCGAGGGCGTGGACATCGTTCCCGCGTCCGCCCTCACGGGCCACGGCGTCGGCGCTGTCCGGGGCGCGATCCGGCGCGTGGCGGCCGGAAACCAGGCTGCGGCCGCCCGGCTCGCGGCCGAGGTCACCGCCGCCGCACGCACGCTCGCGGCGGCCTCCGGCGACGGGACGCCCGCCGGCGCATCCCCCGGGTCCGTGAGGCGCCTCGCGGACCAGCTCAGCGCGGCCGCGAACGTTCCGCTCGTCGTCGAGGCCGTGCGCGCCCACACCCGCCGTGAAGCCGCCGCCCGCACCGGCTGGCCCCTCATGCGGTGGATACGGAAGGTCGGCCGGGACCCGCTCGCACGGCTCGGCCTGACCCGGACAGGAGACACGCCGAGCGCCAACCGCACGTCGCTGCCCCCGCCCTCGCCAGCCGAACGGGCCCGCACGGACGCCGCCGTCCGGGGTTTCGCCGACGCTGCGAGCGAGGGCGCGCCGGGGCCGTGGCGCGCGCTGATCCGCTCGGCGGCCCGGGAGGGCCGGGACAGGCTCTCCGACGCGCTCGACCTCGCCGTCGCAGGCACCGACCTCGGCGCCAGGCGCCGCGCCTGGTGGTGGGGCCTGGCGAACGCTGTGCAATGGCTCGCCCTCGCCACGGCGGTCGGCGGCCTCGTGTGGCTGGGCGCCCTCGCGGGCCTCGGATTCCTCCAGCTGCCCGTGCCGGAGACCCCGCGCGTGGAGGGGTGGCCGCTGCCGACTCTGCTGATCGTCGCGGGGATCGGGACGGGCCTGGCCCTGTCCGTGCTCCTCGCGCCGTTCGCGGCGCTGAGCGCACGACGGCGCGCGGCGAAGGCCCGCCGCAGGCTCACCGAGGCGGTGCGGAGCGTCGCGCAGCGAGAGGTCGTCGGTCCGGTGCGTGAGGCGATCGGCCGTCACGCGGGGTTCGTCGCCGCGCTCGAGGACGCCCGCGGCTGACCAGGGGGCGTCTCAGGCCGCGGGCTCCGGAGGGAAGGCGGCCTGGACCTTGAGGAGCGTGCGCAGGTTCCGCGTCGTCGTGGTGGCCTTGAACTTCGGCTTGGCGGTGGCCTTGGACATCGGCGAGTCGAGTGTCGAGCCCTTCGGGCAGCGCCACGCCGTCGCGACGGGAGATAGCCGCGTGCGCTCGTCTGTCCCGTCCCCGGCCGTGGCGTCCCACAGCTCGTCGAGTGCCGCTGGGTCGGAGGACAGCGTGATGTAGGAGTGGGTGGAGGCATCGTCGGCAGGGTAGGGGCAGGCATCGATGAGCGACCGCACTTCGTCGCGGTCCAGGACGATGACCCACGCGTCGTAGCCGAACGCGTCCCTGAGCGCCTGCTCGACGCGGCTCTTGAGCTCCATCGCGCCCAGGCCGGTGGCGAGGACCACGTTCCCGCTCGCGAGCAGCGTGGTGACGCCCTCGACGGGGAGCGCCGAGAGCGCCTCGCGCAGCGCCGCCATCTTGACGGTGATGCCCCCGACGTTCACGCCCCGTAGGAAGACGGCGTACTCGCTCCTGACGGACATGGCACTCCTCTGGCTCGAGCCGGCAGGTCCCCTGCGCTCGGGCGCGGTCAGTCGTTGCCCTTGCGCAGGGCCTCGGTCAGGAGCCGTCCGGCGTTGCAGACCACCTCAGCATGCTGGCGGCCCGGCTGGCGGGTCAAGCGCTCGATGGGCCCGGAGATGGACACGGCCGCGATGACCCGTCCCGAGGGGCCGCGGACCGGTGCGGAGACCGAGGCGACCCCCGGCTCGCGTTCGCCGAGCGACTGCGCCCAGCCGCGCCGTCGGACGCCCGCGAGGACGGTGGGGGTGAAGCGTGCCTGATTGAGGCCCTCGAGGAGCCGGTCGTGATCCTCCCAGGCAACGAGGACCTGCGCCGCCGACCCGGCCTTCATGCTCAGCTGGGTCCCGACGGGGATGGTGTCCCGGAGGCCGACCGGGCGCTCGGCGGAGGCCACGCACACGCGCCAGTCTCCCTGGCGGCGGAAGATCTGGGCGCTCTCCCCGGTCGCGTCCCGGAGCTGGACGAGGATCGGTCCGGCCGCCGCAATGAGCCTGTCCTCGCCCGCCGCCGAGGCGAGCTCGACGAGGCGGGAGCCGAGGACGAACCGACCCTGGATGTCGCGGCTCACGAGACGGTGGTGGACCAGTGCGAGCGCGAGGCGATGGACCGTGGGGCGCGCGAGGCCGGTCGCGGCCACGAGCTGGGCCAGGGTCGTCGGTCCGGCCTCGAGGGCGTCGAGAACGAGCGCGGCCTTGTCGATCACTCCGACACCGCTAGAATTGTCCATAGGTTGATATTGGCGTCTCATTATCTGAGATGCAAGTCAGTGGAGTGGCCCCCCGTGCGGAGGGCTGGTCCACTTGTAGGACAGGCGGCCCTCCGGGCCGCCGTGAGGACGCGACTGCCGAAGGGAGCTGGGCCGTGGGACGCACACTGGCCGAGAAGGTCTGGGACGCGCACGTGGTGCGCAAGGGCGAGGACGGCCAGCCCGACCTCCTCTACATCGACCTCCACCTCGTCCACGAGGTCACGTCGCCGCAGGCCTTCGAGGGACTCCGCCTCGCCGGACGCCCGCTGCGCCGGCCTGACCTCACGATCGCCACGGAGGACCACAACACCCCGACGATCGACATCGACAAGCCGATCGCCGACCCGACGAGCCGGACCCAGATCGAGACGCTGCGGACGAACTGCAGGGAGTTCGGCGTGCGCCTCCACTCCCTGGGCGACAAGGAGCAGGGCATTGTCCACGTCGTGGGCCCGCAGCTGGGGCTGACCCAGCCCGGACTGACCATCGTCTGCGGCGACTCCCACACGTCCACCCACGGCGCCTTCGGCGCCCTTGCGATGGGGATCGGCACGTCCGAGGTCGAGCACGTCATGGCGACGCAGACCCTGCCGCTCAAGCCGTTCAAGACGATGGCCGTCACGGTCGAGGGCACCCTCAAGCCGGGCGTGAGCAGCAAGGACATCATCCTTGCCGTGATCGCGAAGATCGGCACCGGCGGCGGGCAGGGCTACGTCCTGGAGTACCGCGGGTCCGCGATCCGCGCGCTCTCCATGGAAGCGCGCATGACCATCTGCAACATGTCGATCGAGGCTGGCGCCCGCGCCGGCATGGTCGCCCCGGACGAGACCACGTACGAGTTCATGAGGGGCCGGCCCCACGCACCCCAGGGCGCCGAGTGGGACGCGGCGGTCGAGTACTGGAACACGCTCCGCACCGACGACGACGCGGTGTTCGACGCCGAGGTGTTCCTCGACGCCGACGAGCTCGAGCCGTTTGTCACGTGGGGCACCAACCCCGGCCAGGGCGTGTCGCTCTCGCAGGCGGTGCCGAACCCGGATGACTTCGCCGATGAGAACGCCAAGGCTGCTGCGCGCCGCGCCCTCGACTACATGGGCCTCGCCGCCGGCACGCCGATGAAGGACATCCGCGTCGACACGGTCTTCCTCGGCTCCTGCACGAACTCCCGCCTCGAGGATCTGCGCGCGGCCGCGGACATCGTCCGCGGCCGGACCAAGGATCCGAACGTGCGGATGATGGTGGTGCCCGGGTCCGCCCGCGTCCGCCTCGAGGCCGAGGCCGAGGGGCTGGACAAGGTCTTCACCGAATTCGGCGCCGAATGGCGCTTCGCCGGGTGCTCCATGTGCCTGGGCATGAACCCGGACCAGCTGGCCCCGGGCGAGCGGTGCGCCTCGACGTCGAACCGCAACTTCGAGGGCCGCCAGGGCAAGGGCGGCCGGACGCACCTCGTCTCGCCGGTGGTCGCCGCGGCGACCGCGGTCCGCGGGACCCTGTCGTCGCCGTCGGACCTCGCCCCCGTCCCCGCCACCACCGCCGTCTAGGAAGGACCCCGCCATGGAGAAGTTCACCACCCACACCGGCATCGGCGTCCCGCTGCGGCAGAGCAACGTGGACACGGACCAGATCATCCCGGCCGTGTTCCTCAAGCGCATCACGCGCACCGGATTCGAGGACGCCCTGTTCGCCAACTGGCGCAAGGATGACTCCTTCATCCTCAACCAGGCGCCCTTCGATGCCGGCTCCGTGCTCGTGGCCGGCCCCGACTTCGGGACCGGGTCGTCCCGCGAGCACGCGGTCTGGGCGCTCAAGGACTACGGGTTCCGCGTCGTCCTGTCCTCCCGGTTCGCCGACATCTTCCGCGGCAACTCCGGCAAGCAGGGGCTCCTGGCCGCGGTAGTGGCCCAGGACGACATCGAGCTCATCTGGAAGGAGCTCGAGAACCACCCGGGGACCCAGATCACGGTCGACCTGGCGTCGAAGACCGTCAGCTGCGGGAACCTCGTCGCACCGTTCGAGATCGACGACTACACGCGCTGGCGCCTCCTCGAGGGCCTGGACGACATCGGCCTCACGCTCCAGCATGCGGACGAGATCGCCGCGTACGAGGCCTCCCGGCCGTCCTTCAAGCCCACCACGCTGCCCGCCCGGACCTGATCCGAGCGCTGACCTGAGGCTCGCGTCCGGCGGTTTTCACCTCGCCGGACGCGAGCTTCTATGCTTAGCAGGGTCCTGACGCCGCCCGGCGTGGGATGCAGGCAGGCTGTGGGGGCCATATTGAGGAATAGGTGCAGATGAGCAGTGTCCTGACCATCCGTGGCGGCGTTCCCCTCTCGGGGAGGGTCACCGTCCGCGGGGCGAAGAACCTCGTCCCCAAGGCCATGGTCGCGGCCCTCCTGGGCAGCGAGCCGTCCGTGCTCCGGAACGTCCCGGAGATCAAGGACGTCGAGGTCGTCACGAGCCTGCTGCAGCTGCACGGCGTGTCGGTGGAGCGTGACGAGGTCTCCGGAGACCTCACGCTCGACCCCAAGGAAGCCAAGACGGCCCACGTGGCGGACATCGACGCCCACGCCGGCGACTCGCGCATCCCGATCCTGCTCTGCGGGCCGCTCATCCACGCGATCGGCGAGGCCTTCATCCCGGACCTCGGCGGATGCCGCATCGGCGACCGGCCCATCGACTACCACCTGAACGTCCTGCGCCAGTTCGGCGCCGTCGTGGACAAGCGCCCCGGCGGGATCAGCATCTCCGCGCCGCGCGGCCTGCGCGGCGCGAAGATCTCCCTCCCGTACCCGAGCGTGGGCGCGACCGAGCAGGTCCTCCTGAGCGCGACCCGCGCCGAGGGCATCACGGAGCTCTCCGGAGCGGCGACCGAGCCCGAGGTCATCGACCTCATCGCGGTGCTGCAGAAGATGGGTGCGCTCATCAGCGTCCAGTCGGACCGCACGATCAGGATCGAGGGCGTCGCCGAGCTCGGCGGATACCGGCACCGCGCCCTCCCGGACCGCAACGAGGCCGCCTCGTGGGCCTCGGCGGCGCTCGCGACCCGCGGCGACATCTTCGTCGAAGGCGCGAGCCAGCGGGACATGATGACGTTCCTGAACGTCTTCCGGAAGCTCGGCGGCGGCCTGGCGATCGAGGACGACGGGATCCGCTTCTACCACCGCGGCGGCAAGCTCTCCCCGCTCGTGCTCGAGACCGACGTCCACCCCGGCTTCATGACCGACTGGCAGCAGCCGCTCGTCGTCGCCCTCACCCAGGCCGAGGGCGTCTCGATCGTCCACGAGACGGTGTACGAGAACCGCTTCGGCTTCACCGAGGCGCTGCGCCGCATGGGGGCCACCATCCAGGTCCACCGCGAGTGCCTCGGCAGTGTCCCGTGCCGGTTCGGCCAGCGCAACTTCCTCCATTCGGCCGTGATCTCCGGCCCCACCAGGCTGCACGGGGCCGACTTCGACATCCCGGACCTCCGCGGGGGCTTCAGCCACCTCATCGCGGCCCTCGCCGCCGAGGGCGTCTCCCGCGCGACCGGCATCGACGTCATCAAGCGCGGCTACGAGCACTTCACGGACAAGCTCGCGGCGCTGGGCGCAGACTTCGACCTCGAGGAGGCCCGGTGAGTGCGGGACCCGTGAAGAGGGGCACGAGCGAGACGGCGGGGGAGCGGTTCGCGTTCGCCGTGGCAGCGACCATCGTGCGGCCGCTGATGAACCTCCTCATGGCCAAGGAGTGGCGCGGCACCGAGCGGCTCCGGGACCTGCCCGGCGGAGGCGGCTTCATCGCGTGCCCCAACCACTGCACGGAGATCGACCCGCTCACGGTGGGGCACATGCTCTACAACCACGGCCGGGCGCCGCACTTCCTCGCCAAGGCGGGCCTGTTCAAGCCGCCCGTGCTCGGGCAGATCATGCGCGGCACCAAGCAGATCCCGGTCGAGCGCGGCGGGGCAGGCGCGGGCACGTCCCTCGAGGTGGCGCGCCAGGTCATCGATGAGGGCGGGGCCATCATCGTGTACCCCGAGGGGACACTGACGAGGGACCCCGCACTCTGGCCGATGAAGGGCCACACCGGCGCAGCGCGGCTCGCGCTCAAGACAGGTGCACCGGTGGTCCCGATCGCCCACTGGGGCGACCACGAGGTCTTCCCCCGGTACGCCAAGCGCCTCCACCTCTTCCCGCGCAAGAAGGCCGTCGTCCTCGTGGGCGAGCCGGTGGACCTGAGCGACCTCGAGGGCCGGCCCATGGACAAGACGACCCTCGTCGAAGCCACGGACCGGATCATGGACGCCATCACGGCCCTCCTCGCCGAACTGCGCGGCGAGGAGCCCCCGGCTGAGCGCTGGGACCCCAGCGCCCACCAGCAGAGCCTGCACGGCCGCGACGTCGAACGCGGTTCCAAGGTCGCGCGGCAGCCGAATCGTCAGGCCAGCCCGACGGAAGCGCCCGACGACGCCGGGCGGAGCGCGTGAGTGCACCGCACCCGGGGCTGGGGGAGCCACTGGGCCGCGGCCGGTTGCGGCGCATCGCCGTGATGGGCGCGGGCAGCTGGGGGACCACCTTCGCGAAGGTCCTCGGGGACGCTGCGGCGAGCCACGGCGCACACCGGACGATCCGCGTCTGGGGACGGAGCCCCGAGGTCGTGGCAGACATCAACGCGCACCGCAACGCGAAGTACCTCGACGCGATCGAGCTCCCGGGCTCCATCAGCGCCTCGACCGACCCGGCCGAGGTCCTCGCCGAAGCGCAGCTCGTCGTGCTCGCGGTCCCGGCACAGTCGCTTCGGGACCAGCTGCTCCTCTGGCGGGGCCACATCCCGGACGCGGCCATCGTCATGTCCCTCATGAAGGGCCTGGAGATCGGCACCGACAAGCGCATGAGCGAGGTCATCGCTGACGTCGCGTCCATTCCGGCAGAGCGCATCGCGGTGCTCTCGGGCCCCAACCTCGCCCTCGAGATCGCGCGGTGCGAGCCGACCGCGTCCGTCGTCGCCTGCAGCGACCCCGAAGTCGCCCACTGGATCGCCGAGGCCTGCACTGCGCCCTACTTCCGCCCCTACATGAGCACCGACGTGGTGGGGGTCGAGATCGGCGGGATCGTCAAGAACGTCATCGCCCTCGCCGTCGGGATCTGCGAGGGCAAGAGCATGGGCGACAACACCAAGGCCACCGTCATCACGCGCGGCCTGGCGGAGACCACCAGGCTCGCCGTCGCGCTCGGCGGCGACCCCCAGACCATGGCCGGGCTCGCCGGCCTCGGGGACCTCGTGGCCACGTGCTCGTCGAAGCTCTCCCGCAACCACACCGCCGGCAGCCTGCTCGGTCAGGGACTCAGCGTCGAGGAGGTCGGCCTCCGCATGACCCAGGTGGCCGAGGGCATCAAGTCCGCGGCGGCCGTGCACGAGCTCGCGCAGCGGCTCGGCGTTGACATGCCCATCACGGCCGCGGTCGTGGCGGTGCTCAAGGGCAGGCTGCCCGTGGACCAGCTCGAACCGCTGCTGCTCGCGCGGCAGCTCAAGTCAGAAGGCGACTGAACAGTGACAGACTCTAGGAAGATCCGCGTCGCACTGCTCTTCGGGGGGCGCTCGAGTGAGCACGCCGTGAGCTGCGTGACCGCGGCCGGGGTGATGGGCGCCATCGACACGGACAAGTACGAGGTCGTGCCTGTCGGCATCACCCGCCGCGGCCAGTGGGTCCTCTCGGACGGCGACTGGCACCAGTGGGCGCTCAACACCGGGCACGCACCCGAGGTGTCGCCCGCCCAGGCCACGGTCCAGCTGACGGAGGGGGGCGGCAGGCCGCGGCTCGTGGTCTCCGAGCCCAACCGCGTTCCCCGCGAGCTGGGGGATGTCGACGTCGTCTTCCCCCTCCTCCACGGCGCATTCGGAGAGGACGGGACCGTCCAGGGGCTCCTCGAGCTCGCCGACGTCCGGTATGTCGGGGCCGGCGTGCTGGCCTCGGCTGTCGGCATGGACAAGCACTTCATGAAGGTCGCCTTCGAGGCCGCCGGACTCGCGGTCGGGCCGTACGTTGCGGTGACCGACAGGCAGTGGCGCCGAGACCCGCAGTCGGTGCGCGACGCCGTCGGCCGCCTCGGCTACCCGGTCTTCGTCAAGCCGTGCCGCGCCGGCTCCTCGGTGGGGATCTCGAGGGTGGAGGGCCCCGAGGGCCTCGACGCCGCCATCGAGGAGGCGCGCCGCCATGACCTGCGGCTCGTCATCGAGGCCGGGATCGTGGGCCGGGAGATCGAGTGCGGCGTCCTCGAGGGACGAGGCTGCGACGCGCCCCGGACTTCCCTCCCCGGCGAGGTCGCGGTCCGGAAGGGCGGCCACTCCTTCTACGACTTCGAGGCCAAGTACGTCGAGGACGACGCCGCCGCGCTCTCCTGCCCGGCGGACCTCCCCGAGGAAGCGATCGCCCGGGTGCGCGAGCTCGCGGCCGTGGCGTTCGACGCCGTGGCGGCCGAGGGCCTCAGCCGTGTCGACTTCTTCTACACGCCCGCGGGCGAGTTCGTCATCAACGAGATCAACACGATGCCCGGATTCACGCCCATCAGCATGTACCCGCAGATGTGGGCCGCGACGGGCATGTCCTACCCCGAGCTCATCGACGAGCTCATCCAGCTCGCCCTGGCGCGCCCCACCGGGCTGCGCTAGCCCTTCGTGGGCAGGCTCGCGAGGTCCTCCTGGCCCACGCAGTGCCGCGTGGCCGGGACCTTCGAGACCGCCGAGGAGAGGCTCGCAAGCACGGTCGCGGAGCTGATGCGGTCGTTGTCCAGGAGGAGCTCGGTCGCCGGTTCGCGCCCGAAGGTCGTCAGGGTGTAGTACTTGTCGCCCTCCTTGATGACCCAGTCGATGCCGTTGACGCTCACGCAGCGGTCGGTCGTCGGCCCGGGCGAGGCGACCCCGCAGCGGAGCACGACGGCGGAAGGGTCGCCCCACGCTGCGGTCGCCTGGCTGGTGGTCTTGCGGAGGGCCGCATCGCCGAGCGTGTCGGGAAGGGCGAGCATGAGGGGCGCGCACGCCGGGTTCGCAGCGTCCGGCGCTGCCTGGACGGAGACGGGGGAGGAGCATCCCGCGAGGAGGGCCGCCGCGGCGACGAGGGCGACGGGGGCCGCGCGCCTGATGAGTCGGGCGGGGCGACGGCGTGCGGACATGCTTCTCCATCCGGGACTCGAGGGGTCCATCCAGCGTACCGCCCGGGATGGCGGCCGGGCGCCGGACTAGGCTGGGGGCGTGACCGAGACCCAGAGGAGAACGATCCGCGTCCGCGAGCTGAGCGAGGCGGAGCTCCTGGCGCGGATCTTCCCCCGGCTGGCTGTCCTGGGCTCCGCGCTCCTGGGCCCCGGCGACGACGCCGCGGTCATCGCTGCCCCCGACGGGCGAGTGGTCGTGAGCACGGACACGCAGACCCAGGACCAGGACTTCCGCCTCGTCTGGCCCTCCGGCTACCGCAGCTCGGGGCAGGACGTGGGGTGGAAGGCCGCCGCCCAGAACCTGAGCGACATCAACGCGATGGGTGCCGTTGCGACCGCCATGGTGGTGAGCCTCACCCTTCCCGACGACACCGAGGCGGCATGGGTCGAGGGAGTCGCGGACGGACTCGTCGATGCCGTCCGGTCCCTGGGTGCCGCGGGGTGCACGGTCGCAGGCGGCGACCTCGGCCGCGGCGGTGAACTGTCCGTGACCGTGACGGTGCTCGGAAGCCTCGAGGGCAGGGACCCTGTGCTGCGCTCGGGCGCGCGCGCCGGGGACCTGCTCGCGGTCGCCGGCCGCGTGGGTGACGCCGCCGCCGGCCTTGCGCTCCTCGAGCACGGGCCCAGACACGAGGCGCTCGGCCCGGACCTCGCCGCCGTCGTGACCGCTCACTGCCGCCCCTG
>NZ_BAAAQW010000003.1:244755-267772 GCF_039531875.1 Sinomonas flava | reverse complement strand
CATGGACCTCTCCGACGGCCTGCTCAAGGACGGCGACCGCATGGCGCGGGCGAGCGGCGTCGTGCTGGACCTCGACCCGGCGGCGCTGGAGGAGCATGCCGGCAGGCTCGCCGGGCCGGCGGCGGCGGTGGGAGCGGACCCCCTCACATGGATCCTCGGCGGCGGGGAGGACCACGGCCTTCTCGCCGCATTCCCTGCCGCGTCCCAGCTCCCGGAGGGCTTCGCTGCGATAGGCTCGGTGCTGCCTGCGAACGGCGGGACCGGCGGGGTCGCCATCGGCGGGCGCCCCGTGCAACCGAGCGGATGGGATCACTTTGCACGCTAAGATCGCCTCGAATGCAACGGCCATGCGCCGCTGGCTCGCGGATGCGGAGACCGTCCTCGCCAACCACAGCGACCGCCTCAACGCGATCAACATCTTCCCCGTCGCCGACGGCGACACGGGCACCAACCTCTACCACACGGTGAGGGCGGCGGCGCTCGCCGCGGCCGGGGACCCGCGCACGGACCTGGGCGAGCTCCTCGGGGGGGCAGGACAGGCTGCCATGGAGGAGGCCTGGGGCAATTCCGGAACGCTCTTCGCGGTGTTCCTCGACGCCTTCGCCGCCTCCCTCAAGGGACACACGCGGCTCAGCGGGCCTCTGCTCGCCACCGCGCTCCACCGGGCCCAGATTCGCGCGTGGTCGGCGCTGAGCGAGCCGGTCTCCGGGACCATGCTCTCGGTCCTCGAGGCCGCCGCGGAGGGCGCCGCCTCGACCGAGGCCTCGGAAGCCGGCGCGGACAGCAACCACGCGCTCGCGGCGGTGCTCGACGCCGTCGTGGAGTCGGCCCTCGGCGCCGTGGTCGACACCGAGGCGCAGCTCGGCGTGCTCACGAGCGCCCGGGTAGTCGACGCCGGCGGTGTCGGCCTCCTCCTTGTCCTCGCCGCGCTGCGCTCCGCCGTTCTCGGGGAGGGCCTCGCCGAGGACACCCTCGAGGCGCTGCACGGCTTCCGCGTCCAGGACCCGCACATCCACGGAGACCAGCCGGAGGCGCTGGGCGTCGAGCTCATGTGCACCGTGACCCTGAGCCCGCTCGACGCGGCCGGCCTGCGCCAGCGTCTGGACGAGATCGGCGACTCCGTCATCATGAGCCCGGTCGGCGCGTTCGACGACGGTTCGGGGGTCTGCCGCTGGCGGGTGCACGTCCACGTCGCGGACCCGGACGACGCCCTTGCCCTCATCCGGTCCGTCGGAGAGCCTGAAAGGGTTGCGTTCACGGAGCTCCACGCCGCGGATCCGGCGGCCGCGGACCGGCGTGAGGCGGACCGGCTCGCAGAGGGCGGGCCGCGTGCCAGCTGAGCGTGACCGTGACCTCGGGCGGCTGCTGGGGGCACCCTCCGCCAGGAAGCTCAAGGACCAGCTGGGGCTCACGACGGCGGGCGACCTCCTCGACTACTTCCCGCGCCGCTACGCCCAGCGCGGCGAGCTCACCCCGATCGCCCAGCTGCCGCTCGACGAGGACGTGACCCTCCTGGCCCGGGTCGTGAAGGCCCAGAGCCGGCGGATGGCGACGCGCAAGGGCAGCATCACCGAGGTCCTCGTGACCGACGGATCCTCGCCAGGGGGCTACGACGGCCGCCTCGACACGATCAGCCTCACCTTCTTCAACAGCTTCGCCGCGTCCCGGCAGCTCGTCCCGGGGACGGTGGCCATGTTCTCGGGCCGTGTGGGCCGCTACCGCGGGAACCTCCAGCTGACCAACCCCGAGTACGTCCTCCTCGACGACGAGGATGATGCCGGACTCAGCGCCGAGGAGCTGGCCGAGCGCCCCATTCCGGTTTACCCCGCCACCGCCAGGCTGCCGAGCTGGAAGATCGCCAAGTCCACCGCGACGCTCCTGGGGCAGATCGACCTCGAGGCCCTTCCCGACCCCCTCCCCGACGAGCTGCGCCGCCGCCGCCGGCTGCCGGGGATCGCCGACGCGTACCGCATGATCCACACGCCAGCGAGCATGGACGAGTGCACACGGGCACGCCGCCGCTTCCAGTACGAGGAGGCGCTCGTGCTCCAGACAGCGCTCGCGCGCCGCCGTGCGCAGCACGCGCTCCTGCCCTCCCGGCCCAGCCCCGCGCGACGCGGCGGCCTACTCGACGCGTTCGACGCCCAGCTGCCGTTCGAGCTCACCGCAGGGCAGCGGGAGGTGGGCGAGGAGCTCGCTGCCGAGCTCGCGGCCGCGCACCCCATGAACCGCCTGCTGCAGGGCGAAGTGGGTTCGGGCAAGACCGTGGTCGCACTGCGGGCGATGCTCCAGGTGGTCGACGACGGGGGCCAGGCTGCGCTCCTTGCGCCTACCGAGGTGCTCGCCGCCCAGCACCACGAGTCGATCCGGCGCACCCTCGGCCCCCTCCTGAGGGACGGGATGCTGGGGGCCGCCGACGGCGTGGAGGTCGTCCTGCTCACGGGCGGGCAGAGCTCGGCGGAGCGCAAGCGCGCGCTCCTGTCTGCAGCGAGCGGACAGGCCGGGATCGTGGTGGGCACCCACGCGCTGCTGTCCGAGCAGGTCCAGTTCGCCGACCTCGGGCTCGTCGTCGTGGACGAGCAGCACCGCTTCGGCGTGGAGCAGCGCGACGCGCTGCGCGCCAAGAGCCTCGCAACCCCGCACCTGCTCGTCATGACGGCGACGCCCATTCCCCGCACCGTGGCGATGACCGTCTTCGGCGACCTCGAGACGTCCGTGCTGCGCGAGCTCCCGGCGGGCCGGGCGCCCATCGCGACCCACGTCGTCGGCCTCGTCGAGAACCCCGCGTGGGAGCGCCGCATCTGGGCCCGGGCCCGCGAGGAGATCGACGCCGGCCGGCAGGTCTACGTCGTCTGCCCGACCATCGGCGAGGCGGGAGAGGACGAGGGCGACCTCGACGCGCTCGACGAGGCCACGTGGGGCGATTCTGCCCTCGCAGCCTCGGCGGGGGAGCCACCGCCGGCGGTCTCGGTCGCCGCGGCGGCCGCGCAGCTGGCCCAGGAGCCGGCCCTGTCCGGGGCCAGGCTGGGCATCCTGCACGGCCGCCTCGACGCCGGGGACAAGGCGGCGGCGATGGAGTCCTTCGCCGCCGGGCGCACGGACCTCCTCATCGCGACCACGGTGGTCGAGGTCGGGGTCGACGTGCCGAACGCCACCCTCATGGTCGTGCTCGACGCCGACCGGTTCGGCATCGCCCAGCTCCACCAGCTCCGCGGCCGGGTGGGCCGCGGGGGATTCCCCGGGACATGCCTCCTCGTGACCTCGCTCGAGCCCGGGCACCCGAGCCGCGAGCGCCTCGAGGCGGTCGCCTCCAGCGCAGACGGATTCGTCCTCGCGCAGAAGGACCTCGAGCACCGCCGCGAGGGCGACATCCTCGGAGCCACCCAGTCTGGACGACGGTCAACCCTCCGCCTCCTGCGCGTCCTGCGCGACGCCGACGTGATCGAGCTGGCGCGCGGAGACGCGCTCGCCATCGTCGGGGACGACCCTTCCCTCGATCGCCACGCACCGCTGCGCGACGCCATCGAGGCCTACCTCGAGCCGGAGAAGGAGGTGTTCCTCGAACGTGGCTGATGCAGTTCGTGAGGCACGATGAGCAGGATCATCGCCGGGATTGCCGGAGGGACGACCTTGGCCTCGGTCCCGGGTTCAGCGACCCGGCCCACGACCGACCGGGTCAAGGAGGCACTCTTCTCACGCCTTGAGGCGCTCGGGATGATCGCCCGCGCCCGGGTTCTGGACCTCTACGCCGGATTGGGCGCGCTCGGCGTCGAAGCCGTGAGCCGCGGCGCCTCCACCGCGGAGCTCGTCGAGTCCGAGGCGAAGGCGGTGGCAGCGTGCCAGCGCAACGCGCGCACGGTGAACGACGCCGTCGGGCGCCGCGCCGTCACGGTGCACCGGGCCAAGGTGGGCGGCTTCCTCGAGCAGACGATGCCGGGCCGGCACTGGGACCTCGTCTTCATGGACCCGCCCTACCCCCTCGCCGACGAGCAGCTCACGCGCGTCCTCGCGGCCCTGTCCCCGCACCTCGCGGAGGATGCCCTCGTCGTGGTGGAACGGTCCTCACGCTCGCCTGAACCGGACTGGCCCGCCGGCCTCCACCACTACGCGGACCGCAAGTACGGGGAAACCCGCCTGTGGTTCGCGGAGCCGTACCCGGCCCCGGCTGCCGACGGCGAGGTGAGCGCATGATCGACCTCACGGCCACGCCCCTCCCAGTGCAGTCCACGGCCGCTGCGGCCGGACCCGCGTGGTGGGAGATCGTCTCCGCCCTGGCACCTGTCGGCACCCTCGCCGCAGCCGTCGTCGCGGCGGTCGTGGGCCTGAATACCATCCGCCAGCGCTCCTACTCGGACCGCAGGGCCGAGTTCTGGCGTCGCGCCGAATGGGCGCTCGAGGCGTCCGTGTCGCCCGACCCGCAGATGCAGGCGATGGGGACGATGGTGCTCGCGAGCCTCGCCAAGAGCGACCTCATCGCGAGCGACGAGGAACTCCAGCTCCTCGACGCCGTCTGGATCGACCCGATCGCGGAGGCGGAGGAAGCTGGGCTCGACGAGGAGCTCGGCGATGCGTGACGCCGCCCCGGGACCCGGGGGATACTGGAGGGAGCGCGGGACAGCACGGGCCACGGAAGGAGAGGCAGTGAGCAAGCACGAAGCACTCCCCGCCGATCAGGGAGACGGCAGGCACGCGTCCGAGGAGACGCCCGAGCGCAGGCCCGGCTCGTCGGATCGCCGGGTGCAGATCGCGGCTGCCCGCCTCCGCGTGGTCCTCGACGAGCGCCTCAACCGCCCCACGCCTGAATGGGTCAAGCGCCTCGCGGAGCAGAAGCTCGCGAGCTGATCCGGCGTCTCAGCCGGCGAGCGGGTCCAGGTCCATCCCCCGCACGAGGAGGGTGGGGTGCGGTCCCGCGGCGGGCAGCGCCGTCGTCCATGTGTCCGGCCAGGACCCCGGCAGTCCGATGGCCACGATGTTGCCGGGAAACCGCGCCGTGAACATGTCCGGTTCGGCGAGCGCCGCAACATCCCTGAAGACGCCGCGCATCGCCGCGACCTGCGAGTGCACGAGCGTGAGGGGCGGGTCGTCGCCGATGTTGACCAGCATCGCCCCATCCTCGGCCAGGAGCGCGGCGGCCTCGGCGTAGAAGTCAGGGTGCGCGATGTGCGCGGGCGCATCGGGCCCCGAGAAGATGTCCAGCGCGATCACGTCGTAGGGCCCCCGCCCGGCAGCGGCGGGAAGCTCCCACCGGGCGTCCCCCAGATGGAGCGCCAGGTCGGTCCCCGCTGGCAGCGGGAGCTGTTCGAGGACGAAGTCCACTAGCTCGCGTTCGAGCTCGACTGCGGTCTGGACCGAGCCCGGGCGGGTCGCCTCGATGTAGCGGGCGAGGGTCAGGGCGCCAGCCCCCAGGTGGAGGGCACGGAGGGGCGTCCCGGCCGGGCGGACGGCGTCCACGACGTTCGCCATCCGCCGAAGGTAGGCATAGAAGACGTGGGCAGGGTCGGCGAGGTCCACGTGGGACTGCTCCGCGCCGCCGATCGAGAGGATGAAGGCCCCCTCCACGAGGGGATCCGCGTCCACGCTCGCATGTGCCCCGATGCCGCGCAGGTAGCGCGAGGCGCTCACACGCGGTCCGCGAGCAGAGCGAGCCTCGACGCAGCCTCGGCCAGGAGCGGTTCCTTCTTGCAGAAGGCGAAGCGCAGGAGCGAGCGAGTGCGCTCCGCGCCCTCAGGCTGGCAGAACACCGAGACAGGGATCGCGGCCACGCCGACGAGCTCGGGCAGCCGGCGCGCGAGGTCCAGGGCATTCTCGATGCCGAGCGCCCTCGTGTCGGTGGTGATGAAGTAGGTGCCCTCCGGCACGAACACCTCGAGCCCGGCGGCCCGGAGCCCCTCGGCGAGGATGTCCCGCTTCGCCCGGAGCGATGCCGCGATGCCGCGGAAGAACTCGTCGGGGAAGCCGAGGCCCATCGCCACGGCCTCCTGGAACGGGGTTCCCGAGCTGTAGGTGAGGAACTGCTTGATGGTGCGCACCCGCGCCACGAGCTCCTCGGGTCCTGTGACCCAGCCGACCTTCCATCCCGTGAACGAGAACGTCTTGCCCGCCGAGGAGATCGTGAGGGTCCGCTCGGCGGCTCCGGGAAGCGTGGCGACAGGGACGTGCGGCTCGCCGAACACGAGGTGCTCGTAGACCTCGTCGGTGACGATCACGGCGTCGTGCTGTGCGGCGAGTTCGACGACGCGGGCAAGCACCTCCCGCCCGAACACGGCGCCGGTGGGGTTGTGGGGGTTGTTCACGACGACGACGCGCGTGCTCGGGGTGAACGCCGCCTCAAGCTCGGCGAGGTCGGGCTGGAAGGCCGGCGCGTGCAGGGGGACCGTGACGTGCCGGGCGCCGGCGAGGGCGATCATCGCGCCGTAGGAGTCATAGAACGGCTCGAAGGTGAGGACGTCGTCCCCGGGTCCTGCGAGCGCGAGGACCGCCGCGGCGATCCCCTCGGTGGCGCCCGTCGTGACGATGGCCTGCTTCCACGGGTCCAAGTCGATCCCGTAGAAGCGCGCCTGGTGCGCGGCCACCGCCTCCCGCAGTCGGGGGATGCCCTGGCCGGGGGCGTACTGGTTGGCGCCGGAGAGGATCGCGGACCGTGCTGCCTCGGCCATCTCGGCCGGACCGTCCTCGTCCGGGAACCCCTGACCGAGGTTGATGGCCCCGTGCCGCACGGCGAGGGACGTCATCTCCTCGAAGATCGTCACGCCGAGCTGGCCGTCCTCGCCGAGGAGGTTCGCCCCGGCCGCTGTTCGCTGCCACGCGGATGTCATCCGCCCATGCTATCCGCCGGGGCCGCGCCGGCCTGCCCGCGGCTGGGGGCATGCAGTATGTTGGCCGTATGCGACGCGCGGTGTGCCCTGGCTCTTTCGACCCCATTCACAACGGGCACCTCGAGGTCATCGCGCGGGCCGCCAACCTCTTCGACGAGGTGATCGTGGCGGTGTCCACGAACTACGCCAAGAAGTACCGGTTCTCCCTCGAGGAGCGCATTGCGATGGCCCGGCGGACCCTCGGTGCGATCAGCGGCATCACGGTCGAGCCGATGGGGGAGGGCCTCCTCGCCGAGTACTGCCGCGAGCGCGGCGCGAGTGCCATCGTCAAGGGCCTGCGTTCGAGCTCCGACTTCGACTACGAGCTGCCCATGGCGATCATGAACCGGCAGCTCACCGGGGTCGAGACGGTGTTCCTCCCGGCCGAGGCGCACTACGTCCACCTGTCCTCGACGCTCGTCAAGGAAGTGCATGACCTGGGGGGAGACGTCTCCGAGTTCGTCCCCCGTTCCGTCCTCACGCGGCTCGCCGACACTGCGCCTGGCCGCGCCTCCGCCTGATTCCCGCTACACTGGACGGGCACAGCAGCACGCCACGCTGTCCAAGCACGCCCGGTCCCGGTTTGGGCCGAACGAGCGGGCACGATAGGATAGCGTGTCGGTCTATGTTCTACAGGAGTTCTCATTAAGCGCGAAGCACGTTCGCCTTTGATGTTCGACGTCAAGGACCTCGGGCGCAGCCCGGGGACTATGCGGACCCTCACGGAGCATGTACCCGCACCGGGTGATCTCGGTGTGGCGCTCATCGGCGTCAAGGAAGGGTCCCCCGTGGACCTCGATCTGAAGTTCGAGTCAGTGCACGAGGGGATCCTGGTCTCGGGAACCGCGCACGTCACCGTGACGGGTGAATGCGGGCGATGCCTGGATCCCATCGAGTACGGACTCGATGCCGGAGTGCAAGAGCTTTTCTTCTTCGAGGGCATGGGGCACTCGGACGGAGAAGACGATGAAGAGCAACGTCGAGTCGAGCACGAGTCCATCGATCTTGAACCGGTGTTGCGGGACGCAGTGGTACCGCTGCTGCCGTTCCAGCCGGTGTGCCGGGAAGACTGCGAGGGTCTCTGCTCCGAATGCGGGGCGCGCCTCGCGGACGAGCCGGGGCACCACCATGAGGTCGTCGACCCCCGGTGGGCTGCCTTGGCAGATCTGGTGAAGCCAGACCGGCACGACGATGAGTAAGTGTTGGCACTAAGAGAGAAATGAGTTAGCCGTGGCTGTTCCCAAGCGGAAGATGTCTCGCTCGAATACCCGCGCCCGCCGCTCGCAGTGGAAGGCGTCCGTCCCGACGCTCGTCAAGACCGTCGAGAACGGTCGCGTGACGTACAGCCTCCCGCACCAGGCGAAGGTCGTGACCGACTCGGCCGGTACCGAGCTGTTCCTCGAGTACAAGGGCCGCAAGGTCGCCGACGTCTGAGTTGGCGGCATCTCGCGCATGAGCCCTCATGACGAGCTTCTGAAGCGTCTCGGCGTCGTGATCGACGCCGAGACGCTTCGTCTTGCCCTGACACACCGCTCGTTCGCCTACGAGAACGGCGGCATTCCGACCAACGAGCGCCTCGAGTTCCTCGGCGACTCGATCCTCGGCTTCTCGGTGACCGACCTGCTCTTCCGCGAGCACCCCGGCCTGAGCGAGGGCGAGCTGGCCAAGCGGCGCGCCGCCGTCGTGAGCACGCGCGCGCTCGCGTCCATCGCCCGCCGCCTCGGTGTCGGCGAGTACATCTACCTCGGCCAGGGCGAGAAGGTCACCGGCGGGAAGAACAAGTCCTCGATCCTCGCGGACACGATGGAAGCGCTCATCGGAGCCACCTACATCTCCAACGACCTCGAGACCGCCCGGCGCTTCGTCGTCAGCCTCATCGCCCCGCTCCTCGCGGACGCGGCGGTGCTGGGCGCGGGGACGGACTGGAAGACCCACATCCAGGAACTCGCGGCCAACCGCCAGCTCGGGCAGATCCACTACGCCGTCGTCGGCGAGGGCCCCGACCACGCGCGCGTGTACACGGCCACGCTGCTGATCGGCGGCACGCCGTACGGGACCGGGACCGGGAACTCCAAGAAGGAAGCCGAGCAGCAGTCGGCCGCGAACGCATGGAAGGTCCTGGGCCCCCAGTCTCAGGACGCGCGCGCCTAGGACCGGCGTCCGGCAATGCCCGAACTCCCCGAAGTCGAGGTGGTCCGACGTGGCCTGGCCTCCTGGGTCGCCGGGCGCACCGTGGAGGACGCCCAGGTCCTCGACCCGCGTTCCGTCCGCCGGCACGCGCTCGGCCCCGAGGATTTCCGCGGCCAGCTCGAGGGCGCGACCGTCCTCGACGCCGTCCGCCGCGGCAAGTACCTCTGGCTGCCGCTCGCGGGGCCCGCGGATCCGCCCGATGCGGCCCCGCACACCGCGCTCCTGGCCCACCTCGGGATGAGCGGACAGCTCCTCGTGGAGGACCCTGGGCAGCCCCTCGAGAAGCACCTCAAGGTGCGCCTCTCGCTCAGCGAGGCCCCCGGGATGCCCGGCGAGCTGCGCTTCGTCGACCAGCGCATCTTCGGCGGCCTCGCCGTCGTGCCACTGGTCCCTACGCACGACGGCGGCGCCGGCGGCCGCTCGGAGTCCCCCCGTCCGCTGATCCCGGCGGAGGCCGCGCACATCGGACGCGACCCGCTGGACCCGCTCTTCGACCCGGCCGCGTTCCACGCGAGCCTGCGCTCGCGCCGCACGGGCATCAAGCGCGCCCTGCTGGACCAGCGCCTCGTCTCCGGAATCGGCAACATCTACGCCGACGAGGCCCTCTGGGGCGCCCGCCTCCACTACGCCAGGCCCACGGACACGCTGCGCCGCAGCGAGACCGCCCGGCTCGTGGAGGCCGTCCGCGCCGTCATGGAGCGGGCCCTCGCGGCCGGAGGCACGAGCTTCGACTCCCTCTACGTCAACGTCAACGGCGCGTCCGGCTACTTCTCGAGGTCCCTCGACGCCTACGGCCGGTCCGGGCGCCCCTGCCGGCGCTGCGCGGCCGAAGGGGACGTGGGGGTGGTGGTCCGGGAGCCGTTCATGGGCCGCTCGTCCTACCGGTGCACGCGGTGCCAGCCGGTCCCGCGCAACGCCCGCTGGTAGCGGATCCCCGCCCGGACCCTGCGGCACACCGCTCGCGATGACGGGCCGGGGGAGCGCGGGAGCGTAGATTAGGGCATCATGCCGGCAGCACGAAAGCCTAGGAAGCCTTGCACCTCAAGACCCTGACCATCCGGGGCTTCAAGTCCTTCGCCTCCGCGACGACGTTCGAGTTCGAACCGGGGGTCACCGCCGTCGTCGGCCCCAACGGCTCCGGCAAGTCCAACGTGGTCGACGCGCTCGCCTGGGTCATGGGTGAGCAGGGTGCGAAGACGCTGCGCGGCGGCAAGATGGAGGACGTCATCTTCGCCGGCACGGCGGGCCGGCCCCCGCTGGGCCGTGCGCACGTGTCGCTCACGATTGACAACGCCGACGGGGCCCTGCCCATCGAGTACAGCGAGGTCGCGATCTCGCGCACGCTGTTCCGCGCCGGCGGCAGCGAGTACGCGATCAACGGGAGCCCCTGCCGGCTGCTCGACATCCAGGAGCTCCTCTCCGACTCGGGCCTCGGCCGCGAGATGCACGTCATCGTGGGCCAGGGGCAGCTCGACCGGATCCTGCACGCCACCCCCGAGGACCGTCGCGGCTTCATCGAGGAGGCGGCGGGGATCCTCAAGCATCGCCGCCGCAAGGAGCGCACGCTCCGCAAGCTCGAGGCCATGCAGGCGAACCTCTCCCGGCTCTCCGACCTCACCGCGGAGCTCCGCCGCCAGCTCGGGCCGCTCGGCCGCCAGGCCCAGGTGGCGCGCCGCGCCCAGACGATCCAGGCCGACGTGAGGGACGCCCGTGCCCGCCTGCTCGCGGACGACATCGTGACACTGAAGGACGCGATGGACGCTGAGGAAGCGGACCACACCGCCCTCGACGCCCGCCGTGCGGAGGTCGAGCGCGAGCTCGACGGCGGCCGGCGCGCCCAGGCTGAGGCCGAGCGGGCCGCCGCGGCTGCAACCCCGCAGGTCAATGCGGCGCGGGAGACGTGGTACCGGCTCGCTCAGGGCCGCGAGCGGCTGCGCTCCCTCGCCTCCCTGGCCGAAGAGCGGCGTCGGCTCCTCGGCTCCTCCGATGCCCCGGTCCGGGGACGCGATCCCGAAGGCCTCCAACGCCAGGCCGATGCGCTCCGGCTCGAGCTCGAGGCTGCGGTGGAGACCGTGGAGGTGCGCTCCGAGGCCCTCGCCGCCGCGGAGGAGGAGCGGGCCGGGGCCGAGGACGCGGCGGCAGCCGAGGACCGGCGGCACACGGCGCTCCTGCGCGCGCAGGCAGACCATCGCGAGGGCCTCGCCCGGCTCGCGGGACAGGTCGCCGCGGCCCGGGGCCGCGTGGAGTCAGCGGAGGGGGAGATCGGCCGGCTCGAGGAGTCCCTCGGCTCGGCCGGCGAGCGCCAGCGCCACGCCGAAGCAGAGTTCATCGCGCTCGAGACGCAGATGGCCACGGCCGAGGCGGGGGAGGAGGACCTGGACTCTGCGTATGAGGAGGCCGCCGCGGAACTCGAGGCGGCGGAATCCGCGAGGGCGGCGCTCCTGGACCGGCGCCACCGCGCGGGGGCCGAACGGCAGGCCCACCAGGCCCGGCTCGAGGCCCTCGCCGCGGGCCTGAGGGACCGCGACGCCACGGGAACGGTCGCCTCCTCCGCCCGCGGGGTCCTCGGGCGCGTGTCAGACCTCCTCGACGTCGAGCCCGGGTTCGAGTCGGCCGTCGCGGCCGTGCTCGGCCCGCTCGCCGAGGGGCTCGCGATGGACGGCCCGGAGGCGGCAGCGGAGGCGCTCGCCGCGCTCAAGTCGGACGACGCCGGCCAGGCCGCGCTCGTCGTCGGCCGCCCCGCGCAGGACGCGCCCACTCGTGGTGCATCCGGCGCGGCGCGGCTGCCGGAGGGGGCACGGTGGCTCGCCGAGGTCGTCGAGCCGGACCCGCGGATCGCGGCCGCCACCGCTCGCCTGCTCCACACGGCCGTGGTGGTGCGCAGTCTCGCGGACGCTCTCTCCGTCGCCGAATCCCACCCAGATCTCACCGTCGCAACCTACGACGGCGACCTGGTCACCTCCGCCGCGCTGCGCGGCGGCTCTGCGGGATCACCGTCCACGATCGAGCTGCAGGGGCGCATCGAACAGACGCGGGCCGCGCTGGACGCCGCCCAGGCGGAGTACGAACGGTGCGGATTCGGTCTGGCCAGCGCGCAGGAGCGGGAACGCTCCGCCCGAGAGGCCGCCGAGGCGGCCCTCGCGGAACTGCATCACTCGGACGCCACCTTCGCCGCCGTTGCGGAGCGGCTCGGGGCGCTCGGAGCGCAGCTGCGGGGCGCCTCGGCGGAGGAGGAGCGGCTCAGGGCGTCCCTCGCCGCGGCCCGATCCACGCTGGACGCCGAGCAGGTGGCTCTCGAGGCCGCCGCGGAGCGCCTCGAACTCGCTGAAGAGGCCCCCGACGCCGACGAGCCGACGTCCGAGGAGCGGGACAGGCTCCAGGCCCAGGCCGTGGCCGCCCGGGCCCGCGAGCTCGAGGCGCGGCTCTCGCTGCGCGCCGCCGAGGAGCAGCAGCGCTCCCTCGAAGCCCGCGTGACCTCCCTGGAGCGGGCCGCGGAGTCGGAGCGGCGGGCGGCCGAGGAAGCGCGGCGGCGCGCGGAGCGGCGGGCCCGCGAAGCTGCCCGGGCGGGCGCCGTCGTCGCCGCCGCACGCAGCGGGCTCGCAGCCATGGACGCCGCCGTCGACGAGGCCGCGGGCGAGCGCGACACCGCGGAGGCGAACCGATCCGAGATCGATGAACGGCTCGGCATGCTGCGCCGCCGCAACGACGGCCTGGCCCGGGAGCTTGCGGAGCTCAACGACGCTGCCCATCGCGACGAGCTGGCCCGCGCCGAGCAGCGCCTGCGCCTCGAGGCCCTGGCCGAGCGGGCGGCCGACGAGCTGGGACTCGCCGTCGCGGCCCTCGTCGACGAGTTCGGGCCCCACCGCCCGGTGCCTGTCCCGCCACAGGAGGAGGGAGACAAGTGGGCGGCCCTGCGCGTCGAGGTCGACGACGACGGCAGTCCCCTCGACGCCGGTGTGCCGTTCGTGAGGGCCGAGCAGGAGAAGCGCCTGAGGAAGGCCGAACGGGACCTGGCGGCACTGGGCAAGGTGAATCCGCTCGCGCTCGAGGAGTTCGCGGCCCTCGAGGAGCGCCACCGCTTCCTGGCGGCGCAGCTCGAGGACCTCCAGTCGAGCCGAAAGGACCTGCTGAAGATCGTCGCCGAGGTCGACGAGCGTGTGCAGCGCGTCTTCGCCGAGGCGTTCGCGGACACGTCCGTGCAGTTCGAGCGGGTCTTCGCGCGGCTCTTCCCGGGCGGCGACGGCAGGCTCGTGCTCACCGACCCGTCGGACCTGCTCACCACGGGGATCGAGGTCGAGGCGCGGCCGGCAGGCAAGAAGATCAAGCGCCTTTCGCTGCTCTCGGGCGGCGAGCGGTCGCTGACGGCGGTCGCACTCCTGGTGGCGATCTTCAAGGCGCGTCCGTCGCCGTTCTACGTCATGGACGAGGTCGAGGCGGCCCTCGACGACACGAACCTCGGCCGGCTCATCACGGTGTTCGAGGAACTCCGGGAGTCGAGCCAGCTGATCGTCATCACCCACCAGAAGCGCACCATGGAGGTCGCCGACGCGCTCTATGGCGTGTCGATGCGCGGCGACGGCGTGTCGACCGTGATCAGCCAGAAGCTCGAGCGCGTCGACGCCGGGGCCTGACCCGCCTTACCCCCGGCGGCGCTGGACGGGCACGGACCACTCGAAGGCCGGCGGCTCCTTCGCGAGGAAGGCCTGGATGCCGATCCTCGCGTCAGGGCCCAGCTCCATTTCGCGCTGCCAGTGCGCGCTCACTTCCCCGACGTTCTGCGAACAGGCGGCGACGCTCTCGACGAGTGCCTTGTGTGCCCGTGCCGACAGCTGCGAACGGTGCGCGATCCCCTCTGCGAGGCCGAGGGCGGCATCGTGGACGTGGCCCGCGGGGGCCACCTCTTCCACGAGTCCAATCCGGAGGGCCTCGTGCGCGTCGACGAGGTCCCCGGTGAAGAGGAGCCTCTTGGCGGTGGCAGGACCGACGAGTCGGACGAGACGCGCTATCCCGGACGTGGGGTACACGATGCCCAGCTTGGCCGGGGTGATGCCGATGAACGCGTCCGCTGCGGCGATGCGTAGGTCGCAGGCGCCGGCGATCTCCCAGCCGCCGCCGACGCAGTACCCGTCGATGGCGGCGATTGTCGGCTTGCTGAAGGAGGCCAGGGCCTCCTCCGCGGCGGTGAGGTCTCCGCCGTCGCGCGCGCTGCCGTCTCCGCGCAGGATCGAGGCGACCTCGGAGATGTCCGCGCCGGCGGAGAAGGTTCCTCCTGAGCCCCGGACGACGAGGACCTTGATCTCCGGATCGGCGTCGAGCGACCGGAGGGCCGGCCCGAACTGGCGCCACATGTCCTGCGACAAGGCATTCCGCCGGGCGGGGTTGTCGATGATGAGCCGCGCCACCGCGCCGTCGCGCTCGACGACGAGACGCCCCTGCTCCCGCCCGGGCCGGGCGGGGCCGGGTGCCTGGGCCAGGGTCCTCGCGCTCATGCCGGCACCTTCGTCCCGTCCCCGGCCATCCGCACGACGCCGGCGTCCGCCAGCGCGGTGATCTGGTCCTCCGTGAGTCCTGCCCCCTCGAGCACCGCGCGGGTGTCCTCGCCCAGGGACGGCGGCGCCTTGCGCACCGGCAGCGGCGCCCGGTCGAGCGAGAGCGGCCCGCGCAGGAGCGGCAGCGGCGATCCGTCCGCACGCTCCACGGTCGTGACCATGCCGAGCGAGGAGACCTGTTCGTCGGCGAATGCCTGGGCGTACGTGTAGATGGGGCCCGTGGGGATCTTGGCGTCGCGCAGGGCTGCGAGCCACTGGCTCGCGGGACGTCGCCGGAGCCTGTCCTCGAGGGCGTCGGTGAGGGCGGCGCGATGCTGCCCGCGGAGCGCGCCTGTGCGGTAGTCGGGGTGGTCCGCGAGATCGGGGGCCTCGACGAGCGCGCACAGCTGCCTCCACTGCCGCTCGTTCCCGACGGCGATGATGATGGGGATGTCCGCCGTCGCAAAGACGCCGTAGGGGGACAGGACGGGGTGGTTGTTGCCCTGCGGGGTGGGGACGCGCCCTGTGCTGAGGTAGGCCTGCCCCTGGAACGCTGAGAGCGAGAGCGCGGATTCCAGCAGGGACGTCGCCACCTGGGAGCCGTGGCCTGATCCGTGGCGGCCCACGAGCGCCGCGGCGATACCGAGCGCGAGGTAGATCCCGGAGACCATGTCGATGATCGGGACGCCCACGCGGGTGGGGTGGTCGGCATCCGGGCCGGTGACCGACATGAGCCCGGACATGCCCTGGGCCACCTGGTCCAGGCCGGCGGACTGGGCCAGGGGGCCGCTCGTCCCGAATCCGCTGACGGAGGCCACGATGAGGCCCGGCTTCGTGTCCCTGAGCGCGTCGGGGTCCAGCCCCATCTCGCTGAGCACTCCGGGCCGGAAGTTCTCGACGACGACGTCGGCGCCGACGGCCAGGTCCCAGAGCAGCCTGCGGCCTTCCGCGGAGTAGAAGTCGACGGCGATCGACGACTTTCCGCGGTTCGTGGAGTCGAAGTACAGGCTGTGCTCTCCCTCGAACGGGGGCCAGGAGCGGCTCGAGTCGCCGCCCGAGATGCTCTCGACCTTGACGACTTCCGCGCCCAGGTCGCTGAGAAGTGCCGTGGCCCACGGACCAGCGAGTGCCCGGCTCAGGTCGAGGATGCGGACTCCGTCGAGTGGCAGCCGCGGCGCGTGGCCGCTCGGGAGCGCTCGGCTCGTGTCGTTCATGTCTGACTCCTGGGATGAGGTCTGTGGGCGGCGCCCGACGGCGCGTTCTCGGACCGCCGTCTGGCCGTAGGACTACCATCGCGCTCCTGCTACAGTGCATACAAGAACAATTCAGGCAGACTATATGTGCACGAACGCACGGGAGGACCTGTGGTCGAGTTCAAGGGACTGCCCAGTCCGGACGACCTGCTCATCCTGCTCACCGTCGCGCGCCTCGGCCGGTTCACCGCGGTGGCCGAGGCGCTCGAGACGACGCACACGACCATCTCGCGTCGGATCACCGTGCTGGACAAACGGCTCGGCGGCCGCACCCTCGCCCGGACGCCGCAGGGCTGGGAGCTCACCGAACTCGGCCGCCGCGCAGTACAGGCGGCCGAGGGCATCGAGTCGAGCCTCGGCAGCCTGTCTGCGCGCCTGACGAACAAGCGGGAGTCGCTGACGGGCCTCGTCCGTGTCGGCGCCTCCGACGCCTTCGGGGCGCTCTTCGTCGCTCCGGCGCTGGCCCGGCTCCAACAGGACCACGAGCTGCTGAGGGTCGAGCTCGTGACCGCAACTCGGCGGCTGAGCCAGAACCGGTCGGGCCTCGACCTCGAGGTCGTCCCTGGGACCGCCGAGGCGCCGCGGATCCAGGCCGTCGCCGTGACGGACCACGTCCGGCGTCTCTATGCAGGACGGGAGTACATCCGCCGGCGCGGGATGCCGACAGGGGTCGAGGAGCTCGCGGGCCACTCGTTCGTCGGCTACGCCGAGTCCGCCCTCGAGGTGTCGGAGCTCGCCTACGGGCGCCAGAGCGTGACGGGCGAGGCCGCGTCGTTCCAAGCGACGAGCATCTTCCCGCAGGTCGAGGCGGTCCGCGCGGGGGCCGGGATCGGCCTGCTGCCCGAGTACGTGGTCCGTGGCGACACCGGTCTCGTCCCGGTGCTGCACCACGAGATCGAGCGCCACGTCCGCTTCTGGGCCGCCGCCCGGTCCGAATCGATGCGCTCGCCGGCCGTCCGCGCCGTCGTCGCGAGCCTCATCGACGAGGCACGGAGCCGGCAGGATCAGCTCCTCCCTCGTCCCCGCGTCTGGGACGGACAGCTCGAGTGAGGATCAGCTGGGTCGGGCGGCGCGCGGCGGGGGCGGCCACGCTGTCAGCCCGGCCGCCCCTCCATCTCTGCGGTGATGCCCCGCGGTGCCCCCTCAGCGCGTCGGGAGGTCCTGCAGGGCCGAGCCGTCCCGCCCCGCGGCGCGCCCGTCAGCGGCCGCCATGCGGGCGGCGTGCGCCGCGTCGAGCTCCCGCAGGTCGATCCCCTTGGTCTCCTTCAGGGCCAGCACCGCGATGATCGTGACGACGCAGCTCGCGAGGAGGTAGAGGGCGATCGGAACAGAGGATCCGAACGCGCCCAGGAGCGCCGTCGCGATGATCGGCGCGAGCGAGCCCGAGAGGACCGACGTGACCTGCGAGCCGATCGACAGCCCGGAGTAGCGCATGCTGGTCGGGAACATCTCCGCCATGATCGAGGGCTGGCCCGCGTACATGAGGGCGTGGCTGGCGAGGCCCAGCACGATGGCCGCGAGGATCAGCCCGTCCTGCCTGCTGTCCATCATCGGGAAGGCGGCGAAGCCCCAGGACGCGCCCACCACGGCGCCGACGAGGTAGGTGGGCTTGCGGCCCCACGCGTCAAGCAGCTTCCCGGCGGCCGGGACCATGAAGCAGTGGATCGCGTGGGCGACCAGGAGCAGCAGCAGGACGTGCGAGGTGTCCATGTGCAGGATCACCTTCAAGTACGTGATGGAGAACGTCACCACGAGGTAGTAGATGACGTTCTCGGCGAACCGGATTCCCATCGCAGCCAGCACGCGGCGCGGGTACCGGCGGACGACTTCGAGCACGCCGGAAGGCCCAGCGGCCTCCTCCTGCTCCTGGGCGGCCTCGAGGAAGATCGGCGCGTCGCTGATCTTGGTGCGGATGTAGTAGCCCACGACGACGATGACCGCCGACAGCCAGAACCCGATGCGCCAGCCCCACGCGAGGAATCCCTCTTGGCTGATGGTGGCGGAGAGGATGAGGAGCGCGGCCGTCGCCAGCAGGTTGCCGAGCGGCACGCCCGTCTGGGGCCAGGAGGCCCAGAAGCCGCGCGACCTGTTCGGGCTGTGCTCCGCGACGAGGAGTGCGGCGCCGCCCCACTCGCCGCCCACGGCGAAGCCCTGGATGAACCGGAGGGTGACCAGGGCCAGCGGCGCCAGGTAGCCCCACTCGGCGAAGCCCGGCAGGCACCCCATGAGGAACGTCGACGCTCCCACGAGGATGATGCTCAGCTGCAGGAGCTTCTTGCGGCCGAGTTTGTCGCCGAAGTGGCCGAACACGAGGCCCCCCAGCGGCCGCGCGACGAATCCGACGGCGTAGGTGAGGAAGGCGTCCATGATCCCGTCGAGCTCCGAGTGGGCGTTCGGGAAGAACATCTTGCCGAAGACGAGATTGGCGGCGGTGGCGTAGAGGAAGAACTCGTACCACTCGACGACGGTCCCCGCCATCGACGCAGCGACGACCCTTCTGAGCCCCGATGTCACCGGCTCTGTCCCGCTTCTCTGGACCATGGATGTCTCCTTCGACTTCTCAGCACTGGCATGTGACGGCTGCCACATCAGGTGTCCCGAGTATGTCAACGCCCTGTGTGCGGAACAACGACAGTTCCCGCAGAGTCAATGAACGAAAATGCACTGTCCGGCCGCTGTGAGAAGCTAGGAACCGTGACAGACTTCTCCGCCCTGCTGCCCGTCATCATCATCGTCGGAATTGTGGTCCTCGTGATCGCCGGGATCGTCGTCGGCCTCGTGAGCGGCCGCCGGAAGAAGATCGACTACACCGGCACGCGCGACGCCAACGACCAGGTCATCGCCCCCGAGCGGCCAGGCTCCGTCGAATCCGAGCCTGCCCCCACCGGGGTCGGGACCCTGCCGCCCCCCGCGGAGCCCCAGGAGGCGCCTGCGGAGGATGTCCTCGACGAGGCCGTCATCGAGCGCGTCCCCACCGAGGCCCCCGCCCCCGTCGCCGGCCGCCTCATCCGGCTGCGCGAGCGGCTCGCCAAGAGCAACAGCATCTTCGGCAAGGGACTCCTCGCGCTCCTGTCGAGCGACAGGATCGACGAGGGCGTGTGGGAGGAAGTCGAGGAGACGCTCCTGCTGGCGGACATCGGCACCGATGCCAGCATGGACCTCGTGGACACCCTCCGCGAGCGGGTCCGGGTCATGGGGACGCGCAGCCCGGAGCATGTCCGCGCCATGCTGCGCGAGGAGCTCGTCAACCTCGTCGATCCCACGATGGACCGCACCCTGAACGTCGCGCGCACGGACGGCAAGCCTGCCGTCGTGCTCGTGGTGGGCGTCAACGGCGTGGGCAAGACCACGACGGTCGGCAAGCTCGCCCGCGTGCTCGTCGCCGAGGACAAGGACGTGCTCCTGGGCGCCGCGGACACCTTCCGGGCGGCCGCCGCGCAGCAGCTCGCCACATGGGGCGCCCGTGTGGGAGTGCCCACGGTGAAGTCGGACGTCGACGGCGCCGACCCGGCCTCGGTCGCGTTCGAGGCCGTCAAGTCCGGCATCGAGCAGGAGGTCGACGTCGTCATGGTCGACACCGCTGGCCGCCTCCAGAACAAGGTCGGCCTCATGGACGAGCTCGGGAAGGTCAAGCGCGTCATCGAGAAGCAGGCCGACGTCGACGAGGTCCTCCTGGTCCTCGACGCCACGACGGGCCAGAACGGCCTGGCCCAGGCAAAGGTCTTCGCCGAAGTCGTGGACATCACCGGAATCGTCCTGACCAAGCTGGATGGCACAGCGAAGGGCGGCATCGTCGTCGCGATCCAGAAGCAGCTCGGCGTCCCCGTCAAGCTCGTGGGCCTCGGCGAGGGCCCGGACGACCTCGCCCCGTTCGACGCCGAGTCGTTCGTGGACGCCATCCTCGCCTGACCCGCCGCTCCGGCGCGCGGAGCGTCGCGCTTCAGCCGTTGTGGGTGCGCACGACGGCGTCGGCCTCCTGGGCGGGCCGGCGGCCGCCCGCCCAGAGCGGCACGGCCGCAAGCAGGCAGGCCCCCGAGACCGCGAACGCCCACCCATAGCCGACCCCGTCAGCGAGGGCGCCGGCAGCGAGCGGCCCGAGGATGCTGCCGATGTCGGCGGCCATCTGGAACACCGCGAGGGGGCGGCCGCCGCTGCGCTCCGAGCCGATCGAGTCCGCGACGGTGGCCTGGAGCGACGGGCCGAGGAACCCTGAGCCGAACCCCGCGGCGATGGAGAGCGCGAAGAAGACGCCCTCATTCGGGCTCACGCCCAGGAACGCCGTGGGGAGTGCGGTGGCGATGAGGCCGAGGACCGCGACGGGCCGGCGCCCCCACCGGTCGCTCAGGCGTCCCGTGAAGGTGAGCGCCGAGGCCGTGCCGAGGGCGAAGAGCGCGAGCGCGAGGCCCGCCGCCTGGGAGCCGGCGCCGAGCGCGGCCGTGACGAAGAGCGGCACGAGCGCCATGCGGATGCCGAAGGTCGCCCACCCGTTGGCGAAGTTCGAGCCGACGGCGGCCCGGTACGAGGGCTGCCCCAGCGCCTCGGCGAGCAGCAGCGGCGGGCGCGCGGGCGCCGTCGTGCGCGCCGTCCCGCCGCGGCCCAGCAGGAGGTGGACGACCGCGGCGGCGACGACGAGCGCCGCGGCGTAGGCGAGGAAGGGCACGCGCAGCCCGAAGCCTGCCAGCAGGCCGCCGAGGACCGGGCCGGTGATGCTGCCGAGCAGGAACGAGGACGCATAGAGACCGCTCACGCGGCCCCGGGCGTCCGGCGGCGCGAGCCGGACGATGAGTCCGGAGGCGGAGATCGTGAACATGGTCGAGCCGATTCCGCCCAGTCCGCGCACGGCGAGCAGCGTCCAGTAGTCCGGGGCGAAGGCGCAGGCGGCACTCGAGGCCGCGACGAGCAGGAGGCCCATGACGTACACGGGCCGCTCGCCGAGCCGGTCCACGAGGGAACCGGCGGCCGGCGCGAGCGTGAGGCGGGCCAGGGCGAAGGCGCTCACGATCACCGAGGCGGCCGTCGCCCCGACCCCGAAGCTCGTCGCGAGCTGCGGGAGGACCGGGGAGACGAGGCCGAAGCCGACGGCGATGACGAACGCCGCCGCGACCATCACCCAGACGTCGCGGGGCACCGGGACTCGTGCAGAGGTGCGGGGCATGGGTCAACCCTAAGTGAGGCGAGCCCGCGGGCGGCCTCCGGCGGAAGACAGGGCGGGGACAGGCTGGCGACCGGCGGCGTGGGCCGGCAGAGCCCGCGGAAACATCCCGGAAACATCCCGGTGCCCGCACGTTAACGCGCCGAAGCAACTTGTAACGGACGCGCAATGTGGCCCGCGTCTCGCCGAAACACCCGGGGAGGAATCTGTTCTCAGTGGCCCGAACCGCCCGCGGACAGCGCGGCGGCGCAGGGCCGGAGAGTTCCGTCCATCCCCCGAAAGGCAAGGCCATGACCCCCACCCTCAGCGCGGGCGACACCGCTTGGGTGCTCGCCTCGGCAGCACTCGTGTTGCTCATGACGCCCGGGCTCGCGTTCTTCTACGGCGGTATGACGCGGGCCAAGTCGGTCCTGAACATGATGATGATGAGCTTCGGAGCGATCGCCCTCGTCGGCGTGCTCTGGGTGCTCTTCGGCTACTCGATGTCGTTCGGCTCCGACTGGTTCGGCGGTCTCGTCGGCAACTTCGACAAGTTCGCCCTCCACGGCATCCTCTCCACAGGTGACGATATGCCGCTGGCCGGCACCATCCCCGAGCTTGCCTTCGTCGGATTCCAAGGCGTCTTCGCGATCATCACGGTTGCGCTCATCTCCGGCTCGATCGCCGACCGCGCCAAGTTCGGCGCCTGGATGGTGTTCGCCTTCTTCTTCGCGATCCTCGTCTACTTCCCGGTTGCGCACTGGGTCTTCGATGCCAACAAGGACGCCGATGGCAACTTCATCGGCGGCTGGCTCAACGGCCTCGGGGTGATCGACTTCGCCGGCGGCACCGCCGTCCACATCAACGCCGGTGCGGCCGGCCTGGCCCTCGCGCTCGTCCTCGGCAAGCGCAACGGGTTCGGCAAGGACCCGAACCACCGCCCGCACAACCTGCCGTTCGTGATGCTCGGCGCCGGCCTCCTGTGGTTCGGCTGGTTCGGCTTCAACGCCGGCTCCGCCCTCGGTGCCAACGGCGTCGCGGCATTCGCGTGGATCAACACCCTCGTGGCACCCTGCGCCGCGGTGCTCGGCTGGCTCGTGGTCGAGAAGCTCCGCGACGGCCACGCGACGTCCCTGGGCGCGGCCTCGGGTGCCGTGGCAGGTCTCGTGGCAGTTACACCGGCCTGTGCCGCGATCAGCCCGCTGTGGGCCATCGTCCTCGGCCTCCTCGCCGGCGCGGCCTGCGCCCTGGCTGTGGGCCTGAAGTACCGCTTCGGGTACGACGACTCGCTCGACGTGGTCGGCGTCCACCTCGTCGGCGGCATCATCGGCACGCTGTTCATCGGCCTTGCCGCCAACCCCGGCGCCCCCTCCAAGGGCGAGGGACTCTTCTACGGTGGAGGCTTCGAGCTCCTCGGCAAGCAGGCGCTGGGCGCCGGGTCGGTGCTCCTCTACTCGTTCGTCCTCTCCCTCGTGATCGGCTGGATCATCAGCAAGACGATGGGCTTCCGCGTCTCGAGCGAGGCGGAGGAGGCCGGCGTGGACATCGCCCTCCACGCCGAGACGGCCTACTCGGCGAGCTCGGCCGGCACGGGCTTCCACCCGCTCGGTGCGAAGGCAGAGGCGGAGGTCGCGGCCTTCAATGCCGACGACCTGCTCACGGCGCCCTCGGCGAAGACCACGGAGAAGAAGGTCAAGGCATGAAGCTCATCACAGCGATCGTCCGGCCCGAGAAGCTCGACTCCATCCGCGAGGGCCTCGAGGCCTACGGGGTCCAGGGCCTGACCGTCAGCTCCGCGAGCGGCTACGGCCGCCAGCGCGGATACACGGAGGTGTACCGCGGCGCCGAGTACAGCGTGGACCTGCTCCCGAAGATCCGGGTCGAGGTGCTCGCGACCGACGAGCAGGCCGACGACATCCTGGACGTCATCATCACCACGTCCAACACCGGACGCGCCGGAGACGGCAAGGCCTGGACCGTCGACGTCCACGAGGCGGTCCGGGTCCGCACCGGGGAGCGCGGGGCGGCGGCCATCTAGGGCCCATCCACCCAAGGCGGGAG
>NZ_BAAAQW010000003.1:212837-244738 GCF_039531875.1 Sinomonas flava | reverse complement strand
CTCCCGCCGCGTCCGGGCCCGCGCGCAGCGAAGCCGGCCTCCTCGGAAACATGGCGTTAACGTGGCCGTGACGAGGGATTAATACCGGTGGCAGTCCTGTAACACGCGGGCAACACGGCGCTAGCGAAGAGGAAACACCCCCGCGGGACTCTTGATGAGGTGGTCCTGCAGACGTCTCGGGGGAGCGGAGGCGGGACCGGTTCCGCGATCCGTTCCTCGAAAGGCCTCACCGATGAATGCTGGCGACACCGCCTGGGTCCTCGTCTCGGCAGCCCTCGTCCTCCTGATGTCCCCCGGCCTCGCCATCTTCTACGGCGGCATGACCCGCGTGAAGTCGATGCTCAACATGATGATGATGAGCTTCGGCGCGCTGGCCCTGGTGGGGGTCCTGTGGGTGCTCTTCGGCTACTCGATCGCCTTCGGGACCGACGCAGGGGACGGGCTGTTCGGGGACCCGTTCGAGCGGTTCGGCCTGCACGGACTCCTCGCCACCGACAGCTCGATGCCGCTCGTCGGCACGATCCCCGAGATCGTCTTCGTGGGCTTCCAGGGCGTCTTCGCGACCGTCACCGTCGCCCTCGTCTCCGGGGCCATCGCGGACCGCGCCAAGTTCGCCTCCTGGATGGTGTTCGCAGGCCTGTTCGCCGTCTTCGTGTACTTCCCCGTGGCCCACTGGGTCTTCGACTCGAAGGTTGACGCCCAGGGCACGTTCATCGGCGGATGGCTCAACCACCTCGGCCTGATTGACTTCGCCGGCGGCACTGCCGTCGAGGTCCTGGCAGGCGCTGCCGGCCTGGCCCTGGCGCTCGTGCTCGGCAAGCGGGTCGGGTTCGGCAAGGACCCGGAGCACCGCCCCCACAACCTCCCGCTCGTCATGCTCGGCTGCGGACTGCTGTGGTTCGGCTGGTTCGGCTTCAACGCGGGCTCCGCGCTGGCCGCGAACGGCGAGGCCGCGTTCGCCTGGATCAACACCCTCGTCGCACCCTGCGCGGCGGTCCTGTCGTGGCTCGTGGTCGAGAAGGTCCGCGACGGCCACGCGACGTCCTTCGGCGCGGCCTCCGGCGCGGTCGCGGGGCTGGTGGCCATCACGCCGTCGTGCGCCACGATCGAGCCCGCCTGGGCGATCGTCCTCGGAGCAGTCGCCGGTGCCGTGTGTGCCCTCGCCGTCGGCCTGAAGTACCGGTTCGGCTATGACGACTCGCTCGATGTCGTGGGGGTGCACCTCGTGGGCGGCATCGTGGGCACGCTCTTCATCGGCCTCGCGGCGAGCCCCGATGCCCCCGTCCCCGGCCGCGGCCTCTTCTACGGCGGCGGGCTGGACCTCCTCGGCATCCAGGCTCTCGGCACCGCGTCGGTGCTCGGCTACTCGTTCGGCGTGGCCCTCGCCCTGGCGCTGGCGATCAAGGCTGTCATGGGCTTCCGCGTCACGAAGGACGTCGAGGAGGCCGGCGTCGACCTCGTGATCCACGCCGAGACCGCGTACTCGTCCTCCTCGACCGGCGGCGGCTTCCACCCGCTCGGCGTCAGGCACACCGTCGAGACCCTGCTGAAGGAGCACCTCGAGAAGCACCGGGAGACGCCCCGTGAGGAGGTTCTGGCGGGAGCCACCCGTGCCGGTAGTGTTGGCCCGTGAAGCTCATTACCGCCATCGTCCGGCCCGAGAAGCTCGACTCCATCCGCGAGGGCCTCGAGGCCTACGGGGTCCAGGGGCTGACCGTCAGCTCCGCAAGCGGCTACGGCCGCCAGCGGGGCTACGTCCAGGTCTACCGGGGCGCGGAGTACAGCGTGGACCTCATTCCCAAGGTGCGCGTGGAGGTCCTGGCGGCTGACGAGCAGGCGGACGAGATCCTCGAGACCATCATCACTGCCGCGTCCACGGGCCGACAGGGCGACGGGAAGGTGTGGGTCGTGGACGTGCACGACGTCGTGCGGGTCCGCACGGGAGAACGCGGCAGCACCGCGATCTAGAGCAGGGTCGTCTTCGCTCTCAGCCGTCCTCGCCGCCGGTGTCCCCGCTCCGTGAGGTTTCCCAGGCCGCCGGTCCAGTACTCCCCGCCGTGTACTCCTCGAGGGGGACATCGCCCGCCGCCCAGGCGGCCAGCACCGGGTCGATGACGCGCCAGCAGTCCTCCGCGGTGTCGCCGCGGACCGAGAGGAGGGGGTCGCCCTCCAGAACCCCGTCGAGGACCTCGCCGTACGGCAGCAGGTCCGGCGCGTTGAGGTCGGCGTCGAGGGTCACACGGTTGAGCGTCAGCACGTCGCCGGGGCCGTTGACGTCGACCTCGAGCTGGAGGGTGTCCGGGCCGAACCCGACGCGCAGCCGCGTGGGGGCATCGGAACCGAGGAACCCCACCGGAAGGTGCGGCACAGGCCGGAACGTGATCACCGCCTCCTTGCGCTTCCTCCCGAGGCCCTTGCCCGAGCGCAGCACGAAGGGAACGCCCGCCCACCGCCAGCTGTCGACGCGCACCTCGACTTCAGCGAGAGTCTCCGTGCCGCGTGCGGGGTCCACACCCGGCTCGGCAGCGTAGTCGGGGACCGGCCCTTCGCCTATGCTGCCCGAGGTGTACCGGGCCCGGCGCGTCGACTCGGTATAGGGGTGCGGGACGCGCGCGCTGCGCAGGACCGTGCTGACCGCGTCCCGGAGGTCCCGCTCGTGGAGGGCCGCCGGCGCGTCGAGTGCGATGAGCGCGAGGACGTGCAGGAGGTGGCTCTGCACCATGTCCCGCAGCGCGCCGGCCGTGTCGTAGTAGCCAGCCCGCCCTTCGAGGGCCAGATCCTCGTCGAAGACGATCTCCACCTTCTCGATGTGGTCCCGGTTCCACACGGGCTCGAGCACCCGGTTGGCGAAGCGCAGCCCGAGGATGTTCAGCACCGTGCCCTTGCCCAGGAAGTGGTCCACGCGGAACACCTGCTGCTCGGGGACAAGGCGACGGAGGATGGCGTTGAGCGCTTGCGCGCTCTGTTCGCCTGTCCCGAACGGCTTCTCGAGCACCAGGCGGGTCCCTGCCGGGAGGTCCTCATGGGAGAGGAGGGAGCAGGCCTTCTCGGTGATCGAGGGCGGGAGGGCGAAGTACACGGCGACCGGCGGCGTGAGGGAGCCGATCAGCGATGCAAGGGCGCCGGGCGCCGTGACGTCGATCTGGCGGTATGCGGCGTCGGTGCGGAGACGTCGGAGAGCCGTCTGGCCGGCGTCGTCCGCTGCCGTGAGGGCCTTCTCCGTGGCGGCGTGGACGCGTTCGGACCACTGCTGGTCCGTCCACGCCTCGTGGCCCGCGCCCACCACGACGAGGTCGGGGTGCCGGCCGGTGGCGAGAAGCTGGGCGAGTCCGGGAAGGAGCAGGCGGCCCGTCAGGTCGCCCGATGCGCCGAGGATGAGCAGCGTCCGGGTGGGCGTCGTGGTGGTCTCAGTCGCAGTCACGAGTGCCAGCATGCCATTCGGCCCGCGCCAGTTGGTACCCTTGAAAGCTGGAGCCGCGGCGCGTCGGGTGTGCCCTCATGCGCACGGCGCCGGTCCGGACAGACACCCGATACTGAAAGAAGTGCACTCCGCGTGTTCAATTCCCTCTCGGATCGCCTGACAGCCACCTTCAAGAACCTCCGCGGCAAGGGCAGGCTGAGCGAGGCGGACGTCGATGCCACGGTCCGCGAGATCCGCCGTGCGCTGCTCGACGCCGACGTCGCCGTCCCGGTCGTGCGCGACTTCGCGGCCAAGATCCGTGAGCGTGCCCTGGGCGAGGAGGTCTCGGGGGCGCTCAACCCGAGCCAGCAGGTCGTCAAGATCGTCAACGAGGAGCTCGTCGGGATCCTCGGCGGCGAGACGCGCCGGCTCCGCCTGGCCAAGAATCCCCCGAGTGTCATCATGCTCGCCGGCCTCCAGGGCGCGGGCAAGACGACCCTCGCGGGCAAGCTCGCGAAGTGGCTCAAGGCCCAGGGCCACTCGCCCATCCTCGTCGCCGCCGACCTGCAGCGGCCCAACGCCGTCACCCAGCTCCAGGTGGTCGGCCAGCGCGCCGGCGTCGCCGTCTACGCTCCGCACCCCGGGGTGCAGTCGGAGTTCGAGGCCGCCACCGGTGACCCGGTCGCCGTCGCCCGCGACGGCGTCGCCGAGGCCCGGGCGAAGCTCCACGACGTCGTGATCGTCGACACGGCCGGCCGCCTCGGCGTCGATGCCGAGATGATGCAGCAGGCCGCGGACATCCGTGCGGCCGTCAACCCGGACGAGGTCCTCTTCGTCATCGACGCGATGATTGGCCAGGACGCGGTCACCACCGCGAAGGCCTTCGAAGAAGGCGTCGACTTCACCGGAGTCGTGCTCTCCAAGCTCGACGGCGACGCCCGCGGCGGCGCGGCCCTCTCGGTCGCATCCGTGACCGGCCGCCCGGTGATGTTCGCGTCCACCGGCGAGGGCCTCGACGACTTCGAGCTGTTCCACCCGGACCGCATGGCCTCGCGCATCCTCGACATGGGCGACATCCTCACGCTCATCGAGCAGGCCGAGAAGAGCTGGGACAAGGACGAAGCCGCCCGGATGGCGAAGAAGTTCGCCGACCAGGAGGACTTCACCCTCGAGGACTTCCTCTCGCAGATGCAGCAGATCCGCAAGATGGGCTCGATGAAGAAGATGCTCATGATGATGCCGGGCGCGCAGAACATGCGGCAGCAGCTCGAGCAGTTCGACGAGCGCGAGATCGACCGGGTCGAGGCCATCGTCCGCTCGATGACGCCGCACGAGCGCCTCGCGCCCAAGATCATCAACGGCTCCCGCCGCGCCCGCATCGCGAAAGGCTCGGGCGTGCACGTCTCGGAGGTCAACGGCCTCCTCGAGCGCTTCGGCCAGGCGCAGAAGATGATGCGCAAGATGGCCTCCGGTGGCGGGATCCCCGGCATGCCGGGCATGCCCGGGCCGGGCGGCTTCGGCGGCTCCAAGAAGGGGCCGGCCAAGGGCAAGAAGAAGGCCAAGTCGGGCAACCCCGCCAAGGCAGCCCAGCAGGCGCGGGAGGCTGAGGCACGGCGCGCGGCCGGGGCGTCGAAGGCGCTCGGTTCGCAGGGCTCGGCCTTCGGCGGCCAGCAGGGCCAGGACTTCGACCCCTCGAGCCTGAACCTGCCCAAGGGGTTCGAGAAGTTCCTCGGCAAGTAGCGGGGTCCTTTCGCGGCCGAAGCACGACGGACGCCCGAAGCACGGAAGGGGGCGCCTCCCAGCGGGAGGCGCCCCCTTCGCCGTCGTCCGCCCCCTGCCGAGGTCACCCCGTGTGGCGCCGAGGTCACCGGGTGTGGCGCCGAGGTCACCGGGTGTGGTGTCGAGGTCACCCCGTGTGGCGCCGAGGTCACCGGGTGTGGTGTCGAGGTCACCCCGTGGCCGCGTCGTGCAGGGCGGCGCGGGGTGACCTCGAGCCCAGAGGGGGTGACCTCGGGCCCAGAGGGGGTGACCTCGGGGGACCGGACTACTGGGGTGCGCCCACTGAGATCGTCTCCGGCAGGTAGACCTTCCCGCCCTGGGCGAGGAACTCCGCGGACTTCTCGGCCATGCCTGCGGCGATCGCCTCCTGCGCCGACTTGGAGCCGAACTCGTTGCGGATGTCCTGGGAGATGCGCATCGAGCAGAACTTCGGCCCGCACATCGAGCAGAAATGGGCCGTCTTGGCCGGCTCCGCCGGGAGCGTCTCGTCGTGGAACGCCTCGGCGGTGGCCGGGTCGAGCGAGAGGGAGAACTGGTCCCTCCAGCGGAACTCGAAGCGGGCCTTCGAGAGGGCGTCGTCGCGCTCGTTCGCCCCGGGGTGGCCCTTGGCGAGGTCGGCGGCGTGGGCGGCGATCTTGTACGTGATCACACCGGTCTTCACGTCGTCCTTGTTCGGCAGGCCGAGGTGCTCCTTCGGCGTCACGTAGCAGAGCATCGCGGTGCCGTACCGGGCGATCTCGGTCGCACCGATGGCCGAGGTGATGTGGTCGTAGCCCGGCGCCACGTCCGTGACGAGGGGGCCCAGGGTGTAGAACGGGGCGCCGTCGCACAGCTCCTGCTGCCGCTCGATGTTCTCCCGCACGAGGTGGAACGGGATGTGCCCCGGCCCCTCGACCATGACCTGGACGTCGTACTTCCAAGCCCGCTTCGTGAGCTCGGCCAGCGTGTCGAGCTCGGCGAACTGCGCGGCGTCGTTCGCGTCGGCGGTGGAGCCGGGGCGGAGCCCGTCGCCGAGTGAGAACGCGACGTCGTACTGGGCGAAGATCTCGCACAGCTCGTCGAAGTGGGTGTACAGGAAGTTCTCCTCGTGGTGCGCAAGGCACCACCCGGCCATGATCGAGCCGCCGCGCGAGACGATCCCGGTGACGCGCTCGGCCGTGAGCGGCACGTAGCGCAGGAGCACGCCAGCGTGGATGGTCATGTAGTCCACGCCCTGCTCGCACTGCTCGATGACCGTGTCGCGGAAGACCTCCCACGTCAGCGCGGAGGCGTCGCCGTTGACCTTCTCGAGGGCCTGGTAGATCGGCACCGTGCCGATCGGGACGGGGGAGTTGCGGACGATCCACTCACGCGTGGTGTGGATGTCGTCGCCCGTGGAGAGGTCCATGACCGTGTCTGCGCCCCACTTCGTTGCCCACTGGAGCTTGTCGACCTCCTCCGCGATCGAGGACGTCACCGCGGAGTTGCCGATGTTGGCATTGATCTTGACCAGGAACGCCTTGCCGATGATCATCGGCTCCGACTCCGGGTGGTTGATATTGCTCGGAATGATGGCCCGTCCCGCCGCGAGCTCGGAGCGGACCAGCTCCACATCGCAGTTCTCCCGCAGCGCCACGAACCGCATCTCGGGTGTCACGACGCCGGCGCGCGCGTAGTGCATCTGCGTCACCCGTCGCCCGGGCTTCGCGCGCAGCGGGACGGGCTTGGCACCCTTCCATTCGGCCGACGCCGCGCCTCTCCGCAGGGCCGAGCGGCCGTCATCGAGGAGGTTGCGCCCGCGGCCTTCATACGCCTCGGTGTCGGCCCGCTCGGCGATCCACGCGGCGCGGTAGGCCGGCAGTCCGACGACGGGGTCGCTTCCCGGACCCGATGTCCGGTAGACCCGCAGCGGGGTGTTGGCCTCGCCGTTGGGGGAGGGGTCGAGCGCGATCTCGGTGACCGGGACGCGGATCCCATGCTCGGCATCCTCGAGGAACGCGAGCGAGTGGGCAGGGTGCTGTTCTTGCAGGTTCTCAGTGCTCAAGGGAAAGCTCTCACTTCCTACGCCGGCATGACCCGGACAGGTTCGACGGTCGCAGGCCGCGTCAGCCCGATCTCAGCCCTTGCGAGGGCACCCGTGTGGACGCGTTGGACCCTAGCACGCCCGATACTCTGGGCGCATGCATGACGTGGTTCACCTGACCGGCCCCGTGCTCGCCGGGCTCGACGACGAGCGGCCCGAGGCGTGGGTCGTCGAGGGTCGCATCACCTATCACCGCCCCGCGCGGGCGGCGTCAGACGTGGTGGGCGGATGGGCCCTGCCCGGTCTCGTCGACGCGCACTGCCACCTCGGGCTCGTGGCCGGCGGCGCCGCGGACGACGGCGAGACGCTCGCCCAGGCGCGGGCAGAAGCTGCCGCGGGCGTGCTCCTGGTCCGTGACTGCGGCAGCCCCGCCGACACCCGCTGGCTCCAGACGCGGGACGACGTGCCGCGACTCGTGCGCGCCGGGCGCCATCTGGCACGGCGCCGTCGCTACCTGCGGGGCCTCGCCGTCGAGGTCGAGCCGGAGGACCTGGTCGAGGCGGTGCGCAAGGAGGCCCGCGCCGGGGACGGATGGGTCAAGCTCGTCGCGGACTGGATCGACCGCGATGCCGGTGACCTGGCACCCGCCTTCCCGCCCGACGTCGTGCGTGCGGCCGTCGCGGCCGCGCATGCCGAGGGCGCACGCGTGACGGCCCATACCTTCGCGGAGGCGACCATCGATCACCTGCTCGACGCTGGTATCGACTGTCTCGAGCACGCGACGGGGCTCCAGGAGCGGCACATCCCGCGTCTCGCGGAGGCGCGGATCCCCATCGTGCCGACCCTGGTCAACATCGCGACCTTCCCAGACATCGCGGCGCGAGGAGAGGCGAAGTTCCCGCGCTATGCGGCACACATGCGCGCTCTCTGGGCACGGCGCCACGAGCGTGTCGCGCGCGCGCACGCGGCGGGGGTGCCCGTCTATGCCGGCACCGACGCCGGCAGCGTGATCGCGCACGGCCGGATCGCGGACGAGATCGGCGAGCTCGCCGTCGCCATCGGCCCGGCCGCCGCGGTCGACGCCGCGGTCTGGGGCGCGCGGGCATGGCTCGGCGCCGCGGGGCTCGCCGAGGGGGATCCCGCCGACGTCGTCATCTCGGCCGGGGACCCCCGCCGGGACGTTTCGGCGCTCCAGGCCCCGCTGCACGTGTTCCGCGGGGGTCGGCGGGTTGCGGCCGCTGGGGAGGCGGACGCGAAGGCCTAGGAGGCGGCGGGACTAGGGAATATCTGCGGTGAATTGAAGCTTCAACAAAACATACACTTGATGCAGACCCCACCACTCAGGAGCACGCCATGACCGTTCCCGCCTCCACCCGAGACCTCCTTCCTGCCGACCTGCAGATGGGCACCGTGATGCTCAAAGTCGGCAGCATGAAGCTCATGCTCGACTACTACGAGCGCGCCCTCGGCCTCGTGCCGTTTGCCGAGACGCTCGGCGGCGTGGTCCTCGGGCGACGGGGAGTGCCGATCGTGCACCTGAGCCCGGCGGCGGGCCTGCAGATCCCGAGCCGCGGCGAGGCCGGCCTCTTCCACACGGCCATCCTCTTCGACAACCGCGCCGATCTGGCCGCGACCGTCGCCTCCGCCGCGCAGTACAACCCGAGCCTGTACGCGGGCAGTGCCGACCATCTCGTCTCCGAGGCCTTCTACTTCACGGACCCGGAGGGCAACGGGGTGGAGCTGTACTTCGACAAGCCGCGCGAGACGTGGACCTGGAACGGCGACCAGGTTGTCATGGACAGCCTCCCGCTGCCCCCGCAGGCCTTCCTGAACCAGAACCTGACCGAGGCGTCGGTGGGCGGGCAGCGCGAGGCTGCGGCCGGCGTCGGCCACGTCCACCTCCAGGTGGGCGACGTCGCCGCTGCGCACGAGTTCTACGTGCGGACCCTCGGCTTCGAGCAGACGGCCGGATGGCACGGCCAGGCGCTCTTCGTCTCGGCGGGCCGCTACCACCACCACATGGCCATGAACGTGTGGAACTCCCGCGGCGCCGGCCCGCGGAAGGACACGCTGGGCCTCGGCGAGGTGCTCATCAGGGTCCCCGCACAGGACGACCTCGGTGCCGCGGCGGACAGGCTCAAGGTGGCCGGCGTCGCGAGCCGCCACACAGGTGCCGAGCTCCGGTTCGAGGACCCGTGGAAGAACCAGATCCGCATGGCCCTCGTGGAAGGCTGATCCGGCCTGCGCTACGCTCAACGTGTCCGCTCCGGACGGGGCGGGCACGTTGAGCTTTTCCGACCAGCGCCGAGCGCATCAGCCGCAGAGGGGGAAGAAGTGTCCGCTCCCAGTCCCTTCGCCGAGGTCTTCGTGTCCACGCACACCCAGGCCCTCGCCCGTGCCGCCCAACTCGACGGCGGTGACGCCCCGGACGACGCCGGGAGCCTCCGCATCCCGGGCGTCTCGGACTACGAGATCGAACAGCTCGGCAGCCTCGTCGGTGCCGCCGTGCACGCCCCCGGCGCGGACTACGAGCTCACCATGGTCGACGTCGCGTCCGACAGCCTCCTCGCAGTCCCCGGCACGATGGTCCGGGCGCTCGCGGAGCTCCTCGCGTACGAATCCGACGAGGGCGAGGGGAACGCCGTCGAGAGCGTAGCCGCGGCATGGGTCGACCAGGAGGACCTTCCCTTCGACGCACGCGAGGCGTACGACTACGTCGAGCAGCTCGCCAAGCTCGCGACCGACGTCGACGACTCCGACCAGCAGGAGCTCTTCGTCTGGGCCGGGTCCTGACCCTGCCGGCACGTCCCGGCGCCCCGGAATGCAAAGCGCCACATCATCTGGCACAATAGACAGGTACTCGATCCGTGCGGCCCCCTCTCTCCGCGCGCATTGTGTCCATATGAGCCCTGACGAAGTACGGCCCGCCCCACGGGAGCGGAAAAGTCCGGGCTTACCTCATGTGCAGAAACAGGAGTGACCACACCAGTGGCCGTAAAGATTCGACTCAAGCGCTTCGGCAAGATCCGCGCCCCGTACTACCGCATCGTCGTCGCCGACTCGCGCACCAAGCGCGATGGCAGGGCGATCGAGGAGATCGGCAAGTACCACCCGACCGAGCAGCCCTCGTTCATCGAGGTGAACTCCGAGCGTGCCCAGTACTGGCTCGGTGTCGGCGCGCAGCCGACCGAGCAGGTCCAGGCGATCCTCAAGGTCACCGGTGACTGGCAGAAGTTCAAGGGCCTTCCCGGCGCCGAGGGTACCCTCAAGTACCCGAAGGGCAAGGAGCCCTTCGTGGCCCCCGAGAAGGGCTCCGTGATCCTTCCCGAGGCCGTCACGCCGAAGGCGTCCAAGGCCGACGAGGCCGAGGCCCCTGCCGAGACGACTGAGGCTGAGTAGTTTGCTGGCCGAGGCCCTCGAGCATCTCGTCCGCGGGATCGTCGACAACCCCGATGATGTTGCGGTGGTCGCCAAGAGCAACCGCCGCGGCGACGTCCTCGAGGTGCGCGTCCACCAGGACGACCTTGGGCGCGTCATCGGCCGTCAGGGCCGGACCGCCCGTGCGCTCCGCACGGTCGTCGCGGCACTCGCCGAGGGCGAGCCGGTGCGGGTCGATGTGATCGATACCGACCGCCGCCGCTAGCCGGCATCCTTTCGAGGTCCTTTTCCGGCCCCTCTGCCCGCTAGGGTGGAGGGGCCGGAGCCGTCTGCGCCCCATCCACCACACTCCCCGAGGAGAGCACACACCCGATGCACGTTCAGGTTGCCCGGATCGGCAAGCCCCACGGAATCCGCGGAGAGGTCACCGTGCAGGTCCTCACCGATGCCCCGCAGGACCGATTCGTCCCCGGCGCCGAGTTCATCGTCGAACCGGCCTCGAACGGCCCGCTGACCCTGCGCGGCGCCCGCTGGAACAAGGACGTCCTCCTGCTGACCTTCGCGGAGGTGCCCGACCGCAACCGCGCGGAGGAGCTCCGCGGGACCCGCCTCTTCGTCGAGACGGACGAGCTCGAGGACGCCGAGGACGAGGACGAAGGGTGGTACGAGCACGAGCTCGTGGGGCTCCAGGTGCGCATCGAGGGGCGCACGGTCGGCACCGTCGCCGCGCTGCAGACGATGCCGGTCCAGGACCTGCTTGTCGTCGACACGCCCGACGGCGAGGTCCTCGTGCCGTTCGTCGAGGAGATCGTGCCCGAGGTCGACGTCGAGGCGGGCTTCGTCGTCGTCACGCCCCCCGCGGGGCTCTTCGAGCTCAACCGCGGGGGCGACGAGGGCGAACCGGAATCCCCGGCGGGCGGGGAGGACTAGGTGCGGATCGACGTCGTCAGCATCTTCCCCGAGTACCTCGCCCCGCTCAGGCTCTCCCTCCTGGGCCGCGCCCAGGAGGACGGCCTGCTGAGCCTCGCGGTGCACGACCTGCGGGACTTCACCTTCGATCGCCACCGCACGGTCGACGACACGCCCTACGGCGGCGGTGCCGGCATGGTGATGAAGCCAGAGCCGTGGGCGCTCGCGCTCGAACGCGTCCTCGAGGAGCAGCTCGCGCACGACGGCGCCGGGCTGGGACCTGCGCCGCGCCGACCTGTGCTCGTGGTCCCCTCGCCGGCCGGGGAGGTGTTCACGCAGGCCATGGCATATGAACTCGCGGAGCAGCCGACGCTCGCCTTTGCGTGCGGGCGCTACGAGGGGATCGATGAGCGCGTGCTCGAGTGGGCAGGCGAGCATTTCGACGTCCGGCCGGTGAGCCTCGGCGACTACGTCCTGAATGGGGGAGAGGTCGCGGTCATGGCGATGGTGGAGGCGGTCGGGAGGCTGCTGCCCGGCGTCGTCGGAAACCCCGAGTCGCTCGTCGAGGAGTCGCACGCGGACGGGCTTCTCGAGTATCCGGTCTACACCAAGCCCGCGTCCTGGCGGGGCCACGACGTCCCGGATGTGCTGCTGTCGGGGAACCACGGGAAGATCGCCTCCTGGAGGCTCGAGCAGCAGCTGCGGCGGACGGCCGCGCGCCGTCCGGAACTCCTCGACGGCGCCGACGCCTCCTCGTACGGGAAGTCCGAGCGTGCAGTGCTGCGCGAACTCGGCTACGAAGTGGCCGACGGCCGGCTGCGACGCGTCTGAGCCCGAACCGCCGGTGTGACTCCGGGGCCGCGGGTGTGGCAGAATGGACCGTTGTGTCTGCCGGACATCGGGCCTGCCACAGGGGGCCCGGGTCAACGGCATGTGACACGCCGCCTCGCCGGGTCCTTCGGCTGGCGGTCACGGATTCCGGGCTCCGCCGCATGGACGGGGGAGCCAGCGACCAAAGCGAGTGACCTGTGGCATTCGCCAGGAGAAGATCATGCACATTCTCGACTCCGTCGATGCCGCCTCGCTGCGCTCCGACGTTCCCGCCTTCGGGCCCGGCGACACCATCAAGGTGCACGTGAACATCATCGAGGGCAAGAACACCCGCGTTCAGGTGTTCCAGGGCTTCGTCGTCGGCCGTCAGGGCCACGGCGTCCGCGAGACCTTCACGGTCCGCAAGGTCTCCTTCGGCGTCGGCGTCGAGCGCACCTTCCCGGTGCACTCCCCGATCATCGAGAAGATCGAGGTTGTCACCAAGGGCGACGTCCGCCGCGCCAAGCTCTACTACATGCGCGAGCTCCGCGGCAAGGCCGCCAAGATCAAGGAGAAGCGCGACTTCAGCTCTGCCAAGTAGCCTCAGGCTGCTCAGACGCAGACCGCGCCGTCCATGGTCCGCACCGAACGCCAGTCCCACCGAGTGGGCTGGCGTTCGGTCGTTCTCGCCATCGTCCTGGCCCTTGTCGTGTGGGGTGTCATCCGGGGACTGTTCTTCGACGTCTTCTTCATCCCCTCAGGCTCCATGGAGCCCCTCCTCGCGCCCGGGGACAGGATCGTCGTCGCCCGGACCGCCCTTGACTCCGCGCCGGTGAGCCGGGGCGAGGTCGTCGTGTTCGACGGCCGCGGCTCGTTCGCGCCGCTGGATTCCGGGCGCGGCTGGTTCGGCGACGCCGTGCGGGGCGCCGCCGAGTGGCTCGGCATCGTGGCCAGCGACACGATCTACGTCAAGAGGGCGGTGGGCGTCGCCGGCGACCACGTGCGCTGCTGCACCCCGGACGGGCGTCTCGACGTCAACGGGAAGGCGCTGGACGAGCCCTACCTCTACCCGGGCGACCAGCCCAGCGCCGAGGCGTTCGACGTCGTCGTGCCCGACGGGCGCCTTTGGCTCCTCGGGGACCACCGAGCCGAATCGGCGGATTCGCGCTCCCTCCTCGGTGCACCGGGCGGGGGACTCGTGCGCACCCAGAGCGTGATCGGACGGCCGGTCGCAATCATCTGGCCGCTTGATAGATTGGGCGGGTTGACCGCCGACGCCACCCAGAAGGACCATCAGTGACAAGCACCCCCGGAACCGGCCCCGACGCAGCGGGAACGGGGGCCGAGCCCCACGGCAGCGACGGTCGGCCAGCGAAGCCGGCGAAGCGCGCCCGCGGCGGCCTGCTCGGCTGGCTCCGTGAGATCGGCATCATCCTGGCCGTCTCCATCGTCCTCTCCTTCATCATCAAGACATTCCTCTTCAAGGCCTTCTACATCCCGTCGGAGTCGATGGTGCCCACGCTCGAGGAGAACGACCGCATCTTCGTCAACCTGATGATCCCGCGCAATGCGGCCCTCCAGCGCGGCGACGTGGTGGTCTTCAAGGACACGAAGGGCTGGCTCCCGTCGCTCCCGCCCAGCACACCGAACCCCGTCACCGAAGCGCTCGAGTTCGTCGGGCTCCTGCCTGACACGTCGCAGCAGCACCTCATCAAGCGCGTGATCGGTCTTCCCGGCGACCACGTGGTGTGCTGCGACGCGTCCCAGCACATCACGGTGAACGGGGCGCCGCTCACCGAGCCGTACGTCAACCCGGCGGAGACGCCGCGCCCGATGCCTTTCGATGTGACCGTCCCGCAGGGCACCATTTGGGTTATGGGCGACAACCGCAACCACTCGTCCGACTCGCGCTTCCACGACGCGGCGCAGCCCGGCTCGGGCTTCATCTCGCTCGATGACGTCGAGGGGAAGGCGTCGGTGATCGCGTGGCCGCTCAACCGCATCCAGGTCCTCGACAACTACCCAGGCACGTTCAGCGCCGTGCCGTCCCCACGATGAGCACCTCGGCAGCACGCACCGCCACGGTGAAACGCCGCGGGCCGGGCGCGCCGGCCCCGACCCTCCGCTTCGTCAACCGGCTGGCCACTGAGTTCGGCCCGCTCATCGCAGGCTGCGATGAGGTTGGCCGTGGGGCTCTGGCGGGCCCCGTCACAGTAGGGATCGTCGTGGTGGACGCGCGGAGTGTCGTGACCCGCACGGTGCTGCGCGACAGCAAGCTCCTGACGCCGGAGCGCAGGGTCGAGCTCGTTCCCCTCGTCCGGTCCTGGGCCGTCGCTGCCGCTGTCGGCCACGCCTCCGCGGAGGAGATCGACGCGTTGGGCATCATGGCCGCCCTCCGCCTCGCCGGTGTGCGGGCGCTCGGCGAGGTCTCTGCCGCCGGGATTGTGCCCGACGTCGTGCATCTCGACGGCAACTACGACTGGCTCGGCCGTGGGGGCCAGGGCTCGCTCTTCGAGGAAGCCGTCGAGCTTCCCTCGGTGCCCGTGCGCACCACGATCAAGGCGGATCTGAAGTGCCAGGCGGTCGCAGCCGCGAGCATCCTCGCGAAGGTCGCCCGCGACGCGCTGATGGTGGAGTACGGCACCGACGATCCTCGCTTCAACTGGACCGTCAACAAGGGCTACGCGACACCCGAGCACCGGGCAGCGCTCGTGGAGTTCGGCCCGAGCTCCCTGCACCGGCGCTCGTGGCGTCTGGGCGTGGACGGTCCCGCCGAGGAGTACGACGACGCCGGAGCCGGATCCATCGATGAGGCCTCGCCTCTGGCTGGGGGAAGATAGGACTATGAGCGCCGAAGACCTTGAGAACTACGAGACCGACATGGAGCTCCAGCTCTACCGCGAGTACCGTGACGTGATCTCGCTGTTCAGCTACGTCGTGGAGACCGAGCGCCGCTTCTACCTCGCCAACCACGTCGATCTGCAGGCCCGGTCGGCGGACGGCGAGGTGTACTTCGACCTGACCCTCCAGGACGCCTGGGTCTGGGACGTGTACCGGAGCGCGCGCTTCGTCAAGAGCGTCCGCGTGATCACCTTCAAGGACGTCAACGTCGAAGAGCTTCCGAAGGTTGAGGACCTCGGCCTGCCCAAGGGCGGGCTCGGCACCTAGCCGACTCGACCCGCGTCCGAGGGCCGTTGGTCCTCCACAGGGACCCGTTCCGGCGTGTCGTCCACATAGGGCGGCCGGGCGGGTCCCTTCGTCGTCCCCGGGCGGGAGTCTGGGCTCATGAGAGCGAAGGACAGGCTGGGAGCCCGAGGCGAACGCCTCGCTGAGGAGTATCTGCGGTCGCTGGGAGCGGCGATTCTGGACCGGAACTGGCGGTGCGCCGAAGGGGAGCTGGACATCGTCGCCGCCGACGCCGGCACCCTCGTCGCCGTGGAGGTGAAGGCCCGCCGCTCGTGGGACTACGGCCATCCCTTCGAAGCTGTGGACCCGGCTAAGCTCGCGCGTCTGGTCCGGCTCTTGGGGCTGTGGGCCCGCGAGCACGGGGCTCGGGGGCGTCAACGCAGGGTCGACGTGGTCGCCGTCACGGGCCCGGCCGGTGAGCAGTCGGTCCTGGAGCACCTCATGGGCGTAGCGTGATGGGCGTCGGTCGTGCGCTCGGGGTGGCACTTGTCGGACTCAACGGCTACCTCGTCGAGGTCGAAGCCGACATCGGTCAGACGCTGCCCAACTTCGTGCTGCTCGGGCTGCCCGATTCGGCGCTCAACGAGGCCCGGGAGCGGATCCGGAGTGCCGCGCACAACAGCGGGCTTCCGTTGAGCAGGCGGAAGCTGACCGTCAACCTCATCCCGGCGTCGCTTCCCAAACGGGGCACCGGGTTCGATCTGGCCATAGCGATTGCGTCTCTCGCAGCAGCCGGCGATCTCAGGCCACCCCTGGGGGTGGTCTTCCTCGCCGAGCTCGGGCTCGACGGACAGCTGCGGCCGCTGCGGGGCGTCCTCCCCGCAGTCATGGCCGCGGTGCGGGCCGGGCGCCCGGACGTGGTGGTGGCCTCGGGCAACGCCCAGGAGGCGTCCCTTGTCCCCGGTGCCCGGGTCCACGCCTACAGCTCCCTCGGCCAGCTCGCGCTCGAGCTCGGCGCGGACCCGAAGGCAGTCGAGCTGCCGTCGGCGGACCCTGTCGAGACGGCGTCCCAAGCCCCGCCTGCCGTGCCCCTGCTGTCCGTGCCCGACCTCCGGGATGTCGCGGGGCAGTCCGAGGCGCGGGCCGCAGTCGAGGTGGCAGCGGCCGGTGCCCACCACCTGCTCCTCGTCGGGTCGCCCGGCGCAGGGAAGACGATGCTCGCAGAACGGCTCCCTGGAGTCCTGCCGGACCTCGACGACGAGGGCGCCATGGAGGTCACCGCGATCCACTCCCTCTCCGTCGACCCCGCCGCGCAGCGGTCCCTGATCAGGCGGCCGCCGTTCGAGAGTCCGCACCACACGGCCAGTGCGCCGGCGATCATCGGCGGCGGCTCGGGCGTGCCGAGGCCGGGAGCGGCCTCCCGTGCGCATCGCGGCGTCCTGTTCCTCGACGAGGCGCCCGAATACGAGCGACGCGTTCTGGACTCCCTGCGCCAGCCCCTCGAGTCGGGCGAAGTCGTGGTCCACCGCGCGGCCGGAACCGCCGCGTACCCGGCGAGGTTCCAGCTTGTGCTCGCCGCCAACCCCTGCCCCTGTGGCCAAGGGACCGGCAAGGGGCTCGAGTGCACCTGCACGGCCCAGGCCAAACGACGATACTTCGGACGCATCTCAGGGCCGCTCCTTGACCGGGTCGATATCCAGTTGGCAGTCCGAAAGGTGGGGGCGGCGGATCTCGGTGGCACGACTCCGGGCGAGTCGACGGCAGAGGTCGCAGCCCGCGTGCTCCGCGCCCGGGCCCATCAGGCTGAGCGACTGGCGCCGTACGGCCTCGAGACGAACTCGCAGGTGCCTGGGCGACTTCTACGGGGACGCTTCCGTCTCGACGCGGGCAGCACGTCCTCGCTCGAGCGGGCGATGACGGCGAACACCCTCACTGCCCGCGGCTACGACCGCGTCCTCCGGCTCGCGTGGAGTATCGCGGATCTCGCGGGCCTCGACCGGCCCGGCGCCGACGAGGTCGGTCAGGCTCTCCTGCTGCGCCAGCCCGTGGCGGCGGCATGAACAGCACCTACCAGACACGAGGCGGCGGACTGGGCGTCGCAGAGGGAGAGACCATGGACGACGTACGCATCGCCCGAGCAGCGCTGTCGAGGCTCTTCGAGCCGATGGATGGAGTGGGAACCGCCCTCGTGGAGGTGCTTGGCCCCGTCGAGGCACTGAGAATCGCAGTCGGAGAGGTCACGCCGCCGGCCGCGCCGACGGCGGTGGCGGCCGGTACGGAGGGGGCACACTCGGGCCGGGGGCAGCACGGATCAGCCAGTCAGGAGGCGTCTGCGAGCCTCCAGACGGCCCTCGAGCGGTGGCGGCCCCGCGTCGCGCACTTGGCGCCTGAACGAGATCTGGAAACGATCGCCCGATTCGGCGGGCGGCTCGTGATCCCTGAGGACGGAGAGTGGCCCGAGGGGCTCAGTGATCTCGGCATCGACGCTCCTCTCTGCCTCTGGGTCCGGGGTGAGGAGCCGCTGCCGGATACCCGGAAGTCCTTGGCGATCGTCGGCTCGCGCGATGCGACCGGCTACGGACTCTCGGTCGCCGGCGAGCTCGCCAAGGGCCTCGCGGACCGGGGAATCACCGTGGTCAGCGGTGGCGCCTACGGCATCGACGGGCAGGCGCACAGGGGCGCCCTCGCATCTGCAGCCCGGTCCCTGCCGACCGTTGCCGTCATGGCTGGAGGTGCCGACCGGTACTACCCCTCCGGACATGAGGACCTGCTGCGGGAGATCGCCCGGCGCGGCCTGGTGGTCTCCGAGGTGCCCCCCGGCTCCGCGCCGACCAAGCACAGGTTCCTCAAGCGCAACCGGCTCATCGCTGCGCTGTCCTCCGCCACGGTCGTGGTCGAGGCGCGCTGGCGGTCGGGAGCGCTCAGCACCGCCCGGAGGGCGGCCGACCTGGGCAGAAACGTCGCAGCTGTTCCGGGATCGGTCTACAGCGCGAACTCGGCAGGCTGCCACGCCCTCCTGCGCAACGGGGCGACCTGCGTTGTGGACGAGAAGGAGGTCTATGAACTGCTGGCGCCGGCCGGCGAGGGCCTCGTCGAGGATCCGCAGGGTCCCCCTGCTCCGCACGACGGACTGTCGCTCGTGGACCTTGCGGTGCTAGAGGCTCTTCCGGTGCGGCGCGGGGCAGAGGTGGAGCGGCTCGCTGTCGTGGCGGGGCTGAGCGAGGCCGAGGTCCGGGCCGGTCTGGGTCGCCTCGCGCTCGAGGGGCTCTGTGAGCGGACCGACGAGGGATGGCGCAGGGCGAAGCGCGGGTGAGCGATGCAGCGGGGGCTGGCACCGCTGAGTGCGACGCGCGTGTCGGCTTGCGGGGAGCGAGGAGCAGAGCCAGAGTGGCAGGGGAGCAGGAGCAGGCCGACCCAGCGTCAAGAGGAGGAACGATGATCCCGTCCGCGGTGGGATCGGCCGTCACAGCTGCGACTCCAGGTGCTGGGAGCAGGCGGTGAGCGCCCCCGGCCCCCAGCAGCCGCTGCCGCGCGAGCAGCCGGAGCCCGCGCGGCATTCCGGGGAGCTGCAGCTGGGCTCCACCCTGGACCCGGCCCTCGCCCGCGCGCTTTCGGATTTCCTCCGGTACCTCGCGCTCGAGCGCGGACGATCAGCCCACACCGTCCGGGCCTATGAGTCGGACCTCTCGTCGATGCTCGCGTCGGCCGTCGGGGACGGCGCCTGGGACCTGAGTGGGATCGATCTGGCGATGCTGAGGAGGTGGCTCGGCCGGCAGAGCGACTCAGGCTTGTCCCGGGCAACTCTGGCCCGACGCGCGTCGTCGGTCCGGGCGTTCATGGCCTGGGCCTTGAGGGAGGGACGCGTGGAGGCGGACCCCGCCCTCCGTCTCGCCGCGCCCAAACGCGACAAGCACCTCCCCGCGGTCCTCCATCGCGAACAGGCCGAGCGGCTCGTCGAGGGTGCGGCCGGTGCCGCGTCGGAAGGCGACCCGGTCGCGGTACGGGACCTGGCCCTGGTGGAGTTCCTCTACGCTACCGGGGTGCGGGTGGGCGAGCTCGCGGGCCTCGATGTCGACGATCTGGACTTCGAGCGACGCACAGCCCGCATCCTCGGCAAGGGCAACAAGGAACGGACCGTCCCGTTCGGGGAACCGGCTGCCGCAGCGCTCACGCGATGGCTTGCCGTTCGCCACACGCTCGCGAGCGCCGCCAGCGGCCCGGCCCTCTTCCTCGGCCGCCGCGGCGGCAGGCTCGGACAGCGGCAGGCGCGGGACGTCGTCGACCGCGCCCTGCGCGCGCTCGGGGACACCTCGGCGAGCGGCCCGCACACCCTGCGGCACACGGCGGCAACCCACCTGCTCGACGGGGGCGCAGACCTGCGCAGCGTCCAGGAACTGCTCGGGCACGCCAGCCTCGCCACGACGCAGCTCTACACCCATGTCTCGGTGGAACGGCTGCGAGCCAGTTACCTCTCGTCGCATCCGCGCGCCTGATCGGCGGGGCGCACTGGCGCATGGCCGGTGTCTCGTGCAGAATGGTCGCAAACCCGCCGGTTCATGGCGCCTTGCAGAATGCGGGGCGGCAGCGGCGGAACAACTGCATAGCCACGGGTCGATTGGGGACACCCGCCAGCTGACGGTCGTAGGGGAAGACGTACCGACAGCGATGGAGGATGGAATGTCTGCAGTGATGACGCGTGGTCTGCTGTTCGTGCACTCGGCACCGAGCGCGTTGTGTCCCCACGTGGAGTGGGCCATCGGCTCGGTCGTCGACAAGCGCACGGATCTGGACTGGACGGCTCAGCCAGCCGCTCCGGGAATGTTCCGTGCGGAGCTCTCGTGGATGGGGGCTCCGGGGACCGGGGCACAGCTTGCGTCCGCCCTGAGGGGCTGGGCGCATCTTCGCTATGAGGTCACGGAGGAGCCCAGTCCCGGAGTCGACGGTGCCCGGTGGTCACACACCCCCGAACTCGGGATCTTCCACGGGATGACCGATGTCCACGGCAACATCGTGGTCTCCGAGGACCGGATCCGTTACGCCTACGAGGCCGGTGCGGGCGATCCTGCCGTCGTCTACCACGAGCTTTCCCTCGCACTGGGCGAGGCATGGGACGAGGAGCTGGAGCCGTTCCGGCACGCCGCGGAGGGCGCTCCCGTCCGCTGGCTGCACCAAGTGGGCTGACGACCCTTTCGTCCGATCCAGCCTCCTTCTCGTCCTCAAGCGTCGCCGCGGTACAGACGAGGGGGCCCGCCGTAGTACACGGCGGGCCCCCTCGTCGTCGTTTGCAGCGGAGCGTGGTCAGTGGTTGCGGATGACCACGACGGCGTTGTGGCCGCCGAAGCCGAAGGAATTGCTCAGGGCCACGATGTCGCCCTGCGGGAGGTCTCGGGCGGTCGTCACAACATCGAGGGGGATGTCCGGGTCCTGGTGGTCCAGGTTGATCGTCGCCGGCGCCTTGCGCTCGTACACGGCGAGGACGGTCAGCACTGCCTCCACCGCGCCTGACGCACCCAGCAGATGCCCCATCTGGGACTTGGTCGCCGACACGGCAACATTGTCCACATGGCTGCCGAGCGCTGCCTTGAGTGCGGTGTACTCGGGCTTGTCGCCGACCGGGGTGGACGTCGCGTGGGCGTTGACGTGGGTGACGTCCTCGGGCTGGATGCGGGCGTCGAACATCGCTGCCTTGAGGGCGCGCGTGGCGCCGAGCCCCTCCGGGTCCGGAGCGGTGATGTGATAGGCATCAGCCGTGACGGAGGTACCGGCGAGCTCACCGTAGATGCGCGCGCCGCGGGCCAGGGCGTGCTCCTCGGCCTCGAGCACCAGGGCGCCGGCTCCCTCGCCCATGACGAAGCCGTCACGGTCGATGTCGTACGGACGCGAGGCGTGCTCGGGGTCGTCGTTGCGCTTGGACAGCGCCTGCATCGCGGCGAAGGACGCGAGCGGCATGGGGTGGATGGCGGCCTCGGCGCCGCCGACCATCACCACATCGGCCTTGCCGGCACGGATCAGCTCGAGGCCGACGTTCATGGCCTCGGTCCCGGAGGCGCAGGCGGAGACAGGGGTGTGGGCGCCGGCCCGCGCGCCGAGGTCGAGGCTGACCGCTGCCGCGACACCGTTGGGCATGAGCATGGGGACCGTCATTGGGAGGACGCGGCGCGGGCCCTTCTCGCGGAGCGTGTCCCACCCGTTCAGCAGCGTCCACACACCCCCGATGCCGGTGGCGAATGCCACGGCGAGCCGATCGTGGTCAATCTCCTCGATCCCGGCGTCCCGCCACGCCTCACGGGCGGCGATGACACCGTACTGGGTCGAGGGGTCCATACGCTTCATCTCGACGCGGCTGAGGACGTTCTCGGCGGGTGTGGAGAGCTTGGCGGCGATCTTGACCGGGAGATCGAACTCCTCGACCCAGTCGTCGGTGAGCCTGCGGACCCCCGAGACGCCCTTGAGGGCGTTCTGCCAGAGGGTGGGGACGTCGCCGCCGATCGGCGTCGTGGCCCCGAGGCCGGTCACAACAACTTTGCGCGCCATGCTTCGCTCTTTCGGTTCGCGTCAGCGCCAGCGGTGCTGGCGGAAGTCTTGGGTGGCGGCCGGCGTGGTGGGCGCCGGCCGCCGCGGTCGCACTTAGGCCTGGGCCTTGGCGATGAAGTCGACAGCGTCGCCGACGGTGGAGAGGTTCTTGACCTCCTCGTCGGGGATGCGGACCCCGAACTTCTCCTCGGCGTTGACCACGATGGTCATCATGGAGATCGAGTCGATGTCGAGGTCATCCGTGAAGGACTTGTCGGGCTCGACGGCCTCGGTGGCCAGGCCCGTCTCCTCGTTGATGATCTCGGCCAGACCGGCGAGGATCTCTTCGTTGGTTGCCATGTCGGCTCCTTTTCTCGGTTCCCGGCGGTCGCCGGATCAGGGTTCCAGCCGCTCATGCGGCTTGGTCTCGGCCGCCTGGAGCAGGCGGCACAGTCTCAGGGGAGGACGACGACCTGGGCGCCGAACACAAGGCCAGCGCCGAAGCCGATCTGCAGGGCGAGCTTGCCGCTGAGGTCTGGGTTCTCCTTCAGCAGGCGATGGGCGGCGAGCGGGATGGAGGCCGCCGACGTGTTGCCCGCGTCCGCGATGTCACGCGCGACGATGACGGACGCCGGCAGGCCGAGCTGCTTGACCATCTCGTCGATGATGCGCATGTTGGCCTGGTGGGGTACGAATGCGGCGAGGTCGTCCGGCCCGACGCCAGCCGCGTCGAGCGCGCGCTTGGCGACCTTGGCCATCTCCCACACAGCCCAGCGGAAGACGCTCTGGCCATCCTGGCGCAGCGTCGGCCAGATCTTTGCTTCGGTGCCGAGCACCGCGGCAGCGTTGCCGGCGCCGTCGCGCTCTGCCTCATCGGACAGGTCCCGCACGTCGAGCAGAGAGTGGGTCATGCCGATCGTGCCCCACCTGCTGCCGTCGGAGCCCCACACCGAGGGCCCGATCCCGGGAGTCTCGGACGGTCCGACGACGACGGCGCCTGCACCGTCGCCGAGCAGGAAGGAGATGGTGCGCTCGGTGTTGTCGATGAAGTCGCTGAGCTTCTCGGCGCCGATGACGAGCACGTACTCCGCTGCACCCGAGCGCACGAGCGCGTCGGCCTGGGCAACGCCATAGCAGTACCCGGCGCAGGCGGCCGAGATGTCGTAGGCCGGCGCTGGGGTGGCACCGAGCCGGTCGGCCAGCTGTGCGGCTGCAGAGGGCGTGGCGAAGGGGTGGGTCACCGTGGAGACGATGACGGCCCCCAGCTGGCTGCCGGTGATGCCCGCGGACTCGAGCGCCTCGCGCGCCGCGCCTTCGGCCATGTCGATGACGCTCACGTCCGCGGGAGCGCGGTGGCGGGTGACGATTCCGGTGCGCTGGCGGATCCACTCGTCGGAGGAGTCGATCCACTGGCAGACGTCGTCGTTAGTGACGACCACCGAGGGCCGGTAGGCCCCGATGCCGGCGATCCGGGAGTGCTCGCGGGCGGGGGACTGCTTCAGGGTCGGCTCGCTCACACGGTCTCCTCTTCGTTCCGGGCCTCGCCGCTCTCGGCATCGGCGGCGAACAGTTCAAGCGCCGCCGCCACGTCGCCGGGCGTCTTGACGGCGACTGTCTTCACGCCGGGCATGCCACGCTTGGCGAGGCCGACAAGGGTGCCGGCCGGTGCGAGCTCGATGACGCCCGTGACGCCGCGCGATGCGAGCGTCTCCATGCAGAGGTCCCAGCGCACCGGCCGCGAGACCTGGGCGATGAGACTCGCGACGGCGGCGTCGCCCGACGCGACAGGTGCGCCGTCGTAGTTCGACAGGAGCGGCACAGTGGGGTCGCTCACGGACAGCGAGGGCCGCAGGGCCTCGAGATCTGACACGGCGGAGGCCATGTGCTGCGTGTGGAAGGCCCCGGCCACCTTCAGCGGCACAATGCGGGTCTTTGCGGGCGGGTTCGCCGCGAGGGCCTCGAGCTGCTCGAAGGTGCCTGCTGCGACGATCTGGCCGCCCCCGTTGACGTTGGCCGGTTCGGCGCCGGCGGCCGCAATGGCAGCCAGCACCTCCTCGCGGTCACCGCCGAGGACGGCGCTCATGCCTGTCGGAGCGACGGCCGCGGCGCGCGCCATCCCCTGGGCGCGGACGGAGACGAAGCGCATCGCGTCCTCGGCGCTCACGACGCCGGCGAGCGCCGACGCGGTGATCTCGCCGACTGAGTGGCCGGCCAGGACAATGGGCAGCTCCGAGAGATCGACGTCGAACAGCGCCTCTGCGGTGACGATGCCGGCGGCCACGATGAGCGGCTGGGCGACGGCGGTGTCCTTGATGGTCTCCTCGTCCGAGGTGGTCCCGTGGGCCACGAGGTCAAGGCCGGCGACGTCTCCGAGGGCGCCCAGGCGCTCGGCGACGGAGGGGACCTCTAGCCAGGGGGCCAAGAAGCCGGGCGTCTGGGAGCCCTGTCCAGGGCAGACAATTGCAAGCACGAATCCAAGCTTTCCAAATCGGCGGGCGTCCGCGGCGTGGGTGCACGCACCAAGCTCCAGAACGCGGTTTGTGGGAAGTCTACAACGAGTGGGGTCGTCGGCGGGGCCTGTCAGGAGCGTCCGGCAGGCCTTTCCCCGGCTGGCTTGCCTGTGCTTGCGAGCCGTCCGACCACCAGAGCGGTCTGCAGGACGAAGGCCTCGCGGGGAAGCAGCGGATCCCATCCCGTGACATCGCACACGCGCCGAAGCCGGTACCGCACGGTGTTGGCATGGACGAACAGCTCCCGCGCCGTGGCCTCGAGCGAGTGGCCGAGCTCGAAGTAGGCGCTGAGGGTCTCCACGAGCCCGTTGGACGCGGCGACGAGCGGTCGGTAGATCTTCTGGACGAGGGCCCGGCGCGCGGCGTCGTCGCCCGCGACGACACGCTCGGGGAGGAGGTCGTCGGCCGAGACAGGGCGGGGAGCGTTGGGCCAGGCGCGGGCCGCGGATAGGCCGGCGAACGCCGCCTGCGCCGACATGCTCGCCTCGGGGAGCGTGGGTGCCTCGGGGCCGAACACCACGGGGCCCGGCGCGAAGAGGTCGGCGAGACGGGCCATCGCGCCGGGGGGATCGTCGAGTCCGCCGAGGATCAGGATGAGCCTGTCGCCCTGGATGCCCACGAGCGCGTCCTGGGCATAGCGGCCGGCCAGGCGCCGCAGCTCGCCCACGTAGGTCGGGCTCGGCTCGAGGGGAGCGCTGCCCACCATGACGGTGAAGCGCTCCTGGGCCTTCCATCCGAGCGCCGCGATCCGCGAGCGCAGCGCGTCGGTGTTCTCCCCCCGCAGGATCGCGTCCACGATGAGCGCCTCGAGCCGGGTGTCCCACGAGCCCCGGGTCTCGGCGGCGCGTGCGTAGACGTCGGCAGCGGCGAAGGCGACCTCGCGGGAGTAGCGCAGGACGGCTTCGCGCAGGGCAGGCTGGTCCTCTTCGGGTGCGAGGTGGGGGACCTGGTCCTCGACCGCCTCGACCACGATCCGGATGAGCTGGAGGGCCTTCTGGAGGCTGATGGAGCGGGTGAGCTCTGTCGGTGCGCTGCCGAAGACGTCGGACAGGATCCACGAGGGCATGGTGGGCCGCTCGTACCAGGTGACGAAGGCCGCGATCCCGTTCTGCGCCACGAGCCCGAGCGCGGACCGCTCGTCTGCGCTGAGCCGGCTGTACCAGGGCAGCGCCCGCTCGAGCTCGCGCATGGTGGTGGTCGAGAGCTGGCCGACGTTGGCCCGCAGCTTCTTGACCGTCTCCGCCTTGGCCGGGGAGATGGTCAGCTTGCCGTTCGGCGAGCCGCCGGTGGACTGCTTGGGCTGGCTCATGCCTAGAGCATAGGCGAGCCGGGGCCCGGGGTGAATTTTGTGCGAAGGCTACAAGCCGGAGTGCCTGGGTTCACACACGACGGCGGCCCTCCCCGAAGCCGGGAAGGGCCGCCGTGGGTCTGGGGCGGCTGCAGGCCGCCCGGGACGGGGGAGTGGGCTAGGACTCGCCGCCCGCGTTGCCAGTCGATCCGGCGTTCACGTCGTTGAGGCGGTACCGGTCGAATGCCTGACGGGGTGCGTCGGCGTCGACCTCGCCGCGCCGGGCCAGCATCTGAAGCGCACGGACCACGACCGAGTGGCTGTCGATGTGGAAGTACCGGCGCGCCGCGGCACGGGTGTCGGCGAAGCCGAAGTCATCTGCGCCGAGCGTCGCGAACTCGTTCGGGAGGAACTGGCGGATCTGGTCGGGGACGGCCTTCATGTAGTCCGTCACCGCCACGATCGGACCGGTGGCCCCGGCGAGCTGCTGGGTGACGAACGGCTGACGGGGTTCCTGGCCGGGGTTGAGGAAGGCTTCCTCCTCGGCCGCCAGGCCGTCACGCCGGAGCTCATTCCACGAGGTGACGCTCCACACGTCCGCAGAGACTCCCCACTCCTCCGCGAGGATCTGCTGGGCTTCGAGAGCCCAGGGCACGGAGACACCCGAGGCGAGCAGCTGGGTACGCGGGCCGTCGATCTTCGCCGGCGCGAGGAGGTAGATGCCCCTGACCACGCCTTCGACGTCGAGCTCTTCCGGCTCGGCAGGCTGGACGATCGGCTCGTTGTAGACCGTGAGGTAGTACATGACGTTCGGGTTCGGGTGCTTCCCGCCGTACATGCGCTCAAGGCCGGACTTGACGATGTGGCCGATCTCATAGCCGTAGGCGGGGTCATAGGCGACGACCGCGGGGTTCGTCGAGGCCAGGATCGGGGAGTGCCCGTCGGCGTGCTGGGTGCCTTCGCCGGTGAGCGTGGTCCGGCCGGCGGTGGCGCCGATGATGAAGCCGCGGGCCATCTGATCGGCGGCGGCCCAGATGCCGTCGCCGGTGCGCTGGAAGCCGAACATCGAGTAGAAGACGTAGATCGGCACGAGGGTTTCGCCGTGCGTGGCGTAGGAGGTGCCCGCGGCTGTGAACGCCGCGATCGACCCCGCCTCGTTGATGCCCGCATGGAGGATCTGGCCGGCCGGGGACTCCTTGTACGCGAGCACGAGGTCGCGGTCCACCGAGAGGTAGTTCTGGCCCTTCGGGTTGTAGATCTTCGCGGTCGGGAAGAACGCGTCCATGCCGAACGTGCGGGCCTCGTCGGGGACGATGGGGACGACGCGCCTGCCGAACTCCTTGTCCCGCATGAGGTCCTTGAGCAGGCGGACGAAGGCCATGGTCGTGGCCGCCTGCTGCTTCCCGGAGCCGCGCTTGGCCACCTCGAACGACTTGTCGTCGGGCAGCGCGATGCCCTCGTGGGGATCGCGGCGCTCGGGCAGGAAGCCGCCGAGCTCCTTGCGGCGCTGCATCATGTACTGGATCTCGGGGGCGTCCTGCCCCGGGTGGTAGTACGGCGGCTGGTAAGGGTCGGCCTCGAGCTGCTCGTCCGTGATCGGGATCCGCAGGTGGTCGCGGAAGTCCTTGAGGTCCTGCAGGGTCATCTTCTTCATCTGGTGGGTCGCGTTGCGGCCCTCGAAGTGCGGACCCAGGCCGTACCCCTTGACGGTCATCGCCAGGACGACAGTCGGCTTGCCCTTGAACTCGGTGGCGGCCTTGTAGGCGGCGTAGACCTTCCAATAGTCGTGGCCGCCGCGCTTGAGGTTCCAGATCTGCTCGTCCGAGTAGTCGGCGACGAGTTCCTTGGTCTCGGGCGTCTTGCCGAAGAAGTGCTCGCGCACGAACCCGCCCGACTCGGCCTTGTAGGTCTGGTAGTCGCCGTCGAGCGTCTCGTTCATGATCTTGACGAGCTGGTTGTTGTCGTCGCGGGCCAGCAGGCTGTCCCACTCGCGTCCCCAGATGACCTTGATGACGTTCCAGCCCGCGCCGCGGAAGAACGCCTCGAGCTCCTGGATGATCTTGCCGTTGCCGCGCACCGGACCGTCGAGGCGCTGCAGGTTGCAGTTGACCACGAAGGTGAGGTTGTCGAGGTTCTCGTTGGCGGCGAGCTGGAGCAGGCCGCGGGACTCGGGCTCGTCCATCTCGCCGTCGCCGAGGAAGGCCCACACGTGCTGGTCCGAGGTGTCCTTGATCCCGCGGTTGTGCAGATAGCGGTTCGTCTGGGCCTGATAGATGGCATTCATCGGCCCGATGCCCATCGAGACGGTCGGGAACTCCCAGAACTCCGGCATCATGCGGGGGTGCGGGTAGGAGGAGAGGGCGTGGCCCTCACGGGACTTCTCCTGGCGGAAGCCGTCGAGGTCCTCCTCGGACAGGCGCCCCTCCATGAACGCGCGCGCGTACATGCCGGGGGAGGCGTGTCCCTGGAAGAAGACCTGGTCGCCGCCGCCTGGGTGGTCCTTGCCGCGGAAGAAGTGGTTGAACCCGACCTCGTAGAGGGTCGCCGCGCCGGCGTAGGTGGAGATGTGCCCGCCCACGCCGATGCCGGGCCGCTGCGCCCGGTGCACCATGATCGCGGCGTTCCACCGCATGTAGGCGCGGTAGCGGCGCTCGAACTCCTCATTGCCGGGGAACTCGGGCTCCTGGTCCGCGGGAATCGTGTTGACGAAGTCCGTCGTGGTGACCATCGGCACACCCACGCTCTGCGACCCGGCACGCTGCAGGAGGCTGCGCATGATGTACTGCGCCCGCGCGGTGCCGCGTTCCTCGATGAGCGAATCGAGCGATTCGATCCACTCCGCCGTCTCGTCGGGGTCTCGGTCGGGCAGCTGATTCGTCAGGCCGCTGAGGATGTGCGAGGTCTCTTCTCCTACAGACACGTCCAAACCTCTCTTCGAGCCCGGAGACCGGAGCTGGTGGCAGCCGGGCGGCGGGCGGTGTCGTCGCTGTGCCCTGTGCGTTCAGGGCGTTCGTGCTCGAGTGCTGCTGGGGCCGGGGTCATCCAGGCCGTGCCACACCCACGGGCCACTCTAGTCGCGGTGCGGTGGCGATGCGTAGCGGGCGCCGCCGCCCCCGGCTGTATTGCGATTGCCGTGCTCCAGCGTCCCCGTGGGCCCGACGGCGCCCGCAGCCGCGGCCTCTTGGGCGGTGCGCGCTTGAAGCGGCGGGGCAAACGGTGTTGGCTTGTACATACGGTGGAGGTGTGCCGGGCCGTCGCGTCAAGCGGCGCCCGGGGCTCCTGCGCCGAGGTCCCGCCGCGGGCGAGGGCCAGTAAGACATGAAGAAGGAGGAGGACGACGTGGGCGAGACGGACACCGCCGCAGACAGCAATGTGGCGGCGCGATTGGGTTTCAAAGACGGGGACCTGATCCAGGAGTTCGGCTACGACGAGGACGTTGACTTCGGCCTGCGTGAGGCGATCGAGGAGGCAACCGGCTCGGACCTCCTCGACGAGGACGACCACGACGTGGTCGACGGTGTCATCGTGTGGTGGCGGGAGGACGACGGCGATCTCGTCGACATGCTCATGGACGCCCAGACCACTCTCGAGGAATCCGGCGTCGTCTGGCTTCTCATCCCGAAGCAGGGACGTGATGGCCATGTGCGCCCGGTCGAGGTCCAGGAGGCTGCGCCGACGGCCGGCCTGCACTCGACCTCGTCGGTGGGCGTGTCCAAGGACTGGAGCGCGACGCGCCTCGTCCGGAAGAAGCAGTGACTGCGCTGCCGTCCCTGCCGGGTCCCCAGGTCGGCGAGAGCGCTCCGGACTTCGAGCTCCCCAATCAGTTCGGCGAGCCCGTCCATTTGGAATCCCTGCGGGGCCGTCCCGTGGTCGTGGTGTTCTTCCCCTTCGCCTTTTCCGGCATCTGCACCGGCGAACTCGGTGAGCTGCGGGACAACGGGGAGATCTTCGCCGCCGCGGGGGCGCAAGTCCTCGCCGTTTCCGTGGACAGCAAGTTCACCCAGCGGGCCTACGCCCAGGCGGAAAAATACGATTTCCCGCTTCTGGCAGACTTCTGGCCCCATGGGGCCGTGGCCCGCCGCTTCGGCGTCTTCGACGAGAGGGACGGCATGGCACTGCGGGGCACCTTCATCCTCGACGCCGACGGGGTGGTGCGCTACCGCGTGGTCAATCCGCGTGGGAAGGCCCGCGACCTCGACGGCTACCGATCGGCACTCGCCGCGATCTCGGGCTGACGCGGATCTCGCTGACCCGCGGCGGCGGCGGAGCCGGCCGTTTTCCGGCCCCCGATCCGCTGCGGTACAGTGGTGCCCCGGCGCGCCCGATGGCGTCGCCGTCGTCAGGGTCTTTAGCTCAGCTGGTAGAGCGCCACGCTTACACCGTGGATGTCATCGGTTCGATCCCGGTAGGACCCACAACCACGTCCTCTGGGGTCCGCGCCTCTCGGCGCTGCGGGATGCTCCCGTGTATGGAAGAAGCCTCCCGCCGCGGCCATTGGGGGGTTCGCCGCGACGGGAGGCTCTGACACGAGCATACGGTCAAGAGCCCCAAAGTCCAAACACTCGTCATGAAAATCTTCCTACCCGTCCCTCCGTGACGACGGCAACTGTGGCAAACGTGTGCCAAAAGTGAGGCGCGCCGAAATAAGATGTCAAACAGTGATCGCCGGAAAGGGCGTCAACTAGCCTTGGATGCGGAATCCCACGAAGAGACGGAGAGTACATGTCTGCACAGATCGGCGTCACCGGCCTTGCGGTGATGGGCGCGAACCTCGCCCGTAACCTCGCGCGCAACGGGTACACCGTGGCGCTTCACAACCGGTCCGTCGAGAAGACGGACGCCCTGCTCGCCAAGCACGGCGACGAGGGCGACTTCGTGCGCACGGAGACCCTCCAGGAACTCGTCGACTCGCTTGAGAAGCCGCGGCGCGTCCTGATCATGGTCAAGGCTGGCGCGCCGGTCGACGCCGTCGTGGACCAGCTCGTCCCGCTCCTTGAGGAGGGCGACATTGTCATCGACGCCGGCAACTCGCACTACGCCGACACGCGCCGTCGCGAGGCCGCCCTCGCCGAGAAGGGCCTCCACTTCGTGGGTGTCGGTGTCTCCGGTGGCGAGGAGGGCGCGCTCAATGGCCCGTCCATCATGCCGGGCGGCTCCAAGAAGTCCTACGAGGCACTCGGCCCCATGCTCGAGAAGATCTCGGCGAAGGCCGACGGCGAGCCGTGCTGCGCGTGGGTCGGCACGGATGGCGCCGGCCACTTCGTCAAGATGGTCCACAACGGCATCGAGTACGCGGACATGCAGGTCATCGGCGAGGCCTACGACCTGCTGCGCAGCGCGGCAGGCATCGAGCCCGCGGAGCAGTCGGAGATCTTTGCCGAGTGGAACAAGGGCGAGCTCTCCTCCTTCCTGATCGAGATCACCGCCCAAGTCCTGGCGCACGTCGACGCGAAGACGGGCAAGCCGTTCGTCGACGTCGTCGTCGACGCCGCCGGCCAGAAGGGCACCGGCCGCTGGACCGTGCAGTCCGCGCTCGACCTCGGCTCCCCGGTCTCCGGCATCGCCGAATCCGTGTTCGCCCGCGGCATCTCGTCGCAGGCTGAGCAGCGGGCCATCGCCCAGGAGACGCTCGCCGGCCACGAGGCCAGCGTCGAGGTTCCCGACGGATTCGTCGAGGACGTCCGCCAGGCGCTCTACGCCTCAAAGCTCGTCTCCTACGCCCAGGGCCTGGACATGCTCGGCAGCGCCGCGAAGGAATACGGCTGGGACCTCAAGCTCGACGAGATCGCCTCGCTCTGGCGTGCCGGCTGCATCATCCGCGCCGCTCTCCTGAAGGACATCACGGCCGCGTACAAGGGGGACAGCAAGCCCGCCAACCTGCTGTTCGCCCCGGCCTTCGCCGAGTCCATCGCCGCGGCCGTCCCCGCCTGGCGCCGCGTGGTGGCCACCGCGGTCCAGCTCGGCATTCCCGTGCCGGTCTTCTCGTCCTCGCTCGCGTACTACGACGCCCTCCGCCGCAAGCGCCTCCCCGCTGCCGTCGTCCAGGGCCAGCGCGACCTCTTCGGAGCCCACACATACCAGCGCGTGGACACCGAGGGGACATTCCACACCCTCTGGGGCGAGGACCGGTCGGAGATCTCGGCAGTCGACACCCACTGACCCGGGGACCGCGTCTGACCCTCAGGA
>NZ_BAAAQW010000003.1:172657-212753 GCF_039531875.1 Sinomonas flava | reverse complement strand
GTAGTAGTACTCCGCCGGATCCACCGCGGGGGTGGTCTCCTTGGCCGCGTCCCGGTGGCGCCAGGTGGCTGGCACTCCCGTGACGATTGAGTTGGGCGGAGCGTCCTTGACCACCACGGCGTTGGCGCCCACGGCGCTTCCGGCCCCGATGGTGATCGGGCCGAGCACCTTCGCCCCGGCGCCGATGGTCACGCCGTCGCCGATAGTAGGGTGCCGCTTGACCTTGGCGAGGGACCGGCCGCCGAGCGTCACTCCGTGGTAGAGGAACACGTCGTCGCCGATCTCCGCCGTCTCGCCGATCACGACGCCCATCCCGTGGTCGATGAAGAACCGTCGCCCGATCGTCGCCCCTGGGTGGATCTCGATGCCGGTGAGAAACCTCCCGGCCTGGGAGATGAGGCGCGCGGCGAAGCGCAGGTCCTCGCGCTGCCACATGGCGTGCGTGAGGCGGTGGATCCAGATCGCATGCAGGCCGGAGTACGCGAGGAAGTTCTCCACGTTGCCCCGGGCCGCGGGGTCATGCGCTGCTGCCGCCTCCAGGTCCTCCCGGAGCCGTGCAACGGTGCGTTTGATCAGAGACACAGATTTCCTTCTGCCGTGGCCGGAGCCAGCGCCCCTAGCCCCGGATGTCGTCGTACAGGACGGTGGAGATGTACCGCTCGCCGAAGTCGCACACGACGGCGACGATGAGCTTGCCCTTGTTCTCCGGCCGCTTCGCGAGTTCGAGCGCTCCCCAGACGATCGCTCCCGAGGAGATGCCGCCGAGGATGCCCTCCTGGGCGGCCAGCGCGCGGGCGGTGGACACCGAGTCCTCGAGGGTGGCGTCGAGCACCTCATCGTACACGTTGGTGTCGAGGATCTCGGGCACGAAGTTCGCGCCGAGGCCCTGGATCTTGTGCGGACCCGCGGGGCCGCCGTTGAGGATCGCGGAGTCCTTGGGCTCGACGGCGACGATCTGCACGCCCGGCTTGCGCTCCTTGAGGACCTGGCCGACGCCGGTGATGGTGCCGCCGGTGCCGATGCCGCTGACGAAGATGTCCACTTCTCCGTCCGTGTCCTTCCAGATCTCCTCCGCAGTCGTGGCACGGTGGACGGCGGGGTTGGCCGGGTTGGCGAACTGCTGGGCCCAGATGGAGTTCTCGGTGTTCGCCACGATCTCCTGGGCCTTCTCGACAGCTCCGCGCATGCCGTCCGAGCCCGGCGTGAGGACGATCTCGGCCCCGTAGGCCCGCAGGAGGACGCGGCGCTCGGTCGACATGGTCTCCGGCATCGTCAGGATGACCTTGTAGCCCCGGGCGGCGCCGACGAGGGCCAGCGCGATGCCCGTGTTCCCGGAGGTGCCTTCCACGATCGTCCCGCCCGGCTTGAGTGCGCCGGCCTTCTCGGCGGCCTCGACGATCGCGACGCCGATGCGGTCCTTGACGCTGTTGGCGGGGTTGTAGAACTCGAGCTTGACGGCGACCTGGGCCTCGAGGCCCTCCGTCAGCCGGTTCAGGCGGACCAGCGGGGTGTTGCCGACCAGCTGCGTGACGTCGTCATAGATGCGTGCCATGAGTCCTTTGCTTCCTGAAGAATGTGGGCGTGACAAGGAGGCCGGGGGGCCCGACTGCGGCTTCAGCCTAGTCAGCCGCCTCCGGGCCCGGCTAGGCAATGAGCCATGCCGAGTAATATTTGCGGGCCTTGGCGAGCTTGGGATTGATGATCACGTGGCAGTACCCGGCGTCCGGGTTCTTCGCGTAGTAGTCCTGGTGGAACTCCTCCGCGGGGTAGAAGGTGCTCGCGCGGGTCACCTCGGTGACGATCGGCGCGTTCCACAGATCCTGGTTCCGTTCGATCGCCGTCTCGAAGAGCGCCCGCTCCTCTTCGGTGAGGTAGAACATCGACGAGCGGTACTGCGTCCCCACGTCGTAGCCCTGGCGGTTGAGGGTGGTGGGATCGTGGAGTGCGAAGAACATGTCGAGGACGACGTCCTGCGGGATCACCTCCTCGTCGAAAGTCACCGCGACGACTTCGGCGTGCCCGGTCATGCCGCTGCAGACGCTGTAGTAGTCGGGATCCGGGAAGTGCCCCCCGATGTAGCCGGAGACGACGGAGCTCACACCCTTGGTCTTCTGGTAGACCGCATCGAGGCACCAGAAGCAGCCTCCGCCCAGAATGAAGGTCTTCATGCTGCCTACAATGTCCGCAGCCCGCGGAAGATTCCCGAGAGAGGACCGCCCCTCGTGTCAGAGCAGACCGGCCCAGACCCCCAGACCGAGAAGGACCCGTCAGCAATGCAGGACGAGGAGGCCCGTGAAAGCCATCGGAATGCGCCCGACGGGGCGTCCGGGCCATCTCTGGCGGACGTGCTCGTGGCCGTCGAAGAACTGTGGCCCGAGTCTCTCTCGGAGGAGTGGGACGCCGTCGGCCTCGTCACGGGTCGCCCGTCCCAGCCCGTGCGCCGGATCCTGTTCTCTGTCGACCCCGTGCTCGAGGTGATCGAAGAGGCCGCGGCCTGGGAGGCGGACCTCGTCATCGCCCACCACCCCCTCCTGCTGCGCGGGGTCACGAGCGTCGCCGCGAACACCCCCAAGGGACGCGCCGTCCACCGCCTCATCGAGTCGGGCATCGCGCTGCTGACGGTGCACACCAACGGCGACTCGGCCGTGGGCGGAGTCTCGGACGTGCTCGCCGACGCCCTCGGGCTCGACCCGGTCGAACCCCTCACCAAGGCCGCGAACGGCCTCCCCGAAGAAGGGATCGGGCGGGTCGGGGACCTCCCGGAGATCACGAGCCTGGGCGACCTCGCGGGACGGCTCTTCGGCGTCCTGCCCGCGGTCGCGGGGGGTGTGCGGGTCTCGGGAGACCGCGATGGCCTCGTGCGGCGCGTGGCGGTCTGCGGCGGCGCTGGAGACAGCCTGTTCGACGCGGTGCGCGAGTCAGGGGCGGACGTCTACGTCACCGCCGACCTGCGCCATCATCCGGCCTCCGAGGCCCGTGAGTCCTCCGCCGACGGACGCCCCTACCTCGTGGACGTCAGCCACTTCGCGAGCGAGTGGCTGTGGCTCCCCGCTGCGGCTGCCGCGCTCGACAACGTGCTCAAGGACCAGGGCCACACCGTGGACATCCGCGTCTCCACCATCAACACCGACCCCTGGGACTTCATCCTGACCCCGAGCGAAGGATAGAGTCGCAGGCCACACAGGCGCTGCGTGGCAGCGCCGTCGAGAGCGCTTCGGCGCGACCGAGGAGGAAGACGATGCCCAAGGCTCCCGCCGCCGAACAGCTCAGGCTCTTGGACCTGGCCGCCCTCGACGCGAAGCTCCACTCCCTGGACGTGCGCCGCCGCGCCCTCGAGGCCGATCCCCGCCTCGGGCCTGCGAAGACGGCCCTCGAGCAGGCTGCGGAGGCGGCGCGGTCAGCGGATGCCCTCGTGGCCAGCGCCGAGGCAGAGCTCGCTGCCGTCGAGGCGAAGGTCGCGGAGGTGTCCACCAGGATCGCCCGCGACGAGTCGCGCCTGTACGCGGGCGGCCTCTCGAAGGACCTCGAGGCCCTTCAGAAGGACATCGCCGGCCTCAGCGCCCGGCAGAGCGACCTCGAGGACACCGAGCTCGAGGTTCTGGAGAAGCTCGACGGGCTCCGCGCAGCCCAGGGTGAAGCAGCGGAAGCTCTCGGGCATGCGCAGGCGTCAAGCCAGGACCTGCGGGACGAGCTCGACGAGCAGCTCGGAGCCATCGCCCAGGAGCGCTCCGCAGTGGCACGGCAGCGCTCGGACTTCGCCCGCGGGATCGACGCCGGGCTCTTGGACGTCTACGAGAAGACCCTCGCCAAGCGCGGCGTGGGCGCGGCCAGGCTGTTCCACGGGACGTCCGAGGGCTCCGGCATGGCGCTGAGCCCCGGGGACCTGGCCGCCATCCGCTCCGCAGCTGAAGACGAGATCGTGTTCTGCCCGGACTCGGGGTGCATCCTTGTCCGCTCGCCGGAGTGGAGCTAGGGCGGAAGGATCAGTCCCGAAGGATGAGGGCGAGGGAGCTGGGCTTCCGCGCTGTCGCCGGCACAAGCTCGGCTTCCCAGCCTTCGCAGGCGACGGCGAGCAGCGCCTCGGGCGTGGCGGGCGCGGTCCCGCGGCGCCTGAGCAGGTGGCGGACGAACTCCCCCCGGTGGTGCTTGGCGAAATGGCTCACCACGCTGCGCTTCCCATCGCGCTCGCGGAAGACATCGACGCTCACCGTCGACGCCGGCGGGGGAGCGTAGGCCGCGGCGTAGGTGCTCGACCGGCAGTCGACAACAAGCCCGTCCCCCGCCCGAGTGGCCAGCGCCTCTGCAAGCCGCGGCTTCCAGAACGCGGCGAGGCGCCCCAGCCCCGGCAGTGCGGTAGACATCGACAGCCGGTACGCGGGAACGGCGTCGGCGAAGCCCACCGCCCCCCACAGCGCCGACACGACGACGATCCACTCGTCGGCGCGGCGACGCTGGGCTGGGGTGAGGGAGCGGTACCCCAAGGCCTCGTACAGAACCCCCGAGTACACGAGGTGCGCCGGCCCCGCCGGTTCGGTCAGGAGCCGGAGGTTCCGCTCGACGTCGTGCGCGAGCGAGGCACCCACGCCGAGGGCTTCGAGCGCGTCGTCGCGGCCGCTCACCTCCGTGAGCGCCTCGATGACCTCCTTCCGCGCCACCTCGAGCGCGGGAAAGCTCAGCGCGGAGAGGTCGACGGCGGGACCCGGCGGCGCGGGCGTCTTGCCCTCGGAGGGCGGAAGGAGGATGAGCACCCGCCGAATCCTACCGTCGCTGCCGTCAGAGGCAGGCCAGTGCAGCTAGACTTGACGGTCGAGGACAGGTCGGCTGGGCGACCGCGGGGCGGCTCCATCGGGGCCGCCGCGAGGAAAGTCCGGGCTCCACAGGGCAGGGTGGTGGGTAACGCCCACTCGGGGCAACCCGCAGGCCAGTGCCACAGAAAGCAGACCGCCACCGTCGCCGTGCCGCAGGCGCAGCGACGGCGGTAAGGGTGAAACGGTGGTGTAAGAGACCACCAGCTCCCCGGGTGACCGGGGAGGCTCGGTAAACCCCACCCGGAGCAAGGCCAGACAGGGCGCGTGACCAGGGCTGCCCGCCCGAGCGCCCGGGTAGGCCGCTCGAGGCCGCCGGCAACGGCGGTCCTAGATGGATGGTCGCCTCCCGCGCCAGGGCAACCCGACGCGGAGACAGAACCCGGCTCACAGGCCGGCCTGTCCTCACTCGCACAGGATCCTGAACTCTCAAGGATCCTCCAGCCGCGAAAACGAGAGCCTGTGAGTGACTTCACAGGCGCCCGGGGGTGCCCCCCGATCCGCCCCACGTACACTGGAAGTGAACGTAGAAGTTCTCGAGCCGGGCTCTGCGATCGCAGGCCCGGCTCTCCCATGACCTCGGGCCACCCTGCCCGGGGGCACGCGCACGAGGGAGTGCGCGAACAGAGAAAGGCACCTTGTGAGCACAACGACGGAATCCGCACTCGGCACCTGGATCGGACGCGAAGCGGCCGCTGAGGAGATGATCCCGATCATCGGTCGCCTCTACCGCCAGAACAACGTGGTCACCTCGGTCCACGGCCGGAGCCTCATCAACCAGTCCGTGGTCGGCCTGCTCAAGGCGCACCGCTGGGCCCGCCAGATCGACAGCGAAGAACTCAGCCTCGAGGAGACGCTGCCCATCCTCAAGGCGCTCGACTCCCTGGAGCTGGGTGCCGCATCGATCGACCTCGCCCGCCTCAACGAGAAGTTCCGCGCCGAGGGCCAGGCCCTCGGGCTCGAGGAGTTCCTCCGCGCTGAACTCGCCGAGATCGTCGGCAAGCGCGGCGCCGACCCGCGCACCAGCACCGACGTCGTGCTCTACGGCTTCGGCCGCATCGGCCGCCTCGTGGCCCGTATCCTCATCGAGCACGCCGGCGGCGGCCACGGCCTCCGCCTCCGGGCTATCGTGGTCCGCAAGGGTTCCGACAAGGACCTCGTCAAGCGTGCGAGCCTCCTGCGCCGCGACTCGGTGCACGGTGCCTTCGAGGGCACGATCACGGTCGACGAGGAGAACAACACCATCCTCGCCAACGGCACGCTCATCCAGGTCATCTACTCGGACAGCCCCGCCTCGGTGGACTACACCCAGTACGGCATCGACAACGCCATCGTGGTGGACAACACCGGCCGGTGGCGTGACGAGGAGGGCCTGTCCCAGCACCTGCAGAGCAAGGGCGTGGCCCGGGTGCTCCTCACTGCGCCGGGCAAGGGCTCGCTGCCGAACATCGTCCACGGCATCAACCACGGTGCGATCTCGGCCGAGGACAAGATCGTCACCGCGGCCTCCTGCACCACGAACGCGATCACCCCGGTGCTCAAGGCCGTCAACGACAAGTACGGTGTCGTGCACGGCCACGTCGAGACGGTCCACTCGTTCACGAACGACCAGAACCTCATCGACAACTTCCACAAGGGCAACCGCCGCGGCCGTGCCGCCGGCCTCAACATGGTGATCACCGAGACCGGCGCTGCGAAGGCCGTCGCGAAGGCACTCCCCGAGCTCGCCGGCAAGCTCACGGGCAACGCGATCCGCGTCCCCACCCCGGATGTTTCGATGGCCGTGCTCAACCTCAACCTCGAGCACGAGGCGACCAAGGACGAGGTCAACGCCTACCTCCGCGAGATGTCCCTGCACTCGGACCTGCGCAAGCAGATCGACTACATCGACTCGCCCGAGGTCGTCTCCACCGACTTCGTCGGCTCCCGCCGCGCCGGCATTGTCGACGGCCTCGCCACGATCTCGACCGGCAAGAACCTCGTCCTGTACGTCTGGTACGACAACGAGTTCGGCTACTCCTGCCAGGTGGTCCGCGTCCTCGAGGAGATGGCGGGCGTGAACGCGCCTTCCTTTCCCGTGCAGCCGGTGACGGACGACGCGGTGTTGGCAACAACTCGGTAGCAATCGGCACGGTCTCTGGCTTCTCCGCCCGCCACGGGGGCAAGATGCACCTATGGAAGCAACGGAGCATGAGAGCACGCTCGAGCATGCGCTCGACGTCGCCAGAGCCAACGCCAAGCAGGCCAAACTGCTCGTGGACCACGCCAAGGCGCGCCTCGCGTCCGGGGAAGTCACACCGGAACGCGTCGCCCAGCTGGAGGAACTCCAGCGGGTGGCGGATGAGGACCTCCAGCGCGTGATCCGCGAGCAGTAGGGGCCCCTGCCGCCGGAAGGCCCCAGGCACGTACGACGACGAAGGGCGCCGCACCCAGGTGCGGCGCCCTTCGTCGTGCTCAGGCAGGCGTGGAATCAGACGTGGGTGTGCCCACCCTCCGCGGGGCCTTCATGGCTGTGCTCGTGCCCGTGCTCGTGGTCCTGTTCGTGCGCGTGGTCGTGGTCGTCATGGCCGAACGGGTCGGGGTCGACGCCGGGCATCCAGGTGAGCCCGGGGACTCCCCAGCCGTGCTTGCGCGCGGCACGACGGGCCTTCTTCGCGTACCGCTCGATGAGCCGATCCACGTACAGCTTGCCGTCGAGGTGGTCGTACTCGTGCTGCATGACGCGGGCGAACCAGCCGGTGGCCACGAACTCGACGGGACGGCCGTCTCCGTCGAAGCCCTCGACCTTCGCCCACTCCGCCCGCTGGAGCGGGTATCCCTCGCCGGGGAAGGACAGACAGCCCTCTTCGTCGTCCTCAGGGTCGGGGGCCGCGCCTGAGACCTTCCCGAGGGTGAGGCGTGGGTTCACGACGACGCCGCGGGGCGGGACGCCGTCGTCGTTGGCGAACTTGTAGACGAAGATCCTCAGCCCGACCCCGATCTGGGGCGCCGCCAGGCCCACGCCGTGCGCGGCGTCGTTCGTCTCGTGCATGTCCTCGATGAGGGTCCGCAGCGCGTCGTCGAACTCGGTCACCTCGGCGGCCCGCCGGTGGAGCACGGGCTCGCCCCAGACGGTGATGGGATGGACGGTCACGCGGGACTCCTCTCTCGGAACGCACACGAGGCCGCCGGGACGGATCCCAAGCGGCCTCGTGGCTGGCCGGAGAACCGGCCTCTTCGGGGTGAGTAACGGGGCTTGAACCCGCGACCTTCTGGACCACAACCAGACGCTCTGCCAACTGAGCTATACCCACCGTGGTGGCTTCCGGGGCGTTCTGCCCGGCGAAAGCAACGAGAAATAGTCTACCTGCTGTTTGGAGTGGTCATGACCAAATCAGCACTCGCCGACGAACTTTTTCCGCTGTGGAGGTCACGCTGTGCCGGCTTGTGGCCGACCCGCGACGATGCGCTGGGCGATCGCCTGGGCGGCGGCGCTCTCCGGGCCGGGAGCGGGGACAAAGACGGCTTCCCGGTAGAAGCGGAGCTCATCGATCGAGTCCCGGATGTCGCCCAGTGCCCGGTGGTTGCCCGTCTTCGCGGGCGATTGGAAGTAGGCCCTCGGGTACCAGCGCCGGGCCAGTTCCTTGATCGTCGAGACATCGATGACGCGGTAGTGGAGGTGGCCGACCACCTGCGGCATGTCGCGGGCGAGGAAGAGCCGATCGGTACCCACGGAGTTCCCGCCGAGCTGCGCCCTGTTGGGCTCGGGCACCCACGCCCGGATGTACTCCATCACCTTCGCCTCGGCCTCCTCGAGCGTCAGCCCGTGCGGCAGGGCGTCGATGAGCTTGGAGTCCGTGTGCATCCGGCGGACGAAGTCACTCATGCCCGCAAGCGCGGACTCCGTGGGCTTGATCACGACGTCGACGCCATCGCCGAGAATGTTCAGCTCCGAGTCCGTGACGAGCACGGCGACCTCGATGAGGGCATCGGCGACGGGATCAAGGCCCGTCATCTCGCAGTCGATCCAGACAATATGTTCATTGGTGATGGGCACCCGCCCAGACTACCGTCCGATGCCCGGCAGCCCGGCGTCGTGCGCGGCGCCGATGCTACGATGAAACGGCCGCCGCGCCTGCGCGTGCGCAGGCCAACTGACCCGATGCGGGCTCCGGACCATGAGCCCACCTGTCGAAGAACGGACGCGCGATGTCTCTGCCCTCCCAGCCCCTCGCCCGATCGGGCATGGACGGTGAGGGCCCTGAGATGGCCGATCCGAAATGGCCGCTGCTGTCCGGATTCGCGGGCTCCCTCGCCGTGATGATCGGCTCCTTCGGAGTCGGCTGGCTCGCTCCCGCGTCCGAGCTGCGCCGCTACACGCTCTTCATCTGGATGCGCACCGAGATCCTCGGCGTCGTGATCAGCATCGTGCTGCTGGCGTTCGGCGGGATGCTGCTCGTGCGCTCCTGGCTGAGGCTCGGGCAGTCGGTGAGGGTCTGGGGGAGCCGGGCCCGCAAGGCCACCCTCGCCGCCTTCGCACTCTGGGGCGGCCCGATGCTGTTCACGGTGCCGCTGTTCAGCCGCGACGTCTACTCCTACATCGGCCAGGGTCGCCTGATGCATGAGGGCCTCAACCCGTACGAGGTGGGCATCTCGGCCCTGTCGAACTACTACCAGCTCGGCGCCGACAAGATGTGGAGCGAGGCACCGACGCCGTACGGGCAGCTGTACCTCTGGATCGAGCAGTTCGTCGTGTGGGCGACCAATGTGCAGCCCGAGGCGAGCGTGTTCCTGTTCCGGCTCGTCTCGCTCGTGGGCGTCGCCCTCGTGGCTGTGTACGTTCCCAAGCTCGCCTCACTGCACGGCATCAACCCGCACCGGGCCCTGTGGCTGACGGTCGCCAACCCCCTCTTCCTGACCAACTTCATCGCCGCGGTCCACAACGACGCCCTCATGGTGGGGCTCGCGGTGGCGGGCGTGTACTACGTCGCGGTCCACAGACCGCTCCTCGGCATCGTGCTCGTGACGCTCTCGGTCTCCGTCAAGCCGATCACGGCGCTGCTCCTGCCGTTCCTCGCGCTCATGTGGGCGGGCCGAAGAGCCTCCTGGCCGCGGAAGGTGCTCTATCTCCTGGTCACCGGGGCGCTCTCCTTGGGGCTCCTGTACGCCATGAGCCTGCCCAATGGGTTCGGCTTCGGCTGGATCAGCGGGCTCGCGGCCCCAGGCAGCGTGTCGATCTGGTACGCCCCAGTGGGGATGATCGGCATGATGGTCTCCACGCTCACCGCCTCAGTGGGGCTCGGGTGGCTCGACGTCGACCGGGTCGTGTTCAACCTCGGCAAGGTCGTGGCGCTCGGCATCGTCGCCTGGCAGCTCCTCCGCGGCACGCACGACCGCCTGGTGCGGCGCATGACTCTGGCCTTCGCTGCTGTGGTGCTCCTGTCGCCCATGATCCAGGCGTGGTACATCGTGTGGCTCATCCCGTTCTTCGCGGTGACCGGCATCCGCGACGACTGGCAGGTGAAGACGCTGTACTTCATCGTCTCGTTCTTCATGATCTATGGGATCTCGGACCAGCTCGACGTCTTCCCCTACCTGCAGGAAGGCGACAACCAGCTGGCGCTGGCCATCGCGCGCAACACCGCGGCACTCATCGCGCTGCTCTTCGCGCTGTACCTCATCTTCATCGACCCGAAGACGCGCAAGCTCTTCAGGCCCAGCGGTCGCTCCCTCCTCGCCCGCGTGTTCCCCTAGGAATCGGATCCGGGGGCCTGTCTGGCTGCTCCGCGGTCCAAAGGCGGCCGTTGCGGCCGACGCAGACAGGAAGGGCCCGGCGCCTTACGGCGTCGGGCCCTTCACGGGCGCCCCAGGAGGGAATCGAACCCCCGACCAAGAGATTAGAAGGCTCCTGCTCTATCCTCTGAGCTACTGGGGCCGGCTGTGAAAGTCTATCCCGGCGGCGCCCGCGGCAGCGCACCGGCCCGGGCCGGGGGATCAGCAGCCCTCTTCTCCTCCACAGACGCACGCCTCGGCGTGTCGTCCACATACGCGCCCCCGATCCTCGTGCTTCTGAATCCCCGCGGACAGGGTGGTGTCAGGCCTCCCAGCCGGGGACGGCCACGGATCGGAGGTCTTGGCTATGAGCAACACCGTCACGCTGCGAGGCTGGGTCGGCACCGACCCGACCAAGGGATTCACGAAGGCCAACACGTTTTACACCCGCTTCAGGCTCTCGGTAAGCGAGGGCCACTTCGACCGCGAGCGAGGCGCGTGGGTCGACACCCACACGAGCTGGTACACGGTCGTCTGCTTCGGTGCATTTGCCCAGAACGTGGCGGAAAGCGTCCGGAAGGGGCAGCGGGTCATCGTGATGGGGAAGATCCGGGTCGCGACCTGGCAGAGGGCAGATGGGACTTATTCGAAGGACGTCGATCTCATGGCCAGCTCGGTCGGGCACGACCTCGCCCTCGGCATTGCTGTCTGGAATCGGCGCCGCGACGAGCCGGCGGGGCGCACGTCCGCCATCCCGCTGGCCCACATCGAGGGCGTGGGGCCGGTGGACCCGGCCACCGGGGAGCTTCCCGAGATGCCGTTCGACCCTGACGAGCCGCCGTTCGGAGACGTCCCTGACTACCCGGAGCTCGAGGCCCGCGACGTTCCGGCCCTGGAAGACCGCCCGAGCGACGAGCTTGGACCGGAACAGCGGCTGCTCTCGGCCTGAGCACCCGCCGGAGCGGAGGGGCCACACAGGCCTCCCCGCCCCGGCGGATGTGTGATCGCCAGCCGCACCCACTAGATTTAAGGCCATGGCGGAATTCATCTACACCATGACCAAGGCCCGGAAGGCAGTGGGCGACAAGGTCATCCTCGACGACGTGAGCATGTCGTTCTTCCCCGGGGCCAAGATCGGCGTCGTGGGGCCGAACGGTGCCGGCAAGTCGACGATCCTCAAGATCATGGCCGGACTCGACACACCCTCGAACGGGGAGGCACGGCTTTCCCCGGGCTATTCGGTCGGCATCCTGCTCCAGGAGCCACCTCTGAACGAGGAGAAGACGGTGCTCGGCAACGTGCAGGAAGGCGTGGGGGAGATCTACGCCAAGATCCAGCGCTTCAACGAGATCTCCGAAGAGATGGCGAACCCTGACGCGGACTACGACGCGCTCCTCGAGGAGATGGGCAAGCTCCAGGAAGCCATCGACGCCGCCGACGCCTGGGATCTCGACTCGCAGCTCGAGCAGGCAATGGACGCCCTGCGCTGCCCTCCGGGAGATGCCGACGTCCGGGTGCTCTCGGGTGGTGAGCGCCGCCGCGTGGCCCTCTGCAAGCTTCTCCTGCAGAAGCCCGACCTCCTGCTCCTCGATGAGCCCACCAACCACCTCGACGCGGAGAGCGTGCTCTGGCTCGAGCAGCACCTCTCGACCTACCCGGGCGCGGTTCTCGCCGTGACCCACGACCGCTACTTCCTCGACCACGTCGCAGAGTGGATCTGCGAGGTCGACCGTGGGCGCCTGTACCCGTACGAGGGGAACTACTCGACCTACCTCGAGAAGAAGCGCGCACGCCTCGAGGTCCAGGGCAAGAAGGATGCGAAGCTCGCCAAGCGGCTCGCGGAGGAACTCGACTGGGTCAGGTCGAACGCCAAGGGGCGCCAGACCAAGTCGAAGGCCCGCCTCGCCCGGTACGAGGAGATGGCCGCGGAGGCTGAGCGCACCCGCAAGCTCGACTTCGAAGAGATCCAGATCCCGCCGGGCCCGCGCCTCGGCCAGCTCGTCGTGGAGGCAAAGGACCTCAAGAAGGGCTTCGGGGACCGCACGCTCATCGACGGGCTCTCCTTCTCCCTGCCGCGCAACGGCATCGTCGGCGTGATCGGGCCCAACGGCGTGGGCAAGACCACCCTGTTCAAGACCCTCGTCGGGCTCGAGCCACTGGACGCTGGCGATCTCAAGATCGGCGATTCGGTCAAGATCTCCTACGTGGACCAGAGCCGCGGCGGCATCGACCCCAACAAGACCCTCTGGGAGGTCGTCTCCGATGGCCTCGACCACATCCAGGTCGGCCAGGTCGAGATGCCCTCGCGTGCCTACGTCTCCGCGTTCGGCTTCAAGGGGCCGGACCAGCAGAAGAAGGCCGGCGTGCTCTCCGGCGGTGAGCGCAACCGGCTCAACCTCGCGCTCACGCTCAAGCAGGGCGGCAACCTCCTGCTCCTCGACGAGCCGACCAACGACCTCGACGTCGAGACGCTCTCGAGCCTGGAGAACGCGCTCCTCGAGTTCCCGGGCTGCGCCGTGGTCGTGTCCCACGACCGGTGGTTCCTCGACCGCGTCGCGACGCACATCCTCGCGTACGAGGGGACTGAGGAGAACGAGGCCAACTGGTACTGGTTCGAAGGCAACTTCGAGTCATACGAGCAGAACAAGGTCGAGCGGCTCGGTCCTGACGCCGCCAAGCCCCACCGGGTGACCCACCGCAAGCTCACGCGCGACTAGCATCGCCCTGGCTGCCACGGCGGAAGGCCGGACTCCACGCGGAGCCGGCCTTCCGCCGTCGTGCGTGGGCTAGGCGGGTCCGTCGAGATAGGGCAGGCGGATCATCCCCTCCTGGGCGACGCTCGCGACATGCACGCCGCGGCGGTCGAAGATCTTCCCGGCACCGAGGCCCCGTGCGCCTTGAGCGCTGGGCGCCTCCTGGACGTATAGGAGCCAGTCGTCGACCCGGACGGGCCGGTGCCACCACATGGCGTGGTCGAGGCTTGCGACGCTCATCCCGGGTGTGATCCAGGAGAGGCCGTGCCGCCGCAGCACGGGTTCGAGCAGGGTGTAGTCGCTCGCGTAGGCGAGAGCAGCGCGGTGCAGGCCGTCGTCGTCCGGCATGGCGTCGAAGGTCTTCATCCACACGGCGTTGCGTGCAACGTGGGGGCCAGCCGCCGAGACGTACATGGCCGGGTCCACGTGGCGGATGTCGAAGGGCCGGTCGAAGGCCCAGTACTGCGCCACGGGGTGGTCGATCTCGCCGAGGAGGTCGGCGGTGCTCGGCAGCGTCTCGGGGTCCGGGATGCCCTCCGGCATCGCAGACTGGTGCTCGACCCCGTCGGCCTCGATCTGGAACGACGCGATCATGGACAGGATCGGGACTCCGTCCTGGTACGCGTGGACCTGCCGTGCCGAGAACGACCTCCCGTCGCGAAGCCGCTCGACTCCGAAGGTGATCGGTTTGTCCGCATCCCCCGGCCGCAGGAAGTAGGCGTGGATGGAGTGGACCGGGCGCCCATCAGCCACCGTGCGTGATGCGGCGATGAGGCTCTGGGCGAGCACCTGGCCGCCGAAGACGCGGTGCCGCGGCTGCCGCTCGCTCGGTCCGACGAAGACGTCCTTGTCCGTCCGGGCGCCCCCGAGGTCGTCGAGGTCCAGAAGGGTCAGGAGGGCGCCGGTGCTGCCGGCTCGGTGCGCGGGGCTGGTCATGCCCACGACACTAGACGGCGCGGGCGGCGGCGGCCAAGGAGGTCCGCGGGGCGTCGGGTGCGAAGATGGGACCATGTCCTCGGTCTACCGGTTCCCTCTCCAGCTGCGCTTCGGCGACGTCGACTCCTACGGGCACGTGAACAACGTGCGCTTCCTCCAGTTCCTCGAGGACGCTCGGGTCCACTGGCTCCGCGAGCCGCTGCGGGTGCCCGCGGCGGGCGCCTCCACGATGGCTGGACTCGTCACCGAGGAGAACTTCACGCTGGTCGGAAGGCACGAGATCGAGTACATGGCGCCGCTCATGTACCGGCGCGAGCCGGTCGCCGTGGACCTCTGGGTGACGCGCGTGGGCGGCTCGAGCTTCGACCTCGGGTACACCGTCCGCGAGCCGGACGGCCCTGACCTGTATGCCTACTGCTCGACCTCGATGGTCCTCGTGAGCCGCTCCAGCGGCCGTCCCGTCCGCCTGCCCGCCGCTCTGCGTGCCGAGTTCGACGAGTTCGCCGGGCCGCCCGTGCCGTTCAGGCGCCGGCCGCCCCTGCCGGCAGCTGTGGCCACGAAGGGAGAGGGTGCATGAGCGCCGCCGACATCCAGACCGCCCTCGACTTCGGCGACCCGCGTGCTGTGGCCGACCTGCGCACCTTCTTGGCGCGCGCCCGGGCCGTGGAGGATGGCGCCGTGCGCTTCCAGGCTGTCGGGGGAGTGCTCGCCGTCTACGTGTGCGTCCTGAGCCCCCGCGTCCTCGGCGAGGCAACTCCGACGGTGCTGGGCCTGCGCACGGTCGCGCTCGCGCGGCCCGCGGAGCTGGACGCCACCGTGGCGATCGCCTCGGTCTTCGACCGGTTCGCGCGCCTCGGCGAGGATGCCACACTGCTGGACGTCCCGCCGTCGCACGTCCGCACCCCCTGGGCCGCGGTGAGCCCGCCGCGCGGGCCCTGGCGGCCGCTGGGGCGCCTCGACGCCCAGAAGATCGGGGCAGCGGCGGCGGCGGGCATCGCCGAGGTGGCCGGTGCCGTCTCAGACCGTTCCGGCTCCGCGGCGGTCCACAGCGTGCGGGCTGCGGTGTGGGGGAGGGACCTCGAGGGAACCCCCGGTGTGCCTGCGGGCGCCGCCTTCGCGGCGCACACGCTTGGGTTCGCCGCAGCGGCGGAACCGCTGGACCTGTTCGAGGCCGGCCCCTGGGTCAGGCTCTCCTCACACCGCGGGCATGTGCTGTGCCGCAGGCCGTCGCTGCTCGGGACGTGAAGGCGCCGCGCCGGCGCGGAAGCTGCCGCGCCGGCGCGCGGCGCCCTCGCGTGGACGGGCGGGCTCAGTCCTCGAAGGAGTTCACGAGGGAGTGCGCGGCGCGCTCGAGGTAGTCCCACAGCGTGGCCTCCTGGAGCGGCGGCAGCCCGAGGGCGTCCACGCCGGTGCGCATGTGCGCGAGCCAGCGGTCCCGTGCCTCCGGGTTCACCTTGTAGGGCATGTGCCGCATCCGCAGGCGCGGGTGTCCCCGCTCCGCACTGTAGGTGCCCGGACCGCCCCAGTACTGCTCGAGGAACATCGTCAGGCGCCGCTTGGCCGGTTCGAGGTCCTCCTCGGGGTACATCGGCCGGAGGACCGGGTCCTCCGCCACGCCCTGGTAGAACACGTCCACGAGCCTGACGAAGGTCTCGTGGCCACCGATCTGGTCGAAGAAGCTCGCCGCGGGGACACCGCCCCGCAGAAGGTCCGGACGTCCCTCCCCCGGGACTCCGGGAGTCGTCATCTCACTCACCCGAACGCTGCCCTCCGTTGCTGTCCTGGGCGGTGCTGCCGGTCCGCTCGCCCTTCTCACCATTGTCGCCCGTGCTGTGGCCGTTCGCGGCCACGGGGACGTAGGTGCCCTGCGACCGGTTCCCCACGCGGAGGATCTCGCCGTTGCGCAGGTACCAGACCGTTCCGTCGTCGGCCCGGACCCTCGTGATGCGCAGGCCCACGGACTCCACGGTGCCCACCACCTCGCCGGCACCGGTCTCGATGACGTCCCCGATCCCGAACTGGTCCTCGAGGGTGATGAAGATGCCTGCGAGGAAGTCCCGGATGAGCTGCTGCGCGCCGAAGCCGATGGCGACACCGAGGATGCCGACGCTCGTCAGCAGCGGGGCGAGGTCCACGCCAAGGGCCCGGAGCACATACATCCCCACGATCGTGGAGATGATGGCCGCGACCGTGCTGTTCAGGAGCGAGCCGATCGTTGCGGCCCGCTGTGCGCGGCGCTCGGAGTCCAGAGCCCGCAGCGCGGGGGCCGCCCACCGGAACAGGCGGTGCTCGGCCAGCTGCGGGCCTGCGAGGATGCGCTTGACGATCTGGCGGATGACGAACGTCGCCACGAGCCACACGATCAGCCCGGCGCCTACCGCCAAGCCCACTTCGATGAGCTTCTCGTTGAAGGTCGCGACAGCGGTATCGATGTCCTCGGACACAGGCAGGAGCCTCCTGGGGATGGGGGGTGCATCGGACCCGTCTACCCTATCGGGCCCCGGCCGTGGCCGGTGGCCTTCACGGCCCTTCGGGGAGATGCCTCACAGGGAAGTTCACCGAACGCGCAATGAAGCACACGTCGTGTGCCTCCTCGTGGAGACGGTCCGCGAGCGCCCGCTGCGACTCGTCGGCGAGGCCGACCCGGGGATGGAGGACGACCGAGGTGAACTCGCCGCTGCCGTCCCGGTTGAGATGCATTGTCCCCTCGGCCCTGTCCTCATAGGAGACCACAGTGACCCCGTGGGTCACTGCCACGTGCAGGTACGAGAGCATGTGGCACTGTGCGAGCGCCGTCAGGAGCAGCTGCTCGGGGTTGTACCTGTCGCGGTCGCCCCGGAATGTCGGGTCGGCTGACCCGGGCAGCACGGGCAGGCCCGGAAGCGTGATGTCATGCTCGCGGCCATACTCGCGGTAGCCGGAGGTCCCGGAGCCGCGGTTGCCCGTCCACGTCACTGCGACGGTGTAGTGGTGGTCACCGATTGCCATGGCGGTCAGGCTACCGGTCCGCGGCCTGCGCACGCAGCGCCCGTGCGACGCCGTCGCGGTTCTCGAGCATCATGCGGCGCAGGGCGGCCTGGTCGTCGCGCAGGGAGGCGAGGAATGCATCCGTCCGCTCGAGCGTCTCCGGCGTGGTCTGCCGCGCCGGGTAGAGGCCGACGACGATCTGCTGGGCGAGCGCGTGCGTCCTCTCGGCGACGATGCCGGGAACGGCCTCGAAGTAGCGCTCCGTGAACGGGGCGAGCAGGCCGGCGTCGTGCGCGCGCACGAAGCCGTTGATGGCGGCCTGCTGCATCGCGTTCGAGAGGTCGCCGCGCACGACGACCGCCTCCCACGTCTCCTCCTTGGCCTCCCGGGTGGGCCGCGCCGCCGTCGCGAGTGCCGCTGCGCACTGCCCGGTGGAGGTGTTGTCCCGTGCGAGCTCCTCGTCGATCCGTTCCTGCCCGATGGCTCCTCCTGCTGCCAGCGAGGCGATGAACTCCCACCGAAGGTCCTGGTCGACCACGAGGCCCGGCACCTCGACCGAGCCGTCGAGCAGCCCTGCGACCGCCTCGAGGTGCTCGGGCGCTGCCGCGAGCCCGGAGAAGGCCTTGGCGAACTGCAGCTGGGAGTCCGAACCGGCAGCCGCCTCGCGTGCCAGGTCCCAGAGGCGCGCAGCCGTCGCGCCCTTCGTCTCGGACCGGGCCTCGGGAGCGACGTAGAAGTCGAGCGTCGTCGCGAGCTGCCGCAGGAGCGTCTGCACCACTGACGCGTCGGATTCGGAGCCGATGTTGGACAGGACCAGGTCGACGTACCCGCGCGCCGGGCTCTCGCCGTCCCGCGCGCCGTCCCAGGCTGAGCCCCAGACCAGGGCCCGCGGGAGGCTCTCGGTGATGTCCTTGAGGCCCGCGGTGGCGGTCACCAGGGAGACGGCGTCCAGACGCACCTTCGCGAAGGCGAGGTCGTCGTCGTTCAGGAGCACGAGGACGGGGCGGCGCAGCCCTGCGAGGTCCGGCACCTCGGTCAGCTCGCCCTCGACGTCGAGTTCGGTGCGGTGGGTCCGCACGAGCGAGCCGGCGCCGTCGTGCTCGTAGAAGCCGATCGCGAGGCGGTGCGGGCGGATGGTCGGGTACTCGGCCACAGCACTCTGGCTCACGGCGAAGCGCAGGATGCGGCCGTCGTCGTCCGTCTCGATCTCGGGGGAGAGCGTGTTCACGCCGGCGGTCTCCAGCCACGCCTGGCCCCAGGCGGTGAGGTCCCGTCCGCTGGCCGCCTCGAGCTCCGCCATGAGGTCCGCGAGGACGGTGTTGCCCCACGCGTGCTTCGCGAAGTAGCGGCGCACGCCCTCCATGAACTTCTCCTGCCCCACCCACGCGACGAGCTGCTTGAGGACGGAGGCTCCCTTGGCGTACGTGATGCCGTCGAAGTTGACCTCGACGTCTGCGAGGTCGGTGATGTCGGCGAAGATGGGGTGCGTCGTGGGGAGCTGGTCCTGGCGGTAGGCCCAGGACTTCTCCACGGACGCGAAGGTGGTCCACGCGTGTCGGAAGTCAGTCGCCTCGGCGGCGGCGAGGTGGGACATGAACTCGGCGAAGGACTCGTTGAGCCAGAGGTCATCCCACCAGCGCATAGTCACGAGGTCGCCGAACCACATGTGCGCGAGCTCGTGCAGGACGGTGATGGCGCGGCGCTCGACTGTGGCCTGCGTCGGCTTCGAGCGGAAGACGTAGCTCTCGAGGATCGTGACTGCCCCGGCGTTCTCCATCGCGCCGGCGTTGAACTCAGGGACGAAGAGCTGGTCGTACTTCTCGAACGGGTACTCGCAGCCGAATTCGCGCTCGTAGAACTCGAATCCGGCCTTGGTCAGGGAGAAGATGTTCTCCGCGTCGAGGTACTCCATGAGCGACCTGCGCGCGAAGACTCCGAGCGGGATCGTCCTGCCGGCGGAGTTGACGAGCTCGTCGTGCACGCTCTCGTAGGGGCCTGCGACCAGGGCGGTGACGTAGCTCGAGATGCGTCCGGTCGGGGGGAAGTCCCAGACCGCGGCCTCCGGGGCGCCGGCAGGCTGCGGCTGCGGCGTGGGGGAGTTGGACACGACCCTCCAGCGCGACGGCGCGGTGACCGTGAAGCGGAAGGCGGCCTTGAGGTCGGGCTGCTCGAAGACGGCGAAGACCCGGCGGGAGTCGGGGACCTCGAACTGCGTGTACAGGTAGACCTCGCCGTCGGCCGGATCGACGAAGCGGTGCAGGCCCTCGCCCGTGTTCATGTAGGGGGCGTCGGCGTCGACGACCAGCTCGTTCTCGCCCTTGAGCGAGGGCAGCTGGATGCGGACGCCGTCGCTGACGCGGGCCACGTCGAGCGCCTCGCCGTTGAGTGTCACCGAGCGCACCGTGTCCGTGATCGCGTCGATGAACGACGACGAGCCCTCCTGCGCGGCGAAGCGCACCGTGGTGCGGGAGGCGAAGACCCGGTCGCCGCGCGTGAGGTCCAGCTCGACGTGGTAGGAGTCCACCCGCCGGATGGCCTTCGCGCGCTCCTGCGCTTCGGATCGGGTGAGGTTCGTCCCTGGCATCGTGCCTCCAAACGTCTGTGCTGCGGTGCCGGCGGGCACTGCCGTCGTGTGCCGAGCGCCGAAACGTGGCGTGGCTCACTCTGAAACTATTCTTTCGTGTTGTCCCGCCGCAAGCCAGCATCGCACACGCACGATTCTGTGACGCGCGGGTGGAGTAGCGTGGAGCGCATGGCAGGGGAATCGGCGCAGAGGGTCGACCGCAAGGCGCTCCGCTTCGCGATCGGCTACCCCGTCCTCCTCGGCGGCGGATTCGCCCTCGCGGCCTTCACCTTCCGAGGACGGGTCCCGGAGCCCGTCGCCTGGCTCTGGAACGCGGACGGAGGGACGGCCTTCACGCCCTTTGCGGGATATCTGGCCGCCGGCGCCGGGCTCATCGCCATCCTCGGCGCCCTCCTGTGCAGCCAGGCCGCCTTCACGCGGCGGCCGGCCATCGCGCGGCGGGTCTTCATGGCTGGCGGGATCGGCATGTCGATGTTCCTCGCGACCGTCCTCGCCGCCGGCCTGCTCGGCCAGGTTGGGCTCGATGACGCGCGGGACTCGCATCCGGACCCGGTCGTCCTTGCGATGGGGTCGGGGGCCACCTTGGCGTTCGCCGTCGTCATGTTCTTCACCTTCAAGCCGGACGAGCAGTGGAGCCCCCGCGACGAGGCGGCGCTCCTCGACGCGCTCGAGCCGGAACGCGTCCGGCTGACCTTCACCTACTGGGCCCACGCGCGCTCGTCCGTGTTCGTCATGCTCGGGATCATCGGCGTCTCCGTCTCGCTCCTGCTCCTCGTGGTCTCGCCGTGGATCTCGCTCGTCCTCACGGTGGGCGCACTCCTGGCGGCCTGCTCGCTCGTAGCGCGGGTCTCCGTGAGCCCGGAAGGAGTCGGCGTCTTCCTCGCCGGAATGGTTCCCGTCCTCAGGTTCCGGACGGCGAGCGTGCTGAGGGCGAGCTTCGAGACCGTCGCGGCCCGCCGGTTCGGAGGGTGGGGCTACCGCCGGAAGGGCCAGGCAGTCTCGGTCCTCGTGGCGAGCGGGGAGGCGGTGGAGGCAGTCCTCGACGACGGCCGGCAGGTCGTCTTCTCCGGCCGGGACGGGGACACCGCTCGCCGCGTCGTCGACGTGCTGCGCGCCGGCTCCGGAGCGTAGTCTGGACCTCGGCCTGATCTGGCCCGGGGACCCGATGTCGAGAGAGAGGAACGCCGTGCCGAAGCCGCGCGTCCACATTGCCACTGACCATGCCGGGATGGAGCTGTCGGCCCATCTGGTCGCGCACCTGCGCGGTCAGGGCTACGACGTGGTCGACCACGGTCCTCGCGAGTACGACCCGCTCGACGACTACCCCTCGTTCTGCATCAATGCCGCGCGCGCTGTGGTCGCCGACCAGGAGGCCGGGACCCAGGCGCTCGGGATCGTCCTCGGCGGCTCCGGCAACGGGGAGCAGATCGCCGCGAACAAGGTCCGCGGCGTGCGCGCCGCGCTCGCCTGGAACCTCGACACCGCCCGTCTCGCCCGCGAGCACAATGACGCGAACGTGGTCGCGGTCGGTGGACGGCAGCACTCCCTCGAGGAGGCGACGGCGATCATTGAGGCCTTCCTCACGGAACCGTTCAGCAACGATGAGCGCCACGTGCGCCGCATCGGAAAGATCGCGACCTACGAGACCACCGGCGAGATCGTCGAGTAGCCCGCGCCTCCCGTGCCAGAAGGCCATTCCATCCACCGTCTCGCCCGGCAGTTCGACGACGTGTTCGCGGGGCAGCGGCTCGCCGTGTCGAGCCCGCAGGGCCGATTCGCCGACGGCGCCGCTCTCCTCGACGGGCGGTCGCTCCTCTCCGCCCGCGCCCACGGCAAGCAGCTCTTCCTCGGGTTCGAGGGTGGCCTCGTCCTGAGGGTCCACCTGGGCCTCTACGGTGCCTGGGACTTCGGCGGCGACGAGACGTTCCGCGGGGCCTCGAGCATCGGCGCGCCCCGCCGCGTCGGGGAGCGGGAGCTCGCGGACGACGGCGCCGGGTCGGCGTCCGCGGTGCCCCCGCCTCCCGTGGGTGCCGTGCGGGCGCGGCTCGTCTCAGAGCACGGCTGGGCGGACCTGCGGGGCGCGAGCGTGTGCACGGTCGAGACGGAAGCAGAGGCCGCTGCGGTCGTCGCCCGGCTCGGCCCGGACCCCTTGGCCCAGAACGCGGGCGAGGGGGCCGAGGGTGCCGGCGAGGAGTTCGCCCGCCGCATCGGGCGCCGTCGCACGCCCCTCTCGCGCCTGCTCATGGACCAGGAGGTGGTCTCGGGGATCGGCAACGTGTACCGGGCCGAGCTCCTCTTCCGCGCCAGGCTCGACCCGGCCCTGCCCGGCGGCGGCCTCGGCCGCGAACGGGCCATCGCGCTCTGGGAGGACGCGGCGGAGGCCATGGCGGAGGGCGTCCGCGATGGGAGGATCATCACCACGGATCCGTCGCACTGGCCGGACGGGCCTGCGGCCCTCCCGGCACCTCAGGACGCCCACTACGTGTACCGGCGGCAGGGGCAGCCGTGCCGGGAGTGCGGCGAGTCGGTGGCCCTGGTCGCCGAGGCGGGCCGGAAGCTGTACTGGTGCCCCGTCTGCCAGCGCTGAGCGCTCAGTAGCCCGGGGCCGCCGGCAGGGCGTAGAACTCCTCGAGCGTGGGGATGCCGTTGAAGCGCATCGCCGAGGCCGCGGCCCGGCCCACGTAGCGCAGATGCCACGGCTCGTACTCGTAGCCGGTGGCCCACGTGTAGCCCTGCGGGTAGCGGACGATGAACCCGTACCGCCAGGCATTGTCCCTCGCCCACGAACCGGAGCCCGTGTTCTCGAAGCACGCCTGCAGCCCGCACGCCCCGCTCGAGTCGCCGATGTCGAGCGCGAGCCCGCTCTGGTGCTCGCTGTACCCGGGCCGGGCCGATATCAGGTCCGCCTGGGCCTGGCCGTACTGCGCGACGTAGCTGTTGTAGAGCGACGCCTGCGACCAGTAGTCCCGGTACCCGCTCACCGTCGTCATGCCGATCCCGGCGGCCCTCGCGTCGGCGAGCAGCGACCGCGCCCACGCCGCAGCCTCGGACTGCATCGCCGTCGAGCCGACCGTCTCGAGGGGCGTGGGGACGTAGTCGATGGGGGAGAGCGGGCGCCTCTTGTTCACGACGATCGTGTCGAGCGCGGTGATCGTGAGCCGCGCGCCGTCCTGCGCACTCCAGGTCGCGAAGCCGCGCTGGAAGTTCTGCCGGCACGAGCCCGACTGGCAGATCTCCGGCCCGACCGGGTAGCCGAGGGGCCCGGCCTCGTAGCCACGCGTGCCCCACGCCCAGCGGATTGCCCCCGGCAGGCTCGGCTGCGCTCCCGTGGAGGGAGACCAGTAGACCGAACCGCCCTGGAAGACCTGCCCGCAGCCGCCGTCGCGCATCCCGCACACCTCGGGGCCGAGCGGGTAGCCGAGGACGCCGCCCTCGCCGCCCATGGCCGCCCAGGCCTGGCGGATGGCTCCCGGCGTCATCGGCTGTGCCCCGGAGGCGGCGGTCCAGTACAGGGCGCCGCCCTGGAAGGACTGGACGCAGCCGGCGTCCCGGAGGCCGCACGATTCCCCCGAGGCGGGGTAGCCGAGCCGCCCGTTCTCGTAGCCCTGGGCGACCCACGCCTGCCGGATGGCTCCGGGCGTGCTGGCGTACGCCCCGGACGCCGGGGACCACAAGATGCCCCCGCCGGCGAACATCTGGTAGCAGCCGCCATCGCGCAGCCCGCACACCTCGCCTCCCACCGGGTAGCCGAGGCGCCCGTTCTCGCTGCCCTGCGCAGTCCAGGCCTGGAGAATCGCTCCCGGAGTGGCCGCATTCGCGCCGGTCGAGACCGTCCAGTACAGCGTGCCGCCCTGATAGGTCTGGCGGCAGCCGCCACCGGCCAGGCCGCAGGTCTCGGCCGAGGTCGGGTAGCCCAGACGCCCGTTCTCGTACCCTTGGGCGACCCACGCCTGACGGATGGCACCCGGGGAGCTCGGCTGTGCTCCCGACGCCGCGGACCACAGGATCCCGACCGTCCCATACCACTGGTAGCAGCCGCCGTCCCTGAGCCCGCAGACCAGCGCGCCCGTCGGGGAACCCAGACCCAGCTGCGAGGCCCGCGCGCTGATGGCGGCGCCGGGATCGTCTGCGTGGGCGGGCTGGGCAAGGATGCCCAGGAGGAGCACCACGACGCAGGACAGGGCGGCGTAGGCCAGAGTCCCTCGCCTGAGGATGCCCCTGAGTGCGGGCCGGGCGTGCGGGCGGTCGGGCTGATCCATGCTTCCCCCTGACATAGGCCGCCCGGGGCTGGGCGGGATTTGACACGCTCGGCTCGCGTTCGCTTTAGTTGGAGGGCCCCGGGGGCGTAGCTCAATGGTAGAGCGCCAGTCTTCCAAACTGGATACGCGGGTTCGATTCCCGTCGCCCCCTCGTCGGCGCCCAGGGCCCTTCCGACGCCGGAGGGGCCGTTTCCGTGCCCGGGGCCTGATGTGCATTGGCTTGTCGCGGCCCTGTATCGTGGTCTGTGCACTAGACCGGGGTGTAGCTCAGCTTGGCTAGAGCGCCTGCTTTGGGAGCAGGAAGTCGCAGGTTCAAATCCTGTCACCCCGACAGTCGCGTCCTGAGGCATTTCGCCCGAGGGCGGCACCCATCATCCGACCATCCAGGAGAGCCACGCTGTGAAGAGCGCTGCCGAGAACCTCAGCCCCACGCGGGTCAAGCTCAACGTCGAGGTGGCCCTCGACGAGCTGAAGCCGAACATCGATGCCGCCTACAAGGCCGTCGCCGAGCAGATCCAGGTGCCGGGCTTCCGTAAGGGCAAGGTCCCCGCTCGCCTCATCGACCAGCGCGTCGGCCGCGGCTACGTCCTCGAGACGGCCATCAACGAGGGCCTCAACGACTGGTACCAGCAGGCCGTCGCTGAGACCGGCATCCGCCCGCTGTCCCGCCCCGAGGTCGAGATCACCGAGGTTCCCGACCCCGCCGCTACCGAGGGCGAGCTCAAGTTCTCCGTCGAGGTGGACGTGCGCCCCGAGATCGATCTTCCTGACTACGCCGGCCTCAAGGTCGACGTCGCTGCGGCCGAGGCGGGCGACGAGGACGTCGAGAAGGCCCTCGACGAGCTGCGCGGCCGCTTCGGCACGCTCAAGGCCGTCGACCGTCCGGCGCAGGCGGACGACTTCCTCACGATCGACCTCACGGCGAAGGTCGACGGCGAGGAGGTCGACACCGCGTCCGGCCTGTCCTACCAGGTCGGTTCCGGCACCATGCTCGAGGGCCTCGACGAGGCGGTCACCGGTCTCTCGGCCGATGAGGAGACGGTCTTCGAGACCAAGCTCGCCGGTGGCGAGCACGCGGGCCAGGACGCATCCGTGACCGTCAAGGTCACGGCGGTGAAGGAGCGCGAGCTCCCCGAGGCCGACGACGACTTTGCGCAGCTGGCCTCCGAGTTCGACACGATCGCCGAACTCCGCGAGGACCTCGCCAAGCAGGCCGCGCAGTCCAAGGTCGTGTCGCAGGGCGTCGAGGCCCGCGACAAGGTCCTCGACAAGCTCGTCGAGCTCGTCGAGGTCCCCGTCCCCGAGGGCGTTCTGACCGAGCAGGTCGAGGCCCACTTCAACCCCGAGAACGGCGGCCACGCCGCCGGCGAGGACCACGACACCGAGGAGCACCGCGCCGAGGTCAAGGCCAACACGGAGCGCGCCTTCAAGAACGAGGTCATCCTCGACGCGATCGCGGACAAGGAGGAGATCGGCGTCTCCCAGTCCGAGCTCATCGAGTACCTCGTGACGACGGCCAGCCAGTACGGCATGGACCCGAACCAGTTCGCCCAGATCATGGACCAGTCGGGTCAGGTCCCGATGATGGTCGGCGAGGTCCGCCGCCGCAAGGCCCTCGCCGCCGTCCTCGGCAAGGCCGAGGTGACCGACTCGGAGGGCAACGCCGTCGACCTCTCCGAGTTCGTCAAGCCCGCCGGCGAGGAAGTGTCGGAGGCCGACGAGAGCGCCGAGGCCGAGATCGTCCCGAGCGACGATCCCGCGGCCGCCAAGTTCTGACCGAGCGCTTCGAAGGCCGCCGTCGGTTCCCCGGACAGGGGAACGGACGGCGGCCTTCGCCGTTCTCCCGCGGATTGCGCGGGCCCATGCGCTGGAAGCGAACAGGGGCCGGATGCGGAACAATCGGCCGCGGAAAAAGGCTAGTGTCCCTGTAGCAGCAACAGCCCATGTGCATCAGATCGAGAGGTATCGCACCATGCACCAGCAGGAGAAGTCGCCGAGCATGGCTGAGCCGGTCCCGGGGGGAACCGGCCAAGACTACATCTACCAGCGGCTCCTCAAGGAGCGGATCATCTGGCTCGGATCGGAGGTGCGCGACGACAATGCCAACGCCATCTGCTCGCAGCTGCTCCTCCTCTCAGCCGAGGATCCCGAGAAGGACATCTACCTCTACATCAACTCGCCCGGCGGGTCCGTCACGGCGGGCATGGCCATCTACGACACGATGCAGTACATCTCGAACGACGTCGTGACGGTGGCGACGGGCCTCGCGGCGTCCATGGGGCAGTTCCTGCTCTCGTCGGGCACCAAGGGCAAACGCTACGCCACCCCGCACGCCCGCATCCTCATGCACCAGCCGTCCGGCGGCATCGGAGGCACGGCGTCCGATATCAAGATCCAGGCCGAGCTCATCCTGCACATGAAGCAGGTCATGGCGGAGCTGACGGCCGAGCAGACGGGACAGCCCGTTGAGCGGATCCTCAAGGACAATGACCGTGACAAGTGGTTCACGGCGCAGGAAGCCCTCGAGTACGGCTTCTTCGACAAGATCGCCGCGCGATCCGGGCACGTGTCCGGCGGCGGCGGGACGGACAAGTAGACGGCGCTGAGGAACAAGGAGCAAGCAATGAATTTCAGCATGGGCGTCAACCCGGCGAGCCTTCCGACCAGCCGCTATGTCCTCCCGCAGTTCGAGGAGCGCACGCCGTACGGCTTCAAGCGCCAGGACCCGTACACGAAGCTGTTCGAGGACCGCATCATCTTCATGGGCGTCCAGGTCGACGATGCGAGCGCTGACGACATCATGGCGCAGCTGCTCGTGCTCGAGGCGAACGACCCCGACCGGGACATCACGATGTACATCAATTCCCCCGGCGGCTCGTTCACGGCCATGACCGCCATCTACGACACAATGCAGTTCATCCGTCCCGAGATCCAGACAGTGTGCCTGGGCATGGCCGCGTCCGCGGCGGCAGTGATCCTCGCCGCCGGCACGCCGGGCAAGCGTCTGGCCCTGCCGAACTCGACGGTCATGATCCACCAGCCCTCGCTCGCCGGCGGGTCCGGCGGCCAGGCCACAGACCTCGAGATCCAGGCCCGTGAGGTGCTCCGTATGCGCGAGTGGCTCGAGCACACGTGGGCCAAGCACTCGAACAAGACCCCCGACGACATCAGCCGGGACATCGAGCGCGACCTGTTCCTGACGGCTGCCGAGGCGAAGGACTACGGCCTCGTCGACGAGGTGCTCGAATCCCGCAAGATCCGTTCGAGCGCGATCACCCGCTGACCCCGGACGGGGTGTGCTGGCGCCGGTGTCCGGGTAACAGCCCGGACACCGGCGCCGTGGTGTCACACGAGTGACGGTGCGGTGGCCTACAGTGGGATGGTCAGAAGCTTCTTTCGAAGGGAATTGACGAATGGCGCGCATTGGCGAGAGCGCAGACCTGCTGAAGTGCTCCTTCTGCGGCAAGAGCCAGAAGCAGGTGCGGAAGCTCATTGCCGGCCCCGGCGTCTACATCTGCGACGAGTGCATCGAGCTCTGCAACGAGATCATCGAGGAGGAGCTCGCCGAGGTCTCGGACCTCGGCTCGTTCGAGCTGCCCAAGCCCCGGGAGATCTTCGACTTCCTGCAGGAGTACGTGATCGGCCAGGAGCCGGCCAAGCGCGCGCTTGCCGTGGCCGTCTACAACCATTACAAGCGCATCCAGTCCGGGCACGCCGCGAAGGGCTCGTCCCTCACCGAGGCGCACACGCACGACGACGTCGAGATCGCCAAGTCGAACATCCTCCTCATCGGCCCGACCGGCTGTGGCAAGACGTACCTCGCCCAGACCCTCGCACGCCGGCTCAACGTCCCCTTTGCGGTCGCCGACGCGACGGCGCTGACTGAGGCGGGCTACGTGGGCGAGGACGTCGAGAACATCCTCCTCAAGCTCATCCAGGCCGCTGACTACGACGTCAAGAAGGCCGAGCAGGGCATCATCTACATCGACGAGATCGACAAGATCTCCCGCAAGAGTGAGAATCCCTCGATCACCCGCGACGTCTCGGGCGAGGGCGTCCAGCAGGCGCTCCTGAAGATCCTCGAGGGCACGGTGGCCTCGGTCCCGCCGCAGGGTGGCCGCAAGCACCCCCATCAGGAGTTCATCCAGATCGACACGACCAACGTGCTCTTCATTGTGGCTGGCGCCTTCGCGGGCCTCGAGGAGATCATCGGACAGCGTGCGGGCAAGAAGGGCATCGGCTTCGGCGCTCCCCTCAGTTCCATCACGAAGCATGAGAGCTCGTACGCGGACGTCATGCCGGAGGACCTGCTCAAGTTCGGGCTCATTCCGGAGTTCATCGGTCGCCTGCCCGTCATCACCACGGTCGAGAACCTCGACCGTGCGGCGCTCATGCAGATCCTGACGGAGCCCCGCAACGCCCTCGTGAAGCAGTACGAGAAGATGTTCCACCTCGACGGGGTGGAACTGCACTTCGAACGGGATGCCCTCGAGGCCATCGCGGACCTCGCCCTCGAGAGGGGCACGGGCGCCCGTGGCCTGCGCGCGATCATGGAGGAGGTCCTGCTGCCCGTCATGTTCGACCTCCCGAGCCGGGACGACGTCGGCGGCGTCGTGATCCACCGCGCAGTGGTCCTCGGCAAGGCCGAGCCGACCCTCATTCCCCACAGCGTCGCGGCCAAGCGGCGCACCAAGTCCGCCTGACGGCGACACCGCCTGACCCTGACCGAAGGCGCAGCGGCAGCAGTGCTGCCGTCCGCTGTACCGCGACCGAGGAGCTGATCCGTGTCCACTGACGCCACCGCCGAGCAGAGGGCGGACTTCTGGTTCGATCCGGCGTGCCCCTTTGCGTGGGCCACGTCCCGCTGGATCGGCGAGGTCGAGAAGGTCCGCACCATCCAGACCGAGTGGCACGTGATGAGCCTCTCCGTCCTCAACGAGGGCCGGGAGCTCGAGCACCAACGCGCCATGGATGAGAACTGGGGGCCGGTGCGGGTCATCATCGCCGCCTCCGAACTCCATGGAGCGGAGCACATCAAGCCGCTCTATGACGCGATGGGCACGCTCATCCACCAGGAGAACGTCACAGACCGTTCCGAGGTGATCCGGCGTGCGCTCGACGAGGTGGGGCTTCCGCCCGAGCTCGCCGAGTACTCCGACTCCGACGAGTACGACCGGCAGCTGCGTGCAAGCCACAGGAAGGGGATCGACCTCGTGGGCCAGGACGTCGGCACCCCGATCGTGGCCATCAACGGGACCGCCTTCTTCGGCCCCGTGATCACCCGCGTTCCCCGCGGGGAAGAGGCCGGGAAGCTCTGGGACGCGGCCGTCGGGCTCGCCTCGTTCCCGCATTTCTTCGAGCTCAAGCGCACCCGCACCGAGCGGCCGAAGGTCGGCTGAGGTCCGGAACTACTCTCCTGTAGTTCGCCTGGAGGTCTTGCTTGCGCCTGCGGTCAGGATCACAATCGGTAGTACCTGATCCGCAAGGATGAGGACGTGGACACCGAAGGTTCAGTGACAGTCGTTCTGACGCAGCCTCAGGCAAAGTCAACGACTGGCCGCCAGTGACGGGTCGGCACGACCTGGACGCCAAGGAGTCCACCAGACTGCGAGAACGTCACCGAGCAGCCGACAAAGTCGAAGCCCCACCAACGCGATGAACGCTGATGGGGCTTCCCCTTGTCCGGATCCGGACGGGCCCTGCGCCGGGAGCCGGACTAGGCCTCCGTCGGCGCCAATTCGACGTCGCTCACCACGAGGGCGTCAGCTCCGTCCCGCAGTTCGATGGAGCGGGCGTTCGCCGCCGCCTGCAGGTCTCCGAGCCCGGCCTGCAGCTGGGCCAGGAGCTCGGCGGGGGCAGACACGACGGCGGAGAGCACCTCCGTGCGCTGCTTCACCTTGGCCTCGGACTTCGCCTTCCGGATGCCGGAGAGCGCCTGGCCGACCGTGGGCAGCATTCCGGTGTCCCCGTCGGTGACGGGCAGCGGGGCCGGCCACGCGGCACGGTGCACGGAGCCCGAACGCCACCAGCTCCACACCTCGTCGGTGGCGAAGGGAAGGATCGGTGCGAAGAGCCGCAGGATCGCGTCGAGCGTGGTCGCCAGCGCAGCGAGGACCGAGGCCTTCTGCTCCTCGCCCTGGGCGCCGTAGGCGCGGTCCTTGATGAGCTCGACGTAGTCGTCCGTGAACTGCCAGAAGAACGATTCGGTCAGCTGGAGTGCGCGGGCCGGGTCGTAGGCCGCGAACGCCCTGCCAGCCTGCTCGACCACGTCGGCCAGCTGCGCGAGCAGCGCCCGGTCCAGTGCGTTGACCAGGACCGGGTCCTGGCCGTCGGAGAGCACATCCGCCTCGGTCGCGCCGAGGCCCAGGACGAATTTGGACGCGTTGAGGATCTTGATCGCGAGCCGGCGTCCGATCTTCATCTGGGCGACCTCGTACGCGGTGTCCGCGCCGAGCCTCGCCGAGGCCGCCCAGTAGCGGACTGCGTCCGCGCCGTACTCCTCGAGGATGTCGGTCGGGACGACGACGTTGCCCTTCGACTTGGACATCTTCTTCCGGTCAGGGTCCAGGACCCACCCCGAGATCGCTGCGTGCTTCCACGGGACGGTGCCGTGGAGCTCCTCGCCCCGGACCACGGTCGAGAAGAGCCAAGTGCGGATGATCTCGTGGGCCTGCGGCCGGAGGTCGAACGGGAAGACGTTGGCGAAGAACTCGTCGTCGCGGCTCCACCGTCCCACGATCTGGGGGGTGAGGGAGGACGTCGCCCAGGTGTCCAGGACGTCCGGGTCGCCGGTGAAGCCGCCGGGCGCATCGCGCTGCGACTCGTCGTAGCCCGGTGCAGGCTCGGCGACCGGGTCGACGGGCAGGGCGGAGTCGTCGGGGACGATCGGGTGGGCGTAGTCCGGGTTGCCGTCGGCGTCCAGCGGATACCAGACGGGGATGGGCACCCCGAAGAAGCGCTGGCGGGAGACGAGCCAGTCGCCGTTGAGGCCCTCGACCCAGTTCTCGTAGCGCGAGCGCATGAAGCCGGGATGCCATTCGAGCTCGCGGCCGCGCTGGATGAAGGTCGCGCGGCGGTTCTCGTCCCGGCCGCCGTTGCGGATGTACCACTGTCGCGAGGTCACGACTTCGAGCGGCTTGTCGCCCTTCTCGTAGAAGTTGACCGGGTGGAGGATCTTCTTCGGCTCGCCGTCGAGCAGCCCGCGCGCGGACAGCATGCTCACCACGGCCTCCTTGGCCGAGAACGCCGTCTTGCCAGCGATCTCCGCGTAGGCCGCAGTGCCCTCGTCGGTCGTGATCCACTCGGGCGTCTCCGCCTGGATGCGCCCGTCGCGGCCGATGATCGCCCGCGTGGGAAGGTCCAGCTCGCGCCACCACGTGACGTCGGTGAGGTCGCCGAAGGTGCAGACCATGGCGATGCCCGAGCCCTTGTCCGGCTTCGCCAGCGGGTGCGCCTTGACCTCGACCTCGACCCCGAACAGGGGGGAGGTGACCGTGGTGCCGAACAGGTGCTGGTACCGCTCGTCGTCCGGGTGCGCCACGAGGGCAGCACACGCGGCCAGGAGCTCGGGGCGGGTCGTCTCGATGTGGACGGGGGCGCCGTCGTGCGTCGTGAAGGCGTAGCGGTAGTAGGCGCCGGGAACCTCGCGGTCCTCGAGCTCCGCCTGGGCGACGGCGGTCCGAAACGTGACGTCCCAGAGGGTGGGGGCCTCCGCGAGGTAGGCGTCGCCGTCGGCGAAGTTCTTCAGGAAGGCCCGCTGGGAGACGGCGCGGGAGGTGCCGTCGATGGTGCGGTAGGTCATGTCCCAGTCGACCGAGAGGCCGAGGGTCTTGAAGAGATGCTCGAAGACCTTCTCGTCCTCGACCGCGAGCTCCTCGCAGAGCTCGATGAAGTTCCGGCGGGAGACCACGTCGAAGTCGCGCTGGTTCTTGGCGGGCTGGGCGGGCGGACGGTAGTCGGCGTCGTACGGGATGGCCGGATCGCAGCGCACGCCGAAGTAGTTCTGGACGCGCCGCTCGGTGGGCAGGCCGTTGTCGTCCCAGCCCATCGGGTAGAAGACGTTCTTGCCGGTCATGCGCTGGTAGCGCGCGAGCAGGTCGGTCTGCGTGAAGGAGAACATGTGGCCGACGTGCAGCGAACCCGAGGCCGTGGGCGGGGGAGTGTCGATCGAGTAGACCGCCTCGCGCGTCGTCGCAGGGTCGAACCGGTAGGTTCCCTCGGCGACCCAGCGCTCGCTGAACTTCGCCTCGAGTCCCTCGAGGGCCGGCTTGTCCGGGACGGTAGCGGCGGGGGCCGCCGTGGGCTGCGTAGCGGGCGTGTCTGTACCCGTGGTGTCTGCTTCAGGCATGTCCTTGATTCTTCCATGTTTTACGCGGGGCTTCCCATGGGCGCAGCGGTGCCTACCATGGCGCCATGGGCACCGTCAGCATTCGCCGCGTCTACGAGCCACCCGCCGCCGGTGCGCACCGCATCCTGGTCGACCGCGTCTGGCCCCGCGGACTGAGCAAGGAGGACGCGGCCGTCGACCTCTGGCTCAGGGAGGTGGGCCCGTCGACCGAGCTGCGGAAGTGGTTCAACCACGATCCGGAGCGGTTCGAGGAGTTCGCCCGGCGCTACCGTGACGAGCTCGCCGGGTCAGCGGCCTACGCACGGCTCGTCGAGGAGGCCCGGGCGCACGACGACGTGGAGCTCGCCTACTCGGCGAAGGACACCCAGCACAATCAGGCGGTCGTCCTGCTCGGGCTCCTGGGCGAGGAGTCGCTGTAGGTTGGGGGCATGACCAACCCTGCGCCCATGAACACGACCCATCAGCAGCGCTCCGCCGTCGTCACGGGAGCCAGCACAGGCATCGGCGAGGCCACTGTGAGGGCACTCGCCGCGGACGGCTGGCGCCTGTTTGCGGTCGCCCGCCGCGCGGAGCGGCTCGAGCGTCTCGCCGCCGAGACAGGGGCCGTCGCGGTGGCCGCCGACATTGCTGAGGACGACGACGTCGCCCGCCTGCTCGGGGAGGTCGAGGCCGGCGGCGGCATCGACACTCTGGTCAACATCGCCGGCGGCGCGAGGGGCACGGACTGGGTCGCCGAGTCGAAGACCGAGGACTGGGAGTGGATGCTCAGGGTCAACGTGGTAGGCACCATGAAGATCACGCGTGCCTTCCTGCCGATGCTGCGGGCCACTGGGCATGGAACGGTCCTAAACCTGACGTCGGTGGCGGGACTCGTCGCCTACGAGGGCGGTGGCGGGTACAACGCCGCCAAGTTCGCCGAGCGCGGGATGACCCGGGCGCTGCGGCTCGAGGAGGCCGAGCACAATGTGCGCGTCATCGAGGTGCTTCCCGGCCTCGTGAAGACGGAGGAGTTCTCCCTGCGGCGCCTCGGCGGCGACGCAGAGGCCGCGGAGAAGGTGTACGCGGGCGTGGAGGAACCGCTGACGTCGGAGGACATCGCCGACATCGTCCGGTACGCCGTCAGCGTCCCGCACCACGTCAACCTCGACGAGATCGTCGTGCGTCCCGTCGCCCAGGCCGCGGCCCACAAGCTCATCCGGCGCGGCTGAACGCGGGGAAGTGCGCCTCGATCGCGAAGCCGTCGGGGCTCATGCCGGCTCGGGCGCCGCAGCCCTCTCCGAGGAGCCGCGTCTCGACGTCCTGCACGCCCCGGCCCAGCGCGAGCAGCTGCTGGAACCCCGTCTCACCCGGGGTGTTGACGAGGCGGAGGTCGAGTCCCCCCGGGGACCACCGCAGCTCCAGGCGGAGGGGGACCGCGGCGTCGGCCTGCTCGGCGACCTGCGCGATGCCCTCGCTGACAGCCTGAACTGCGGCGTCGGTAGCGCCGCGTGCCAGGCGGACCGGGCATCCGGACTGCGCAATGACGAGACGGAGTCCATGGCTCCAGGCTGCGGCGGCGGGCGAAGGCCCGCGCGCGGCCGGGAGCGCATCCCGGCGATCGCTCCTTGCGCCCGGAGGGTGCTTCAGCCTGAGCCGCTGGATGGCGGCCCGGAAACGGTCAGCCAGAGGGGCTGTTCGGTGCTGCGCCACGGTGGTCACGGGATCCTCCTCAAGTGCACCTCGGGCGATGATGCCGCCAGTATCCGCCTGCGCAGGCGGTTATTCCAGACGGTGGACAAAGAGCTCTTCGACAGGAAATGCGCCCCGTGCGTAGACTTGACACAAAGCGTTGACCCGGCCATCACCGGCGAGCTTCCGGAAGAACGGCGCGCCGCCCAGCGGTAGAGCCCAGTAGAACCGGACGGGTAGGCCCGTGACAGCCGTGAATGAGGGGCCCCGACCGCATGCGGCCGCGGGCAAGTGAGGTGGTACCGCGGTGCCGTCCGGCCGATCCGGGCGAACGCCGTCCTCCCGTCCAGCAGCATCAAGCGAGCCAGGATCCGAGTGAGCGTGTACCCCAAGGCCAGCACAGCAGCGGACGCCGCGCAGGCGTCGAGCACGTCCGTGCGCTTCCCCGAACTCGAGGAGCGCGTCCTTTCCTACTGGGAGCATGACGAGACCTTCCAGGCCTCCGTCGACAACCGCGACGCAGGCCGGAACGGCTCCAACGAGTTCGTCTTCTACGACGGCCCGCCGTTCGCCAACGGGCTCCCGCACTACGGGCACCTCCTGACCGGCTACGCCAAGGACCTCGTGGCGCGCTACCAGACGCAGCGCGGCCGCCGCGTCGAGCGCCGCTTCGGCTGGGACACGCACGGCCTGCCCGCAGAGCTTGAGGCGATGAAGCAGCTCGGAATGAGCGACAAGGCCCACATCGAGACGATGGGGATCGACAAGTTCAACGACGCGTGCCGCGCCTCGGTCCTGAAGTACACCCACGAGTGGGAGGCGTACGTCAAGCGCCAGGCCCGCTGGGTGGACTTCGAGAACGACTACAAGACCCTCAACGTCGAGTACATGGAGAGCGTCATCTGGGCGTTCAAGACGCTCTACGACAAGGGCCTCACCTACAACGGCTACCGTGTCCTGCCGTACTGCTGGAAGGACGAGACCCCGCTCTCCAACCACGAGCTGCGGATGGACGACGACGTCTACAAGGACCGTCAGGACCAGACGGTCACCGTCACCTTCCCGCTGAAGGCGGGGGAGTCCGCGCTCTCGCAGGAGCTGGCTGGCGTCCTCGCCCTCGCCTGGACCACGACGCCCTGGACGCTCCCCACGAACCTCGCCCTCGCCGTCGGGCCCGAGGTGCGCTACGCGGTCGTGCCCCTCGGCCCCGACGGGGTGAAGGCGGGCGTGTCGGAGTTCGGCTCCGGGACGCGCTTCCTCCTCGCCGAGGACCTCCTCGGCTCCTACGCCAAGGACCTCGGGTACGGGGACGGTGCGGCAGCGGCCGCCGCCGTCGAGCGCACCGTCCTCGGCTCCGAGCTCGCGGGGATCCGCTACGAGCCGCTGTGGGACTACTACACGGACACGGAGACGTGGGGCACGGAGAATGCCTGGCAGATCCTCGTCGCGGACTACGTGACCACGACCGACGGCACCGGCGTCGTGCACCAGGCCCCCGCGTACGGCGAGGACGACCAGAAGGTCTGCGAGGCGGCCGGGATCCGCGTGATCCTCTCGGTGGACGAGGGCGCCAAGTTCCTGCCCATGTTCGCCTCCCCTGCCAGCGGGGAGGCGCCGCTGGCCGAGATCGCGGGCCTGCAGGTCTTCGAGGCCAACAAGCCCATCACGCGGGTCCTGCGCGAGCAGGGACGCCTCGTCAAGCAGGCGAGCTACGTGCACAGCTACCCGCACTGCTGGCGCTGCCGCAACCCGTTGATCTACCGTGCGGTCGCGAGCTGGTTCGTCGAGGTCACCAAGATCAAGGACCGCATGCTCGAGCTCAACGAGCAGATCAACTGGATCCCCGCCAACGTCAAGCACGGCCAGTTCGGCAAGTGGCTCGAGAACGCGCGCGACTGGTCGATCAGCCGCAACCGCTACTGGGGCTCGCCGATCCCCGTGTGGGTCTCCGACGACCCCGAGTACCCGCGCACCGACGTGTATGGCTCGCTCGCCGAGATCGAGGCCGACTTCGGCAGGCTTCCGCTCAACCATGACGGGGAGCCGGACCTGCACCGCCCGTTCATCGACGAGCTCACCCGCCCCAATCCGGACGACCCGCGCACGCCGGAGGAGGGCCAGTCCACCATGCGCCGCGTCCCCGACGTCCTCGACGTGTGGTTCGACTCCGGCTCGATGCCGTACGCCCAGGTGCACTACCCGCACGAGAACCGGGAGTGGTTCGCCACGCACAACCCGGGCGACTTCATCGTCGAGTACATCGGCCAGACCCGCGGCTGGTTCTACACGCTGCACATCCTCGCCACCGCCCTGTTCGACCGGCCGGCGTTCCGCAACGTCATCAGCCACGGGATCGTGCTCGGCTCGGATGGGCAGAAGATGTCCAAGAGCCTGCGCAACTACCCGGACGTGTCCGAGGTGCTGGACCGCGACGGCTCCGACGCGATGCGCTGGTTCCTCATGTCCAGCCCCATCCTGCGCGGCGGGAACCTCATCGTCACCGAGCAGGGCATCCGGGACGGCGTGCGCCAGGTCATCCTGCCGCTGTGGAACGTGTACAGCTTCTTCACGCTCTACGCGAACGCGTCGACGGGCACCGCTGCAGCGGAGCACGACGGCGGCGCCCGCGCCGGCTACGACGCGGTGCTCCGGTACGAGGGCTACAGCGATCCCCTGGACCGCTACCTCATGGCCGAGACGGGGCGGCTCGTGGGCAGCATGCAGGAACACCTCGACGCGTACGACATCTCGAGCGCGTGCGACGACCTGCGCGGCTACCTCGACATGATGACCAACTGGTACGTGCGCCGGTCCAGGCAGCGGTTCTTCGACGAGGACGCCGATGCGTTCGACGCCCTGTACACGGCGCTCGAGGCAGTGTGCCGCGTGGCCGCGCCGCTCCTCCCGCTGGTCAGCGAGGAGATCTGGCGGGGCCTGACCGGCGGCCGCTCGGTGCACCTCACCGACTGGCCCGACGCCACGCTCTTTGCCGACGACCAGGGCCTCGTGGAGACGATGGACCGCACCCAGGCCGTGTGCTCCGCCGGATCGTCCCTGCGCAAGGCCGCGAAACTCCGGGTGCGCCTGCCGCTCAAGGAGCTCACCGTCGTCGTGCCCGCGGCAGCGGCGCTCGCCGGCAGCGAGGCCGTGATCGCGGACGAGCTCAACCTCAAGTCGGTCCGCCTGCTCGACGCCGCCGAGGCCAGCGAGGAGGAGTTCGGGATCGAGCGGAAGCTCGTGGTGAACGCCCGCGCGGCCGGCCCACGCCTCGGGAAGGGAGTCCAGCAGGCCATCAAGGGCTCCAAGTCGGGCGACTGGTCCGTGGCCGAGGACGGCACCGTGACCGCCGGCGGCCTCGCGCTCGAACCGGCCGAGTACACCCTGGAGACGGTGGTCGATCCGGCGAAGGCCGGAGAGCACGCCTCCGTGGCGATGCTCCCCGGAGGCGGGTTCGTGGTCCTCGACACCGAGGTCACGCCCGAGCTCGCGGCTGAAGGACTCGCCCGCGACCTCGTCCGGACGGTCCAGCAGGCACGCAAGGACGCCGACCTGGAGGTGAGCGACAGGATCCGCACGAGCGTCACGGCGCGCCATGCCGTGATCGAGGCCGCGATGGCCCATTCCGACCTGCTCAAGGCGGAGACGCTCACGGTCGACCTCGAGCTGCTCACCGCCGACGTCGACCCGACGGCCGTCGTCGAGCGCGTCGACGCGGAGCAGGCGACGGCGGGGGAGGGCGCCCAGTGAGCTCCCCCCTCAGCGAGCTGTCCACCGTCGAGGAGGTCTACGCCGAACTCCTCTCCCGGGCCCCCGAGAACAAGATGGAGCCACGACTCGCGCCGCTGTTCCGCGCCATGGACGTCCTGGGAGAGCCCAACAGGGCCTTCCCGATCATCCATGTGACGGGCACCAACGGGAAGACGTCAACGGCACGCATGATCGAGGCCGGGCTCCGCGCCCATGGCCTCCGCACCGGCCGGTACACGAGCCCCCATCTGTCCAGCGTGACCGAGCGGATCAGCGTCGACGGCGCGCCCGTGCAGGACGCGACCTTCGTGCGGATCTGGAACGAGATCTCCCCGTACCTGGCCATCGTCGACGCGGAGCTCGTCGCCGCCGGGCAGCCGCGCCTGACCTACTTCGAATGCGTGACCATCCTCGGGTTCGCGGTGTTCGCCGACGAACCGGTGGACGTCGCGGTGATCGAGGTCGGCCTCGGCGGGATCACCGACGCGACCAATGTCGGCGACGGCGCGGTCTCGGTCGTGACGCCGATCTCCCTGGACCACAAGGACCTCCTCGGGGACACGACCGAGGACATCGCGCGCGAGAAGGCCGGGATCATCAAGCCCGGCGGCTTCCTCGTGAGCGCTGCCCAGCCGGTCGACGCCGCGCAGGTGCTCCTCGACAAGGCGCGCGAGGTGGGTGTGCCGTACCGCTTCGAGGGCGTCGAGTTCGGGGTCGAGTCCCGGGCTGTGGCGGTCGGAGGCCAGGTCGTGACTGTCCAGGGGCTCGCGGGCCGCTACACGGACCTCGCGGTCCCGCTGCACGGGGAGCATCAGGCCCAGAACGCCGCGGTCGCCGTGGCGGCGCTCGAGGCCTTCCTCGGCGGCGGAGAGCGCGAGCTGGACGCCGACGTCCTGCGCGAGGGCTTCGCCGAGGTCTCCTCGCCCGGACGGCTCGAGGTGGTGCGCACGTCCCCGACCATCGTGGTCGACGCCGCGCACAACCCCGACGGCATCCGGGTGAGCGCGCGGGCCCTGAAGGAGGCCTTCGACTTCTCGACGCTCGTGATCGTCCTCGGGGTCCTGCGGGAGAAGGATGCCGAGGAGATCCTGCGCATGCTGCAGGCTGAGTTCGCCGACGTCCCGGTCGAATTCTGCTTCACGCAGTCGGCCTCGCCCCGCGCCATCCCTGCCGAGGAGCTGAGCGAGATCGCCCTCGACCTCGGATATGCCGAGGAGGCGGTGCACGTTGCGGAGAAGCTCGACGACGCGATCGAGTACGCGGTCGAGCGCGCCGACGCGGTCGGCGACTTCGGCGGCGGAGTCCTGATCACCGGGTCGATCACGGTGGTCGGCGAAGCCCGCACCCTCCTCGGGAAGGAGCAGGCATGATGGCCCGGCTCACCAAGGCCCAGCGCGAGTGGCGGCCCGGCATGCCGAAGAGGCGCCGCTCGGTGCGGGTGATGTTCGCGTCCGTGATCCTCCTCATGGAGGCATTCGTGACGTTCTTCGCCACGCTCGTCCTGTTCGGGCTGCGGGGCCGTGAGCTGGGTGCGGGACTCGTGCTGGGCGGCGGGTTCGGGCTCATGGCGGTCTTCATCGTGGCCTGCGCCGTCGTCTCCAAGCCCTGGGGACGGGGCCTGGGGTGGATCCTGCAGATCGTGCTCATCGCGCTCGGCTTCCTCGAGCCCATGATGTTCTTCGTCGGCGTCATCGTGGCCCTCACCTGGTGGTACGCCCTGCGCACCGGGGCGAAGCTGGACCGGGAGAACGTCGAGAGGGACAGGGCCCAGGCCGAATGGGAGCGCCAGCATCCCGAGCAGGAGAAGTAGCCGGGCCGGGAAAAGTAGACTTGCCCCGGACCCCCTTGCCTTACCCCCAGGAGATTCTGTGACTACCGAACGCACCCTCGTCCTCGTCAAGCCGGACGGCGTGTCCCGCGGCCTCACCGGCACGATCCTCGCGCGCATCGAGGCCAAGGGCTACCGGCTGGCCCAGCTCGCGCAGCTCACCGCCAGCCGCGAGCTCCTCGCCCAGCACTACGCCGAGCACGAGGGCAAGCCGTTCTACGAGCCGCTCCTCGAGTTCATGGCGTCCGGGCCTGTGGTGGCCGCGGTCTTCGAGGGCCACCGCGTCATCGAGGGCTTCCGCGCCCTCGCCGGTGCGACGGATCCGACGGCCGCCGCCCCCGGCACGATCCGCGGCGACTTCGGCCGCGACTGGGGCCTGAAGGTCCAGCAGAACCTGGTCCACGGCTCGGACTCGCCGGAATCGGCCGAGCGCGAGATCGGCATCTGGTTC
>NZ_BAAAQW010000003.1:10299-172595 GCF_039531875.1 Sinomonas flava | reverse complement strand
ACGGGATGAACATGTGGATGAAGCGGAAGAAGATCGAGGCGATCACACCGACGTAGAGGACGGCGACGATGATCCATCCCCAGTCCGCAAGACCGCGGGCGAGCGCCCGGGGAGCGGGGATCACGCCGTGGACGAGGTTGCGGACTGTGGTCCACACGAACAGCGGGATCATCATGGACCACACGACCATGCACAGCGGGCAGAGGATGCCGATCGCGTAGAGCGCCTGGCTCCAGAGCCATACGACAAAGGCGAAGCCGAGCGTCACGCCGATCTGGAGGCCGATCCAGTACCAGCGGCTGAAGGCGGCGCCGGCGAGGAGGCCCATCGCCGTCGTGAGCGTGACCGCGAACGCCACGATGCCGATGAACATGTTGGGGAAGCCGAACGCCTGGCTCTGCCACGTGTCCATCACCTCGCCACACGAGATCCACGGGTTGACGTCGCACACCGTCACGTGTCCGGGGTCCCGGAGCTTCTCGATCTTCTCGAGCACGAGCATGCCCGAGGCGATCCAGCCACCGACGCTCGTGATGAGCACGAGCCACGCGAACGGGACGCGCCTGGCCATGGTGGGAACGTCGGGAGCGCCGGTGCCGGGGCGGGATGCGGCATGGCTGCTTCCGGGCACGGTGTGCGCGCGGCCCGTGTCGGTATGGGGTGTCATTCAGGAGGTCCTTCCTGGGCGGATGCCTCGATTGTAGGCGCGCGGTCTGGTGGGAAGCTGAGCCGAAGGTCCGTCACCGGCTCGCCGGTGTGTGAGACAATGCCTGTGGCCGGGCACTGCCCCACATGCAGTGGCCGGTCCGGTGTACAGCGAGAAGACCGCCGGCCCTTGCACGCCCCTCCGGGATCCACAGATCCCCCGCGGGGCTCGGGGCAGGAGCGGCACCTGGCCGGCCCTCACGGGAGGCGGGTTGCACGCGGCACCGGCCCGCGCGACCGAGTCGCACGGGCAACGGACTGACTTTCGTCGGCGCCCGCGGGTGCCGGCTCGTGGCGCCGCCACGGGTGCCGTATGTGGGGGTTCCCGGGGCGGCTTTGGAGTACGCACAGATGGATATCGAACAGCAGGCCGGCGAAACGGCTCCTGAAACGTCCCCCGCCGAGGTGGAACAGGACAAGCCCCGCCGCAGCACGCGCCGTCGGGCCGCGGAGAACGCCCGTCCCGACGACGGGGACACGGGCACCGCCGAGGAGGCGCCCGCGAAGCCGAAGCGGGCGACGCGGAGCCGCCGCAAGGCAGAAGCCCCGGCAGTGGAGGATCCCGCCCAGGAACCCGTCGTCGGGGCCGGGCAGAGCGCTCCGTCCGACGGGCCCGCAGCCCCCAGCGAGGAGGCGGCACCGTCTGCGACGGCTGCTGCTCCCGCACAGCAGGAGGCCCCCGCAGAGGTGCCGTCGCGCTCGCGGCGGCGCACGTCCGCCCGGGCGGCTGCCGCCAAGGCCGATTCACAGTCCGCCGCGGCTACGCCGCCGGCGCCGGATGCCAGCGAGCCGGAGACGGCCCAGGCGGACCCAGACGCCTCGGCGCCGCGGGCGAAGAGCTCGGTCCGTGCGCGGCGCCGCGCCACGGTGTCCCGCTCGGCCGCAGGCGGCTCTGCCGCCGCGCAGACCGACCCCGCACCGACCGCCCCCGCCGAGGAGGCAGCCGGCCGCACTGGGACGGTGGCCACCGAGACCGCTCCGGCGGGGCCCGCTCCAGCGGCGCCTGCCGCCGCGGAGACCGCGGCCGCCCCGGCGAACCAGCCCGCGGCCGAGAGCTCCTCGCCCGCCCAGCCGGAAGCGGCGAGTGCCGAGACCGCGGCCGCCCCGAAGGCGGCGGCATCCCAGGAGCACGGGGTGGACGACGAGGAGCAGGCCTCCGGCTTCCCCGGGCTCTTCAGCTCGGCGCTCTCGCCGACGTCGATGATCTTCCAGGCACCCGATCTCAGCGCGATTGTCCGGCCAGAGCCGGAGCCGGAGGAGGAAGCCGAAGAGGACGAGGAAGAGGACGAGGAGACCGGCGCGGGCAGCCGCCGCCGTCGTCGCAACCGCGGCCGCCGCGCCCGCACGCGGACGGGCGGCGAGGATGCCGCCGAGTCGGCAGGTGACGAAGGCGACGGCGACTCGGAGGCAGCCGAGGCCGACGGCGAAGAGGTCACCTCGCGCCGCCGTCGTCGGCGCCGCAGGGGAGAGGCCGACCTGGAGCTCGAGGGCGGCCTCGACGACGACCCGCCCGGGACCATCACGCGGGTGCGCGCTCCGCGCGCGCCGTCGGAGCCAGCGGGGAACCGCGTGGCGACCGTCAAGGGCTCGACGCGCCTCGAGGCGAAGAAGCAGCGCCGCAGGGAATCGCGCGAGTCGGGCCGTCGGCGCCATGTGATCACCGAGGCTGAGTTCCTGGCGCGACGCGAATCCGTGGACCGCCAGATGGTCGTCCGGCAGAAGGAGGACCGCATCCAGATCGCCGTCCTCGAGGACGGGGTGCTCGCGGAGCACTTCGTCTCCAAGACGCAGCAGGACTCGCTGATCGGCAACGTGTACCTCGGCAAGGTCCAGAACGTCCTGCCGTCCATGGAGGCGGCGTTCGTCGACATCGGCCGCGGCCGCAACGCTGTGCTGTACGCCGGCGAGGTCAACTGGGACGCCGCGGGCCTCGATGGTGCCCCGCGCCGCATCGAGAACGCCCTCAAGTCCGGCGACTCGGTGCTCGTGCAGGTCACGAAGGACCCGGTGGGCCACAAGGGCGCGCGCCTGACGAGTCAGATCTCGCTTCCTGGCCGCTACCTCGTCTACGTGCCCGGCGGGTCGATGACGGGCATCTCGCGGAAGCTGCCCGACGTCGAGCGCACCCGGCTCAAGAAGATCCTCAAGGACCGCCTGCCCGAGGACGCGGGCGTGATCGTGCGCACCGCGGCCGAGGGTGCGAGCGAGGAGGAGCTCACCCACGACATCAACAGGCTGCGCGCCCAGTGGGAGTCGATCCAGACCCAGGCGGCCTCGACCAAGGTGCTCGCGCCTGAGCTGCTCTACGGTGAGCCGGACCTGACCATCAAGGTGGTCCGGGACGTCTTCAACGAGGACTTCTCGAAGCTCATTGTGAGCGGCGAAGAGGCGTGGGACACGATCGAGGCCTATGTGACCTATGTGGCGCCGGATCTCCTGGGCCGCCTCGAGAAGTACGAGGGCGACGAGGACATCTTCGCCCATTGGCGCATCGACGAGCAGATCCACAAGGCCCTCGACCGCAAGGTCTTCCTGCCCTCCGGCGGCTCGCTCGTGATCGACCGCACCGAGGCGATGACGGTCATCGACGTCAACACCGGCAAGTTCACCGGCTCCGGCGGCAACCTCGAGGAGACCGTCACCAAGAACAACCTCGAGGCCGCGGAGGAGGTCGTCCGGCAGCTGCGCCTGCGCGATGTGGGCGGCATCATCGTCATCGACTTCATCGACATGGTGCTGGAGTCGAACAGGGACCTCGTGCTCCGACGCCTGGTCGAGTGCCTCGGCCGCGACCGGACAAAGCACCAGGTCGCAGAAGTGACCTCTCTTGGACTGGTCCAGATGACCCGCAAGCGCATGGGCACGGGCCTGCTCGAGGTCTTCGGCGAGACCTGCGAGGTGTGCGCCGGCCGCGGGGTCATCACCCACGACGAGCCGGTCGAGCGCGGGGGAGCCCGTCCCGCAGTCCCCGCTGCCGAGCAGCAGCCGGTCCGCACGGAGAGCGCCTCCGCAGGCGGCCGCAAGCGCCGCCGCCGTGGAGGTGCCCAGAATGGGGAGGCCCAGCCTCAGCCCGTCCCGGCGCCCGCAGCCGCGCCCCCGGCGGACGACGCCGAACGGAAGGCCCGCGCCGAGGCAACCCGCGCGGCTCTCGCCGCGGTCGCCGCTGCCGCCCACGCTGCACACGTGCACGACGACGAGGTGGCCGCCTCGCGGGGCTCCGGAACCGAGGCCGAGGCGCTGGCCCACGACGCCGGCCCGGCCGGTGCCGCCCCGGCCCACGTGGACGCCGGGCAGGCCGAGGCCGAGGCCCCCGAGCCGGTGGTGTCGCCCGTCGACGCAGCTGTCGAGCACGTCCACACGTCGGAGACCCCCGCCCCCGACTCGCCCGCGTCGGAGCTGGCCCCGGCTGTGCTCACGATCGGTGGCGAGCGAATCGAACTGCCCCACGGTGAGAGCGTGCCGGTGCCACCCGCCGCGGCCCCGGCACTGAGCCTCGACGCGCTGACCCACGCCTTCGACCAGCTCACGGGGGAACGCCACGCCCCCGCGGGCGAGGAGAAGACCGGTCGGCGCCGCCGCAGCCGTGGGGCGCGGAGCGGCCAGGGATCGGCCGAGGTCACGCGCGTCGACGCGGCGGCGGGCGCGGTCGGCGGGCAGACGAGCTCGGCCAAGGCCGCCGCGAAGCCGGCCACGGCGCCGTCCGGGTCCGGCGACGAGCCCCTCATCCTGGGCGTCGGCGTCCCGGCGTCGGAGCTGTGAGCGTGGCCCGCGTTCCCCGGGTCCTCAGCATCGCCGGCTCCGACCCCTCGGGAGGCGCCGGCATCCAGGCCGACCTCAAGAGCATCGCTGCCATGGGCGGTTACGGGATGAGCGCCATCACCGCGCTCACCGCGCAGAACACCCGGGGCGTCACGGCGGTTCATACCCCGCCGGCGGAGTTCCTCGTGGCGCAGCTCGAGGCGATCGCCGACGACATCGCGGTCGACGCCGTGAAGATCGGCATGCTCGCCGACACCGCGGTGATCGCTGCGGTCCGCGAGTGGCTCGACGCGAACCGGCCGGGCGTCGTCGTGCTCGATCCGGTCATGGTCGCCACGAGCGGCGACCGGCTGCTGGAGGCCGACGCCGAGGACGCGCTGCGCGACCTGCTCACCCGCGCGCACCTCATCACGCCCAACCTGCCCGAGCTGGCCGCGCTGCTCGCCGAGCCGGTGGCCGCGACGTGGGGCGAGGCCCTCCAGCAGGGCCGGCGGCTGTCCGAGCGGACCGGCGCGGCCGTCCTCGTCAAGGGCGGCCACCTCGACGGCGCAGAGTGCCCTGATGCGCTCGTGGACGCCCAGGCCGTGGGGTCGCCGGTTGTGGCCGAGATCCCGGGCGAGCGTGTGCAGACCCGCAACACGCACGGGACGGGCTGCTCGCTGTCCTCGGCGATCGCGACAGTCCAGGCCCGCACGGGTGACTGGGCGAACTCGCTCGCCGTGGTCAAGGAGTGGCTCCGCGGCGCCCTCGAGGCCTCGGACGAGCTTGAGGTCGGCTCGGGGCACGGGCCCATTCACCACTTCCACCACGCGCGCGCTGCGGTCCCTCTGGCGCCCGGCGAATTCACAGACTCGCTGTGGGAGTCCACGGCCAAGGTCCGCGCCGAGATCGATGCCCTGCCGTTCATTGCGCAGCTCGACGGGGGCAGCCTCCCCGAGAAGCACTTCGCCTACTACCTCTCCCAGGACGCGATGTACCTGAACGGCTACTCGCGGGTCCTGGCCCGGGCGAGCGCGCTGGCGCCATCCGAGGCCGAGCAGGCCTTCTGGGCGGAAGGCGCACGCGTGTGCCTCGAGGTCGAGGCGGAGCTGCACCGGACCTGGCTCAGCCGCCACGCCGCGCACGACGCCGCGTCCTCCGGAGGCGGCCGGGGCACCGGCGGCGCGGTCCCCGGCCCTGTGACGAAGGCGTACGTGGACCACCTGCTCGCCGCGTCGGCGTCCGGCTCGTACGGCGTGCTCGCGGCAGCGGCCCTTCCCTGCTACTGGATCTACGCCGAGGTGGGCGCCGCGCTCCATGCGCGCCACGCGGCCCGCGAGGACAGGGAATCCCACCCGTACGCCCAGTGGATCGGCACCTACGCAGACGAACGGTTCGCGGAGGCGACACGGCGGGCCATCTCCTTCACGGACGCGGCGGGCCGCCGGGCCTCCGCCGCCGAGCGGGAGGCGATGCGCACGGCGTTCACCTCCTCAGCGGTCTACGAGCGCGAGTTCTTCGACGCGCCGCGCCGCTTCGCGTGAGTCCGTGCCGGGCTCGGGATGGGCTAGACTGAACCGTGCGTGCTTTCCGGCCTGAGCGGCTGGCCCCGGCGCATTTGCGACCGGGCGGAGGACTGGCGTATCCTTGATCCTCGGTGCTTGCGCCGTCACTTGGGTGTTATCCCAGGGATTCCCCTCGCGGACTCACGGCAGAAGCACAGCAAGAGCGCCTGACGGACCATGCTTCGGTGTGGGACCCGGGCGCTGCGCGCAAAGAGCTTTAGAAATATCGTCGAGAGAAGTGAGTTCCCAAGTGGTGTACGCGATTGTCCGCGCCGGCGGCCGCCAGGAGAAGGTCTCTGTCGGAGACTTCGTGACCCTCAACCGCGTGGCCGGCGAGGCCGGCAGCACCGTCGAGCTGCCCGCCCTGCTCGTGGTCGACGGCGACAAGGTCACCTCCGCAGCGGCCGAGCTGGCCAACGTGACGGTCACCGCCGAGGTCCTCGAGGACCTCCGCGGCCCGAAGATCATCATCCAGAAGTACAAGAACAAGACCGGGTACAAGAAGCGCCAGGGCCATCGCCAGGAGCTGACCAAGGTCAAGATCACCGGCATCAACGCCTGAACCCTCACCGGTTCACCCAGACCTGACACGATTCTCCCAGGGAGGCACAGCTCATGGCACATAAGAAGGGCGCAAGCTCCACCCGCAACGGCCGCGACTCGAACGCCCAGCGCCTCGGCGTGAAGCGCTTCGGCGGCCAGTCCGTCAACGCCGGCGAGATCCTCGTCCGCCAGCGCGGCACGCACTTCCACCCCGGCAACGGCGTGGGCCGCGGCAAGGACGACACCCTCTTCGCACTCACGGCCGGCGCGGTCCAGTTCGGCACCCGCCGTGGCCGTCGCGTCGTCGACATCGTCGCTGCCTAGCAGGCACAGACGCGAAGGCCGCGCAAGCGGCCTGCGCCTTCGGGCGCACAGGTGAGCATCAGGGTGGAGTGGGCCTTCGGTCCGCTCCACCCTTTGCTGTGTCCGGGATCCTTCTGGGGCCCGGCGGCAGCGAACACTAGAATCGGGTCAGACCCGAACAGCTAAGGAGAATGAAGTGGCCAGCTTCGTGGACCGCGTGGTCCTGCATGTCTCGGGCGGGAACGGCGGGCACGGCTGCGTCTCTGTCAAGCGCGAGAAGTTCAAACCGCTCGGCGGCCCCGACGGGGGCAACGGCGGGAACGGCGGCGACGTCGTCCTGCGCGTGAGCCACCAGACGACGACCCTCCTGGACTACCACCACTCGCCGCACCGGCACGCCCAGAACGGCGGCCCGGGCATGGGCGACTGGCGGGTCGGCCACCAGGGCGAGACGCTCGTCCTGTCAGTGCCGGACGGCACGGTCGTGAAGTCCCCCGACGGCAAGGTCCTCGCGGACCTCGTCGGCGAAGGGGCCGAGTTCGTCGCTGCCGCCGGCGGCCAGGGCGGCCTCGGCAACTCCGCGCTCGCCTCCGCCAAGCGCAAGGCGCCCGGATTCGCCCTCCTCGGCATCCCGGGGGACACCCGCGACATCGTCCTCGAGCTCAAGTCCATCGCCGACATCGCGCTCGTGGGGTACCCGTCGGCGGGCAAGTCGAGCCTCATCGCCGCGATGTCCGCGGCGCGCCCGAAGATCGCCGACTACCCCTTCACGACCCTCGTGCCGAACCTCGGCGTGGTGCAGGCCGGCGACGTGCGCTTCACGATCGCCGACGTCCCCGGGCTCATCGAAGGCGCGAGCGAGGGCCGCGGCCTGGGACATGACTTCCTCCGCCACGTCGAGCGCTGCGCGGCCATCGTCCACGTCCTGGACTGCGGGAGCCTCGAAGCGGAGCGGAACCCCATCGACGACCTCGACGTGATCGAGCGCGAGCTCGAGAAGTACGCCGTGGACATGAGCTACGCCGGCGTCGACGGGGACGTGGTGCCCCTCAACGACCGCCCCAAGCTCGTGGCGCTGAACAAGACCGACCTTCCCGACGGGAAGGACATGGCGGAGATGGTCCGGCCCGAGCTCGAGCGGCGCGGCTACCGGGTGTTCGAAGTCTCCGCGACGTCCCACGCCGGGCTCCGGGCCCTCGGCTTCGCGATGGCCGAGATCGTCCAGGCCGCCCGCGACGCCGTCGAGACGGCCCCGCCCAAGGTGGCACCCGCCGTCCTGCGTCCCCGGGCCGTCAACGAGGCCGGGTTCACGATCCGGCGCGAGGAGCGCAACCTCGAGCCGCTGTTCCGCGTGCTCGGCGACAAGCCCGAGAAGTGGGTCAAGCAGACCGACTTCGCGAACGAGGAGGCGATCGGCTACCTCGCCGACCGGCTCAACCGACTCGGCGTCGAGGACCAGCTGTTCAAGGTCGGGGCGAAGCCCGGCGACACGGTGGTGATCGGCGAGGACGACGCCGTCGTGTTCGACTGGGAGCCGACCATGATGACCGGGGCCGAGGTCCTCACCGGGCCGCGCGGAACGGACATCCGCTTCGCCGACTGGGAGCGGCCCACCCGCGCCCAGAAGCGCGAGGAGTACGAGGACCGCAAGGCCGCCAAGGCCGCGGCGCGCGAGGAGCTCGAGGCCGAGCGGCGCGCCGGCATCTGGACCGAGTCCACGCGCCGTCGTGCCCCACAGCGCGACGCGGCGCGGGAGCAGGTGGACGAGGGGGAGTGGGCCGATGACGATGACCGCTGAGCCGCTCGTGCGCGGGCGCGAATGGCTGCCCCAGGCGCAGCGGATCGTGGTCAAGGTCGGCTCCTCCTCGCTCACGACCATCCGGGGAGGGATCTCCGAGCGGGCGCTCGCGGCCCTGGTCGACACGCTTGCCGACCGCGCCAACGCCGGTGCGGAGATCGTGCTCGTGTCCTCGGGAGCCATCGCCGCGGGGCTCGCGCCCCTCGGGCTCGAGCGGCGCCCGAAGGACCTGGCGACCCAGCAGGCAGCCGCGAGCGTGGGCCAAGGCCTCCTCATGGCCCGCTACACCCAGGCCTTCGGCGCGCACGGCGTCACGGTGAGCCAGGTCCTGCTCACCGCGGACGACCTCGTCCGGCGCACCCAGTACGCCAACGCGCACCGCGCGCTCGAGAAGCTCCTGCACCTCGGGGTCGTGCCCGTGGTCAACGAGAACGACACCGTCGCGACGCACGAGATCCGCTTCGGCGACAACGACCGCCTCGCGGCCCTCGTGGCGCACCTCGTCCACGCCGACGCGCTCGTGCTGCTCTCGGACGTCGACGCCGTCTACACCGGGCCCCCATCCGAGGGCGGGGAGCGCATCGAGCATGTGCGCGGTTCCCATGACCTCGAGGGCGTGCGGATCGGGAGCGCCGGCAAGGCCGGCGTGGGGACGGGCGGCATGGCCACGAAGGTCGAGGCCGCCGCCATCGCCGCAGGATCGGGCATCCCCGCGCTGGTGACCTCGACCGCCGCCGCCGGACGGGCGCTCGCCGGCGAGGACGTGGGCACCTGGTTCAGCGTCAATGGCCGCCGGAAGCCGGTGCGGCTCCTCTGGCTGGCCCACCTCGCGGCGACCCGGGGAACCCTCGTGCTGGACGACGGCGCCGTCCGCGCCGTGCGGGACCGCCACCGGTCGCTGCTGCCCGCCGGGGTGACGTCCGTCGCGGGAGACTTCGAGGCGGGCGACCCGGTGGAACTGGCCGACTCCGCGGGGACCGTGGTGGCCCGCGGACTCGTGAACTTCTCCGCCGACGAGATGCCGGCCATGCTCGGGCGCTCCACGAAGGACCTCGGGCGGGAGCTCGGGCCCGAGTACGAGCGCGTCCTCGTGCACGTGGACGACCTCGTGCTGGTGTGACGCAGGGCGCCCCGCGCAGCGGGCCGCCTCGGTAGACTTGGTCCATGACTGACACCGCCCACGAGACCGTCCCCGCCGAGCAGGCGAGCGTCGCAGCGTCACCCGCGGCCTCCGAGCAGCCGAAGCTCTCGCCAGCGGACGTCGAGTCGGCAGTGTTCGCCATCGGCGACCGCGCACGGCGCGCGTCGCGCACCATCGGACGAGCCAACCGGGCCTGGAAGGACCGCGCGCTGCGCGCGATCGGTGCGGCCCTGAAGGAGAACGAGGACGCCATCCTCGCGGCCAACGCCAAGGACCTCGAGGCCGGGCTCGCCGGCGGCACGTCGAAGGCCCTGCTCGACAGGCTCGCGCTCAACCCCCAGCGCATCGACGGGCTCGTCGCCGCACTCGAGAACCTCGCGGGCCTGCCTGACCCCGTCGGCACCGTGGTGCGTGGCCAGACGCTGCCCAACGGGCTGCGGATGCGCCAGGTGAACGTCCCGATGGGCGTCGTCGCCGCCATCTACGAGGCCCGCCCCAACGTGACGGTGGACATCGCTGGGCTCGCGCTCAAGAGCGGCAACGCCGTGATCCTGAGGGGCGGGAGTGCGGCCGCCCACACCAACACCGCCCTTGTCGCGATCCTCCGCGACACCCTCGACTCGGTCGGGCTTCCCGCCGACGCCGTGCAGAGCGTCGACGCGTACGGGCGCGAGGGCGCGAATGTCCTCATGCGCGCCCGCGGCCGCGTGGACGTCCTCATTCCTCGCGGCGGCCGGGAGCTGATCCAGAGCGTCGTGCTCAATTCGACCGTCCCCGTCATCGAGACCGGCGAGGGCAACGTCCACATCTTCGTCGACGCCTCCGCCGACGAGGAGATGGCCGTGGAGATCCTCCTCAACGCCAAGACGCAGCGCCCCAGCGTGTGCAACACCGTGGAGACGGTGCTCGTCCACCGCGACTCGACGGTGCTGCCCGCCGTCGCCCGGGCGCTCGCCGGGAAGGGTGTCCGGCTGCACGTCGACGGCCGCACGATGGCCGCGCTTCCGGAGGGCGTGCGCGCAGAGGCCGCGACCGACCACGACTGGGCCACCGAGTACATGGACCTTGACCTCGCGGTGGCCACGGTCGACTCGATCGACGACGCCCTCGAGCACATCCGCCGCTGGAGCACGGGCCACACCGAGGCGATCATCACGAACGACCTCCGCAACGCCGAGCGGTTCATCGCCGAGATCGACTCCGCGGCGGTGATCGTGAACGCCTCCACCCGCTTCACGGACGGCGGCGAGCTGGGCCTCGGCGCGGAGGTGGGCATCTCCACGCAGAAGCTCCACGCGCGCGGGCCGATGGGCCTGACCGAGCTCACCACCACGAAGTGGATCGTGCAGGGCGAGGGGCAGGTTCGCGCCTGAGCTGCGGGGTAGGATGATCTTCAGCAGCAGGCGCCGCGAGGCCGCGGACCGCACCGTCCGCGGCCCTGCGGACGCCGTGAGAACGACTCTGAAGGGGAGACCATGCTGGCAACGCTGATCAGCACCGCAGTCATCGCGTCCGGCCAGGCCGGTGGGCACGAGGAGAAGGCTCCGCTCATCGCCGAGCCGTGGGTGATCGGCATCACGCTGTTCGTGATCTTCGTCGTGCTCATGTTCGTCACGATGTCGTACTCGAACCTGGGCCGCCGTCACGAGGCGATCGAGGAGCACGCGGACCCGCACCGCCAGCACCCGAACAAGCACGACCGCGGCCAGGGCCACTGAGCCCTCTGGCGTTGGCCCCGGCAGAGGCTGTGGCGCCGTCAGGACAGCGCGGGAGCGGACGTCGAGTCCGCCTGGGCGTCATGGGCGGCACCTTCGACCCGATCCACCACGGCCACCTCGTGGCCGCGAGCGAGGTCGCGTCCAAGTTCAACCTCGACGAGGTCGTGTTCGTGCCGACCGGCGAGCCGTGGCAGAAGTCCAAGCGCCGCGTCAGCACGCCCGAGCACCGCTACCTCATGACGGTGATCGCGACGGCCTCGAACCCGCGCTTCACGGTCAGCCGCGTGGACATCGACCGCCCCGGGCCCACCTACACGATCGACACCCTGCGCGACCTGAGGCGCCTGCGCCCCGAGGCCGACCTGTACTTCATCACGGGCGCGGACGCGATGGCACAGATCGTCTCGTGGAAGGACGTCGACGAGCTGTGGGAGCTGGCCCATTTCGTCGGCGTGACGAGGCCGGGCCATGAGCTCCACAATCTGGGGCGCAAGGACGTGAGCCTGCTCGAGGTGCCCGCCATGGCCATTTCGTCGACGGACTGCCGGGCCCGCGTCGCCGTCGCCGAGCCGGTGTGGTACCTCGTGCCGGACGGAGTCGTGCAGTACATCGCCAAGTACGGCCTGTACCGGGACGGTCCGGACGGGGACGCGGCAGAAGAGAAGCACGGAGAGGCAGGAGACGCAGCGCCAGCTGCGCGGTGACAGCCATGAGCAACGAGGAGAAGCCCATCACGAGCCGGCGCGAGCGGCGTCTCGCGCAGGCTGGGCTTGCAGCGACGGGGCAGGAGCCGCGGCTCACACCAGCCCAGGCCGAGGCCGAGGCCCGCGCCAAGGCGGCGGCGCAGGCCGAGGCTGCGCGGGCGCACGCAGCGGGAGTCTCGGCCGCCCATGCGGCAGCGGAGGCGCAGGCGCGGCCCTTCGGAGAAGGGACCCGGCCCTCTGCTCAGCCATCGGAGCCGCTCACGGACCGGACGGCCGCTGTGCGTGCCCGCCGGGCGCTGGACGTGCCCGCTGACAGCGTCCGACAGAGCGGACCCGAGCGCAGTTCGCAGGCGAGGGCCCGCGATCGGGCGGCGCAGCGCATGCTCCGTGAGCTCGCGGAGAAGGAGCAGGCAGTCCAGGGCTCGTCCAGCCCCTACCCCTCGCGCCGGGCGCTGCGGGAGCGGGAGACCGGCAAGGTGCCCCGGGTCACCCCGCAGGAGGCGTTTTCCGAGGCGCCCCGCGCCCCGGAGAGCGAGGCCCCCCGTGGGCCCCTCCAGGGCTCGGGGGCTCCGCAGCCAGCGGTGTCGCCCGCCCAGCCCCAGGCGCAGCCCCAAGCGAGGGTCCCGGTCCCCGGCCTCGACCCCGCGCCGCCCACGGCGATGCAGGGAATCGTCCCGCAGGGGCTCACCGTCACGCCCGCGCTGGGTCCCGAGACCGGGTCCTTCCGCAAGCTCAGCCATGAGCAGATCGCCGCCGCGCGCGAGTTGCTCAAGGAGCAGGCGAAGAACCAGGCCGCGATGCTCGAGGGCCAGCGCGGGGGCGACGCCACCGACGTCGACCCGGAGGTGCTCGCGGAGCAGGTCAGGATGGCCGAACGTGCCGCCATCCTGAACCGTCGCGCCCAGGCCAAGCAGCGTCTGGCCGAGGAGAGCCGGCGGGAGACCGCTGCTCCCGCGCGGAAGGCGCCCACACCCACCGCCACGGACAACCTCGCGATGGTGACGCCGCTCGAGTTCGTCAACGTGCCCGGGGTCCCGCACCCCGTCATGAAGCCCCCGACGACCACGCACGTGCCCATCACCACCGGTCAGACTGACCGCCAGAAGAGGCGTCCGGCCGAACGGCGGGCCGCGGCGGAGCTTCCGGAGGGAGCACCCGTGTCGGCGCGCAACGCCCACGGGCTCACTCCGCTCGACGCCGCGCAGTCCGGGGCCCGCCGTGCGGAGCGCGAGCGGCTCATCCTGCTGGGCATCGGCGCCGTGGGCATCCTGGCCCTCATTGTCGCCATCGTCATCATCGTGCTGGGCAGCAGCTAGCTGCCCGCGACCAAGCCTCCAAGGAGAAGAGTGAGCGCAACAGACTCGGCCATCGAGCTGGCCCGCACGGCAGCCCATGCCGCCGCCGACAAGCTGGCGGAGAACATCGTCGCCGTGGACGTGAGCGAACGGCTCGCCATCACGGACATCTTCGTCATCGCGTCCGCCGAGACCGAGCGTCAGGTGAACGCGGTGGTGGACAACATCGAGGACGAGCTCATCGAGCAGCTGGACCGGCGCCCGGTGCGCCGCGAGGGCCGCTCCGAGGGACGCTGGGTGCTCCTCGACTTCGGCGACGTGGTGGTCCACGTCATGCACGCCGAGGACCGCGCCTTCTACGCGCTCGAGCGGCTCTGGAAGGACTGCCCCTTCCTGGACCTCGGCTTGGACGGCTCGGGAGCGGCCGCGCCCGCCGCGGGCTGAGCCGGTGAAGCCTGACCACTTCCGCGCCGTCGGACGCCGCATCGTCTTCTGGCGCCACGGCCGCACCGACTGGAACGCTGCCGGCCGCTTCCAGGGCCAGACTGACATCCCCCTGAATGAGGAAGGGCAGCGCCAGGCTGTTGCGGCAGCGCGACGCCTCGCGTCCCTCGAGCCGAGCGGCATCGTCGCCTCGGACCTCGAACGGGCACGCACGACGGCGGACGCACTCGCCTCGCTCACGGGGCTGCCGGTGGCCGTGGACTCGGGCCTGCGCGAGACGAATGCCGGCGTGTGGCAGGGCCACACCTTCGACGTCATCCGGGCGATGGATCCCGAGGGCCTGCACCGCTGGGAAGAGGGCGATGTCCACCTCCCCGCCGGCGGTGCCGAGACCCGTCTCGACGTCGCCGCACGCGTGCACCGGGCGGTGGACCGCGCCCTGGCCGGCGTGCCCGCGGACGGGACACTCGTCGTCGTGAGCCACGGCGGAGCGATCCGCGTGGGCCTCGCGCACCTTCTGGGCCTCCCGCACGGACTGTGGGGCGCTCTCTCAGGCCTGTCGAACTGCTCGTGGTCCATCCTCGAGGAGCGGCGCCCGCACGACGACGGGACGCCGCGGTGGCGCCTCGGCGAGCACAATGCGGGCACCCTGCCGGTGCCCGTGACCGTCGAGGAGGGCTGAGCCCACGGCGGTTGAGCGGAGTCGAAACACCGGCCCATCGATTTGTGCGCAGGGGCCGAATCGTTCTAAGATATTCGAGTTGCTCCGGACGGGGAGCGGTGGTCATCGGTCTCCTCCACACCGTTCGGAATGCGACTCTCGGGGCTGTGGCGCAGCTGGTAGCGCACCTGCATGGCATGCAGGGGGTCAGGGGTTCGAGTCCCCTCAGCTCCACGGGGGTATGGCGCAGTTGGTAGCGCGTCTGCATGGCATGCAGAAGGTCAGGGGTTCGAATCCCCTTACCTCCACCCAATGAGAGGGCCGTCCGGAAGGGCGGCCCTTTCTGCATTCCCGCTTGCACCTGCGCTCGGCGTTCCGCGGGCGTTCACCTCGACGTCGCCCAGCCTCCCTAGACTGGCGCTGCCCGGGCTTGGCCAGAACGATCCGATGATCCGCTCGCCTCCGAGAGGGAACGTGCCGTGAAGCTCCTCGAGTACATCGACCTTGTGGAAGACCTGACGTCCGCCGTCCTGGACGGAGACGCCGCAGCCGCCTCGAGCCTCGCCCAGACCGTCAAGGCGATGGGCAGGGAAGTACGCCATGAGACCGGGGCAGCTGTGGACTGAAGGCCCTGGGCAGCGCCCGGCGCCTGCGGCATAGTGGTCCTGCGGACGACCCGGGAGGAAGCCATGACCGACCCCCAGAAGCCGCTGGGCTACCTGCTCAAGACCCTCGACAGGCTCCTCGAGGAGCGCTTCGAGGAGGCCCTCGAGCGGCATCGCCTGAGCCGGCGCCAGTGGCAGCTCCTCAACGTCCTCGCGGCGGGGGAGGAGACGCTCGGGCAGCTCGACGAGGCCGTTGCCCCGTTCCTGAACACCGCTGCGGGGGAGACCTCCGAGCGGTACCTCGAACCGCTGCTCAGCGGAGGCCTGGTGGCCGAGAAGGCCGGCGTCTACCGGCTCACGGACGCCGGCCGGACCGAGCTGCGCACGGCCAGGGAGGCGGTCGAGGGGCTCCGGGACGCCACCGTCAAGGGGCTCGACGACGGCGAGTACGAGCGGACCCTGCGTGCCCTCGAGGCGATGATCGACAATCTCAGCGCCTGACACCCCGCGCCTGAACCGCGCGCCCGAACAGCTCTCTGGGCGGGTACGCCTCTGCCGCGCCGCCCTAGGGCCGGGGGCGAGGCGAGAGGCCCAGGCCCGGCTTGCGCACGTGGACGGAGAGGTAGCTGAGGCCGTCCGGTCCCGCGGCGAACGCCCTCCGGGACCGACGCGGCAGCCACACGAGCTTCCCCGGGGATAGCCGGAGGTCGCCGCCGTCGGTGGAGAGGACTCCGCCGCCCGAGACGATGTGCAAGAGGACGTCCAGGTCCGGCCCGACGTGGCCCTCGATGGTCCCGCCCGCCGGGAGGGCGACCACGTTCGCGTCGAGGTCGCGAGGATCCATGGTGAGCCGGAAGACGGCACCCGACGCCGCGGCGTCGTGCGTCTGGGCCAGCACGCCCGTGTCGGCCAAGATGCGGGGGAGGCCTGTGCCGGACGTCTCTGCCATGACCACACTCTAGGCGTCCCGGCCGCCCGGCCCGGGCAGGCATGATGGTCGTATGACGCGCGAGCACGGCACCCGGATCACCCTCCCCACGCCGTCGGGCGACGTCTCCGCCGACTCGTCCCGGCCCGACGGGGCGCACGCGACGGTCCTCGTGGCCCACGGCGCCGGGGCGGGCATGGACCACCCCTTCATGCTCGGCTACTGCGACGCGCTCAACGAGGTGGGCGTCGCGACGCTGCGCTTCAACTTCGCCTACATGGAAGCAGGCAAAAAGGTGCCCGACCGGGCGCCGAAGGCGATCGCAGTGTGGGCGGCCGTGATGGACGAGGCGCGACGGCGTTCGGCAGGGGAGCCGCTCTGGGCCGCGGGCAAGTCATTCGGGGGCCGCATGGCCTCCATGGCCGCTGCCGAGGGGGCCATCGAGCCGGCGGGCCTCGTGTTCCTCGGCTACCCGCTGCATCCTGCGGGCAAGCCGGAGAGGCTCCGCGACGAGCACCTCTACGCGCTCCGGCTCCCGATGCTGTTCCTCCAAGGGACGCGCGACACCCTCGCGTCCGCAGACCTGCTCCAGGGCGTGGTCTCGAAGCTGCCGACGGCGACGCTCGCCTGGCAGGAGGGCGGGGACCATTCCTTCGCCGTCAAGGGCGCGAAACGGACCCCCTACGCGATCGGCGCCTCTCTGGCCGACCCCACGGCCGCATTCGTCAGGGAGCACGCCCCGCGGGCTTAGGCCGGCTCGCAGGGGGCGCAAGGTCGGCTCGCAATCGGCGCACCGGCCTCTTGCGCAGGCGCGCGCGGAGTGGTCCTCTGTACTGCGTGGACCCCGAGCTACGCTGGCTCGACGGCCTCTCACAGGCCGATCTGGTCCGGACCCGCAGGGCGAGCCCGGCGGAGCTCGAGGCTGAGCACCGCGAGCGCATCCGCCTCCTCCTCGAACCCCACATCCGGCACGCCCTTCAGGGAGGGGTCACGCTGGGCGCGGGAGACCGTCTCGGAGCGCACCCAGGAGCTCGCCCTCCGCCACGCCCGGGCGGGGCTCGTGACGCTCGGCAAGACTGCGACCTGCGAGTTCGGCCCTGCGCCGCACTGCGAGCCGGCGGTGCACGGGCCTGTGCGCACCCCCGCCGCCGATGAGTTCCACACCTTCCGTCCGCGCACCCGCAGCACATGATCCATCCGAAGGAGAACGCCATGACTGTCAGAGGCCTCCGCCGCGCCGCGCTGCTCACCATGCTTCCGGGCGCGCTCATCCTCACCATGCCGGGCGCCTACGCGGCGACCCTCAGCCCGCTCACGACGGCGAGCGGTCCCACCCCCTTCGCCCGCTGCACCCCCGGCGCCGCCTCGGGTGCCGTGCTCTATCCCGACGCCGAGGTCGAGCCCTGGGTCGCCGTCAATCCGAACGACTCGAGGAACATCGTCGGGGTGTGGCAGCAGGACCGCTGGTCCGACGGCGGCTCGCGCGGCCTCGTGGCGGGCTACTCGACGAACGGCGGCAAGACCTGGCACGAGACCGCGCAGCCCTTCAGCGCGTGCGCGGGGGGTCCCAGCCGCTACGACCGCGCGTCCGACCCCTGGGTGTCGATCGGTCCCGACGGCACCGCCTACTCGGTGGGCCTGTCCTTCCAGGGCAGCGGGCCGGTCACGGCGGTGCTTGCCGCGACGTCGGCCGACGGCGGCAGGACATGGGACAACCTCAACGTCCTCAAGGACGACGGGTCCCCGAAGTACTTCAACGACAAGGAGTCCGTGACGGCGGACCCCGCCGTGGCCGGCACTGCATACGCGGTCTGGGACCGGCTCGTGTCGCCAGCGGACAATCCGCGCTCGTCCGCCCACGCGGCGGCGTTCACGGGGCCGTCCTGGTTCTCGAGGACAACTGACGGCGGGAAGACGTGGAGCGAGGCGAAGATCATCGTCCCGACCCAGCAGAACCAGCAGACCATCGGCAACCAGATCGTCGTCAGCCCTGACGGCACCCTCTACAACGTCTTCGAGCTCACCCTCGGCACGGGAGCGAACGGGATCGACGGCCTCCACGGGCTCAATGTCGCCTTCTCCAAGTCCACCGACCGCGGCGAGACCTGGACTGCCCCGCAGGTCATCGCGTCGCTCGAAACGGTCGGAGTCACCGACCCGAACACCGGAGCGCCAGTACGCACCGGCGACATCATCCCCGAACCCGCGATCGACCCGGTGACGGGACGGATGTACGTCGTGTGGCAGGACTCCCGGTTCAACGGAGGCCACTACGACGAGGTCGCGATCTCCACGTCAGCGGACGGCGGAGCCACGTGGAGCACGCCGGCGCAGGTCAACACCCCCAGGGGCGTCCCGGCCTTCAACCCGAGCGTGAGGGTGGCCGGAGGCACCGTGGCCGTCACATATGACGACTTCCGCAGCCTCACGGCCGGCAACACGAGCACGCTTCCCACCGACTACTGGTTCACGTCGTCGCCCGTGGGCGGAACGGCCTTCGGCAACGAGAAGCACGTCTACGGCCCGTTCGACCTGATGACGGCCCCGGTCGCCCGCGGTTTCTTCCTGGGCGACTACCAGGGTCTGGCCGCGCTCGGCTCGTCCTTCGCATCCCTCTCCGTCCGCGCCAACGACGCGAACACCGCCAACAGGACCGACGCCGTCTTCACCGTCATCACCCCTTAGGAGGACCACTGCGGGAAGGCGAGCCGTCCCCCGGCGGCTCGCCGCCGGCGTCGCGCGCGCGGCTCTGGCTGCGCCCGTCGCCCTCGTCGCGCCCATCGTGATGGTTCCGCTCCTCGCGGTCGGTGCGCTCGTCGCGGTCCGCGCGCTCGTCGCGGTCCGCGCGGAGGGCGCGGACGGCGGCGCTCACCGTCGGATAGAAGTGGCCGGGCCCGAAGCGCGCCCGCGTGCCGAACTTCAGGAGCCGGTCCTTGACCGGTCCCTTGAGCTCGGCGAATACAAGCTCGATCCCGTGCCGGTCGAGCCACTCGTCGAGGTCCACGAGCTCGTCGAGCGCCGTGGTGTCGATTCCCGTGATCGGCTCGGCCGCAATGACGACATGCCGGATGTCGCGGTCGGCCCGCTCGACGAGGGAGCGCACGAACCCGGTGAAGACCGCGCCGTTGGCGAAGAACAGCGGCGCATCGAAGCGGGCGATCACGAGGCCCGGCACGCGGACGCCCTCCGGATGGCGCGAGAGGTCGTGGTAGCCCGGCACGTCCTCGAGGTCCCCGAGCTCGGCGCGGTACGGCGACCAGGCCCGCCGCACGAACTCGAGCAGGGCCAGTCCCACCGCGACGAGGATCCCGGGAAGCACGCCCAGCGTCGTCACGCCCACGAACGCGGCGGCCATGAGCGTCGTCTCCGTCAGGCTCATCCGCGCGAGCCGGACGATCGCCGGCCCGTCGACGAGACCGATGACCGCGGCGATCACGACGGCGGCGAGGGCCGCCGTGGGCAGGTACGCGGTGGCCGCCGGCGCGGCGAGCATGAAGGCCACGACGAGCAGCGAGGCGAAGACCCCTGCGAGCTGGCTCCTGGCCCCCGCTGCGACGGCCACCGGCGTCCGGGACCCGCTGCCGGAGATCGGGAACCCGCCGAACAGCCCCGCCGATGCGTTCGCGATCCCCACCGCGGCCATCTCGCGGTTCCCGGACACGGACTGGCCCTGCTGCCGGGCCAGACTCTGCGAGAGCACGCCTGTGTCCGCGAACGCCATGAGTGCTATCCCCGCCGCGGGCAGCAGCAGCGGCACCACGTCAGCGAGGGTGATCCCGCCGAGCGCGGGCGCTGGCAGCCCGCGGGGGAGCGCGCCGGCAACCTGGACACGCTCCCCGAGGCCGGCCGCCCACGTGACCAGCGCCGAGAGCACGACGGCGGGGAGCACGCCCGCGAGCTTCCACCCGAAGGCCCGCACGGCGCCGATGAGGGCCAGGGCGCCGCCGCCGAGGGCGAGGTCGGCGAGGTTCGTCTCGCCGAGGACCCCCACCGTGGCGGCCAGCTTCTGCCAGGGCGTGTCCCCCTGCGCCTCCACGCCGAGGAGCACCGGCAGCTGGGAGGCCACCACGACGAGGGCGAGACCGCCGAGGTAGCCGAGCCGGATGGGCCGCGAGAGCAGGTGCGTGACGGCACCGAGCCGCAGTGCGGCTCCCGCGGCCATGACCAGTCCCATGAGGATCGCGAGCAGGCCAGCGAGCGCGACGGCGCGTGCCTCGCTGCCCGCAGCAAGGGGCAGCACGGCCGCGGCGATGAGCGGAGCCAGGGACGAATCGGGCGCGAGCACGAGCACGCGGCTCGGCCCGATGGCCGCGTACACGACCATCGGCACGATCGTCGCGTACAGGCCGGTGGCCGGCGGGAGCCCGGCGGCCTGCGCATACGCCATGCCCGAGGGGATGAGCAGCCCGAACAGGGCCGCCCCCGCCATGGCGTCGCTGCGCAGCCACGCGATTCGGTAGTCGGTGACCCACGGCGCGACCGGGACCCACGAGGGCAGGCGGGCGCGCGCCGTCGTGCGCCGCGCCTCGGTTCTGCCCATGCCGGAATCATGGTCCAGGGCCGCGCCCCGCGCCAGTGGCGCCGATGCTGGTGCGAGGATGGAGGGGTGAGCAGCGCTGTCGTGGTCGGGAGCGGGCCCAATGGGCTCGCAGGGGCCGTGCACCTTGCCATGCACGGGCTGGACGTGCGTGTGCTCGAGGCCGAGCCCACCATCGGGGGAGGATGCCGCTCGTCGGTTGAGGACCTGCCGGGCCTCCTGGTCGACGAGTGCTCCGCGTTCCACCCGTTCGCCGCGGCCTCGCCCTACCTCTCGGGCCTCGGGCTCGAGGAGCACGGCCTGCGGTGGCGGCAGCCCGACATCCAGCTCGTCCACCCGCTGGACGGCGGCCGCGCGGCAGCTCTCTGGCGGGACGAGGCGCGCACCGCCGCCGGCCTCGGGCTCGACGGTCCCGCCTGGGACCGGCTGATCGGCCGTGCCTCCCGGAGCTTCGGCACCCTCGTCGAGGACATCCTGGGACCCCTCGTCGCCGTTCCCCGGCACCCGTTCGCGCTCGCGCGGTTCGGCCTCGACGCCGTCCTCCCGGCGACCCTGTCGGCTCGCCGCTGGCGGACCGACGAGGCCCGTGCGCTGTTCGGCGGGATCGCGGCCCACGCCTTCGCGCCGCTCGGCTCCCCGTTGACGAGCTCGGTCGCGATCGTCCTCGCCGCAGCGGCCCAGACGGTGGGGTGGCCCGTGGCCGAGGGCGGCTCGGGCGCGATCACGGCGGCCCTGGCCGCCCGGCTCGCCCGCTTCGGAGGCTCCATCGAGACGGGCCGGCGGGTCGAGGATGTCCGCGAGCTCGACGGCGCCGACGTGGTCCTGCTCGACGTCACCCCGTCCGCTGCCGCGAGGATCCTGGGAGACCGCCTTCCGCCGCGGGTCGCCGCCAGCTACCGCCGCTTCCGCCACGGCCCCGCCGCCTATCGCGTGGACTTCGCCGTGGAGGGCGGCATCCCGTGGACCTCGGAGCTCGCCCGCCGGGCCGGAACAGTCCACCTCGGGGGGACGATCGAGGAGATCGCCGAGGCGGAGGCCGCGACGGCCCGCGGCCGCATGCCCGCGCGCCCCTTCGTCCTCGTCGGGCAGCAGTACCTCGCCGATCCGGGACGCTCGAGGGACGGCGTCCACCCCGTGTGGGCCTACGCCCACGTGCCCCACGCGTTCGCCGGCGACGCCACCGAGGCCCTCGTCGGCCAGATCGAGCGCTTCGCACCGGGCTTCCGCCGCACGGTCCGGGCCACGGCGGTCCGCGGGCCCGCCGCCCTCGAGGCGCACAACGCGAACTACGTGGGCGGCGACATCGGCGCCGGCGCCAACACCGGGCTGCAGCTCCTCGCCCGCCCACGCCTCACACCGGACCCCTACGCCACCGGCGCGCCGGGCGTGTACCTCTGCTCCGCCTCGACCCCGCCCGGTGCCGGAACCCACGGCATGGGCGGCTACCGGGCCGCCTCCGCCGCCCTCAGGTGGCTCGCCCGCCGATAGGGTGGACGGGTGCACGACCACCCCGCCCCGGCGCCCTTCCCCTTCGAAGCGCTCCGGCGCTTCCCCGACGTCGAAGCGGAGAACCTCCAGGCCTACGACGCGACGGACAGGCTCCTCGCAGCGCGCGGGCTCGAGGAGGCGGCCCCACGCGGGCTCGACGGCGGTGACGTCGCCGTCGTGGGGGACGCGTACGGCGCGCTGACCCTCCAGCTCGCCGCCGCGGGCCTGCGCGGCCTGCGCGTCCACCAGGACCTCGTGACCGGCCGCGCCGCTCTCGCCCGCAATGCCGAGGCGCTCGGGCTCTCCGGGACCTTCGTGCCCTGCGAACTCGGCCCGTCGCTGCTGGCCGGCGCACGGCTCGTGCTTGCCCAGCTTCCCCGCGGCCTCGCCGAGCTCGACGAGGTGGCCGACGCCGTCGCCCGCTGGTCGGCGCCGGACGTGACGTTCATCGCCGGCGGGCGGGTCAAGCACATGAGCCTGGCCATGAACGACGTGCTCCGCAGTCATTTCGCCGAGGTCTCCGCAGGCCTCGCCGTGCAGAAGTCCCGGCTCCTCACCGCGTCGGGGCCCCTGACCGTGCCCGACCGGCCGCCCTTCCCGGTCTGCGCGGCGCACGACGACGTGGGCCTCACCGTCTGCGCGCACGGCGCCGCGTTCGCGGGGCCACGCATCGACATCGGCACGCGCTTCCTCCTCGGCTTCGTGGACCGCATGCCGTCGGGGCGGGCGGTCGACCTCGGCTGCGGCACCGGGGCGCTCGCGGCGGCCTACGCGCTCCAGCACCCGTCGGCCGAGGTGGTGGCCACCGACAGGTCCGCGGCGGCCGTCCGTTCCGCGCGCGCCACGATGGAGGCCAACGCGCTCGCCGGCAGGGTCGCCGTCGAGCACGACGACGCCGCGGCGCAGCTGGGCGAGGCGAGCGCCGACGTCGTGCTCCTCAACCCGCCCTTCCACCTCGGTGCCAGCGTCCACGCCGGGGCGGGGCTCAAGCTCATCGCGGCCGCGGCCACGCTGCTGCGGCCCGGCGGGGAGCTCTGGTGCGTCTTCAACACCCATCTGGACTACCGCCGCGCGCTGCAGGCGCAGGTCGGACCTACCGAGGTCGTGGGGCGGAACAGGAAGTTCACGGTCACCAGGTCGGTGCGGCGCGGCTGAGCGCACGCCAGAGTCCTTGTGCCCTCCTGCGTGGCGCACGGGGTAACGTACTTCTAGACACGCCCTGAACTGCAGAGAGGACCCAGTGACGGAGCCACGTCAGCCCGCTGCCCGCCGGGGGACGAACCTGCCGCGGATGGGGGACTTCAACCTCACGGTGATCGTCGATGCCATCCGCCGCTCGGAGTCAGGGCTCAGCCGTGTGGAACTCGCCCAGATCGTGGGCCTGTCGCCGCAGACGATCTCGAACATCTCCCGCCGCCTCCTCGACCAGGGCCTCATCATCGAGGCAGGCAAGGAGGGCAGCGGCCCGGGGAAGCCGCGGACCATCCTGCGGCTCAACCCCCAGGGCATGTATGCCGTCGGGGTCCACCTGGACCCGAGCATCATCACGCTCGTCCTCCTCGACCTCGTCGGTGCCATCGTCGCCAAGGAGACCTTCCTGACACCCCGCTCGCACGAGCCCGAGGAGATCGTCGAGGCGATCGCGGAGTGCGTCGGGCGGCTCATCACGACCTCGGGCGTGCCGCGCGCTCTCGTCGGCGGCATCGGCGTCGCCGCCCCCGGGCCCATCGACCTGGACCGGGGCGCCGTGGTCGGACCGCCGCTCCTGCGCGGCTGGGTCGACGTCCCGCTCCAGGAGATGGTCCAGGAGGCCACCGGCATCGAGACGACCATGGACAAGGACGTCACGAGCGCAGCGGTCGCCGAGATCTGGGCCGGCGGCCCCGGTGGGTCCGAGACGTTCGCGTTCTTCTACCTCGGCACGGGCCTGGGCTGCGGCCTGGCCCTCAACGGCGAGATCTACCGGGGCAGCTCGGGCAACGTCGGCGAGATCGGGCACATCATCGTGGACCCCGACGGTCCCCCCTGCTTCGACGGCTGCGGCATGCGCGGGACCATCGCAACCGTGCTCGAACCCGTCCGCATCGTCGGCGAGGCCATCGACGCGGGGGTCCTGCCGCCGCTCCCGCAGGACCCCACGGCACCCGACTTCCAGAAGGCCTTTGCACGACTGTGCGAGCTCGTCAACGCCGGGGACGAGCGGGCCGTGGAGATCCTCCGTGCCGCCGCACGGAACCTCGCATGGGCGGCGGCGGTGGTGGGCAACATGCTCGACGTCGAGCGCATGGTGTTCGGCGGGCCGTTCTGGGAACCGGTCGCGGACTTCTGCCTCTCCGTCATGCCCGACATGGTCAACGAGCTCCTCGCCACGCGGGGGATCTACCGGGTGGAGCTGATGGGCACCGGCCTCGGCGACGACGTCGGTGCGGTCGGCGCCGCGTGCCTCGTCCTCGAGCGGGCCCTCGCCCCGCGCGCTGAGCGCCTCCTGCTGGGCGGGTAGCATGGAACGCACGAGGGCCGCGAGCTCCGCGCACGGGCCCTCCTATCGTGCACTCGAGGGGGAATCTGTGCCGACTTCTGCCGACACCGCCGCGGCGAACGCGCCGCTCGCCGCGGATGAGCTCGCGCGCTCTGCCGAGGTGATCGCCGCCGTGACGGCCCAGTTCGAGGCGAAGGTGGTGGGGCAGGAACGGCTGCGGGAGACCCTGCTCGTCGGCCTGCTCACCGGAGGCCATGTCCTCCTCGAATCCGTCCCCGGCCTCGCCAAGACCACCGCTGCAGCCACCCTCGCCGAGTCCGTGCAGGCATCCTTCAGCCGGATCCAGTGCACCCCGGACCTCCTGCCCAGCGACATCGTCGGAACGCAGGTCTACGACGCCCGGGACGCGAGCTTCACGACCCAGCTCGGACCCGTCCACGCGAACATCGTGCTGCTCGACGAGATCAACCGCTCGAGCGCCAAGACCCAGAGCGCCATGCTCGAGGCGATGCAGGAGCGGCAGACCAGCATCGGCGGCCAGGTCCACCGCCTCCCCGAACCCTTCCTCGTCCTGGCGACCCAGAACCCGATCGAGCACGAGGGCACCTACCGCCTGCCCGAGGCCCAGATGGACCGGTTCATGCTCAAGGACGTCCTGGACTACCCGAGCCCCGAGCAGGAGGCCGAGGTCCTGCACCGGATGGACCGCGGCGTCTACGCCCCGGGACGTGCAGTGGCGCCCGCTGCCACGCTCGAGGACGTGCGCGCCCTCCGGGACGCCGCCCGCCGGGTGTACCTGGACCCGGCCATCACCCGCTACATCGTCGGCCTCGCCTACGTGACCCGGCACGCCGAGACCTACATCGAGCCCCGCCTCGCCCGGTTCATCGAGTTCGGGGCCAGCCCGCGGGCCTCGATCGCCTTCAGCGCCGCCGCGCGCGCCGCGGCGCTGCTCGCGGGCCGGGACTACGTGGTGCCGGAGGACGTCAAGTCCCTCGCGCACCGGGTCCTGCGGCACCGCATCATCCTCGGCTTCGAGGCGGTCGCCGAGCAGGTCCCCGTCGAGACCGTCGTGGACGCGATCGTCGCCGCTGTCCAGACCCCTTAGGAACGCCATGACCACGAGCCTCGTCGCAAAGGTCAAGTCGCGCATGTTCATCGTGGCCCACCGCAGGGCCCGGACGATGCTCGACGGCGAGTACGGGTCGGTGTTCCGCGGCAGGAGCCTCGACTTCGACGACCTGCGCGCCTACAACGCCGGGGACGAGGTGCGCGACATCGATTGGAAGGCCTCGGCGCGCTACGGGGCGCCGCTCGTCAGGCGCTATGCCGCCGTGCGGCGGCAGACCGTCCTCCTCGTCGCCGACACAGGCCGCAACATGGCCGCCGTCTCCCGCGGCGGGGACGCGAAGAAGGACGTCGCCGTCATGGCGCTGGGCGTGCTGGGCTACCTCGCCCACCGGCACGGCGACCTCATCGCGCTCGTCTCAGGAAACGCGGAATCCTCCTCGAGCCTTCCGCCGCGCGGCGGGGAGGCGCACCTCGAAGTCCTCCTGCGCCGGGTCGACGAGGCGGTCGCGCCCGACGGCGGCCGCAGCGACCTGACAGCGCAGCTCGCCCACGTCGCCAGGACCGTGGCGCAGCGGACCCTGCTCGTCGTCGTCGCGGACGAGGCCGCCATCGACGACGAGGACGAGGCCCTCATCAGGCGGCTCGCCGCGCAGCACGAGATCCTCTGGCTCACGGTCCGTGATGCCGAGCTCGCGGGACCGGACGCCCCCCGCCGCAGCTACGACGTGGCGGACGGGGGAGTGCTTCTGAGCCTGCTGGCCGACGCCGGGGACGTCCTGGCCGACTACCGCCGGCTCGTGGACGAGCGGAACGACCGCCGCGAGGCGCTCCTGACCCGCCTGGGAATCGTCGAGGGCCACGTCGACTCGGTCGACGGGGTCCTGCCGGCGATCTTCCGGCTGCTCGAGAAGCACCGCCGTGGGCGCTGATACGGGCTTCTACGGGCCGCTGGGCTACTCCGGGTTCTGGCTCTTCCTCGGACTCGCCCTCGTCGCGGCCGCCCTCGCGTGGGTGTGGTACTCGGTCTCGAGCACGCGCGCGCCGCGGCTCGGCCGCGACGTCCCGATCCCCCGCTTCCACGCGCCCGTGGGCCTGCGGCGCAAGTACCTCGGGGAGATCGACCAGATCGCCGCCCTCCTCGACCTCGGAGAGATCGGCCCCCGGACCGCTGCCCAGGAGATGTCCCGGATCGTGCGCGGCTTCGTGCAGGAGGTCACCGGGATCCGGGCCTCCCGCATGACCCTGGACGAGCTCCGCGAGCAGTCGACGCCCGCGGTCGCGGCCGCCGTCGAGCACTTCTACCCCGGCGAGTTCTCGCGGGACGGCGAGTCCGACGCCCGGGCCTCGATCGAGGCCGCGCGGACGGTGGTGGGCCAATGGAGCTGATGGCCGCCTGGCTCCTGGTCCCCGGGGCGCTCGCGATCCTGGGCGCGGTCGTGGTCGCACTGCGCCGCCGTCGTGGCACGCACGACGCCGTCCCGGTCGCCCACGGCGACCGGCTCGCCTCCCTGCCCAGCTACCAGCGCCTGGTGAGGAAGCAGCGGTTCTGGCTCGCCGCCGTCGTCCTCGCCGCCCTGGTCCTCGCGGGCGCGCTCCTCTTCGCTGCCGCCCGCCCGGTGCTGACATCCTCGCAGCGGCCCGAGGAGCGCAGCCGGGACATCATCCTGTGCCTCGACACCTCGGGGTCCATGAGCCGCGCCGACTCGGCCATCGTGGACGTGTTCGCCGGCATGGTCAGGGACTTCCGCGGGGAACGGATCGGCATGACGATCTTCGACGGCAGCGGCGTGCAGGTCTTCCCGCTCACCGACGACTACTCGTACATCGAGGAGCAGCTCCAGCGAGCCCGCGCCGCCTTCGACCGGCGCAGCTCCGACCCGGCCTTCTTCGAGGGGACGTGGCAGGGGCGGGGGACCTCCCTCATCGGCGACGGCCTGGCCTCGTGCGTCCAGGACTTCCCGAAGCTGGCCACCGAGAAGCGCTCCCGTTCGGTGATCTTCTCCACGGACAACTACCTTGCCGGGAAGCCGATCTTCACCCTCGCGCAGGCCACCGACCTCGCGAAGGAGAAGGCCGTGCGCGTCTTCGCGCTCAATCCCGCGGACTTCGGCGGCGGGATCGCCGAGACGGAGGCACGCGAGCTGCGCGACTCCGCCGAGTCGACCGGAGGCGCCTACTTCCCCCTCCGCAGCGCGACGGCGGCGCGCACCATCATCGGGCAGATCCAGGCGAGCGAGGCCACCTCGACGCGCGGCTCCGCCCAGGGCCTGGTCGCGGACCGCCCCGACGTGCCCCTCGGCGTCGCGCTCGTCTCCGGCGCCGTCCTCGCGCTCGGGCTCTGGAGGGTCCGCTCATGACCGTGCTCCCCGTGGTGCCGTGGTGGGCGGCCCTGGCCCTGAGCCTGATCATCCTCGGCCTCGTGGGCTGGGCGGCGTTCCGGGCCGTCCGATCCGGCCGCCCGCGGGCCCCGTGGGTGCTGCGCAGCCTCCTCGCCGTGTGCCTCGTGGCTGCCGCCTGGCGCCCCGGCATCCCCGGGGCCGAGGCGCAGGGCGCCGTCAACGACCTCAACGTGTTCTTCGTCGTCGACCTCACGACGAGCGCCTCCGCCGAGGACTACGGCGGCAGGCCGCGCCTCGACGGCGTGCGGGCGGACATGGAGGCGATCGCCGACCGGCTCGCAGGCGCCAAGTTCGCCGTCCTCACGTTCGACACGAAGGGTGCGGTCCGGATGCCCCTCACCACCGACACCGCCGCGCTCGAGGCGACGGCCGACGTCATGCGCCCGGCCTACTACCTGTACTCGAAGGGCTCGAGCATCTCCGCCGGAGCGGACGTGCTCAAGGCCCGGCTCGAGGCGTCAGCCCACGACTCGCCCGAGCGGGCGCGCATCGTGTTCTACCTCGGGGACGGCGAGCAGACGAGCCCCGAGCCCGCGGCCCCCTTCGGGATCGACCGCAGCCTCATCAGCGGCGGCGCCGTCCTGGGCTACGGGACCGAGTCCGGCGGGCGGATGCTGGAGAACTCGCCGCGCGACAGCGAGAACACCGGCTACATCAAGGACCCCACCACGGGGGCCGACGCGCTCAGCAGGATCGACGAGGGCGCGCTGCGCGACATCGCGGGCCAGCTCGGCGTCCCGTACGTGCACCGCGCGCCCGGGGATGCGGTGGACACCGCGCTCGTTGAGGCGCAGCCGGGTGCGCTCAAGGCGAGCGAGGAATCCGGCCTGTTCGGCCGCTTCGAGCTGTACTGGGCCTTCGCCCTCGCGGGGTTCGCCCTCGTCCTGGCTGAAGTGGTCCGATCGGGCGCAGCGCTCGCAGAGCTCAGGCCGCGGCGGAGGGAGAAGCCATGACACTCCTGGACCGGAGACGGAAGGCCCCGGCTCCCGAACGGAGCCGAACCGGGGGAGCACAGCCCCGGGAGACCGACGGGGCCCGCGCCGCCCGGCTCCGCCGACGCGCGCGCCTGCTCTCCTGGGGGTTCCCCTTCGTGCTCCTTGCCCTCGTGGTCGCGGCCAAGCTCCTCACGATGTCCGCCGCCGCGCAGCAGGCGATCTGGGCCTACGACGCGAAGGACGGCGCCGGCGTCTCCGGGGCAGCGGACTGGATGGGCGCGGCCGATGTCGTCGAGACCCACAAGTCGCACTTCGCGCGCGGCGATGCCCTCGTCCTCGCTGGGGACTTCGCCGGTGCGCGCTCCGCGTTCGAGGAGGCCCTGCGCCGCACCGGCAGCGACGACGAGTGCACGATCCGCGTGAACCTCGTCCTGGCCACGGAGAAGCTCGGGGACGCCGCGCGCGACGGCGGGGACGCGGCGTCGGCCGACCGGCTCTATGCCGACGCCGCGACGGTCATCAAGCAGGCCCCCGAGGGCTGCTTCGAACCTGACAGCCCACAGAACCAGCAGCAGCAGGGAGACCGGCTCGGCGAGGCCCGCGACCGCCTCGAGCGCAAGCGCGCCGAGGAGCAGGCCAGCGGGAACCAGAGCCAGCAGCCGGGGCAGGGGACGCCGCCGCAGTCCCAGCCGAGCACAGAACCGCCCCGAACGCCCGAGCAGCAGGCCCAGGACGGTCGGGTGGACGCGCTCGAGCGCTCCTCGGAGGCTGGCCAGCAGGAGCGCTCCGAGGGGGACCAGCGCCGGGACTACCTGCAGAACCCGCCGGCCGCGCCCGTCGACCGACCGTGGTGAGCCGGCGTCACATGCCGTCACGGTCTGACACATTGCGGAATCTCCTTGAAGCGCACCGGCTCCGCTTCCTAGGCTCGTACCCAAGTTGCCTCTGCAACGTGTCAGCGATCCCCGGTCCCGGGGATGTGGGTGCCCCCGTGTGGGCCTGACATTTGCCGCAGGGAAACTGCCCTCCATGCCGGGCGCCAGCCGCGGCGGCGCCCCACGGGCAGTGCACCCTGCGTTCCTGAAGACACCTCTGCCCTGCAACGCGCATGCCGCTGTGCAGGGACGGACTGGACCGCCAAAGGACGCAAATGTCTCCACCGACCCTGATCGACGCCCCCACATCCATCGCCGCACCGGCCCCTGTGGCCCTCTCCTACGAGCTGTTCCCGCCCAGGAGCCCGGCCGCTTCCGAGACCCTGTGGAAGACCATCCGCGAGCTCGAGGCCACCGACCCGGACTACGTCTCGGTCACGTACGGGGCGAGCGGCTCGAACCACGACACTGCGCTGGACCTCGTCGACCGCCTGCAGCTCGAGACGACCCTGCGGCCGCTCGCGCACCTCACCTGCGTCGGCGGCAGCCCGGCCGAGCTGAGCACGGTGGTCAACGAGCTCCTCGACCGCGGCGTCCGCGGCATCCTCGCCCTGCGCGGGGACACGCCCCGAGACGGTGTGCTGCCTCACGGCGCGCTGCGCTACGCCCAGGACCTCATCGAGCTCATCCGCCGTGTCGAGCTGCGCCGCTCCGCACAGTTCGCCGCCGGCAAGGTCGCGATCGGCGTGGCCGCCTACCCCACCAAGCACCCTGAATCGCCGAGCGAGGCCCACGACATCGAGGTGCTCCTGGCCAAGCAGCGCTCGGGGGCCGACTTCGCCATCACGCAGGTCTTCTTCCACACGGACCAGTACGCCTCGCTCCTGAACCGGGCGCGCCGGGCGGGCGTGACGATCCCGGTCATCCCCGGCATCATGCCGCTCACGAGCGTCAGGCGGATCGAGAAGCTCGCGAGCCTGTCCGGGGTGCGCCCCGACGCGTCGCTCGTCGACCGCCTCCGCTCCGCGGGCGACGAGGCTGCCGCGCGCCGCATCGGCATCGAGGCGAGCGTCGCGCTCGCCGAGGCCGCCCTCGAGGCGGGCGCCCCGGGCCTTCACCTCTACACGTTCAACGAGCACGAGGCCTCGCTCGAGGTCCTCGCCAGGCTCAGCCTCCCGCGTCCCCGCCGGCCCTCCCTGGCTGCCCGGCGCCGGGCCGCGCACTGATTCCGTTCCTTCCGCACACTTCGCCTGAACACAAGGACTTCCCATGACTGCACAGAACCCTTCCTCCGCCGCGCCCTCCTTCCCGTCGGCGACCATCCTCGGCTACCCCCGCATCGGCCGCCGGCGCGAGCTGAAGAAGGCCGTCGAGGCCTACTGGGCCGGCGCCTCCACCGCCGCCGAGCTCCAGGCCGCCGCCGAGCAGATCCAGGCCGCGACCCTGGCCCGGCTCACCGGGCTCGGCCTCACCGAGCGCTCCTCGGTCCCCGGCACCTTCTCCCTCTACGACCAGGTGCTCGACACCGCGGTCGCGCTCGGCGCGGTGCCCGCCCGCTTCGGGGCGCTGCACGACGCCGACGGGACCCTCGGCGTCGACGCCTACTTCACGCTGGCCCGTGGGAACGCCGAGCAGCAGCCCCTCGAGATGACGAAGTGGTTCGATTCGAACTACCACTACCTCGTCCCGGAGATCGGCCCCGAGACGTCCTTCTCGCTCTCCTCGGAGCGCGTCGTCGAGGACTTCGCGTTCGCCAAGGCCCAGGGCACCCTGACGCGCCCGTACCTCGTGGGCCCGGTCACGTTCCTGCTCCTGTCCAAGGCCTCCGACGAAGCCCCCGCGGACTTCGCGCCGCTGTCCCGCCTCGACGATGTCCTGCCCGTGTACGCCGAGCTCCTGGAGAAGCTCGCCGCCGCCGGCGCCGAGTGGGTCCAGCTCGACGAGCCGGCGCTCGTGGCAGACCTCGACACCCCTGCGCTCGAGGTGAGCGACGCCGTCGAGCGCGCCTACGCCGCGCTGACCGCCCCCGCCGCCCGTCCGCAGATCCTGCTGTCCGCCCCGTACGGGGGCCTCGGGGCCCAGTCCGCAGCCGTCGCGGCCACCGGTGTCGAGGCTGTGGCCCTGGACCTCTTCAAGGGTGCGCTCCCGTCCGATGCCGAGCTGGCCGGCTTCGCAGGCAAGACGCTCGTGGCCGGTGTTGTGGATGGCCACAACATCTGGCGCAACGACCTCGCGGCCTCGGCTGCGAAGCTCGACGCTCTCCGGGCGGCTGGCGCCGAGCACGGCTTCGCCGTCGCGGTCTCGACCTCGACCTCGACCATCCACGTCCCGCACGACGTCGAGGAGGAGACCCAGCTGGACGCCGGGCTGCGCAGCTGGCTCGCGTTCGCCGACCAGAAGGTCCGCGAGGTCGCCACGCTTGCGGCCTACCTGGCAGACCCGGCCTCAGCGCAGGCCGCCCTCGACGAGGCGACCCGCGTCATCGCCTCCCGCGCCCAGGCTCCTGGCGTGCGCCGCCCCGAGGTCCGCGAGCGCACCGGGGCCCTCACCGCGGCCGACTTCTCCCGCTCGGACTATGCCGTGCGCGCCGCGGCGCAGGACGCCGTCCTGAACCTGCCGCCCCTGCCGACGACGACGATCGGCTCCTTCCCGCAGACTGCCGACGTCCGCGGGGCGCGCGCCCGCCTGAACAGGGGTGCGATCGATGCGGCCGAGTACGAGCGACTCATGAAGGATGAGATCAAGCGCGTCGTCGACCTGCAGGAGGAGCTCGGCTTCGACGTCCTCGTGCACGGCGAGCCCGAGCGCAACGACATGGTGCAGTACTTCGCCGAGAACCTCGACGGCTTCGACGTCACCGTTCACGGCTGGGTGCAGTCCTACGGCTCGCGCTGCACCCGCCCGTCCATCCTGTGGGGCGACGTCTCGCGTGCGGCCGGACCCTCGATCCTGTGGGGCGATGCCTCCACCGGTGCACCGATCACCGTCCCGTGGGCGGCGTACGCGCAGTCGCTCACCGAGAAGCCGCTCAAGGGCATGCTCACCGGCCCCGTGACCATCCTCGCGTGGTCGTTCGTCCGCGACGACCAGCCGCTCGCCGAGACCGCCAACCAGGTGGCCCTCGCCCTGCGCGACGAGATCACGGACCTGGAGGACGCCGGGATCAAGATCATCCAGGTGGACGAGCCTGCCCTGCGCGAGCTGCTCCCGCTGCGCCGTGCCGACCAGGCCGCCTACCTCGACTGGTCCGTGAAGTCGTTCCGCCTCGCGACGGCGGGCGCCCGGGACGCGACCCAGGTCCACACGCACCTGTGCTACTCGGAGTTCGGCGTCATCATCGACGCGATCGACGGCCTCGACGCCGACGTGACCTCGATCGAGGCGGCCCGCTCCCGCATGGAGGTCGTCAACGACCTCGAGGCGCACGGGTTCGGCCGCGGCGTCGGACCGGGCGTGTACGACATCCACTCGCCGCGCGTCCCGAGCCAGGCCGAGGTCGAGGAGCTGCTCGAGACCGCGGTCAAGCACGTCCCGGCGCGCCAGCTCTGGGTCAACCCGGACTGCGGCCTCAAGACGCGCGGCTACGCCGAGACCGAGGCATCCCTGCGGAACCTCGTCGAGGCCGCCAAGGTCGCCCGCGCGGCGCTCGCGAAGGTCTGAGGCAGCGGCTCCCAGACCGCGAGGGGCCCCGGTTCGTCCTCGAACCGGGGCCCCTCGGGCGCGGGTCAGTCCCAGAGAATCTCGTCGTCCACCACGCCGTCCGCATCGGCGGCGGCCACCAGCATCTCGTCCGTGAAGCCCTCACCGAGCGTGAGGTTCAGGACGAAGTAGCGCTCGGGCTGGCCCGGGTAGATCCCGACCCGTGCGAGGCGCAGGGCCCGGACGAAGACTTCGGGCGTCAGCTCGGCCGGGTCCTCGACGCCGAAGACCTTCTTCACCGAGCCGTTGCCGAGGTTCTGGCAGTGGAAGTGGCGGAACTGGCTCGCGGCGCTCTCGTCGTCGTCGAGTTCCTGGGTGATGCGCTCGCGGACCGAGTCGATCAGCTCCGGGAGGAAGCGGAGGCGGTAGTCGACCTTGTGCACGGCCGCCTCGTCGAGGTGGTCGTGGTCGGAGATCGTCAGCTCGAGCGGCACGCGCGCGCCCTCGACGCTGAACGTCCCCGGCACCGCCCGGCTGCCTGCCGTGGAGAGGACTACGGGGCCGAAATGCTGGCTGACTGCCTCCATGGCATCACGATAGTCCCGGACCCCCGATGGGGCCAGCGTCACGCGAGGCGCTCGAGGAGGGCGACGGCGTCGTGCGGCGCCCGCCCGTCGGCGTCGTTGTCGAAGTAGACGTAGACGTCCAGGCCGTCGTCCATCCATGCCCTGGCCTCGCGGGCCCACGCGTCGAGGGACTCGTCGGAGTACCCGCCGTAGTAGAGCGCGGTCTCGCCGTGCAGCCGGACGTACCGGAAATCAGCGCCCGGGTGCCGGAACTGGGGGAAGCGGCCGGCCGAGTCCGCCACCACGGTCGCGATCCCGGCCTGCTCGAGGAGGCTCCTCGCGGCCTTCGAACCGAAGCTCTCGTGGCGCGGTTCGAGGGCATGCCGCAGCGGTCCGTCGGCCAGGGCCTCGGTGAAGGCCCGGTCCTCGGGGACCTTCTCGTCGTGCCGCCTGGCGAGTTCGGCCGCCTCGGCGACCGTGCGCGGGAGGAGGTCGAAGAACCCGGCCAGGCGCTCGGCGTCGAACGCGAGGCGCTCCGGCAGCTGCCAGAGGAACGGGCCCATCTTCTCCCCGAGCGCCAGGATCCCGGAAGCGAAGAAGTTCGCCAGCGCGGTCTCCGCCTTCTGCAGCTTCAGGAGGTGCGTGATGTAGCGGCCGCCCTTGACGGCGAACACGAAGTCCTCGGGGGTCGCGTCACGCCAGGCGGTGTACGAGGAGGGCCGCTGGAGGGAGTAGAACGAGCCGTTGATCTCTGCCGACGGCATGCGCCCGGCGATGTAGGCCAGCTCGTCCCGCTGCCGGAGCCCCGTGGGGTAGAAGTCGCCGCGCCAGCGTGCGTAGCGCCAGCCGGAGACGCCCACGAACGCGCGGCCTCGCGCCCTCCCACCGCCCGGCGCGGTCATGCGTGCCGCACCAGGCCCGTGAGTGCCTCGGCGACAAGGTCGAGGAAGATCCGTGCCTGCGGGTCGGCCGCCCCGCCGGGGCGCAGCCCGAAGATCGTCCGGGCGAGCCTGATCTCCGGCACGTCGACCACGACCACGCCGCCGGGCCGCGACTGCAGGGCCAGCTCGGGCACGAGCGCCGCGCCGAGCCCCGCGGAGGAGAGGCCGAGGCTCGCGTTGAAGTCGTCGCTGTAGGCCACCACGCGGGGCTGGAGCCCGCAGCTGGCGAAGAGTCGGTCGATCACGGTCGCGTCGCTCGTCCCCGGATGGTGGACGATCCAGGGCATGTCGCCGAGCTGGTCTGCGCTGACCTGGACCCCTTCGGCGATGCCCCAGGACTCCGGCAGGACCACGCGGAACGGGTCGTCGCCCACCCAGAGCCGGTCCATCGTGTGCGGCCATGCCAGCCCGCTCTGTCCCACCTGGTAGACGAGGACGACGTCGAGGTCGCCGCGGTCGTGGAGTCCCCGGATGGTCTGGCCCGGCTCCGCGACCGACACGTGGAGGTCGAGGCCGAGCCGCCGCCAGCGTTCGCTGCGCAGGACCACGGGCAGGACATAGGTCGCCAGGCTCGGGAAGATCCCGAGGCGGAGCTCCCGCCCGGCTGCCTCTGCGGCGCGGGCCGTTGCGGCGCGCAGCGCGTCGATGTCCGTGAGGACCTTGGCGGCGTGCCGGGTCATGACGAGCGCGGCCTCGGTGGGGACGATGCTGCGGGCCGTGCGGTGGAAGAGCTCGACCCCGGTCTCCCGCTCGAGCGCCGCCATCTGCTGGGACACGGCCGACGGCGTGTACCCGAGCTGGGAGGCGGCTGAGGCGAAGCTTCCGAGGCGGACGACCTCCAGAAGGGTCTGGAGATGGACCGGGTTGACCACGCTCGCTCCCTTCCTGTGGGCCGCTCCAGCGTACGACACGCCGAGAGATTAACGACACGCCAACACAGTGCGCTGTGCGTTCGCCGCGTCCACAGGGTGTGGACGAGGGGCCCCGAACCGCGGGAATACGCGGGTCTTCCCGGTGCATTAAGTGTGTGGATTCTGTGGACTCACGGCCCGAAGAATGACATACTTGTAAGACAACATCTTGGGGTCCGCAGCGGCGCCGTGCACTACATGTAGTATCGAGGGCACCGGGGGCAGCCATCAGGATGAGGGGCAGCCGTCGGTGCGGCAGCGGCGGAGAGGACGCCTCGGCCGGGCAGAGCTTTCGCGTAAGGGGTAAAGGAACCATGAACGTCACGGTCTACACGAAGCCGGCGTGCGTGCAGTGCAACGCTACCTACCGCGCCCTCGACAAGAAGGGCATCGCCTACCAGAGCGTTGACGTCACCCAGGACCCTGAGGCCCTCGCGCGCCTCAAGGCCATGGGCTACATGCAGGCCCCGGTCGTCGTCGCAGACGGTGACCACTGGTCCGGGTTCCGCCCGGACAAGATCGCTGCCCTCGCCCAGGGCAGCGCCTCCGCGTCGGTGGCCTGAGCCGCCGCCATCCGCTTCGCTTCCAGGGGGTGCTTGAGATGGCCTCCCAGGTCATCGTGGACTCGGCCAGCGTCGAGGCGACGGGCTCGGACCCCGGGCCCCGCCTCGTGGCGAGCCGCCTGATCTACTTCTCCTCTGCTTCCGGCAACACCCACCGGTTCGTGGGCAAGCTCGGTCTGGATGCCGAGCGGATCCCGCTCCATGCGAACGAACGCCCGCTGCGCGCCACCGAGCCGTTCGTGCTCGTCGTGCCCACGTACGGCGGGACCGGGGGAGCGGGCTCGGTCCCGAAGCAGGTCATCAGATTCCTCAACGATCCGCAGAACAGGGGCCTCATCCGAGGCGTCATCAGCGCGGGCAACACGAACTTCGGGGACAACTACTGCGCTGCGGGCGACATCGTCGCCGTCAAGTGCCATGTCCCCCACCTCTACCGATTCGAGCTCATGGGCACGTCCGAGGACGTGGACCGAGTCACCAAGGGATTGGACGCATTTTGGACACGACTGTCGCAGACGCCGCAGTAGCCGCGGTGGACCCCAAGGAACTGCCCGCCAAGTACAAGGGCCTGGGCTACCACGAGCTCAACGCGATGCTGAACCTGTACGGCGAGGACGGGAAGATCCAGTTCGACGCCGACCGGTACGCGGCGCGCCAGTACTTCCTGGACCACGTCAACACCAACACGGTGTTCTTCCACGACCTCGACGAGAAGCTCGACTACCTGGTCAAGAAGGACTACTACGAGCGCGAGACGCTCGACCAGTACACGATGAACTTCATCCGCGACCTCTTCAGCCGCGCGTACAAGAAGAAGTTCCGGTTCGAGACGTTCCTCGGCGCGTTCAAGTTCTACACGTCCTACACCCTCAAGACCTTCGACGGGAAGCGCTACCTCGAGCGCTACGAGGACCGGGTCTGCATGGTCGCCCTGCACCTTGCGCGCGGGGACGAGAAGCTCGCGACCCAGCTCGTGGACGAGATCATCGCCGGCCGCTTCCAGCCGGCGACCCCGACGTTCCTCAACGCGGGCAAGAAGCAGCGCGGCGAGCTCGTCTCCTGCTTCCTGCTGCGCATCGAGGACAACATGGAGTCGATCGCCCGTGGCATCAACTCCGCCCTCCAGCTCTCCAAGCGCGGCGGTGGGGTGGCGCTCTCGCTCACGAACATCCGCGAGCACGGCGCCCCCATCAAGCAGATCGAGAACCAGTCCTCGGGCGTCATCCCCGTGATGAAGCTCCTCGAGGACTCCTTCTCGTACGCGAACCAGCTCGGCGCACGCCAGGGAGCGGGCGCGGTCTACCTGCACGCGCACCACCCTGACATCTACCGCTTCCTCGACACCAAGCGCGAGAACGCGGACGAGAAGATCCGCATCAAGACCCTCTCGCTCGGCGTCGTGATCCCGGACATCACGTTCGAGCTCGCCAAGAAGAACGAGGACATGTACCTCTTCTCGCCGTACGACGTCGAGCGCGTCTACGGGGTGCCGTTCTCCGACGTCTCGGTGACCGAGAAGTACTACGAGATGGTCGACGACGCGCGGATCAAGAAGACCAAGATCAACGCGCGCGAATTCTTCCAGACCCTCGCTGAGATCCAGTTCGAGTCGGGCTACCCGTACATCATGTTCGAGGACACGGTGAACCGGGCCAACCCCATCGCGGGCAAGGTCACGATGAGCAACCTGTGCTCGGAGATCCTCCAGGTCTCCACCCCGAGCGAGTACAACGAGGACCTGACCTATGCCGCGGTCGGCAAGGACATCTCGTGCAACCTCGGATCGATGAACATCGCAAAGACGATGGACTCCGGGGACTTCGGCCTCTCGATCGAGACCGCAATCCGCGCGCTCTCGGCCGTGTCCGACATGAGCTACATCCAGTCGGTGCCGTCGGTCGCCGAGGGCAACGCGAAGTCCCACGCGATCGGCCTCGGCCAGATGAACCTCCACGGCTACCTTGCCCGGGAGCGGGTCCACTACGGATCCGAGGAGGGCCTGGACTTCACGAACATCTACTTCTACACGGTGCTGTTCCACGCCCTGCGTGCCTCCAACCTCCTCGCGAAGGAGCATGGGCAGGCGTTCGGCGGCTTCGAGAACTCGAAGTACGCCTCGGGCGAGTTCTTCGACAAGTACACCGAGCAGGAGTGGGTGCCCCAGACCGAGAAGGTCAAGGAACTGTTCGCCAACGTCCACATCCCCACCCAGGACGACTGGCGCGCGCTCAAGGCCGAGGTCATGGAGCACGGCATCTACAACCAGAACCTCCAGGCGGTTCCGCCGACCGGCTCGATCAGCTACATCAACAACTCGACCTCGTCGATCCACCCGGTCGCCTCCAAGGTGGAGATCCGCAAGGAAGGCAAGATCGGCCGCGTCTACTACCCGGCGCCGTACCTGACGAACGAGAACCTGGACTACTACCAGGATGCCTACGAGATCGGGTACGAGAAGATCATCGACACCTACGCTGCCGCCACGCAGCACGTCGACCAGGGCCTCTCGCTCACGCTGTTCTTCAAGGACACTGCGACGACGCGGGACATCAACAAGGCCCAGATCTACGCGTGGCGCAAGGGCATCAAGACGCTGTACTACATCCGCATCCGCCAGCTCGCGCTCGAGGGCACGGAGGTGGAGGGTTGCGTCAGCTGCATGCTCTAGGAACGGCTACCCCTCAGTTCGCGGGAAAGGACCAGCGATGACACCCGAGAAGCTCAAGCTCCTCGACCACGTCCAGGCGATCAACTGGAACCGGATCCAGGACGAGAAGGACGTCGAGGTGTGGAACCGCCTCGTGAACAACTTCTGGCTGCCCGAGAAGGTGCCGCTCTCCAACGACGTCCCGTCGTGGGCCACCCTGACCCCGCAGGAGCAGCAGCTCACGATGCGCGTGTTCACGGGCCTCACGCTGCTCGACACGATCCAGGGCACCGTGGGCGCCGTCTCGCTCATCCCCGATGCGGTCACGCCGCACGAGGAGGCCGTGTACACGAACATCGCGTTCATGGAGTCGGTCCACGCGAAGAGCTACTCGTCGATCTTCTCGACACTGTGCTCGACCAAGGAGATCGACGACGCGTTCCGCTGGAGCGTCGAGAATGAGAACCTCCAGCGCAAGGCGCACATCGTCATGGACTACTACCGGGGCGACGAGCCGCTCAAGCGCAAGGTCGCCTCGACCCTGCTCGAGAGCTTCCTCTTCTACTCGGGCTTCTACCTGCCCATGTACTGGTCCTCGCGGGCCAAGCTCACGAACACCGCAGACCTGATCCGCCTCATCATCCGTGACGAGGCGGTGCACGGGTACTACATCGGCTACAAGTTCCAGAAGGGGCTCGAGCGGGTCTCCGAGGAGAAGCGCCAGGAGATCAAGGACTACACGTTCGAGCTGCTCTTCGAGCTGTACGAGAACGAGGTCCAGTACACGCACGACCTCTACGACCCGGTGGGCCTGTCAGAGGACGTCAAGAAGTTCCTCCACTACAACGCCAATAAGGCGCTCATGAACCTCGGCTACGAAGCGATGTTCCCGTCGTCCGTGACCGACGTGAACCCGGCCATCCTTTCGGCCCTGAGCCCCAACGCGGACGAGAACCACGACTTCTTCTCCGGATCGGGCTCGAGCTACGTGATCGGCAAGGCCGTGAACACGGAAGATGAGGACTGGGACTTCTGAGACTGCGCGAGGAACCGCCGGCCTGCTGGGAACTGCTCCCCGCAGGCCGGCGGCCTTGTCGTCGACGGCCCTAGGGGAGGGACGCCAGCAAGGCTGCACCCTCCGCGAGCAGGGGCTCGCGGTCGGCTGGCTGGGGGACCATCCGGCGCACATCGTCCAGAAGGGTCTCGACATAGCGCCGGACCACCGCCCGATGCGACTCGTCGCCGAACCCCGCGACATCGCCGCAGACCCGCAAGAGAGCCCTGACGACGCGCGGCTCGTTCGCCCCATAGCGGCGCACCTGCCCCAGGGCGAGCTCCAGAAGATAGCCGAAATCCCTCGCAGGCACGTACACCCTGACGACGCCGTGACCGTCCCTCACTGCGCGCGGCCCATGCCGCCGCTCCGCGAGAGCCGCCAGGACGGTGGCCAAGTGGTCGACGGCCTGGTTCGCCGTATAGGGGTCGTTGACGGCGGGCGAGAGCGCCTTGGACGCGATATCGGCGAGCTGCCGGATACCGAAGGCGATGTCCTGCTCGAGGGTCCGTTCGTAGCCCACCCGCACCATCGTCGGCAGCGTCCTCCTCAGCTCAGTGAGCGCCTCCTGCAGCGGTGGGCGCGCGCCGTCGTCCTCCCATACCCACACGACGGGCGTGCCCGCAACCACATGGCGACCCACCACGGGAACGATCCGGGCCGTGAGGCCGCGGCTCGACAAGGCTGCCACGAACGCCTCGACGTGGAACGCCTGGACGTACCCCGACCTCGGTGCCGGAAGCGCCACCGCGCCGCGCGGCGGCTCTGGCACCCGCAGATCAGGGTCTCCCTCGGCAAACGACCGCTCGAGCACTCTCAGAGTCCCTCTCTCGACGCTCCTCATCACCTGGTCTATCTGGATCGAGTGAGCGAGATGATGCACGAAGAAGACGAGCATGACCATGCTCACGAACAGCAGGAGCAGCGCGCCGCTGACGGCGATGCGCGGGAAGTCCTCGATGCGCTGGCCGCTGGCGACCCCGACGGTGTAGAGGCCCGCGGTGCTGTACGCGAAGGTCGCGACGAAGACGCTGAGCGTCAGCTGGTTGGGAATGTCCCGGAGGAAGCTGCGCAGCAGCCGGGGGCTGAACTGCGTCGACGCGAGCTGGAGGGCGACGATGGTGAGGCCCAGGACGAGGGCGATGACCGTGACGATCGTGCTCGCAATGCTGATGAGGAGGCTCCGCGCGTCGTCTGACGTGCCCTGGAACACGAGGACGGCGAAAGGAGAGGCCGGATCGATCCGGATCGACGACACCCCGGCCCCCGCGATGAGGGCGAGGACGACGGCGGCGGTCGGCATCGCCCATAGGGCGCTGGCCAGGTACTCCCGGATGGCCTCACGTCTCACAGCGCAACTCTCGGCCGAGCGGCCTCGGCGGTCAAGGAGGAAGACGCGAATCGACGGCGCGGCGCTGCCCATGAGGCGTGTGGTGTCACGGTCTCGACCTCGGGGTAGTGCTCCGGCATCACCAGGATGGCAACCGGAGGAGACACCATGGACATCAGGAAACTCGGCTCGGCTGGACTTGCTGCGACGGCGGCGGTTGCGCTGGCGGCATGCACCGGCGGAGGCGGGGGAGGCGCAGCGTCCTCGACCTCGGCCAGCCCCTCCAAGACGGACAAGGTGTACAGCGAGAACGAGCTGCGCAGCATGATCTCCGGCCTCAAGGACGGCGACGGCAACGAGCTCAAGCTGTACTCCCAGGACCAGGTGGCCCAAGGCAAGAGCATCGGGAACCTCCTCCTGAACACCGCGACCGTGGACCCGTCGGACTGCAAGTCCATCGCGACCGCCGGCCTCAAGACGAGCGTCGACAGCGGGTCGGTCGCCGTCGCCATCTCCGACAGCCAGCAGCCCCGGACTGTGTCCGCGCAGTCGGGCTCGGACGGCCCCGATGCGGTCCAGGTGCTCAAGGACATCGAGGGCAAGATGGACAAGTGCGCGAACTTCAGCGTCCAGGTGCTCACCAACAAGGTCAGCGTCTCGAGCAAGAAGCTCGACGCGAAGACCGACGCGACGGAGACGTTCGGCACCGTCAGCACCCGTGACGGCAAGAATGAGGACATGCTCATGCAGATCTCCGGCGCCAAGGGCCGCCTGCTCGTGGTCGCGACCAAGAGCGGGTCGAATCTTGCTGACCAGGAGCGCAAGGAGCTGGAGGGCCTTGTGAACGACGTCCTGAAGAAGGCCGACTCGTCCTCGACTGGGTCTGCGTCGTCATCCTCGCCGTCGTCCTCGGGCAGCAGCTCGAGCAGCTCGTCGTCGACCAGTTCCCCGAGCACCAGCTCGAGCAGCAGCTCCAGCAGCAGCATGGGCGGTGAGCCCGGCACGTCGAGCGCGACCGCGACGTCGAAGCCGAGCTCCACGTCGACCCCGTAGTCCCCTCACGACGAAGGCCGGGTCCTTGGGGCGCTGACGACCCTATGATGCCTCCCATGGACCTGGCCGACGTCGCCCACGAACTGTACGCCCTGCCGCTGGCCGAGTTCACCGCAGCGCGCAACGCCCGGGCCAAGCGGGCACGCTCCGAGGGCCAGCCCCTCCTGGCCAAGCAGATCGCGAAGCTGCCCAAGCCGTCGACAGCGGCGTGGGCAGTCAACGTGTTGGCGCGGCGCCGGCGCGAGGAGCTCGGCCAGGTCCTCGACCTGGGGGCGTCGCTGCGCGAGGCGCAGGAGGGCCTCGACCCGGCCGCCATGCGCGCGCTGGGCCGTGAGCGCTCGAGGCTCCTCGCCGCCGTCGTGCGTGACGGTCGGGAAGCCGCCGGCGAGCTCGGGGTGAAGGTCTCCGACGCCGCCGCGGAGGAGATGGAACAGACGCTTCATGCGGCGATGGCAGACCCCGAGGCGGCCGACGCCGTGCGGAGCGGCCTGCTGGTGCGGACGCTGACGGGCAGCGGCTTCGAACCGGTTGACCTCGCCGGTGCCGTCGCGGTCCCCGGCGCGCTGCCCGAACCGGCCTCTCCGCCGCCTGCCCAGCAGCGCCCCGCCCGGGGCGCCGAGCCGGAGGGCACCGAGACGCCCCGGACGCAGCGGGCCGATGCCGACGCGGAAGCGCGGGCGCGGGACAGAGCGCAGCGGGAAGCCGAACAGCGGGAAGCCGAGGAGTCCAAGCGTCGCGAGCGGGAGCAGGCAGAGACTGACCTCGCCGACGCGGAGCAGGGCTTGGCGGAGTCAGAGGCCGAGCTGGCCGAGGCCCAGGCCCAGGCAGACACGGCCTCCGCGCGGCGGAACGAGATCGCGGACGAGCTGGACAGGCTCCGCCGCCGCATCGACGAGCTCGAGGAGGATCTCGCCGCTGCCGAGCGCGAGGGTGCCCACGCCGACCGCGCCCGACGGCTCGCCTCCCGGCTCGCGGAGCAGGGGCGCCGGGCGGTTCAGCGGGCACGGGACCGGCTGGCGCAGCTGCCCTGACGCGGGACCCGCCTCAACGGCCGGGGGTCAGATCAGGCGCCGCTGCGCCGGGTGCTGGATCCGCAGCCACGCGTAGCCGTAGCCCGCCAGCGGCACTGTCACCGCGCCGTCGTCGGCCACGGGGATGCCGTCTTCGGGATAGTCGCCCGAGGGGAGGAGGTCCACGAGCACGACGCCGCGCCACCCCCCATCCGTTTCACCGGAGGGCCCGAGCGGCGGGTCGCCGAGCACGAGGGAAACCGTCACAGCTTCCGACGACAGGTTGTGCACGGCGAGCATGCTCGCGTCGTCCCACGTGCACCGGTGCGCGAGGACCGAGGGCGTGCGGTGCGAAAGGACCTCATAGTGGCCCCAGCCCAGCTCGGGGCACTCGCGGTACCGCTGGGTCAGGAGTGTGATGAACCTCAGGAGCGAACCCTGGTCGCGCCGCTGCCCGGCGACGTTCACATGCTCCGGCCCGTACCCGCCTCCCGTGACCCGGGCGACCAGGCGGTGCGGGGGCGCCGTCGAGAAGCCCGCGCTGGCGTCCGCCGTCCACTGCATCGGAGTGCGCACCGCCATCCTGCCCTCGGCCTCGAGGTTCTCGCCCATCCCGATCTCCTCGCCGTAGTACAGCACGGGCGTGCCGGGGAGGGTGAACAGGAGCGAGTACATGAGCCGGATCCGGCGCGGGTCCCCGTCCATCATGGGAGGGACGCGCCGCTTCAGCCCCCGGCCGTAGACCTGCATCGACGGGTCCGCCCCGAACGCATCGAAGACCTCCTGGCGCTCGCTGTCGCTGAGCTTGTCCAGCGTGAGCTCGTCGTGGTTCCTGACGAAGGTGGCCCACTGGCAGTCGGGCGTCGTCTGCGGGCGGTCCTTGAGGGCCCGGGCCAGAGGTCGCGCGTCCTGACGGGCCATGGCGAGGTACGTGTTCTGCATGAGGATGAAGTCGAACATCATGGTCAGCTCCCCGCCCTCGGCTCCGCCGAAGTACTCGAGCTGCTCCTTGTACGGCAGGTTCACCTCCCCGAGGAGCACGGCGTCGCCGCAGCGGCGCCCCATGAACTTTGTCAGCGCCCGCAGGTACTCGTGCGGGTTGGCGAACTCCGCCAGTTCCTTGCTGTCGACGCCGAGCATCGAGAGGAAGTAGGGCACCGCATCGACACGGAACCCGCTCAGTCCGACCTCGAGCCAGAACCCGATTGCCTTGGCGATCTCGTCCCGGACCTGCGGGTTCGCGACGTTCAGATCAGGCTGGTGCCTGTAGAAGTGGTGCAGGTACCACTCGCCGGTCTTCTCATCCAGCGTCCAGATGGACTGCTCCTGGTCCGGGAACACCACCTCCCGGGAGGTGTCCGGCGGCGGCTCGGAACGCCAGACATAGAAGTCCCGGTAGGGGCTGTCCTTCGACGATCGCGCCGACTTGAACCACGGGTGGCGGTCCGAGGTGTGGTTGACCACCAGGTCCGCGATGACGCGCATCCCCCTGTCGCGGGCGGTCCTGATGAGTTCGACGAGGTCCCCGTGGTGGCCGAGCCGGTGGTCGACACCATAGAAGTCAGTGATGTCGTACCCGTCGTCCCGGCCCGGGGTGGGGTAGAAGGGCATGAGCCACAGGCAGGTCACCCCGAGTTCGGCGAGGTAGTCGACGCGCTGGGCGAGTCCGGCGAGGTCGCCGATTCCGTCGCCGTCGGAGTCGAAGAACGTCTCGACGTCGACGCAGTAGATGACCCCGGTCTTCCACCAGAGGTCGGACGTGTCCGTGATGCGCATGCGTACTCCTGGAGGTCGGCGCCACTCAGGGCCTCTGTCTAACAGCGCTGGCTCCGGCTGTCGAGGCTGCGGCGAGAACCGGGACGATGCCTGCCCGGCTCGACGCTCCCCGCAGGAAGGTGGAAAGCTTGACCCATGCCCCCCATGTCACGCCCTGATTCCCCGGCGCCCAGACGGACTCTGGCATGGCGGGCGACGGCCCTCCGTGCAGGCGTCCGCCAGGCCGCCTCCCGCGAGCGGCTCCTGCTCGCCGCGAAGAGCGCCTTTGCCGCCGGCCTCGCGTGGATGGTCGCCCAGTACATGCCGGGCCCCGCCGCCAACTATCCGTACTACGCCCCGCTCGGCGCCCTCGTGAGCATGTACCCGACCGTCGCCGACTCCTTCCAGAGGGGACTCCAGAGCCTTCTCGGGCTCACGCTCGGCATCGGGGTCGCGATCGCTGTCGGCACGTTTTCGGGCCCGACGGCGCTCGCGGTCGCCCTCGTGGTCGGCACCGGCGTTCTCGTGGGCGGGCTTCCCCGGATGGGCTCCGCCGCAGACTGGGTCCCCATGGCCGCACTGTTCGTGCTGGTGATCGGCGTCAATGGCCGGGACGAGTTCTCCCTCGGGTACCTGCTCCAGATGGCGGCCGGCGTCGCGATCGGGTTCGCCGTGAACTGGTTCATCCTGCCGCCGCTGCACTACCGGGCCGTCACCCCAGCCTTCAAGAGGCTGCGGCACGCGCTCGCCGGGCAGCTCGAGGATATGGCTGCGGCCATGACCGAGCCCTGGCCCCCGAGCCACCAGGACTGGGCCGAACGCGAGGGCATCCTCGCGCAGACCGCCGCCGAGGTCCGCGCCGCCGTCGACCGCGCCGACCTGAGCGCGCGCGCGAACCCGCGCCGTAGACGCCACCAACGGGACCTTTCGGCGGACCTCGCGGACCTGCGCACCGTGGAACGGGCCACCTTCCAGGTGGAGGACATCACCGACGTGCTGGCGAGCGTCGTCTGGGACGAGCACGCCGTCGCCTCGGTGCCACCCGATCTCGCGAACGAGCTCGCCGACGCACTCGCCGCTACGGGCACTGTGCTGCGCACGTGGGGGGAGTCGGACGACGTCGACGGCCACCTCGACGGCGCGCAGGAGGCGATCGATGCGCTCGCCGTCGCCGTCCACGGCGCTGCCGTGCGCGACGCTCCGGTCGCGGCGGCCGCCTCGGTCAGCCTCGACCTCGCCCGGATCGTCCGGGGCGTCCGATCGCGGACTGAGGGCCAGCCGCAGGCCTGACTCAGTCCCGCCCCCGGATCTCGGCCTGATCCCCGACCGCCGGGCCGCCCGCCGTCGTACGCCCCCGGTCCCGCGGCATGGCGAGGACGGCGACCACGGCGAGGAGCGCTGCCACCAGGACCGAGAGGAACACCGCGGCGGAGGCGGGGACGACGGCGGCCGCGTGGTCGGCCGCCCCCCGCGCGTAGACCGCGTTGGCGACCGCTCCGAACACGGCAACGCCGAGCGCGCTGCCGATTGAACGGGCAAAGAGGTTGGTGCCGGTGACCACGCCGCGCTCGTTCCAGTCGACGCTCGCCTGGGCGGCGATGAGGGTCGGGGAGGCGACGAGGCCCATGCCCAGGCCGGTGACGAAGCAGCTCGCGGCGACGAGGAACACATTCGGCGTGAGGGCCGTCGTGGCCAGGACGGCGGTTCCGGCGACCGCTGTCACGACCCCGATGACCGCCGTCCACCGGAAGCCGATGCGCAGGTAGAGCCTGCCCGACTGCGACGCGCTGATCGGCCACCCGATGGTGAGCGCCGCGAGCGCGAGTCCGGCCACCACCGGCGACGCGGACAGGGCCCCCTCGAGGAAGGTCGGCACATACGAGGTGAGCCCCAGGATGATCGCCCCCACGCCGAAGGACACGAGCGTGGTGGTCAGCAGGAGCCTCCGGGAGACAACCCAGAGCGGAAGCACCGGCTCGACGGCCTGCCGCTCGGCCGCCAGGAAGGCTGCGAACAGCAGCCCGCCGGCCGCGAACGCGCCGATGCTCGGCGGCGAGTCCCACGCCCACGCCTGGCCGCCCTCGAGCGCGCCGAGGATAAGCAGTGTCATGGAGACGGTCAGGAGCGCCGAGCCGAGGTAGTCGATCTTGTGCCGCGTGCGGGGGACCGACTCATGGAACGTGCGCGCGAGCATCCACCCGGCGAGGACGCAGAGCGGGATGTTGACGAGGAAGATCCCGCGCCAGATGCCGAGCTGGGCGAAGACCCCGCCGAGCGTCGGCCCCACCACCGAGGAGACGGCCCACACGCTCGCGAGGTAGCCCTGCACCTTCGCGCGCTCGGCGACCGTATAGATGTCCCCGGCGATAGTGATCGACATCGGCTGGACCGCACCGGCGCCGAGGCCCTGGATGACCCGGAACGCGATGAGCGCCGTCATGGAGCCCGCGATCCCGCACAGCACGGACCCGACCAGGAACAGTCCGATGCCCGCGAGGACCACCGGCTTGCGGCCCAGCGTGTCCGCGAGCTTCGCGTACACCGGCACGGACACGGCCTGGGCGAGCATGTAGGCCGAGAAGAGCCATGGGAATGAGGAGAACCCGCCGACATCCGCCACGATGGAGGGAACGGCGGTCGCCACGATCGTCGCGTCGATCGCCACGAGCCCGGTCGTCAGCATCAGGGCCGCCAGGATGGGGCCGCGCTCGGAACGGAGGCCGACGTCGGCGCGAGAGATGCTCATGGTGGCGTAGAACCGCGCAGGGGCGCGGATTAGTCCCGGCGAGGGTTGGACTAAGCTGAATGATTAGGGCAATAGTTCCTGCTGTAATCAGTTCAGGGGGTGTGCGTGGACCAGATCCTCTCGCTGCCGTTCGGGGTCGCCTGGGCCGTCCTCTTCGTGATCGTCCTCGCCCGGACGAACGCCACCTACTGGCTCGGCCGCGGGATCGCAGCGGGGGCCGCGCGCAGTACCCGGATCGCCGAGAGGCTCGAGCGGCCCGCCTCGGCCCGCAGGATCGTCCGTGCCCAGAAGCTCCTGGACCGCTGGGGCCCGTTCGCGATCGTGCTGACCTTCCTCACGGTCGGGCTCCAGACGGCGGTGAACCTGGCCGCCGGCCTCGGGCGGATGCACCTGCGCTACTACATCCCGGCGACGGCGGTCGGGTCTGTGGTCTGGGCGTTCCTCTACGCGACGGTCGGGCTCGCCGCGCTCGACCTCTGGGTCGAGCACGCCTCGGCCTCCCCGTGGCTGTGGGTGATCGTCGCCGCGGCGGTGCTCGTCGCCGTCGTGCGCGTGGGCCTGCTGAGGCGGGGCCGCAGGCGCGCGGCGACGCACGACGGCGGCGGGGCGGCTAGTGTGGACGGGGTCGCCCGAGGAGGGGCGGACCAGGAGAGGAGCGGGACGTGACGCAGCAGGCATCGGCACAGTCTGGGTGGAGTCAGCAGGAGCTCCCCGAGCTTGCCGACGGTGACTTCTACTACGAGGACCTCGGCGGCGGCAGGTTCCGCTCGACCATCCACGCGCAGGGCGCCTGGAACCCCCACGAGCAGCACATGGCGCCGGCGTCGGGGATCATCGCCCACTGCCTCGCGCTCCACGAGCCCCGCCCGGACATGCGCATCGCCAGGATCGGCTACGAGATCCTGGGGCTCATCCACGCCGGCGAGTTCGAGGTCACGACCCGCACGGTCCGTCCCGGCAAAACGATCGAGCTGGTCGAGGCCGAGCTCACCGCCAACGGGCGCGTCGCGATCCGGGCGAGCGCGTGGCGCCTCGTGACGTCGGACAGCTCCGAGGTCGCCGCCGTCGAGGACGCCCCGATCACCCCGCGCCAGGAGTGCGAGCGCTGGGACGGGGCCACCGAATGGCCGGGCGGCTACATCCGCTCGCTCGAGATGTACCAGGCCCCGCACCACCGCTCGGGCCGCGGGACGGTCTGGATCCGCACGGCGCACCCGCTCGTCGGAGGCGTGGAGACCCCGGACTGGGCTCGGCTCATGGGACTCGTGGACACGGCCAACGGCATCGCCACGCGCGTGCCGCCGGGGGCGGGGAGCTGGGCCTTCCCCAATGTGGACCTGCAGATCCACCTCTACCGGCTGCCCCACGGGGAGTGGCTCGGCATCGACAACGCGGTCTCCTTCGGCACGGACGGGATCGGCCTGACCTCCTCGGTGCTCCATGACGTGGACGGCCCGTTCGGCCGGGCCGAGCAGATCCTCACGCTCCGCCGGAGCTGAGCGTGGCGGTCTGGAACGAGGGGGAAGACGTCTCCCTCGACGTCATCATGGGCAGCGGCCTGCCGGACAGTGCAGCTGCTGACGCGGCAGCTGGGGACGCGCAGGCTGCGGCGGAGCTGTCCCGGGCCGCGGAGCTCCTCGACGAGGTCAAGCGGGGCGTGAGGGGCGGCACCCTCCGGCTGTACCGGCCGCGCCCCACGATGGCGTTCGGCCAGCGGGACACGAGGCTGCCGGGTTTCGAAGCGGCCCGGGCGGCGAGCCTCGCGCACGGCTTCGAGCCGGTGGTCCGCAAAGCCGGGGGCCGCGCCGCCGCCTACCATGAGGGCACGCTGATCGTGGACCACATCGAGCCCGCGCGCGAAGCGATGGTCCATCACCGCCGCCGCTTCGAGGTCTTCGGCGAGGTCTATGCCGAGGTCCTGCGCGGCCTCGGCGTGGACGCGCGCGTGGGCGAGATCCCCGGAGAGTACTGCCCGGGCGAGTTCAGCGTCCACGGCGTTCCCGCCCCGGGCACGACGCCGGGCGGCCGGGTCAAGCTGGTGGGCACCGCACAGCGCGTGGTCGCCGGGGCGTGGCTGTTCTCCTCGGTATTCGTTGTCTCCCACGCCGCTCCCGTCCGCTCGGTCCTCACCGACGTGTACCGCGCGCTGGAGCTCCCCTTCGACCCGTCGACCGCAGGCGCTCTCGACGACCTCGTCCCGGGCCTGGGCGTCGGCGAGGTCGAGCAGGCCCTGCTGTCGATGTACCGGGAGCACGGCGCGCTCGGCTGAGACGCCGACAGCCGGCGCCCCCGTGGGGGAGTGCCGGCCGTCAGGCGCTGCAGCGCCGGGCCTCAGACGCCGAGCTTGGCCTTCACCTGGGCCGCGGAGGGGTTCGTCGCGGCGGAACCGTCGGGGAAGATCACGGTCGGGACCGTCCGGTTGCCGCCGTTGATCTGCTCGACGAGCTCGGCCGTCCCCTCGACCTCCTCGATGTTCACCTCGGTGTAGCCGATGCCCTGGGCGTCGAGCTGCTTCTTCAGCCGGTTGCAGTAGCCGCACCACGTGGTGGAGAACATCGTGATCGCGCCGGGGGTGGGGGTGAAGGTGTCCATAGGTGTGCTCCTGGAGGGGTAGGTGGATCCGAAAGGTGTCAACGGCGCGCAGCCGCAGGGTATTCCGAGCCTCAGCCCACGGGCTCGATGAGCTCTGGCCCGTTGTTCCTGACGCTGTTGACCATGCTGCCGACGATCCGCGGCGTCAGGTGGGGCTCGGGCATCGAGTCGATGAGCGCCCGGACGTCCTCCTCGCGGGTCGTCTCCGGATTGAGCCAGTCGTCCCACATCTCGCGGGGGACGATCACCGGGGTCCGGTCGTGGATGTAGCCGAGCGTGTCCGACGCCGGGCCGGTGAGGATCGTGCAGGTCCGGAGCCACCGCTCGGGGTGGTCCGGGGGCAGCGTCGGGTCCGGCCAGTTCTCGAAGAGGGCCGCGAAGGCCAGCAGGCCGCCGTCGGCCGCGTGGAGGTACGTGGGGATCTTCTCGACCTTGCCGGCCTTGCCCGCGGCCTCCTGCGCCGCCCGCTTCTCCCACTCGTAGTAGCCGTTCGCCGGCACGAGCGCCCGCTTCGCCGCGGCCGCCTTGCGGAACGAGGGCTTTTCGGTCACGGTCTCGCGGCGGGCGTTGATGAGCCTCGCGGCCCCCTTGGTGTCCTTGGACCAGGGCGGCACGAGGCCCCACCGGGCCGGGACGAGCTTCCGCGACGTGCCGCCGGTCTCCCTGTCGCGGCGGTCCAGGACGATCGGCACGGGGTCGGTGGGGGCGATGTTGTACGAGGGCTCGACCGTCTCGACGTAGGTCTCGTCGACGTCGAACTCCGCCACGAGGTCGCCCACGGACTGGGCCATGACGTATCTGCCGCACATGAGGCCATTATTGCCCGCGCTGCCGGAGCCGCGCCGGGTTGATGGCCGTCGGGGTCGGGCTAGACTGAGCGAGTTCGAAGACATCTTCGATTGACGCTGATGCGAGGAAGGACCCGGTCAGGACCCCGATGGCCCCGTTCACCCATCTCCATGTCGCCGGTGCCTTCAGTCCCGGCCACGGGACCTCGTGGCCCGAGGACTTCGCCGAGGCCGCCGCCACGGATGGGGCGCCCGCGCTCGCAGTCACCGACCGTAACGGGCTCTACGGCGCCCTCCGGCATGTGCGGGCGTGCCTCGGGCACGGGCTGGGAGCCATCGTCGGCGTCGACCTCGCGGTGCTAGCGGAGGATCCGGCGCACGACGGCGCGTGCGCGCCCGGGCGGGGAGGCGCGGGAGTGTCAGGTCGGGTCGTCGTCCTGGCCCGGGGCGGCAACGGCGGGGCGGGCTGGGGGGCGCTGTGCCGGCTCGTGTCCGATGCCCATGCCCACACCGGCCGGAAGCCGAAGGGGACGGTGCCGGTCGGTGTGCTGCGGTCCGAGCTCGCCGCGCGCTGCCTCGACCCGCGCACCGGCCGTCCCGTCCTGACGGTCCTGATCGGGCCGGACTCGGATGTGGGGCGCGCGATGCTCGGGTCCCGGTTCCTCCGCCCACGGACCCTGTTCCGGGAATGGCTGGAGGCGCTGCCGCAGGGGGTGGCCGCCGTCGAACTCGTGGCTCCAGCGGATGGCGAGGCCGAGGCTCCGATCGCCGGGGGCACCGTGCGGATGCTCCGTCTGGCCGCCGAGCACGGGATCCCCGCTGTCCTGACCAACGCCGCCCGCGCCGCGGTCCCGGGGGGCGAAGGCGTCGGAGAGTCGTGGCTCAAGCCCGCGGGGCTCATGCACGACGCCGCGCGGCGGATCATCGCTGCGGCAGGACTCGGTCCCGGGGACCTGGGGAACCTCCTGTCCAACACCGAGAGCATCGCTGGCCGCTGCCGGCTCGACCCCGGGGCGGACCTCGGCTGGGGAGCGATGGGGGGCGCCGCGGCGGTCGCCGATGACGTCGCCGAGGCCCTGAAGGAGCTGGGCGTCCGGTTCGCGCCCCGGGACGCCGGTTCCGGCGTCGCCGGGCACGGGTTCGACGTCGAGGCCGCGCAGGCCGAGCGGGTCTTCCGACGCGTTCTCGAGCGCTTCGGCCCGGACCGCGCCGTGTTGGCCGCGGCGCCCCAGAGCGCTCGAGCCGCAGCTGAACCGGCGCCGCCGGCGTGCGGGCAGCCCGAGCTCCTGGCCGCCGCCGAGCGGCCGGCGCAGGAGCCCGTCCCGGCGGAACCCGTCGGCGTCGTCCTCGGCGACGCCGGGCTCTTGGACCGCGTGCCGGTGCAGCCCAGCCGCCTGGGCCCGCCGGTGGCCCAGTTCGCGCCCGAGGACCTCGCCTGGCTGGGCCTGGACCCGGTGGGCCTGCGTGGATCGGCGATGCTGGACATCGTGGCGCACGCGGATGCCGAGGCCCGGCGGATGGGCGGCGTCGGCCTGGGCCTGGAGGCGGCCGGCGCCGCTGACGACCAGGCCCGCTGGCTCGAGGAGCGCCATCCCGAGGCGTTCCTCGCCGCCAGGCTCGAGCGCTGCCGTGACCCCCGCTCCCAGCGCGACCTCCGCGCCGAGGCGGACAGCCTCGGCATCCCGCTCCTGCCCGTCGACGTGGCCCTGAGCGGGGCCGGGCACCGCGTCGAGCGGGTCACCGCAGGGCCGGCAGAGGGGCGGCTCGGGGTCCGGCTCCCGCTCGGCGGCGTGCCGGGACTGTCCCGGGGCGACGTCGGCCGGCTCGTCGCCGGCCAGCCGTACGCGTCGATCGCCGAGGTACGTGACAGCGCCCGCCTCTCGCCGTCGGCCCTCCGCCGCCTCGCCGACGCCGGCGCCCTCGATGCGCTGCATCGGGCTGCCGCGAGAGCGGGCACCCACGCCGACGTCGTCGCATCCCTCGCCGGCCTCGCGTCCACGCCGCCGGGCAGGAGCGCGCCGCCGGTGGCGGGCCAGCTCACGCTCGAGCTGGCATGATCCGTCCGGCGTGCCCGGCGTCCGATAGGCTTGTCGGTGGCTGGCTGTGGTCCCCGTACGCCACAAGCTACGAAGCCCACAGATGAAGAGGAGACCCCCGTGTCAGATGCCCAGCAGATCACCATCACCGTCGACGGCGAGGAGCGCACCGTCGCGGAGGGCGCCACGGGAACCGGCCTCTTCGAGGGGCGCCGTGAGATCGTCGTCATGCGCGTCGACGGCGTGCTGAAGGACCTCGACCAGCCCGTGCCAGCCGGCGCCGTCGTCGAGGGCGTCGACATCGCGAGCCAGGACGGCCTCAATGTCCTGCGCCACTCGACCGCCCACGTCATGGCCCAGGCGGTCCAGCAGCTGCGGCCCGACGCGAAGCTGGGCATCGGCCCGTACATCAAGGACGGCTTCTACTTCGACTTCGACGTCGACGAGCCCTTCACCCCCGAGGACCTGCGCGCCCTCGAGAAGATGATGCTCAAGATCGTCAACCAGAACCAGCTCTTCAAGCGCCGCGTCGTCACCGAGGTCGAGGCCGGCGCCGCCATGGCGAACGAGCCGTACAAGCTCATCATCCTCGGCGCGAAGGACGACACGTCGAAGACGCACGAGGCCGCGGCCAAGGAGGGCGCGAACGTCGAGGTCGGCGCCGGCGAGATCACGATCTACGACAATGTGGACCGCAAGAGCGGCGAGGTCGTATGGTGCGACCTGTGCCGCGGCCCGCACCTGCCCAACACCAAGCTCATCTCCAACGCGTTCGCGCTCACCCGCTCGGCCGCGGCCTACTGGCTCGGCTCCGAGAAGAACAAGCAGCTGCAGCGCATCTACGGCACGGCGTGGCCCACCAAGGAAGCCCTCAAGGAGTACCAGGACCGGATCGCCGAGGCCGAGCGGCGCGACCACCGCAAGCTCGGCGCCGAGCTGGACCTGTTCTCGTTCCCCGACGAGCTCGGCTCCGGACTGCCGGTGTTCCACCCCAAGGGCGGGATCATCAAGCGGGAGATGGAGGACTACGTCCGCCGCCGGCACATCGAGGAGGGCTTCCAGTACGTCGGGACGCCGCACATCTCCAAGGACGGGCTCTTCCACACCTCGGGCCACCTGCCCTACTACGCCGACACCATGTTCCCGCCGCTGCACGTCGACGAGGAGCGGGACGAGGACGGCAATGTCACGAAGCCGGGGCAGGACTACCGGCTCAAGGCCATGAACTGCCCCATGCACAACCTCATCTACCGCTCGCGAGGCCGGTCCTACCGCGAGCTGCCGATGCGGCTGTTCGAGTTCGGCCACGTCTACCGGTACGAGAAGTCGGGTGTGGTCCACGGCCTCACCCGGGTCCGCGGCTTCGCCCAGGACGATTCGCACTCCTACGTGACCAAGGAGCAGGCTCCGGCCGAGGTCAAGCACCTGCTGGACTTCATCCTCTCGCTCCTGCGCGACTTCGGGCTCGACGACTTCTACCTTGAGCTCTCGACCCGCGATCCGGAGTCGGACAAGTTCATCGGCACCGACGAGCAGTGGGAGGAGGCCACCGCAGTCCTCGAGCAGGTGGCCCTCGAGACCGGGCTCGAGCTCGTCCCCGACCCGGGCGGCGCGGCCTACTACGGCCCCAAGATCTCGGTCCAGGCCCGCGACGCGATCGGGCGGACGTGGCAGATGTCCACCGTCCAGTACGACTTCAACCAGCCCGCCCGCTTCGGGCTCGAGTATCAGGCCGCCGACGGCACCCGCCAGGAGCCGGTCATGATCCACGCGGCGAAGTTCGGCTCGATCGAGCGGTTCCTGGGCGTGCTCACCGAGCACTATGCGGGCGCGTTCCCGGCATGGCTCGCCCCGGTGCAGGTCGTCGGGATCCCGGTCGCCGAGGCGTTCAACGACTACATGTTCGACGTCGTCGCGCGCCTGAAGAAGGAGGGCATCCGCGCGGAGGTTGACGCCTCGAGCGACAGGTTCCCGAAGAAGATCCGCACGGCGAGCAAGGAGAAGGTGCCGTTCGTGCTGATCGCTGGCGGCGAGGACGCCGACGCCGGGGCCGTCTCCTTCCGCTTCCGCGACGGCAGCCAGGACAACGGCGTGCCCGTGGAGGAGGCGGTCAAGCGCATCGTCGAGGCCGTGCGCACGAGGGCGCGCTGACATGGCGGACCCCACCGGCGCGCAGAGCGCTCCCGCAGGCCCCGCGCCGCAGGACAGCGAAGTGACGGACGACTTCGAGCTGCCCGGCACGCCCGACGCCTTCGGGCGCCTGTGGACGCCCCACCGCATGGCCTACATCAAAGGCGGCCAGGGGCAGTTCACGGACAAGGAGTGCCCGTTCTGCGCCGCGCCGGGCCGGACCGACGAGGAGGCCCTCATCGTCCACCGGGGCCGCACGTCCTTCGCCATCCTGAACCTGTACCCGTACAACCCCGGCCACGTCCTCGTGTGCCCGTACCGCCACGTGGCCGACTACACCGACATCACCGCCGAGGAGACGGCTGAGATGGCGGAGATCACGCAGACCGCGATGCGCGTGATCCGCAAGGTGGCCGGACCGCACGGCTTCAACCTCGGCATCAACCAGGGCGACGCCGGCGGGGCGGGCATCGCCGCGCACCTCCACCAGCACGTCGTGCCCCGCTGGGGAGGCGACGGCAACTTCCTGCCGATCATCGCCCAGACCAAGCAGATCACCCAGACCCTCGGGGAGACCCGGGAGATCATCGCGGAGGCCTGGCCCACCGTGGCGGGGACGGGGGAGGACGACGGCGAGCGGCTGGCCGGGCGCGGGCCGGGGACGGACACGGGTGCTCAATAGGCACGCGCGGGCGCTCTTCACACGGCTCTTCACGCCGCTCGCGGCATTCCTCCTGCGCCTGCGCGTGTCCCCGGACGCCGTGACCGCCGTGGGCACGCTCGGTGTGACGGCCTCGGCCCTCGTGCTGTACCCACTCGGCCAGCTGTTCTGGGGCACGATCGCGATCACGCTGTTCATCTTCTCGGATGTCCTCGACGGCATCATGGCCAGGCTGACGCGCCGAACCGGCCGGTGGGGGAGCTTCCTCGACTCGACCCTGGACCGCGTCCAGGACGGTGCCGTCTTCGCAGGAATCGCGTTCTGGTTCTTCGGACTGGGCGGGAGCCCCGCCGTCGGCGTCCTCGCCGTCGTGTGCCTCGCCCTCGGGAACCTGGTCTCCTACGCCCGTGCGAAGGCGGAGTCTCTCGGCTTCGACGCGAACGTGGGCATCGCTGAGCGGGCCGAGCGACTCGTCCTCACGCTGGTCGTCACGGGACTGTGTGGTCTGGGGCTGCCGACTGTGGTCCTGGCGTGGGCCCTGGGGGTGCTCGCCGTCGCCAGCGCCATCACCGTGGGGCAGCGGATCGTGACCGTCCGGGTGCAGGCCGCCACTGGGGACGCACCCGCCTGACGGGCGATAGACTGGGGTGTCCCACCAGACGTATCCAAGCTTTTTCGCGCGACAAGAAAGACGAGTACGTGTCTACTGAAGCAAACGCCTCGGCACCCACGACCGGCAGCAGCCGGGTCAAGCGTGGCATGGCCGAGATGCTCAAGGGCGGCGTCATCATGGACGTCGTCAACGTCGAGCAGGCGAAGATCGCCGAGGACGCCGGGGCCGTGGCGGTCATGGCGCTCGAGCGCGTCCCTGCTGACATCCGCGCCCAGGGCGGCGTGTCCCGCATGTCGGACCCGGACATGATCGACTCGATCGTCAACGCGGTCTCGATCCCGGTCATGGCCAAGGCCCGTATCGGCCACTTCGTCGAGGCCCAGGTCCTGCAGTCCCTCGGGGTGGACTACATCGACGAGTCCGAGGTCCTGACGCCGGCCGACTACGAGAACCACATCGACAAGTGGGCCTTCACGGTCCCGTTCGTGTGCGGTGCCACCAACCTCGGCGAGGCGCTGCGTCGCATCAACGAGGGCGCGGCGATGATCCGTTCCAAGGGCGAGGCGGGCACCGGCGACGTCTCGAACGCGACCACCCACATGCGCAAGATCCGCGCGGAGATCAAGCGGCTCTCCTCGATGCCCGAGGACGAGCTCTACGTGGCGGCGAAGGAGCTGCAGGCCCCGTACGAGCTCGTGCGCGAGATCGCCGAGACCGGCAAGCTCCCGGTGGTGCTCTTCACCGCGGGCGGCATCGCGACCCCTGCTGACGCGGCGATGATGATGCAGCTCGGCGCCGACGGCGTGTTCGTCGGGTCCGGCATCTTCAAGTCCGGCAACCCGGCCGAGCGCGCGGCCGCCGTCGTGAAGGCCACGACCTTCTTCGACGACCCCGACATGATCGCCAAGGTCTCCCGCGGCCTGGGCGAGGCCATGGTGGGCATCAACGTCGACGACATCCCGGCACCTCACCGACTCGCCGAGCGCGGCTGGTAGCAGGCCGCGGCCGGCAACCGCCGGCTGAGCCTCACCCAAGCACGACGGCGGCCCGCACCTTCCCGGCGAAGGCGCGGCCCCCCGTCGTGCGTGCGGCTGGGCGCGCGCCGCGGAGGGCGCGGGGACTTTCGGCACTTGGCCCCCACGGGCTGCGGGCGTGAGATGGTCACGTGAGCGCAGAGACTCCGACGGGAACCGCGTGGCCGGTCATCCGCAAGGACGCCAGCACCCTGGCCGTGTTGCCGCACCTTGCCGACTACGACGCCGAACGCGCCGCCTTCAGCTGGGATGATGCGCGCCGTGCACTCTCGGGCCTGCCCGGCGGCGGGCTCAACATCGCGCATGAAGCCGTGGACAGGCACGCCGCGGGACCGCTGGCGGCCCGTGAAGCCCTGCGCTTCGTGCGGGCCGACGGGTCGCTCGAATCGATCACCTACGCCGGGCTCGCCGACCGCGTGAGCCGCTTCGCCGCGGTGCTGCGCGGCCTCGGCGTCGGGCGCGGCGAGCGCGTCTTCTCGCTCCTCGGGCGCAGGCCCGAGCTGTACGCCGCCGTGCTGGGCACGCTCAAGGCCGGGAGCGTGTTCTGCCCCCTGTTCTCTGCCTTCGGGCCGGACCCAGTCCGCCAGCGGCTCCGGCTGGGCAGCGGCCGGGTGCTCGTCACGACACGGTCCCTGTACCGCAAGAAGGTCGCCGCGCTCAGGGCGGACCTCCCCGACCTGCAGCACGTGCTCCTCGTCGACGCCGACGGCGCCCCCGAGCCGGGGACGCTCGACCTCGCCGCGCTGCTGGACACCGCCGAACCGCTCGAAGCCGCGGCAGCAACCCGTCCCGGCGACTACGCCCTCCTGCACTTCACGAGCGGCACCACCGGCACGCCCAAGGGCGCCCAGCACGTCCACGAGGCGGTCGTGGCCCACTGGGCGACCGGCCGCTTCGCCCTCGACCTCCACGAGGACGACGTCTACTGGTGCACAGCCGACCCCGGCTGGGTGACCGGGACCTCGTACGGGATCATTGCCCCGCTCGTGCATGGAGTGACCGCCGTGGTCGACGAGGAGGAGCTCGACGTCGACCGCTGGTACCGCATCCTCGCGGAGCAGCGGGTGACCGTCTGGTACACGGCCCCGACCGCGCTGAGGATGCTCATGAAGGCCGGCGCGGAACGGGCCGCGGGCTACGACCTGTCCGCCCTGCGCTTCGTCGCGAGCGTCGGCGAGCCGCTCAACCCCGAGGTCGTGCTGTGGGGCCAGGAGTCCCTGGGCCTGCCGATCCACGACAACTGGTGGCAGACCGAGACCGGGGGGATCATGATCGCAAACTACGCCGCGATGGACATCCGCCCGGGGTCGATGGGGAAGCCGCTGCCCGGCGTCGAGGCGGCGGTCCTGATGCGGGGCCCCGACGACCGCCCCGTGCTCCGTGATGGGGAGGCCGTCGAGGTGGAGCACGCCGGCGACGTCGGCGAGCTCGCGCTGCGCCCCGGCTGGCCCTCGATGTTCCGCGGCTACCTCAACGAGGAGGCGCGCTACCGCAAGTGCTTCGCCGGCGGCTGGTACCTCACCGGCGACCTCGCGACGCGCGACGACGACGGCTACTTCTGGTTCGTCGGGCGGGGCGACGACGTCATCAAGTCCTCCGGTCACCTGATCGGCCCGTTCGAGGTCGAGAGTGCGCTCATGGAGCACCCCGCGGTTGCCGAGGCGGGCGTGATCGGCGTGCCGGACGAGGTGGCGGGGGAGACGGTCAAGGCCTTCGTCGAACTCCGGCCGGGTCGCGAGCCGAGCAGCGAGCTGAGGCTCGACATCATCGGATTCGCACGGCGGCGCCTCGGTGCCGCGGTTGCGCCGCGCGACATCGAGTTCGTGGAGGCCCTGCCGCACACGCGCAGCGGGAAGGTGCTGCGGCGCCTGCTCAAGGCGCGCGAGCTGGGCCTGCCGGAGGGCGACGTCTCGACCCTGGAGGCACGGCCATGAGCACCTCGCTCTCGAACGGGCTGCTCGCGGTCGACCCAGAGGCGGCGCTCGGGCTGCTGCGGTCCATGCTGCGCGTCCGGCGCCTCGAGGAGGCGTGCGTGCGGCTCTATACCGAGCAGAAGATCCGCGGGTTCCTCCATGTCTCCATCGGCGAGGAGGCCGTCGTGGCCGGCGTCATGCACGCGCTCGGTGCGGAGGACGCCGTCGTCGCCACGTACCGCGAGCATGGCCACGCCCTCCTGAGGGGCGTCTCAGCCCGCAGCCTCATGGCCGAGATGTTCGGCAAGGCCGAGGGCTGCAGCCGGGGACGCGGCGGCTCGATGCACCTGTTCGACGCCGGTGCCCGCTTCTACGGCGGCAATGCCATCGTCGCGGGAGGCCTCCCGCTGGCCGTCGGGCTGGCCCTCGCAGACGCGATGCAGGGCCGGAACCGCGTGACCGCGTGCTTCTTCGGCGAGGGCGCCATGGCCGAGGGGGAGTTCCACGAGAGCATGAACCTCGCGGCGCTGTGGCGCCTCCCCGTCCTCTTCTGCTGCGAGAACAACCTCTACGCCATGGGCACCGCCCTGACCAGGTCAGAGTCGCAGACGGACCTCGCGCTCAAGGCCGCCTCCTACGGCGTGCCCGCGTGGGAGGTCGACGGCATGGACGCCCTCGCGGTCGCCGACGCCGCGCGCCGCGCCGCCGAGTCCGTCCGCGCCGGGGGCGGCCCGTACTTCCTCGAGCTGCGCACCTACCGCTTCCGCGCCCACTCCATGTTCGATCCGGAGCGCTACCGGGAGAGGGCCGAAGTCGCCACCTGGATGCAGCGGGACCCCATCCCCGCCCTCCGCGACGCGCTCGTGGCGGCCGGCCAGCTGGACGACGACGCGTGGTCGCGGATCGGACGGGAGGTCGACGACGAGGTGGGGGACGCCATCGCGTTCGCCGAGGCGGGGACGCTCGAGCCCGCCGAGGAGCTGACTCGCTTCGTCTACAGCGAGAGGCGCACGCTATGAAGTCCACCTACCGCGAGGCAATGCGTGCCGCGCTGCGCGATGCGCTCCAGCGGGATGAGCGCGTGTTCCTCATGGGCGAGGACGTGGGCGCCTACGGCGGCTGCTTCGCCGTGAGCCTGGGACTCCTCGAGGAGTTCGGGCCGTCGCGCGTGCGTGACACGCCCCTGTCCGAATCCGGCTTCGTGGGCGCCGGAATCGGCGCGGCGCTCGGCGGAATGCGTCCGATCGTGGAGATCATGACGGTCAACTTCAGCCTCCTGGCACTCGACCAGATCGTCAACAGCGCGGCAACCCTGCTCCACATGTCCGGCGGCCAGTTCAACGTGCCGCTGGTGATCCGGATGACCACCGGGGCCGGACGGCAGCTGGGGGCGCAGCACTCGCACAGCCTCGAGGGCTGGTACGCCCACATCCCAGGCCTGCGCATCCTGGCACCGGCCACGCTCGAGGACGCGCGGGGCATGCTGTGGACCGCCCTTGAGGACCCGGACCCGGTGCTCATCTTCGAGCACGGCTCGCTCTACGGCGTCGAGGGCGAGCTGGACGGCGAGGCAGGGCCGGTGGGGATCGACCGGGCCGCCGTGCGCCGGGCCGGTACGGACATCAGCCTGATCACCTATGGCGGGACCCTTCCGCTCACCCTCGACGCCGCGGCACAGCTGGGCGAGCAGGGCGTCAGTGCCGAAGTCATCGACCTGCGCACGCTCCGGCCGCTCGACGAGGAGACCATCCTCGCAAGCGTTGCCCGCACCCACCGCGCCGTCGTCGTGGACGAGGCATGGCGCAGCGGCAGCCTGTCCGCCGAGATCGCCGCCCGGATCGGCGAGAAGGCCTTCTACGACCTGGACGCGCCGGTGGGCCGCGTCTGCGGCGCGGAGGTGCCCATGCCCTACGCCAAGCACCTCGAGGAGGCAGCTCTCCCCTCCGCGCCACGCGTGGTCGCGGCGGCGCTCGAGGCGGTGTCGTCCGGTGCCTGAGCTGCGGATGCCCTCGCTCGGGGCGGACATGGACCACGGCAAGGTCGTCGAGTGGCTCGTGAAGCCCGGCGATGCAGTGCACCGGGGCGACCTGGTCGCGGTCGTGGACACCGACAAGACGGTCATGGACGTCGAGTCGTTCGAGGACGGCGTGGTGGGGGAGTACCTCGTGGGGCTCGGCGAGACGGTCCCGGTCGGGACCCCGATCGTCCGGCTTGGCCAGGGCGGTGCGGCAGCGGAGGAGCCAGCGGAACCGGGTGGCGACGGCGCCGCCGCAGAGCCCGCACCGGCGGAGCCTCCGCGCGAGGTGGCGGCCCCGCCGGCCAGCCTGCCTGCACCCAGTAAGCCCGTACCCAGCCCGCGGACGTCCGTCTCGCCGCTTCCGATCCCGTCTCCCACGGGCCCCCGCCGTATCCGCTCGTCGCCCCTGGCCCGGCGCCTCGCGGCCAAGCTAGGAATCGACCTCGAAGCCGTCGTCGGTACGGGCCAGCAGGGGAGCGTGTCCGAGGCCGACGTGCGCCGTGCCGCCGAGGCGGCCGCACGCCCGGTTCCGTCCGGGAGCGAGGCGGTTGCGGCGTCGTCGGCCGGTGGGCGGCCGGCAGCCCAGCCCCCTGCCGGGAAGGCGGCGACACTGCGCGCGGCCCTCGGGAGCCTCATGGCGAAGTCGAAGGCGACCGTCCCCCACTACTACCTCAGCACCACCGTTGACCTCTCGGCGACGATGGCCCTCATGCAGGAGCGGAATCTGACCCGCCCCGTCTCGGCACGGCTCGTCCCGGCGGCGTTCCTGCTCAAGGCGGCCGCCGTGGCCGCCCGCGAGGTGCCCGCCATGAACGGCTACTGGACGGATTCGGGGTTCGCCGCGGGCGAGCGGGTGCACCTCGGGGTCGCAGTGGCGCTGCGCGGGGGCGGGCTCGTCGCGCCCGCCCTGCACGACGCCGACGCGCTGCCTGTCGACGAGCTCATGGAGAAGCTCCGCGACCTCGTCGCCCGCGCGAGGGCTGGCCGGCTGCTCCGGACCGAGATGGCGGACGCGACCATCACCGTCACGAGCCTCGGCGACCTCGGCGTCGAGGCCGTCTTCGGCGTGATCGTCCCCCCGCAGGTCGCGATGGTCGGGTTCGGGCGCGTCGTCGAGCGCCCGTGGGCCGAGAACGGGATGCTCGGCGTGCGCCAGGCCGTCACGGCGACCCTCTCGGCCGACCACCGGGTGAGCGACGGCCTCGGCGGCGGACGGTACCTGACCCGCATCCAGGAACTTCTGCTCACACCGGAGGAGCTATGACCCCCACTGACCCACGCGCCGCCGTGACCGCGGCGCTGCGCGAGATCGCACCCGAGATCGAGCCGGAGGAGATCGACGACGCCGACCGCCTGCGCCAGGACTTCGACCTCGACTCCCTCGACTTCCTGCGGCTCATCGAGCAGATTGCCCAGACCACAGGCGTGGACGTGCCTGAGCGGGACTACGCCCAGGTCGGCACGTTCGGCGGCCTCGTCGCCTACGTCGCCGCGCACGGCACTGCCTGAGCCTCCGCCCGAGGCTCCCGCCACTGCCTCCCGCCTGGAGGCCCGGGCGAGGCGCAGGCCGGGACCCGGCTCTCAGGCGGGACCCCGGCCCTCACGCCAGGTGATCGGTGAACCAGTCGCGGGCGAGGCGCGCCACGGCGTCGAGCGTGCCAGGCTCCTCGAAGAGGTGGGTAGCGCGCGGGACGACCTCGAGCCGGTGCGGGCACCTGAGGTGCCGGGCCGCCTCGCGGTTGAGCTCGAGGACCTGGTGGTCCGCCCCCCCGACGATCAGGAGGGTGGGCGCCTGCACATCGCCAAGGCGCCCGATGGCGAGGTCCGGCCGGCCGCCGCGCGAGACCACGGCCGAGATGCCGGAGTCGGGCTCCGCGGCAGCCCACAGGGCGGCTGCCGCGCCGGTGCTGGCCCCGAAGTAGCCCACGGTCCTGGACCCGGCGCGCTCCGAGCGCAGCCAGTCGGTGGCTGCCATGAGGCGGGAGGCGAGGAGTCCGATGTCGAAGACGGCGCGGCGCTCGAGTTCCTCGTCCGGCGACAGGAGGTCGAGCAGGAGGGTGCCGAGCCCGGCGTTCTGGAGGACGCGGGCCACGGCCCGGTTCCGCGGGCTGTGCCGGCTGCTGCCGCTTCCGTGTGCGAACACGACGACGCCGCCCGTGGCCGGGAGGTGGAGGCTGCCCTGGACGGTGACCCCGTCGAGCGGGATGAGCACGTCCTCGTGCACGGGCGCGGCATCCTTCTGCGGGGACACCGCGGCCGGGCGCCGCGCGGCCGCACCGAGGAGGTGGAGGACCTCGTCGTCCTCCGTCGCGGAGAAGTCGCTGTAGAAGCGCCCCACCGCCCGGAACGGCGACGGAGTCGTCAGGCAGACCACCTCGTCGGCCTCCGGGAAGTCCCCGACGGTGTCCTTCGGGCCCACCGGCACGGCGAGCACGACGCGCTCGGCGCCGAGAGCACGGGCGACCCGGCAGGCGACCCGGGCCGTCGAGCCGGTGGCGATGCCGTCGTCGACGATGACGGCTGTCTTCCCGTGGAGGTCCTCGGGCGCGCGGACCGCCCGGATCTGGGCGACGCGCTTCTCGAGGACCTCACGTTCCCGTGCCTCAACCAGCGCAAGTTCGCGCTCGGTCACCCCGGACAGCGAGCGAACCCGGTCGTCGAGGACCCGGACGCCGTTCTCGCCGACCGCCCCCATCGCGAGCTCAGGCTGGAACGGCACGCCGAGCTTGCGGACCACGATCACGTCCAGAGGGGCGTCCAAGGCCACGGCGACCTCGAACGCCACCGGGACGCCGCCGCGGGGGAGCCCGAGGACGACGGTCCCCGGCCCCCTGAGGCGTGTGAGCGCGCGGGCGAGTTCACGGCCGGCCTCGGACCTGTCCTTGAACACGTGCATCTGGTCCTCCTCGCGTGTCCCCTCCACTGTCGCGCAGGTGCGCGTGCGCGGGCAGGGGCGAAGGGCCGTGTTCCGCCCGGTGCCCGGATCAGGCGAGGCCGCGCCGGGCGAGGAGCGGGCCGACGTCGGCGTCCCGGCCGCGGAAGGCACGGAACGAGGCCAGCGGGTCGCGGGAGTTGCCGCGCGAGAGCAGCTCGCGGCGGAACGCGTCGCCGTTGGCGCGCGTCAGGCCGCCGTTCTCCCTGAACCACTCGACGGTGTCCGCGTCGAGGACCTCGCTCCAGATGTAGGACCAGTATCCGGCGGCGTACCACCCGCCGGCGAAGATGTGCTGGAAGTAGCCCGTGCGGTACCGCGGCGGCACGAGAGGCACCGCGACGCCCGCATCGGCGAGCGCCTTCGCCTCGAACGCGACGGGATCGCCGGGCTCCTCGCCGGCGTGCAGGCTGTGCCATGCGAGGTCGAGCACCGCGGCTCCGAGGTACTCCGTGGTTGCGAAGCCCTCCCCCCACAGCCGGGCGGCATCGAGGCGCTCGAGCACTGCAGCGCCCAGCGGCTCTCCCGTGGCGTGGTGCCGCGCGTAGTTCCGCACCACCTCGGGCGCGAACATCCACATCTCGTTCACCTGGGAGGGATACTCGACGAAGTCGCGGGGCACGTTCGTCCCCGAGAACCGCGGGTACGCGACGTCGGAGAGCAGCCCGTGCAGGGCGTGCCCGAACTCATGGAACACGGTGCGCAGCTCGTCGAGCGTCAGGAGCGCCGGCTCGCCCGGGGCGGGCTTGGGGACGTTGAGGTTGTTGACCACCACCGGCCGGAGGCCGAGGAGCCGGGACTGCTCGACGAGCGAGTTCATCCACGCGCCGCCGCGCTTGGTCGGGCGGGCGAAGTAGTCCCCGAGGAAGAGGCCCAGCCCGTCCCCGTCGGCGTCGAGCACCTCCCACACCCTTACGTCCTCGTGGTAGCCGACGAGGTCGTCGCGTTCGCGGAACGTCAGGCCGAACAGCTGGCCTGCGGCGTAGAACGCCCCGTCCTCGAGGACCCGGTCGAGCTCGAGGTAGGGCCGCAGCGCCTGCTCGTCCACCGAGTACTTCTCGCGGCGCACCTTCGCCGAGTAGAAATCCCAGTCCCAGGGCTCGAGTTCATGGCCGGCCGCCCGGGCGAGGACCTCGGCCTCCGCCGCAGCGTTCCGCACCGCGGCGGGCGCGAGCTGGGCCAGCATGCCCCTGACCGCGGCGATGGAGGCCGCGGTCTGGTCGTCCACGGCAAGCTCAGCGAAGTCCGCGAAGCCCAGCAGGGCGGCCTTCTCGGCGCGCAGGCGGGCCATGTCCGTAACGAGCCCGAGGACGTCCGTCGCGCCGCCGGAGCTCCCGCGCGCCACCGACGCCTCGAAGATGCGGCGCCTAAGCCGGCGGTCCTCGAGGACCGCGAGATGCGGCTGACCCGTGGGCTGGATGAGGGTCAGGAGCCAGCCGGACTCGTGCCCGGCTGCTCGGGCCGCCTCGGCCGCGGAGGCCCTGTCGTCCTCAGGCATGCCTGCGAGTTCAGACTCGTCCACCACCACGACGGCGGCCTCGTTGATGCCCCTGGCCACCCGCTGGCCATACTCCGTGCCGAGCCGCGAGAGCTCGGCGTTGATCGCGCGGAGGCGGGCCTGCCCGACGTCGTCGAGTACGATGCCCGCACGCCGGAAAGCGGCGAGCCATTCGGACACGAGGCGCGCGGACTCCTCGTCGAGGCCCCCCGTGGGGATGGCCGCGAAACGCTCGTGGAGCGCCCGGTTGAGGTACACCGCGTCCTCGTGCGCCGAGAGCTCGGGCATGAGTTCCGTCTCGAGAGCGCGGATGCCGTCGGTGCCGTGTGAGGACACAAGGGTCATGAACGCCGAGACCGCTCGGTTGAGCAGGGTTCCCGCACGCTCCATCGCCACAGCGGTGTTCTCGAAGTCCGCCGCCTCGTCCGAGCCGGTGATCGCCTCGATCTCGGCCAGATGCTCGGTGAGGCCGGCCCGGACGGCCTCCGCGTAGTCCTCCTCGCGGAGGCCGGCGAACGGCGGGAGCCCGTAGGGTAGCGGGCTGGGCGAAAGGAGCGGGTTGCCCACCGCGTTCAGTCCTGCGCGAAGACGAGCGACATCGGCGTGGCCTGGGAGCCCTGGCCCTGGGGGTTGTCCTTGAACATCCCTGCGATGGTCTCCTTCGGCAGGTCCGTGTCGTGGCCCATGACGACGACGCCGAGGTCGTTCGCGTCCATGACCGCGCTGCCGCCGAACGACGCCACCGCCTCGGCCGGGAGCGCCGCCCTCACGGCCGCGCTGAGGGCGCGGGCGACGCCGTCGGGATCCTTGGGTGCGAGCTTCACCGAGTTGCTGGCCGCGCCGAGGCTGTAGGGCGTGGCGCCGTCGATCGCGTTGATGTTGTGGCCCACGACGTCGTAGAAGACGCCGCTCTTGCCCTGGACCTTGCCGACGATGGACGCGGCAGCGGCCTTGACGATGAGCGGCAGGCCCACCTCGTTGATCGCGATCTGCATGGACCATGGGCTCCCGAGGCCGATGCCGGCTGGCGTGCGCGTGACGAACTTGGAGAGCACGCGCGCGGCGGGTGTCACCTTGATCTCCCAGACGGGGAACGATCGGCCCTGGGTGATGGCGACGATCTTCTCGCTCACGAGGAGGTACCACTTCTTGCCCCCGACGGCGGTCCGCGCCTCGGCGGGCGCGTCCGGCAGCCCGTCGAAGAAGCGCTTGACGTACGAGGTGACGCCGGCGGCGAGATCGGTGTCCTTCGCGAAGACGTCGGTCTGCAGCGGGTATCGCCGGAACACCGAGCCGTTCGAGGCGATGTCGAGCTCCTTGCCCGGGTTGGCCTCGTAGTCGCTCTTGTTGGCCTTGACGTCCGCGGGGGCCTCGTCCTTGTCGATGAATTCGCGCAGCCAGAGCTCGACGTTCAGCAGGCGCCAGAAGATCATCGTGTCCGCGTCGTTCTTGCCGTCGAGGTACTCCTCGAAGGCCGTCAGGACCTGCTCGCGGTCCCAGTAAGGGCGCGAGTAGAACGAGTTGGACATGAAGATCTTGTAGAGGCGCTCCTTCATGAGCGTGAACCACTCCGCCTCAGGGGTGGTGAAGCCGATCTTGTTGCGCCGGTTGCTGATGAGCTCGGGGAGCAGCCCGCGGGTGGCGTCGCGCAGGACCCGCTTGTTCCAGCCCTCCTTGATGATCGCCTCGTCCGAGAGCGAGAAGAGGTACTTCACGACCTCCTTGTCCAGGAAGGGGACGCGGCCCTCGAGCGAGAAGCGCATCGTGTTCTTGTCCTCGTAGCGCAGGAGCGAGGGGAGGGACTTGGCGAAGAGGTCGTCGATGAGGCGCAGCTTGAGGTTCGCCGGGATGTTCCCGAAGGTCTCGCCCGCGAACTGCTTGGTCCACGCCTTCTTCAGGAGCGAGCCCATGCTCACGGTCTTCTTGCCGCTGACCTTGCCCTGGAGGCGGAACCGGCCGAGCCGGTAGAAGATGTCGAGGCTCGACGCCGTCTCCTTGGCGAGCGTGGCGTAGTCGCCCTTGGCCTTGAGCTGCCGCAGGTAGGCGAAGTAGTAGGGGATGTAGCCGGCCATCATCTCGTCGGCGCCCTGGCCGTCGAGGAGCACGGTCACATGCTTGCTCGCCTCCTTCATCACGCAGTACTGCGCGTAGGGGCCCGAGGAGATGATGGGCTCCTCCATGGTGCGCACGAAGTCGACGAGGTCGGCGTCGAATCCTTCGGGGGTCGGCTTGATCTTGTGAGCCGCGATGTTGCCGCTGCAGACGTTGATGGCCGCATCGGCGTACTTCTCCTCGTCGTTGATGGCGTTCGGGAAGACCGCGCTGAAGGTGTTCTGCTTCGCACCGACGGCCTCGAGACCCTCGGCCTTCTCCTGCATGAGGCGGTTGATCGTCACCACGACGGCGGACGAGTCCAGGCCCCCCGAGAGGGCGCTGCCCACGGGGACCTCCGAGTTGAGGCGGATGCGGATCGCCTCGGTGAACCGGCGGCGGTACTCGTCGACGACCTCAGGCGTGTACGGCGTGCCGACCTTGGCGAGCTCCTCGAGCTCCTCGCGGAGCCGCGTGTACGAGGAGATGCGGAAGCGTCCGGTGCCGAGGTCGACCGTCATCATCTCGCCGGGCAGGAGCTTGTTGACCCCCTCGAAGAAGGTCTCCGCGGTGTCGTCGTGGATCCGGTACTGGAGGTACCGGTAGAGGATCCGCTCATTGGGCTTGGCCTCGATGAGGCCCGTGGCGAGGATGGGGCGGATCTCGGAGGCGAAGAGCAGCTGGGGATCGGACTCGGTGCCAGCGTTGGCCCAGTAGAGGGGCTTGATGCCGAAGTGGTCGCGGGCCAGGACGAGCTGGTTGCGGCGTCGGTCGAAGATGGCGAGGCCGAACATGCCGTTGAAGCGGTCGAACGCTTCCGTGCCCCACTGCTCATACGCCTGGAGCACGACTTCCGTGTCGGAGGCGGTGCGGAAGGTGCGGCCGAGCGCCTCGAGCTCGCCCCGCAGCTCCCGGTAGTTGTAGACCTCGCCGTTGTAGACGAGAACCGTGTCCTCGTCCGCGCTGACCATCGGTTCCTGGCCGTGGGCGATGTCGACGATGGCGAGCCGGCGGTGCGCCAGGCCTACCTTCCCGTCGGCGAAGTACCCCTCGCCGTCGGGCCCCCGGTGCAGGATGCAGGAGTTCATCTCCTTCAGGAGCGATTCGTCGAGCCCGGCGCCGAAGTATCCGGCGATTCCGCACATAGTGCTGTCCTCATCTGTTGTCCGTCGGGGTCTGGGGTCCATGCTACCGGCGGCCTGCGGACTCGGGGGGCGGGCCACCCGCGGTGACGGCGGGCTGACTAGACTGTCCCGGTGACTTCTCTCGTTCCGCCCCCTCCGTCCGAGCGCACCGGAAACGCGCCCCTTGTCGGCGTGCTCGCCCTCCAGGGCGACGTCCGCGAGCATCTCGCGGCACTGACGCACGTGGGCGCCCGCGCCGTGAAGGTCAGGCGGCCCGAAGAACTGGACGGTCTCGACGGGCTCGTGATCCCCGGCGGGGAGTCGACGACGATCGACAAGCTCGCCCGCGCCTTCGGTCTCGCCGACCCCCTGCGCGCCAGGATCCGGGAGGGCTTCCCGGTCTACGGCTCGTGCGCTGGGATGATCCTGCTCGCAGACGAGATCGCGGACCCCACGTCGGACCTGTCCGGGAAGCCGCAGGAGACCTTCGGCGGACTCGACATCACCGTCCGCCGCAATGCCTTCGGGCGCCAGCGCGAGTCGTTCGAGACGGACCTGGACTTCAAGGAGGTCGACCAGTCGGGGGGCCCGGTCCACGCCGTCTTCATCAGGGGACCCTGGGTCGAGCGGGTGGGGCCCGACGTCGAGGTGCTCGCCGAGGTGGATCCTGCGCACGCGTCGCACACGGCCGCGCTCGGGGGCAGGTCTAGAATTGTCGCAGTGCGTTCTGGACGGCTGCTCGCCACATCGTTCCATCCCGAGGTGACCGGCGAGACACGGATCCATGAACTTTTCATCCGCATGATCAGAGGAGAAGCGTAGGCATGTCCGGCCACTCCAAATGGGCGACCACCAAGCACAAGAAGGCGGTCATCGACGCCAAGCGTGCCAAGGCATTCGCCAAGTACATCAAGACCATCGAGGTTGCCGCGAGGCTTGGCGGCCCGGACCTCTCAGGCAACCCGAACCTCGAGCTCGCGGTCAGCAAGGCGAAGAAGAACTCGGTCCCGAACGACAACATCGACCGCGCCATCAAGCGCGGCGCCGGGCTGACCGGCGAGGCGATCGACTACACCGAGATCATGTACGAGGCCCGCGGCCCCCAGGGTTCCGCGCTCCTGATCGAGTGCCTCACCGAGAACCGGAACCGCGCCGCGGCCGACGTCCGCCTCGCGGTCACGCGCAACGGCGGCACCATGGCTGACCAGGGTTCCGTGAACTACCTCTTCAACCGCAAGGGCGTGGTGAGCCTGCCGAAGAACGGCCTCTCGGAAGACGACGTGCTCATGGCCGTCCTCGATGCGGGGGCGGAAGAGGTCAAGGACGGCGGCGAGAACTGGGTGGTCTACTCGGAGCCCGCTGACCTCCAGGCGATCCGCGATGCTCTCGCCGAGGCCGGCATCGAGTACGACACCGACGAGGCCGAGTTCGTGCCCTCGATGGAGGTCCAGCTCGACGCCGACGGCGCCCGGAAGTTCGTCCGCCTCGTCGACGCCCTCGAAGATCTCGACGATGTGCAGAACGTGTACACGAACGCTGACATGAGCGAGGACGTCATGGCGGAGCTCGAGAACGACTAGCTGTGGCCCCTTCTGATGGAGCCGCCGCTCCCGTGAGGCCCGGGTCTGCCCTGCGCGTGCTGGGCGTGGACCCGGGCCTCACGCGCTGCGGGATCGGGGTCGTCGACGTCGAGCGCGACCGCCGGGCGACGCTGGTCGGCGTCACCGTGGTCGGCACGACGGCCCATGAGCCGCTGGATGCGCGGCTGCTCGCCATTGCCGAGGCCGTGGAGGCCTGGCTCGACCGCTTCGAGCCCGAGGTGGTCGCCGTCGAGCGCGTGTTCTCGCAGATGAACGTGAGCACCGTGATGGGGGTTGCGCAGGCGTCCGGCATCGTGATCGCCGCAGCGGCGAAGCGTGGGATCCCCGTTGCGCTCCATACGCCGTCCGAGGTCAAGGCCGCCGTGACCGGGAGCGGGCGCGCCGACAAGGCCGCCGTGACCAGGATGGTGATGAAGATCCTGCGGCTCGAGACGGCTCCGCGCCCCGCCGACGCCGCAGACGCCCTCGCGCTGGCCCTGGCGCACGCGTGGCGGGGAAGCGCTCCAGGCTCGCCGTCGGCTGCCGGACGCACGACGGCGATGACGGCGACGGCGCTGACACCGGCGCAGAGGCTATGGCAGGAAGCCGAAGCGAAGGCGCGCCGCGGCGGCTGAGGCGAGGGGACTCCGGGTGGCGGACGGTGCGGGCCGAAGCGAAGGCGCGCCGCGGCAGCTGAGGCGAGGGGAATCCGGGTGGCGGACGGTGCGGGCCGAAGCGAAGGCGCGCCGCGGCGGCTGAGGCGAGGGGACTCCGGGCGGCGGACGGTGCGGGCCGAAGCGAAGGCGCGCCGCGGCAGATGAGGGGACCGGGCGCCGTCGGCCGCTAGAGTTCTCGTAGATATGTTCGGTTTGTGGGTGACAGGCAAGGAGTCCCGGTGATCAGCTTCCTCCGTGGTCCGGTGGCGCATGTGGGCCTGTCGTCAGGCGTGATCGATGTGAACGGGGCCGGCATGTCCTTCTGGGCCACGCCGCAGACCCTCGCGGGGCTCCGGGTGGGCGATGAAGCCGTCGTGCACACGTCGCTCGTGGTGCGCGAGGATTCGATGACGCTCTTCGGTTTCGCAGCGCCCGAGGAGCGCGAGGTCTTCGAGGTGCTCCTGGGTGTCTCCGGCGTCGGACCCCGCCTCGCGCTGGCGGTGCTGGCGGTGCACAGTCCCGAGGCAGTCCGGGTGGCAGCCCATTCCGAGGATGCGAAGGCGTTCACGAAGGTTCCCGGGATCGGCCCGAAGGTGGGCGCGCGGCTCGTGCTCGAGCTCAAGGGCAAACTCGTGCCGCTCGGCACCGGGGATGCGCCTGCGGCGGCCGCGGCCAGCGACGGCGCCGGGTGGAAGCCCCAGGTCATCGAGGCGATGTCGTCGCTGGGCTGGAGCGAAAAGGACGCGGCATCCAGCATCGACAAGGCGATGGCGGACCAGCCGGACGTGGCCGAGACGGGAAGCGTGCCGGAGATTCTCCGTGCGACCCTGCGCTGGCTGGGCCAGGGGACCCGGGGCGTGAAGGCGGGGTCGCGTGGCTGAGCCGTCGCTCGTCGCGAGCCAGGAGGAGCCCGAGGAACGCGTCATCGAGGCCGCGCTCCGGCCGAAGTTCCTCGATGAGTTCGTGGGGCAGGCGCGGGTGCGGCGCCAGCTCTCGCTGGTGCTCGAGGCCAGCCGGCTGCGCGGCCGCACTGCTGACCACGTGCTGCTCTCAGGGCCGCCGGGACTCGGGAAGACCACGCTCGCCATGATCATCGCGGGCGAGATGAACGCACCGCTACGCATCTCCTCCGGCCCGGCGATCCAGCACGCGGGGGACCTCGCGGCCATCCTCTCGTCCCTGTCGGAGGGCGAGGTCCTGTTCCTCGACGAGATCCACCGCATGTCCAGGCCTGCCGAGGAGATGCTGTACATGGCCATGGAGGACTTCCGCGTCGACATCGTGGTCGGCAAGGGAGCCGGCGCGACCGCGATCCCGCTCGACCTGCCGCCGTTCACGCTCGTGGGTGCGACGACGCGCGCGGGCCTCCTGCCCGGGCCCCTGCGGGACCGCTTCGGGTTCACGGGCCACCTCGAGTTCTACTCCGTCGAGGAGCTCGAGCTCGTGCTGCGGCGCTCGGCGGGGCTGCTGGACCTGAGGGTCACCTCAGCGGGGTTCACCGAGGTGGCCGGTCGGTCGCGGGGGACGCCGCGTATCGCGAACCGGCTGCTGCGCAGGGTGCGCGACTGGGCGCTCGTGCACCAGATCGACCAGATCGATGCGCGGGCTGCCGGTGCTGCCCTGGACATGTACGAGGTGGATGCGAAGGGGCTGGACCGCCTCGACAGGAACGTCCTGACGGCGCTCGCGACGAAGTTCGGCGGGGGCCCCGTCGGGCTCTCGACCCTTGCGATCGCGGTGGGTGAGGAGCCGGAGACTGTGGAGACCGTTGCCGAGCCATATCTCGTACGGGAGGGTCTGATGGGGCGCACGCCTCGCGGGCGCATCGCGACCCCGCTGGCCTACGAGCACCTCGGGCTCCCCGTGCCTGCGCCGGCTCCGTTCGCTGAGAGCGCAACCCTCTTCGGTCCGGGCTCGGATGAGCCCGATGAATCGTTGGAGGAGTGAGCGGCGCGCTGCGCGCGTGCGCTTAGACTGAATACACGCTCCCGCCTTGCCGGGGGCCGCTACGCTGTGCCCGGGCCCGCCCGGTGGCCGGTGTCCGCGCCGACGAAAAAGATTGGACCTTTCATGGACTTTATGACCATCCTCCTGCTGGCTGTCTTCGCTTTCTTCATCTTCACGATGTTCCGTCGGAACAAGAAGGCGCAGCAGCAGCAGGCGCAGATGCAGTCCAAGTTCGGCCCGGGCGTCGAGGTCATGACGAGCTTCGGCCTCTACGGCAGGATCATCTCCATCGACGAGGCCGAGAACAAGGTGGTTCTCGAGCTCAGCCCCGGCAACGAGGCCACGGTGCACCGCCAGGCGGTCACGAAGATCGTCGAGCCGGCCGCTCCGGCCGCCGACGCTTCGCTTTCCGGGGAGCCCGGCGCCGTGGCTCCTGCCGGCGGGACCCTTGGGCTCGACAAGCGTGAGGCCCCCGCGGCGGGCGCGCAGTCGCAGCTGAATGAGACCCCGGAAGAGACGATCAGGCGCCTCAACGACGAGGGCAAGAACGACAAGTAGTCCCTGACGCGCCGCCCGGCCCGCAATCCCGGGCGGCGCGGCGTCAGGCGCTCCAGGCGCTGATGGCGCGCACGCTCCCTCACCCGAAGGACCACCATGGCACGATCCCGCACGCGGCCGGGACTGAAGACACTCCTCTCGCTCGTCGTCCTCCTGCTGGCCCTCGCCGGCATCCTCGCCGGTGGCACTATCGCCGGCCAGGCCTCCTGGGCGCCGAAGCTCGCGCTCGACCTTGAGGGCGGCACCCAGATGATCCTCGCGCCGAAGGTCGCGGGCGGCTCCCAGATCAACCAGGAGCAGCTCAACCAGGCTGTCGAGATCATCCGCCAGCGCGTCGACGGCTCCGGCGTCTCCGAGGCGGAGATCAGCACCCAGTCGGGCCGCAACGTCGTCGTGAGCCTGCCGGGCACCCCGTCTGCTGAGACCCGCCAGCTCATCCAGGCCTCGGCCGACATGAACTTCCGTCCCGTCCTCGTGGCCGGCAACCCTGCCGCGGTGCCGGCGGACCAGCGCACTCCCGCGGACCAGCTCCCGAAGCCGACGGCCGCGCCGGCCAACGCGAGCGACACGAACTGGATCACCGCGGACGTCTACCAGCAGTTCGAGGCGCTCGACTGCACCGGGGCACTGCCGGAGACCACCCAGCGGTCTGATCCCTCCAAGCCGCTCGTCACGTGCGAGACCGCCGGGAGCGGCGCCGGCGCGGTGAAGTACATCCTCGGCCCCGTCGAGGTCCTCGGCACCGAGATCGCCGGTTCCTCGTTCCAGCTCCAGCAGGGCCGGCAGGGCGCCGTGACCAACGAGTGGGCTGTGAACATCCAGTTCAACGACTCCGGAACCGAGAAGTTCAAGGCCGTGACGCAGCGCCTCAACGGGTTCTACGTGGCGAACCAGAACGATCCGAAGGCGCAGTTCGCGATCGTGCTCGACGACAAGGTCATCTCGGCGCCGCGCTCCCTCGCCGTGATCACCGACGGTCGGCCGCAGATCACCGGCAACTTCACCGAGGCGACTGCCAAGACCCTCTCCGACCAGCTCCGCTACGGGGCGCTGCCGATCAGCTTCGAGATCCAGAGCGAAGAGCAGATCTCGGCCACCCTGGGCAGCCAGCAGCTCGAGATGGGCCTGCTGGCGGGCGGAATCGGCCTCCTCCTCGTCGTCATCTACTCCCTCTTCCAGTACCGGGCGCTCGGCTTCGTCACCATCGCCTCGCTCGTTGTCGCCGGGGTCCTGACTTACCTCGCGATCGCAATCCTCGGCTGGACGGAGAACTACCGGCTCTCCCTGGCCGGCGTCGCTGGCCTCATCGTCGCGATCGGCCAGACGGCGGACTCCTTCATCGTGTACTTCGAGCGCATCCGCGACGAACTCCGCGAGGGCCGCGGCCTGGTCTCCGCCGTCGAGAACGGCTGGAAGCGTGCCAAGCGGACCGTGCTCGCCTCCAAGGCCGTGAACCTCCTCGCCGCCGTGGTGCTCTACTTCGTGGCGGTGGGCAACGTACGCGGCTTCGCGTTCACGCTCGGCCTCACGGCAATCGCCGACCTCCTCGTCGTGTTCATGTTCACCCACCCGATGCTCCAGGTCCTCGCGCGGACCAGGTTCTTCGGCGAGGGCCACCGGTTCTCCGGCCTCGATCCCGAGCGGCTCGGCGCCGTCCCGCTGTACCGGGGCGCGGGGCGCCTGCGCGAGGCGTCGGAGGCGGCCAAGGCGAACCTCAGGCCGAAGAACGCGGCCGCTGCCCGCGAGGCCGGGCGGCGCATGACCATCGCAGAACGGCGCGCGGCCGAGGCGGAGCGGGCACGGGTCTCGTCGCCGGCGGGACGCGCCAGCCGCGCCGACGAGCGTTCCGAGGAGGAGAACTGATGTCCAACTTCTTCGCACGGTTCGGCAACGAGCTCTACACGGGCAAGCGCTCCTACGGGTTCGTCCAGAACAAGAAGATCTGGTTCGGGGTCGCGGGGATCCTGGTGCTCGCCTCGATCCTCATCCCCATCCTCGCCGGCGGCTTCAACCTCGGCATCGAGTTCCGCGGGGGCAGCGAGTTCCGCGTGTCCCAGGTGTCCACGACCGATGCCCACCTCGGCGAGGCGGCAGTCACGTCGGTCGCTGCCGACAGCGCGCCACGGGCCAGCAACATCGCCCCGGGAACGATGCGGGTCCAGACCGAGCGACTCACCGACGATCAGACCATCCAGGTCAAGGACAAGCTCGCGCAGGCGTACGGCGTCGGGGCGGACAAGGTCACGTCGTCGTTCGTCGGCCCGACCTGGGGCGCTGACGTGACCCAGCAGGCGATGATCGGGTTCGTGGTCTTCGTGCTCCTCGCCGCTGTCCTCATGGCGCTGTACTTCCGGACGTGGAAGATGTCGCTCTCGGCGCTCACCGGCATGCTCGTCACCATGGTGGTCACCGGCGGCGTCTACGCGGCCAGCGGCTTCGAGGTCACCCCCTCGGCGATCATCGGCTTCCTCACGATCCTGAGCTACTCGCTGTACGACACCGTCGTGGTGTTCGACAAGATCCGGGAGAACACCGCAGACATCACAGCGTCGACCCGGCGGACCTTCACCGAGGAGGTCAACCTCGCGGTGAACCAGACGCTGGTCCGGTCGATCAACACCATGATGGTCGCGGTCCTTCCCGTCGCGGCCATCCTGTTCATCGGCGCGGGCCTCCTCGGTGCCGGCACCCTCAGGGACCTCTCGCTCGCCCTGTTCGTCGGCATCCTCATCGGCACCGCGGCGACGATCTTCATCGCGGCTCCCATGTATGCGTGGCTGCGCGAGCGCGAGCCCGAGCTCGTGAAGCAGGCGGACCGGGTGCGGTCGCGTCGGTCCACAGCGAACGCGGGCGTCTGAGCGGTTCGCCGAGGCATACACTGAGGGAATCCCGACGAGAAGTGTGGAGGTGCCGCCAGTGGTAGAGCGTCCGACGCCAGCTCAGCCCGCGGCGCCCGGCGCCGCGGACAGCGGCACGCGTGACACGACGTCGCAGCCTCCCGCCGACCCTGTGGCGGCGGCCCTCTCCGATGCGCCCGCCGGAGGCAACAGCCTCCTCGAGCGGCCCACGCTGGGCCGCCGCGACTGGACGTTCTCGCGCCTCGCCCGGCTCACCGGGCGAGGCCCGAACGCCCACTCGCCGATCCTCGAGCCGCTGCTGCGCACCGTCCGGGCCAACAACCCTCGGGAGGACTTCGATCTCATCCGGCGCGCCTACGAGGTGGCCGAGCGCAGCCACCAGGGGCAGAAGCGGAAGAGCGGCGACCCGTACATCACCCACCCCGTCGCCGTCGCCACCATCCTCGCCGAGCTCGGCATGACGGGCACGACCCTGGCGGCCGCGCTGCTGCACGACACGGTCGAGGACACCCCCTACACCCTCGACGACCTCAGGCGTGACTTCGGCCCCGAGGTCGCGATGCTGGTCGACGGAGTCACGAAGCTGGACAAGGTCCAGTTCGGTGACGCGGCCCAGTCGGAGACCGTGCGCAAGATGGTCGTGGCGATGGCGAAGGACATCAGGGTCCTCGTGATCAAGCTCGCGGACCGCCTGCACAACGCCCGCACCTGGCGCTTCGTGTCCCCGGAGTCGTCGGCGCGGAAGGCGCGTGAGACCCTCGAGATCTTCGCGCCCCTCGCGCACAGGCTCGGCATGAACACGATCAAGTGGGAGCTCGAGGACCTTTCCTTCGCCGCGCTCTACCCGAAGGTGTACGAGGAGATCGTGCGGATGGTGGGGGCACGCACCCCGGAGCGCGAGAAGCAGCTGTCGGTGATCCGCGCGCAGATCGCCGAGGACCTGCGCTCGGCGCGGATCAAGGCCGAGATCACCGGGCGCCCGAAGCACTACTACTCCATCTACCAGAAGATGATCGTCCGGCAGAAGGAGTTCGACGACATCAATGACCTCATGGGCGTGCGCGTGCTCGTGGACTCGGTCCGCGACTGCTACGCCGCACTGGGCACCCTCCACGCGAGGTGGAACCCGCTTCCGGGCAGGTTCAAGGACTACATCGCGATGCCGAAGTTCAACATGTACCAGTCTCTCCACACGACGGTCATCGGGCCGAGTGGGAAGCCGGTCGAGATCCAGATCCGCACCCATGAGATGCACCGGCGCGCGGAGTACGGCGTCGCCGCGCACTGGAAGTACAAGAACCAGCCGAACGGGCAGAGCCACACGCCCAGCGGCAAGGCCTCCGAGATGGGCTGGCTGCGCTCGCTCGTGGACTGGCAGCAGGAGACCTCTGACCCGGGGGAGTTCCTCGACTCGCTCCGCTTCGAGATCAACGCCAAGGAAGTCTTCGTCTTCACGCCGAAGGGCGAGGTCATGGCGCTCCCGGCCGGATCGACCCCGGTCGACTTCGCATACGCCGTCCACACGGAGGTCGGCCACCGCACCATCGGCGCCCGCGTCAACGGGAAGCTGGTGCCGCTCAACAGCGAGCTGAACCACGGCGACTGGGTGGAGATCTTCACGTCGAAGGCGGAGGGAGCCGGTCCGAGCCAGGACTGGCAGCACTTCGTCAAGAGCGCCCGCGCGCGCAACAAGATCCGGCAGTGGTTCACCAAGGAGCGGCGTGAGGAGGCCATCGACAAGGGCAAGGAGCTGCTCACGCGCGCGATGCGCAAGCAGAACCTCCCGCTCCAGCGCCTCCTGAGCCACGACGCCCTCCTCGCCGTCGCCCAGGAGTTCCGCTACCAGGACATCGCCGGGCTCTACGCAGGGATCGGCGACGGCCACGCCTCTGCCCAGTCGGTCGTGGAGAAGCTCGTCGACAGCCTCGGCGGCGCCGCGGGCGCGGCCGAGGACATCGCGGAGACGATCGCCCCGACCAAGGGCAGCATCCCGCCGAAGTACTCGAACTCCGGCGTGATCGTGAAGGGTGTCGGGGACGTCTGGGTCAAGCTCGCGCGATGCTGCACCCCCGTGCCGCCGGACCCCATCGTCGGCTTCGTCACCCGCGGCTCCGGCGTTTCCGTCCACCGCACCGACTGCACGAACATCGCGACGCTGCGGTCGGAGCCGGACAGGATGGTGGACGTCGAGTGGGCGCCGACGCAGTCGAGCGTGTTCCTCGTGGAGATTCAGGTCGAGGCACTCGACCGCAAGAGCCTCCTCTCGGATGTGACGCGCGTGCTCTCCGACAACCACGTGAACATCCTCTCCGCACACGTGCACACGTCCACCGACCGTCTCGCCGTCTCGCGCTTCGCGTTCGAGATGGGCGACCCGAAGTACCTCAGCCACGTGCTGAGCGCCGTGCGGCGGATCGACGGGGTATTCGACGTGTACCGCACGACCGGCAACCGCCGGCGCACCTGAGGGGATTCACGACGCCGGCGCTCCCGCCACCCGGGCGATGACGCGGCGCGCCCGCGCCAGATGCGGTTGCCTTGGGAGCGCATCGAGCCCGCGCGCCACGAGACCGACCGTGAGGCCGAGCCGGGGCTGGGCGAGCATCCTGCGGAGCACCGGGACGGACACGCCTTCCTCGGAGTGGATCGCAAGGTCGACGGCGGTGCGCAGCGGGCTCGTAACCCTCACCCCGGCCAGCTCGACGACGTCGAAGGGCCCGAAGTACACCTCGTGGACGAGCAGCCGATGCGTGGCACGCAGCGTGGACATGCGTCGGGAGCCGTCGACGAGGAGAACCGGGGTGTCCGGCCTCCCCGCGCAGCCGTAGACCCAGGCGGCCGTCAGGCGGCCGACCACTGTGCGGTGGACGAGGCGCGGCGCGAGGATCGCGGCGAGGCCGCGTGCTCGGAGCTCTGGGGCTTCCCCGCACTGGATTGGCACGTACGCGTCGGCGATCAGGCGGCGGAGCACGCCGTCGTGCTCCATCGCCTGGAGCTCGACTGCGGTGAACGGGCCGCCGGCGACGAGGACCGGCGGATCGGCGTCGGACGCCGGTGCGGGATGGAGCGGGGTAGCCATGGGGCCATCATGCTCACGTCCGCGCGAACCGCGCATCCCGTGCGCCACCCCTGTGGATAAAGCGGGAGGGGGCCCGCAGCATACCGCTGCGGGCCCCCTCCCGGAGGCGGAACGTCGGGGCTCAGCCGAGCTCGCCCGCGGACCGCTGCAGGGTCTCGAGCCAGGCGCGGCGGGCGTCCAGGGCCTCGCGGGCCTTGGAGGCGGCACGCACGTCGCCGGAGTTCTCGGCGTCGGCGAGCTCGTCCTCGAGGGCGGCGATCGACGACTCGAGCTGCGTGAGCGCGGAATCGGTGCGCGCCTTCGTCTCGGGGTCCGTCCGGCGCCAGTTCTCCTGGTCCGCGTGGGCGATGGCGTCCTCGACCTTGCGCAGGCCGGCCTCGACACGGCCCATATCTGCCCGGGGAACGCGGCCGGCCTCCTCCCAGCGGTCACGGATGGACTGGAGCGCCTTCTTGGCGGTCGCGAGGTCGGTGATCGGCAGGAGCTGCTGGGCCTCGGCCAGCAGCTGCTCCTTGACCTTCAGGTTGGCCGAGTACTCGCGGTCCACGGCCTCGTTCGCTGCCTGGCGGGCCTCGAAGAAGACGTTCTGCGCCGCCCGGAAACGCAGCCAGAGGGCGTCGTCGTCCTTGCGGCTCGCCCGCGGCGCGGCCTTCCACTCGTCCATGAGGCGGCGGTACTCGCCCGCGGCCCACCCCCACTCGGTGGAGGTCTGCAGCGACTCGGCCTCGGCGATGAGGCGCTCCTTGACGGACTTGGCCTGCGCGTTGAGGCTGTCCAGCTGCGAGAAGTAGGCGCGGCGGTGGCGGTCGAACTGGGTGCGCGCGGCGCGGAAGCGCTTCCACAGGGCATCCTCGGTGGCCCTGCCCAGACGGAGCCCAGACTTCTGGGAGGTCTTCCACTCCTCGAACAGCTCGTTCATGCGGGCGCCGCTGGACTTCCACTGCGTGCGCTCCGGGTCCTGCCCGCTGATCTGCTCGGCCTCAGAGACGATGGCCTCGCGGCGGGCGAGTTCCTCTGCGCGGGCGGTCTCGTGGGCGGCCTTCTCCTGGGCCTCGGCGTCGGCGAGGGAGGCTTCCAGCGCGTCGAGGCGGCCCTCGGCGGAGCGCACGTCGCCGACCATGGCCCGCTCCGTGAGCTGCTCGCGCAGGTGCGTGACGGCCTTGCGGACGTCCGCAACCGAGGCGTGGGAGCTCACGCGCTGCTCCAGCAGCGAGATCTGCGCGACGACGTCCTCGAACTTCCGCGCGAAGTAGGCAAGGGCTTCGTCGGGGGAGACCCCCGGGTACTGGCCTACCGGGTGCTCTTCGCCGTCGACCGTGAGGAAGACGTGGCCGTCACCCTCGACGCGGCCCCACTTCGCAGCCTCCGTGAGGGACACCGGCGGTGCCGGTGCCGGGGTCGGCGCCTGAGGTGCCACGACCGCGGGCGAGGCCGGCCTCGGCTTCGCCGCGAAGGCAGCGGGGGAGGGAACGGGAGCGGCCGAAGGGGCCGCGGTGTCGTCGGATTTCTGACTTTCGGTCACCGCTAGAACTCTTTCGCTTAGAGGTTGCATTTCAGGTGGCACTGCCGGCACAGCAGTCGGCACGGGCAGCCACGTCACTTCACCGTGAACGAGTCTATCGTGACAGGTGTCACCGGGGCCCCGTCCTCGCCGGTCGTGACACCGCCGGCCGCGATGGCCTGGACGGCGTCGAGGCCCGAGGTGACCTTTCCGACGACGGTGTACCCGCCTGCGCTGTCCGCGGGGATCGTGGTGTCCCGGTACACGATGAAGAACTGCTGCCCGTTGCCGTACGCATTGTTCGCCGTCCTCGCGACGGCGATGGTCCCCGCCGGGTACATCGCGTCCGCAGGGGTGTTCTCGAGCGGCCCCCACGTGTAGTCCGGCTGGGGCTGGCCCTCGGCCACCTGCCCGCACTGCAGGAGCGCGAACTGCGCGCCCGTCGTCAGCCGCGCGCACGAGCGCCCGTTGAGGGTGCCCGCCTGGGCGAGCGAGGAGAACACCGCCGCTGCCTGCGGCGCCTTCGTCCCGTCGAGCTCGACGCCGAGCGTCTTGCCGTTGAGCACGAGGTCCCCGGTGAACGTCTTCCCCGCGGCGGTCTCGGGCGAGGGGATCTGCGGCCCGTTGCTCGCGCTGGGGGAGGGGCTGGCCGAGGCCTGGTTGAGCCCGGCCTGCGCAGCGGCATAGTCCGCCGCGGTGGGATTGGAGGCGAAGACCGTCCCCTGGAGCACGGCGGCGAGCACGATGGCCCCTGCGGCCACTGCGGCCGCCATGGTGTTGTCCCGCCGGCGACGCCGCTCCTTCTCCCGGCGCAGGTCCGCCTTCGCCTCCATGAGCCGGACGCGACGGCGGTCCTCACGCACGTTCCGCTTGGCCACCGACGTCTCCTCCTACGCTCTGGCGCTTCTGGGTGGATGAGAGGCGCATAAACTTGTGCAGCAGTCAGTCTACGCACAAGGAGTTCTTCACCCATGGCACGTACCGCCTCGCTGTCCGGATTCCCCGAGTGGCTTCCGCAGGAGAGGCTCGTGGAGCTCCATGTGCTCGACACGCTCCGGCGCACCTTCGAACTGCACGGCTTCGCTTCGATCGAGACCCGCGCCGTGGAGACGGTGGGCCAGCTCCTGCGCAAGGGCGAGATCGACAAGGAGGTCTACGGGCTCTCCCGCCTGCAGGACGACGAGGACTCGGCGTCGAAGGACGATTCGAACGCCCTCGCGCTCCACTTCGACCTCACTGTCCCGTTCGCGCGTTATGTCGTGGAGAACGCCGGGTACCTCGCGTTCCCGTTCCGGCGCTACCAGATCCAGAAGGTGTGGCGCGGCGAGCGGCCCCAGGAGGGACGCGCCCGCGAGTTCACGCAGGCGGACATCGACGTGGTGGGCGACGGCGAGCTGCCGTTCCGCTATGACGTCGAGCTCGCGCTCGTCATCGCGGAGGCCCTCTCGGCGCTCCCGATCCCGCCGTTCAGGCTGCGGGTGAACAACCGCAAGCTGGCCGAGGGGTTCTACCGGGGGATCGGCCTCACCGACACCGCGGGCGTCCTGCGGAGCATCGACAAACTCGAGAAGGTCGGCCCCGAGAAGGTCGCCGAGCTCCTCCAGCAGGAGCTGGGCGCCACGCCCGAGCAGGCCAAGGCCGCCCTCGAGCTCGCGTCGATCCGCACCGAGGACACCTCGTTCGTGGACCAGGTGCGGGCGCTCGGCGTGCAGGACGAGCTCCTGGACGAGGGCCTCGCCGAGCTCGAGCAGGTCATCGCCGCCGCGTCCGCCGCAGCCCCGGGCAAGGTGGTCGCGGACCTGAGCATCGCCCGCGGCCTCGACTACTACACCGGCACCGTGTACGAGACGGTCCTGGTGGGACACGAGCAGCTCGGCTCGATCTGCTCCGGCGGCCGCTACGACGCGTTGGCGACCAAGGGGAACCGCAAGTTCCCCGGCGTGGGCCTCTCGATCGGCGTCACGCGCCTCGTGTCCCGCATCCTGAGCCAGGACCTCGCGGCCGCGAGCCGCTCGGTGCCTACGGCGGTGCTGGTCACGCTCGTCGACGACGGCTCGTGGACCGACGCCCAGCGCGTCGCCGCGCAGCTGCGCAGCAGGGGCATCCCGGTGGAGGTCGCGGCGAAGGCCGAGAAGTTCGGCAAGCAGATCAAGTACGCGGACCGCCGCGGGATCCCGTTCGTCTGGTTCTCCCACGCGGACGGCCGCCACGAGGTCAAGGACATCCGCTCCGGCGAGCAGGTCGAGGCGGATCCGGCGAGCTGGATGCCCCCTGCCCGGGACCTCGTGCCGCAGGTCCTGGCCACCAGCCGTTAGGCCGGCGAGGCGCACGCCTCAGCCGGCCCGGCGCCGTCGTGCGGCGAGCACGGCCGCGCGTCCGGCCACGCCCGCCGCGAGCACTCCGGCCATGACGAGGGCCGAGGTCAACGGCAGCGTGAAGGCCAGGGTGAGGCACGCCACGGCGCCAGCGGCGTTGAGCCAGCGGGGCGAGTACCACGGCCGCTCGGGACGGGGAAGCGTGAACGCCGAGGCGTTCGCCACGGCGTAGTAGACGAGCACCCCGAAGCTCGAGAAGCCGATCACGGTCAGGACGCTACCGCCCACCACGAGAAGCACGACGACGGCGCACACCGCGAGCTCCGCCGCCCACGGAACGCTGTGCGACCCGGCGATGCGTGCGAGCGGCCCGGGCAGGTCCCCCTCGCGCGCCATGGCGAGCGAGGTGCGGCCCACTCCCGCGATGAGCGCCAGCAGCGCCCCGAGGCACGCCGCAGCCGCCCCGGCCTGGACGATCCCGCCCGCAGCGGGTCCCGCCCCCGCGACCAGGTCGTGGATCGGGGCCGCTGCATCCGCGAGCCTGGGCCCGAGGCGCGCCGAGAGGAGGAGTGCGAGGCCGGCATAGATGGCGAAGGCGCCGGCGAGAGCCCCCAGGATCGCGCGGGGTATGGTGCGGGAGGGGTCCTTCACCTCCTCGCCCAGCGTCGCGATGCGCGCGTAGCCGGCGAAGGCGAAGAACAGCACCCCGGCGGCGGTGACGGGGCCGAGGGGGCCGGGCGGCGCCCCGTCGTGCGCGGAGGCGGGCAGCCCGGGCGCAGGCAGCGCGAGACCCGCCACTGCGACGAAGGCCAGGACAGCGAGGACGACGGCGAGGAGCACCTTCGTGACCAGGGCCGTCCGCGTGATCCCGGCCAGGTTGACCCCGGTCAGCGCCACCACAGCGGCGACCGCGACGGGCACCGCATGCACGGGCGCAACATAGTGCGCGAAGGTGAGGGCCATCGCCGCGCACGAGGCGCTCTTGCCCGTGACGAAGCCCCAGCCGGCGAGGAAGCCCGCCCAGGGGCCGAGCTGTTCCCGGCCGTAGACATAGGTGCCCCCGCTCGAGGGGTACTTGGCCGCGAGCGCCGCCGAGGCGACCGCGTTCGCGTACGCGACGGCGCCGGCGAGGAGAAGCGAGAGCAGCATAAACGGGCCCGCGAGTGCGGCCGCCGGGCCGAAGACGGCGAAGACGCCGGCCCCCAGCATGGAGCCGAGGCCGATAGCCGTCGCGTCGAGCGTTCCAAGGCGTCGGCCGAGGCGGGGGGCGGGCGGCACGGGACCTCCGGGTAAACTCGATGCGAACCACTGTCGATCCTAGTGAAGGAAGACCTTTGCTGCGCACACACGGCCTCGGGACACTGCGCTCCGAGCACATTGGCCAGACTGTCACCCTCGCGGGCTGGGTAGCCCGCCGCCGCGACCACGGCGGGGTGGCCTTCGTGGACCTCCGCGACTCCACGGGCGTGTCGCAGATCGTGGTCCGCGAGGAGGAGGTCTTCCACGGCCTGCGCAACGAGTTCGTGCTGCAGGTCACCGGAACGGTCGAACGCCGCCCCGAGGGCAACGAGAACCCGCAGCTCGCCACCGGCGAGATCGAGGTCATCGCCGAGAAGGTCGAGGTCCTCAACACCGCCGACCCGCTCCCGTTCCAGGTGGACGAGCACGTCGAGGTCGGCGAGGAGGCGCGTCTGCGCCACCGCTACCTGGACCTCCGCCGCCCGGGGCCGGCCCGCGCCATGCGCCTGCGCTCGGAGGCGAACCGCGTGGCCCGCGAGCTGCTCCACGCCGAGGACTTCCTCGAGGTCGAGACCCCGACCCTGACCCGCTCGACCCCCGAGGGCGCCCGCGACTTCCTCGTGCCCGCGCGCCTCGCGCCGGGGTCGTGGTACGCGCTCCCGCAGTCCCCGCAGCTGTTCAAGCAGCTCCTGCAGGTCGGCGGGATCGAGAAGTACTTCCAGATCGCCCGTTGCTACCGGGACGAGGACTTCCGTGCCGACCGGCAGCCGGAGTTCACGCAGCTGGACATCGAGGCCAGCTTTGTCGAGCAGGACGACATCATCGCGCTCGGCGAGCGGATCGTGTCCGCGCTGTGGAAGCTCATCGACGTCGAGATCCCGACTCCGATCCGGCGCATGACCTACGCCGAGGCCATGGCGAAGTACGGCTCCGACAAGCCGGACCTCCGCTTCGGGCTCGAGCTCACGGACCTCACCGAGTACTTCAAGGACACGACGTTCGGCGTGTTCAAGGCACCGTACGTCGGTGCGGTGGTCATGCCCGGCGGGGCCTCGCAGCCGCGCCGCACGCTCGACGCGTGGCAGGAGTGGGCCAAGCAGCGCGGCGCCAAGGGCCTCGCATATGTCCTGTTCAAGGAGGACGGCGAGCTTGCCGGGCCGGTCGCGAAGAACCTCACCGAGGCCGAGCGTGCGGGCCTCGCCGCGGCCGTCGGCGCGAAGCCGGGCGACTGCATCTTCTTCGCCGCGGGCGCCAAGGATGACGCGCGCGCCCTTCTCGGCGCAGCGCGCGTCGAGATCGGCCACCGCACCGGTCTCATCGACCCCAACGACTGGGCCTTCGTGTGGGTTGTGGACGCGCCCCTGTTCGAGCCGGCGGCGAACGCGACCGCCTCGGGCGACGTCGCCCTCGGCTACTCGGCGTGGACGGCCGTGCACCACGCCTTCACGTCGCCCAAGCCCGAGTTCATGGACACGTTCGACGAGGAGCCCGGCGAGGCCCTCGCCTACGCTTACGACATCGTGTGCAACGGCAACGAGATCGGCGGAGGGTCGATCCGTATCCACCGCCGCGACGTCCAGGAGCGCGTGTTCAAGGTCATGGGCATCGACCACGACGAGGCGCAGGAGAAGTTCGGCTTCCTCCTCGAGGGATTCAAGTACGGCGCCCCGCCGCACGGCGGCATCGCCTTCGGGTGGGACCGTGTTGTCGCGCTGCTCGCGGGCGTGGAGTCGATCCGGGAGGTCATCGCGTTCCCGAAGACCGGCGGCGGCTACGACCCGCTCACCGCGGCCCCTGCCCCGATCACCCCGGAGCAGCGCAAGGAGGCGGGCGTCGACGCCAAGCCCGAGCCGAAGAAGCCCGAGGCGTAGGCGAGGCAGCTCAGTGTGAATCGTCCTCGTCCCACGCGGTAGCGTAGGGGCGATGGAAGATTTGTTCGGATCGGAGCCTGCCGCTGGGGAACCCTCGTCCGCCCGCGCGGCGGCCGAGGCCCAGCGGGGACCCCTCGCGGTGCGCATGCGGCCGCGCACGGTCGATGAGGTTGTGGGCCAGCAGCACCTCCTGGGGGAGGGCTCGCCGCTTCGCCAGCTTGCCGCTGGCGCCGCGGGCTCGGGGCCGACCGGCCCCAGCTCGGTCATCCTCTGGGGCCCTCCGGGCACAGGCAAGACCACGCTCGCGCACGTGATCGCCCGCGGACCTGGCCGGAAGTTCGTCGAGCTCTCCGCCATCACTGCGGGCGTCAAGGACGTCCGGCGCGTCATGGACGAGGCGCTCACCGCCCGTGACCTGCACCGGACCACCACGGTCCTCTTCCTCGACGAGATCCACCGGTTCACCAAGGCCCAGCAGGACGCGCTCCTGCCGGGCGTCGAGAACCGTTGGGTCGTGCTCGTCGCGGCAACCACGGAGAACCCGTCGTTCAGCGTCGTCTCCCCGCTGCTGTCCCGCTCGCTGCTCCTCACCCTCAAGCCGCTCACGGACGAGGACATCCGGGGCCTCGTCGAGCGCGCAGTGACGGACCCGCGGGGGCTGGCCAGCGCCGTCGTGCTCGCGGACGACGCCGCCGAGCACCTCGTGCGGCTGGCCGGGGGGGACGCCCGGCGCGCCCTGACCGCGCTTGAGGCCGCCGCCGCCGTCGCGCTCAACCAGGCGGGCCACGGCGGGGACGGGCCCGTCACCATCGGGCTTGCGCACACCGAGAAGGCCGTCGACGCCCACGCCGTCCGATATGACCGCGCGGGCGACATGCACTATGACGTCGTGAGCGCGTTCATCAAGTCGATCCGCGGCTCGGACGTGGACGCCGCGCTGCACTATCTCGCGCGCATGGTCGAGGCCGGGGAGGATCCGCGCTTCATCGCGCGGCGCATCATCATCTCGGCTGCCGAGGACATCGGCATGGCCGACCCGACCGCACTCCAGACCGCGGTCGCCGCGGCCCAGGCTGTCCAGCTGATCGGGATGCCCGAAGGCCGGATCGTGCTCGCGGAGGCTGTGGTGCACCTCGCCACCGCCCCGAAGTCCAACGCCGCCTACATGGGCATCAACGCCGCGATCGCGGACGTGCGCGCCGGACTCGGCACCGGCATTCCGCCCCACCTGCGCGATGCGCACTACGCCGGCGCGCAGCGGCTGGGCCACGGCAAGGGCTACGCGTATGCCCACGACGCGCCGCACTCGGTGGCGCGCCAGCAGTACCCGCCGGACGACCTGGTCGGCAAGGACTACTACCTCCCGACGGGCAACGGGGCGGAGCGCGAGCTGCAGGCCCGCGTCGAGCGGCTGCGCGGAATCGTCCGCGGCTCCTAGGCCGTGCTAGAGTTGACGCTCGTCTGGCACGACTGGGACGCCCTTCGATGTGGCGCGTCCCGTCGGCAGCAAGAGGCAGTCGCGGGCCAACGCTCTCCACATCCGGAGGCCAGGATTTCCATCGCCGCGGCAGTATGAAAGGACACACGTGTCGAGCACTCGTGCCCGCCGTCAGACGCGCCTCTCGCGCTCTCTCGGCCTCGCCCTCACCCCCAAGGCCGCCAAGTACATGGAGCGCCGCCCGTACGGCCCCGGTGAGCACGGCCGCGCCCGCAAGAAGCAGGACTCGGACTACGCCGTCCGCCTCCGCGAGAAGCAGCGCCTCCGCGCCCAGTACGGCATCCGCGAGGCGCAGATGACCCGCGCCTTCGAGGAGGCCAAGCGCACCAAGGGCCTCACCGGTGAGAACCTCATCGAGCTCCTCGAGATGCGTCTCGATGCCCTCGTGCTCCGTGCCGGCTTTGCCCGCACGATCGCCCAGGCCCGCCAGCTCGTCGTGCACCGCCACATCACGGTGGACGGCAAGCGTGTCGACCGTCCGTCGTTCCGCGTCGCCGAGGGCCAGCTCATCGGCGTCCACGAGCGCTCCGAGACGATGACGCCGTTCCAGGTCGCCGCTGCCGGCGCCCACCGCGACGTCCTCCCGGCCGTTCCCGGCTACCTCGACGTCAAGCTCGAGGCCCTCCAGGCCCGCCTCGTGCGCCGTCCGAAGCGCTCCGAGGTCCCCGTGACCTGCGAAGAGCAGCTCGTCGTCGAGTACTACGCCCGCTGATCCCGCTCCGTCCCCCGACGGGGGACGGACGGGCTGCACGCAAGGAGCCCGCGGCGCGCGCCGCGGGCTCCTTGCGTGTGTAAGGTAGCCAGAGGGTCCGCACCTGAAGCGGAAATTGGGGGAGGAAGAAGAGGTGGAATCCGTGTCCGGAGGGGATATCGCTGGGCTCATCGCCGCAGGCGTGTTCGCCGTCCTCGTGGCGCTGCTGGCCGTGCCGATCCTGAAGCTCGGGAGGGTCCTGGATGAGCTCCGCGGTTCCATCCGCACACTCGCGGACGGCGCCACACCGCTCATGGACGAGGTCACCGCGACCGTCACGACGGCGCACGGCGAGCTCAAGAGGGTCGATGTGATCGCAGAGAACGTCTCCGACACAACGGCCAACGTCTCTGCCCTGTCGTCGCTCGTCGCCGCGACCGTCGGGTCCCCGCTCGTGAAGGTCGCCGCGTTCTCGTACGGCGTCCGCTCCGCCCTCTCCCAGCCGCAGCGCGGTGCCCGCCGGCCCGGCCGGCGGAGCCGCTGAGAAGCAGACGAAGGAACACACCACGTGAAGCGCATTGTCTGGCTCGGCGTCGGCGTGGCCCTTGGGGTCATCGCCTACCAGAAGATCACCGAAGCCCGCTCGCTGGCCTCGCCCGGCGGCCTCAACCGTGCCGTCGCCTCCCTCGCGGACAGCGTGGCCCACTTCGCCGATCAGGTGAGGGCGGGCATGGGCGAGCGCGAGGCGGAGCTGCGCAGGGGGCTCGGGCTCGAGGCCTAGCCTGGACGCCTAGAATTGATGGAGGCGCCCGCCCGCAGGGGAGGGGCGCATGCTCGGCGCGGACGCACCGCGCCCGCAACTTTGCGGAAGGTTGAAGCACACGCACATGAAGTCGCACGAGATCACCCGGCGCTGGGTCGACTACTTCGTCAGCAAGGGGCACACGGCCGTGCCCTCGGCGTCGCTCGTCTCCAGCGATCCGTCCCTGCTGTTCACCGTCGCGGGCATGGTCCCCTTCATCCCGTACCTCACCGCGCGCGAAGAGCCGCCCTACAGCCGCGCGACCAGCGTGCAGAAGTGCATCCGCACCGCGGACATCGAGGAGGTCGGCAAGACCGCCCGCCACGGCACGTTCTTCCAGATGTGCGGGAACTTCTCCTTCGGCGACTACTTCAAGGAGGACGCGATCACGTTCGCGTTCGACCTCCTGACCAGGAGCGTCGACGACGGCGGGTACGGGCTGCCCGCCGAGAAGCTCTGGGTCACGGTCTACGAGGAGGACGACGAGGCCGCGAGCCTCTGGATCAAGCACACCTCCATCCCGGCCGAGCGCATCCAGCGGATGGGCAAGAAGGACAACTACTGGCATACGGGCCAGGCCGGCCCAGCCGGACCCTGCTCCGAGATCTACTATGACCGCGGCCCTGCCTACGGCGTCGAGGGCGGCCCCGTGGCCGACGACAACCGCTACATCGAGATCTGGAACCTCGTGTTCATGCAGTACCAGATCGACGACGTGCGCTCGAAGACCGATTTCACGGTCCTGGGCGAGCTGCCGAAGAAGAACATCGACACGGGCCTCGGCATGGAGCGCCTCGCGATGATCCTCCAGGGCGTCGAGAACATGTACGAGACCGACCAGGTCCGCCCCGTGATCGACAAGGCCGCGGAGCTCTCGGGCAGGGAGTACACCTCTGCCGAGTCCGACGAGGACCCCCACCACACGGATGATGTCCGCATGCGCGTCGTGGCCGACCACGTGCGCAGTGCCCTGATGCTCATCGCCGACGGCGTCACGCCGTCGAACGAGGGGCGCGGGTACGTCCTGCGACGCCTCATCCGACGGGCCGTCCGGGCCATGCGGCTCCTCGGGGTGGAGAAGCCCGTCCTCCCCGAGCTCCTCCCCGCCTCGCGGGACGCGATGAAGGGCGTCTACCCGCAGGTCGAGAAGGACTTCGACCGCATCAGCCGGATCGCCTACGGCGAGGAGAAGGCGTTCCTGCGGACCATCGCCGCGGGGACCGCCCGCCTCGACGAGGCCGTCACGCTCTCCAAGGCCCAGGGCTCGCCGCTCTCGGGCGAGGAGGCCTTCACGCTGCATGACACGTACGGCTTCCCGATCGACCTCACCCTCGAGATGGCCGAGGAAGCGGGAGTCACGGTCGACGAGGCCGGGTTCCGTGCGCTCATGGAGGACCAGCGCCAGCGCGCCCGCAAGGACGCCAAGGAGAAGAAGAGCGGCCACGCCGACCTCAGCGTCTTCCAGGAACTCCACGGCGCCGGCGACACCGTGTTCACCGGCTACACCGAGCTCGACGGCGAATCCCGCATCCGCGGCCTCGTGGCCGCAGGCTCCCGCGTCGACCGCGCCGGCAGTGGCGAGGAAGTCGAGATCGTCCTCGAGGAGACCCCGTTCTACGCCGAGGCCGGCGGCCAGGCGGCCGACACCGGCCTCATCACGGGCGACGGATTCGTCGCCGAAGTGCTCGATGTCCAGCGGCCCATCAAGGGCCTGAGCGTGCACAGGGCCATCGTGCGCGAAGGCGAGCTGAACGCCGACGCCGTCGTGCGCACCACCGTCGACCGCGAGCGGCGCCACGGCGCCGAACAGGCGCACACCGCGACGCACCTCGTGCACGCGGCCCTGCGCCAGATCCTGGGCCCGGAGGCCGTCCAGAGGGGCTCCTTCAACAAGGCCGGGTACCTGCGCTTCGACTTCGCCTGGGGCGAGCAGCTCTCGGGCGCGGCCCGGAGCGAGATCGAGGAGGTCGCCAACCTCGCGATCCGCGACAACTTCATGGTGAACACCGCCGAGATGCCCCTCGCTGAGGCCAGGGCCGCAGGCGCGATGGCGCTCTTCGGCGAGAACTACGGCTCGCGCGTGCGGGTGGTGGAGATCAACGGCCCGTGGTCGATGGAGCTCTGCGGCGGCACGCACGTCGACACGACCGCGCTCATCGGCTCGCTCACGCTGCTCGGGGAGCAGTCCGTCGGCTCGGGCAACCGCCGCGTCGAGGCCTTCGTCGGCCTCGACGCGTTCCGCCACCAGGCCGCGGAACGGGCGCTGGTCTCGGAGCTGACGGAGATCTTCAAGGCGCCGTCCGCCCAGCTCACCGAGCGCGTCTCGGCAACCCTCGAGAAGCTCAAGGCAGCCGAGAAGGAGCTCGAGCGGCTCCGCAAGGAGAAGCTGCAGGCCGCGGCCGGCTCGCTGGTGGGCTCTGCGAAGGACGTCGCCGGAGTCCGGCTCATCACGCACGACGCCGGCGAGCTGGGTTCCGCTGACGAGCTGCGCGCCCTCGCGCTCGACCTCCGGGCGCGGCTCGGCAGCGGGTCGCCCGCCGCCGTCGCCGTGGCGGGCGTCGCCAAGGGGCGGCCCGCGGTCCTCGTCGCGACGAACGAGGAGGCCCGCGCGGAAGGCGTCAAGGCCGGTGCGCTGGTGCGCGCCGCAGCCGGCGTGCTCGGCGGCGGAGGCGGCGGCAAGGACGACATCGCCCAGGGCGGCGGCACCGACCCGTCCAAGATCGTCGAGGCGCTCTCGGCCGTCGCTGCAGCCGTGGCGCAGCGCTGACGGCGGGGCGCCTATGGCCACCGCTGAAGGCATGGTGTCAGAAGGATTCAGGCGCGGAGTCCGCCTGGGAGTCGACGTGGGCACGGTGCGCGTCGGCGTCGCGGTGTGCGACGCCGACGGCATCCTGCCGACGCCGCTGAAGACGCTCGCGCGGGATCCGAAGCGCAACAGCGACATCAAGGTGCTCGTGCGCGAGGTGCTCGAACGCGGCGCCGTCGAGGTCTATGTCGGCCTGCCGCGCACCCTGGCAGGCGGGGAGACCGCGTCGGCGGCACTCGCGCGCGGCGTCGCAGAGCTGCTCGCGGACCGGCTGGCCGACGCCGGGGCCGGATGCGAGGTCCGGCTGGTGGACGAACGGTTCTCGACCGTCGAGGCCCACCGGACCCTCCACGCAGCTGGCCTCGACTCGCGTGAGCATCGTAGAGTGGTGGACCAAGTGGCCGCCGTGGGCATCCTCCAGCACGCGCTGGACCTCCTCAGAGGGCGCGGCGAAGCGGGGACTGCAGTGATGGCCCGCAGTCCGCGGAATGGGGAAATCCGTGGCGACGACTCGGATATGAGAGGCTAGCAAGGATGGACCCCCAGGAGAACACGACCCCCGCCGTGCCTGATCGGCCCTTGACCCGTAGGGAGCTGCGCGAGCGCGAGCGTGCCCGGCAGGAGGCGCAGCAGCGCATGCTCACGCCGCAGCGGCGCGCCTACGCGCCGCCGCCCTCGGCGTTCCCGCGCCTGCCGTCGGATCCGACCCCTCCGGCGGCGACCGCCACGCCCTCGCCGGCGGCGGCAGCCGCGCTGAGCGGGGCCTTCCCCACCTCCTCAGTCCAGCCGGCCTCCTCGCCCGCTGCCCCCGCGCACGATCGGGACCGGCAGGCGCCCCAAGGCCGCCGCCGCGGATCGTTCTCCGCCGCAGCGCCCGCCCAGAGCCCAAGCCGCCCCGAGGCGCCCCAGGCCCGGCCTTCATCCGGCACGAGCCCCACCTCCGCGGCCATGGGATGGGGTGCGTACCCGCCGTCGTCCGGCCCCAGCGCGCTCGCGTTCACGCCGCCGTCGCCGGTCCCCGCGGCAGACGCCGGCCCCCCGGCCGTCCTTCCGGAGCCCGTGGTCCCCGCGCCCACGCCTGCCCGCTCCGCCGAACCGGCCTTGCCGCCGCCCACCGCCTTCTTCCCGGCCGTCCCCGAGTCGGCGCCCGCGACCGTCCCGGTGAGCCGCGTGAGCTCCCCTGACGAGCGGACCGGTGCCGGTACAGGCTCGGCAGACCAGCAGGACCGGCGCAGCGTCTTCCCGCTCGCCGCCCAGGGCTACACCCGCGGCCACGCCGGTGCCGCCCATCGGCACGCGGACACGCTCGAGGATTCCCGCCGCGAGGAATGGAACGCCCAGGCACCCGCCGGCTACGGGGACGACGTCCGGACGGCCGTACACCACGGGAACGACCACGCGTACGACCATGGGCACGACCCCGCGTACGACGAGCCCCAAGAGGTGGACCACGCGGTCTTCGGGGAGCCCGTCGTGGCGCCCGCGCCCTCGAAGCGTTCCCGCCGCTTCCGGCTGGTCGTCGGGCTCGGGCTCGCGATCGCGCTCTTCGTGGGCGCCTCCCTCGTCGTCGTCCAGATCCTCAGCCCCGTGCTCGGCATCGGGAAGGTCACCGACTATCCCGGCCCGGGGGAGGGCTCCGTCACGGTGACGGTCCAGCCCGGATCGGGGCCCGCCGCCGTCGCGAACAGCCTCGAGAAGCAGGGCGTGGTCGCCGACGCGAACACCTTCCTCAAGGCCTTCGCAGCGACCGGGGGCAGCCTCCACCCCGGCGACTACACCTTCAAGAAGGAGATGCCCTCTTCGGACGCCGCCCAGGTGCTCGCGGGAACCTCGGGCGAGAAGGTCATCTACCTGGCCCTCAACGCGGGACTGCGCGTCTCGGAGTCCCTCGACGAGATCGCCAAGGCGGCCTCGGTGGACCGCAAGGACCTCGACGCGCTCAACGCCAAGCCGTCCGAGTTCGGCCTGCCGGCCCAGGCGAAGAACCTCGAGGGCTACCTCGCCCCCGGCGAGTACCGGCTCCCCGTGGGGAGCTCCGCGAAGGACATCCTGACCAAGCTCGTCAACACGACCCTCGACGAGCTCAAGAAGGCGGGGGTGACTGACCCGGCGAAGCAGTACCAGGTCCTCACCGTTGCCAGCATCGTCCAGGCGGAGGGCGGCCGGGCCGACTACGGGAACGTCGCAGGCGCCATCTACAACAGGCTCAAGCCCAACCCCGAGACGAACGGCCTCATCCAGTCGGACGCGACCGTCACCTACGGAATCGGCAAGAAGAGCTACCACATCAGCGAGGCCGAGAAGGCCGACCAGGGCAACGCGTACAACACCTACCAGCACGCCGGCCTGCCGCCGGGCCCGATCGGCTCGCCGGGAGCCACGGCGATCCAGGCCGCGGCGAAGCCCACGCCCAACGACTACCTGTACTGGGTGACCGTGAACCTGGACACGGGGGAGACCAAGTTCTCCAAGACGTACGCCGAGCACCTCGGGTACGCGCAGCAGTACGAGCAGTGGTGCCAGGCGAACGCGGGGAAGTGCAAGTGACCGGATCCCCCCGCCGCCGCGCCGCGGTGCTCGGGCATCCGATCGGCCACTCGAAGTCCCCGGCGCTGCACGGTGCCGCCTACGCGGTCCTCGGCATCGACATGGAGTACGGATCCTTCGATCTCACGGAGGCCCAGCTGCCTGCCTTCGCCTCGCGCGTGCGGAGCGAGCCGGGCTGGCGGGGGCTCTCGGTGACCATGCCGCTGAAGGCTGCCTTCGTCCCGCTCGTCGACCGGCTCGACGGCCTCGCCGCTGAGCTGGGCGTCCTGAACACCGTGGTCGTCGAGGACGGCCCGAGCGGCCCCGTCCTCGTCGGTCACAACACGGACGTCGCCGGGATCGTCGAGTCCTTCCGGCACGCGGGACTGCAGCGGGTGCAGTGCCCGGTCGTCGTCGGGGCTGGCAACACCGCCCTCGCGGCCGTCGCCGCTCTCGCGCAGCTCGGGGCGACCGGTGTCGAGTTCCTCGTCCGGGACCCTGCACGTGCAGGGGAGGCTGCGGGCCTCGCCCAGCGGCTCGGACTGGCGGTCTCCCTCGCACCGATCATGGGGGGCGCACGCCGCCTTACCGCGGCAGACGCCGTCGTGAGCACCCTCCCGCCCCGCGCCGCCGACCCCCTGGCGGCGGAGCTGGGGTCACTGCCGGCGGCGTCCGACGGCGGCGACCGCGTCCTGCTCGACGTCGCCTACGATCCGTGGCCCAGCAGGCTCGGCGATGCCTGGACCGACCGCGGGGGCCGTGTGCTGCACGGGCTCGAGATGCTCGTCTACCAGGCCGTCGAACAGATCGTGCTGTTCACCGGCCGCGAGGACGCGAGGGAACCGCGCGTCATAGATGTGATGTGCGACTCAGTGGGAGTACCGCGGCGCACGGCCTAGTGCGCGCGCGTGGCAGGATGGAATACATGTTGCGTTGGTTGACCGCCGGTGAGTCCCATGGCCCGGCACTCGTTGGAATCGTCGAGGGCCTCCCGGCCGGCGTCGGCCTGACAAGCGAGGACATCAAGGCGGCGCTCGCCCGCCGCCGTCTCGGCTACGGCCGCGGCGCCCGCATGAAGTTCGAGGCCGACGAGGTGACGATCGTCGGCGGCGTGCGCCACGGACTGACCCAGGGCGGCCCCGTCGCCATCCAGGTGGCCAACACCGAGTGGCCCAAGTGGGAGCAGATCATGGCGGCTGACCCCGTCGACGCGGCCGAGCTCGAGGGACAGGCGCGCAACGCTCCGCTCACCCGGCCCCGCCCGGGCCACGCCGACTTCACCGGGATGCAGAAGTACGGCTTCGACGAGGCCAGGCCGGTCCTCGAGCGCGCGTCAGCCCGGGAGACCGCTGCCCGGGTAGCGCTCGGCACCGCGGCCGCAGCGTTCCTGCGCGAGCTCGGGATCGAGCTCGTGAGCCACACGACCCAGATCGCCGGAGTGGCTGCCCCCGAGGACGCTCCTCTGCCGCTGCCGGCGGATGTCGAAGCGCTCGATGCCGACCCCCTGCGCTGCTTCCACGCCGCCACCTCCGAGGCGATGGTCGCTGAGGTGGACGCCGCGCACAAGGAGGGCGAGACCCTCGGCGGCGTCGTGGAGGTCCTCGCCTACGGGCTCCCGCCGGGCCTCGGAAGCTACGTCCACTGGGACCGCCGGCTCGACGCGCGCCTCGCCGGGGCACTCATGGGCATCCAGGCCATCAAGGGCGTCGAGGTCGGGGACGGCTTCCGCACCGCTGCCCGCCGCGGGTCCGCCGCCCACGACGAGATCGTCCGCGACGCCGCAGGCAAGATCGTCCGCTCTACCAACCGGGCCGGCGGCATCGAGGGCGGCATGAGCATCGGCGACGTCCTCCGCGTCCGCGCGGCCATGAAGCCCATCGCCACGGTGCCGCGCGCCCTGCGCACGATCGACGTCTCCACCGGAGAGGCGGCCAAGGCCCACCACCAGCGCTCCGACGTCTGCGCCGTCCCCGCCGCCGGCGTCGTCGCCGAGGCGATGGTCGCGCTCGTCCTGGCCCAGGCCGTGCTCGAGAAGTTCGGCGGCGACTCGGTCGCCGAGACCCGGCGCAACCTCGAAGCCTACGTCGCCGCCATCCCCGCGAACCTCGACTCGGTGGTTGGATGACCGCGCCGGCTCCATGCCGGCTTGACCGACCGGTAGTCCTTTTCGGTCCCATGGCCGCGGGGAAGAGCTCCGTCGGCGTCGCCCTCGCCGAGCTCGTGGGGGCCGAGTTCCTCGACTCCGATGCGCTCGTCGTGGCCGAGCACGGCCCGATCCCCGAGATCTTCGCCGCCCACGGGGAGGAGGCGTTCCGCGCCGCCGAGGCCGAGGCCATCGCGCGGGCCCTCACCGGAATCCACCCCCAAGGCCTTGTCCTCGCGCTCGGCGGCGGATCCGTCCTGCGCGAGGAGACGCGCACACGGCTCACGGACGTCCACCGCGTCTACCTGCGCGCCTCATGGGACGACGTCGCCCCCCGGCTCGCCGGAAGCGCGGACCGGCCGCTCCTGCACGGGGATGCCGAAGGCAGCTGGAAGGCGCTCATGGACCGGCGCAGGCCCGTCTTCGAGCAGCTCGCGTCGCTGACGGTGGACACGGGGACGAGCACGGCCCCGGAAGTCGCGGAACTCATCGCGCGACGGATCTGCTCGGGGAGCGACACGGGCGCACACACGCAGGCGGCGGCACACCGCATCGACGAGGGAGTCCAGGCATGAGCAGCGACGCTGCAGTCATCAAGGTCACGGGAGCCACACCCGCGGAGAACTACGACGTGGTGGTGGGCCACGGCCTGCTCGACCGGCTCGCGCCCATCCTCGGGGAGCGCGTCCGCCGCGTGCTCGTCATCCACCCCCGCGCGCTGCGGGCAACCGGCGACGCCGTGCGCGACTCCCTCGCAGCCGACGGATTCACGGCGGTCACCGCCGAGATCCCGGACGCCGAGGAGGGCAAGCACATCCAGGTCGCGGCGTTCTGCTGGCAGGTGCTGGGACAGAACGACTTCACCCGGTCGGACGCGATCGTCGCGGTGGGCGGCGGGGCCGTGACCGACCTCGCGGGCTTCGTGGCCGCAACCTGGCTCCGCGGCGTCCGGGTCGTCCACCTGCCCACGAGCCTGCTCGCGATGGTCGACGCGTCTGTCGGCGGCAAGACGGGGATCAACACGGCGGAGGGCAAGAACCTCGTCGGCGCCTTCCATCCGCCGGCCGCCGTGCTCGCCGACCTCGACGCGCTCGCGACGCTTCCCCGCAACGAGCTCGTCTCGGGCATGGCAGAGGTCGTGAAGTGCGGCTTCATCGCCGACCCCGCCATCCTCGAGCTCATCGAACGCGACCCGGCCGCCGTGGCCGACCCGGCGTCGTCGACCGTGCGGGAGCTCATCGAGCGGGCCATCGCCGTCAAGGCGAAGGTCGTCTCCGCCGACCTCAAGGAGTCCGGCCTGCGCGAGATCCTCAACTACGGCCATACCCTCGGCCACGCCATCGAGCTGGCGGAGCGCTACTCGTGGCGGCACGGGGCCGCCGTGAGCGTCGGGATGATGTTCGCTGCGGAGCTCTCCCGCAGCGTCGGACGGCTCTCGGACGAGGTCGCCGACCGCCACCGCAGCATCCTCACCTCCCTCGGGCTGCCCACCTCCTACCGGCCGGACCGGTGGCAGGCACTCCTCGACGGGATGCGCCGGGACAAGAAGGCACGTGGCGACCTGCTGCGCTTCGTCGTCCTGGACGACGTCGCGAAGCCCGGAATCCTCGAGGTCCCGGACACATCGCTCCTCTTCGCCGCCTACCAGGAGATTGCGGAGGGGATACCGGCATGATGCTCGATCGCCGCGAATGGCCGGACGCCGGCTTCCCCGGGATCGCCCTCAACCCTGACACGCTCGACGCCGAGATCGTCGACGAGGAACGCTGCGAGTCCGCGCTGGCAGCCACCGCAGAGCCGGCTGACCACGCCATGGTGGAACTGGCGCGGGGACACGTGAACGAGGCGGCCGAGATCCTCATGGAGGCCCGCTACCAGGATCCCGAGTCGTTCAAGCTCAAGGTCCTCGAGCTCGACGTCATGCGCGCGGGCCACCGCAACGACCGCGCCGTCGAGCGCGCCCAGAAGCTGCTCGCCGAGGTCAAGGGGACGCCGCGCGAGGCGGTGGTCTACCACTACCTCGGGAAGATCCAGTTCACCCGCGGGAAGTACTCCGCCGCGGAGAGCGCGTTCTCCAAGGCACTCGACCTCCGGGTCGCCGCCTCGGCGGATGCGAGCCTCATCTACACCTCCACGGTGGCTCTGGGGCGGGTCCGCGAAGTCCTCAGCGCCCAGTCCTGACGCTCCGGAGCCGCCGCGTCGGGGCGGAGGCGTCCCGTACGGGTAGAATGGTCTGCGGATTTCTCACAGCAGACCAGAGAGGCTTTTCGTGGCAACCACCAACGACATCAAGAACGGCACCGTACTGAACCTGGACGGCCAGCTGTGGAACGTCATCGAGTTCCAGCACGTCAAGCCGGGCAAGGGCGGGGCGTTCGTGCGCACCAAGCTGCGCAATGTCCTCTCGGGCAAGGTCGTCGACAAGACGTTCAACGCCGGAACCAAGATCGACACGGCCACGGTGGACCGCCGCGACTACCAGTACCTCTACAAGGACGGCGCGGACTTCGTGTTCATGGACACGGACACCTACGACCAGATCACCGTTCCGGGCGAGACCGTCGGCGACGCCGCGAACTTCATGCTGGAGAGCCAGACGATCCTCATCGCCCTCCACGACGGCTCCCCGCTCTACGTCGAGCTCCCGCCGAGCGTGGTCCTCGAGATCACCTACACCGAGCCGGGCCTCCAGGGGGACCGCTCGTCTGCCGGCACGAAGCCCGCGACCGTCGAGACGGGCTACGAGATCCAGGTGCCGCTCTTCCTCGAGACCGGGACCAAGGTCAAGGTCGACACCCGTGACGGCAGCTACCTGGGACGTGTCAACGACTAGTGAGCGCCCGTGGAAAGGCCCGTTCGCGGGCCCTCGACATCCTCTTCGAAGCCGAGCAGCGCTCGGTGACGCCGTCTGAGGTCATCCAGCGGCGCCGCGACTCGACCGAGCAGACCATCAACCCGTACACGGTCGAGATCGTCGACGGCGTGACGGCCAAGCAGGCGCAGATCGACGAGATCCTGCGCACGTACGCGCAGGGCTGGACCCTCGAACGGATGCCGGCCGTCGACCGGATCGTCCTGCGGATCGGTGCGTGGGAGCTGCTCTTCAACGACGACGTCCCGGACGGTGTTGCCGTGAGCGAGGCGGTCGCCCTCGCCCGGACGATGTCCACCGACGAGTCGCCGCAGTTCGTCAACGGCCTCCTGGGGCGCCTGCAGCAGCTCAAGCCGACCCTGCTGGCCTGACCCGCCGGTGTCTGCGTGAAGTGAGGGGTCCCGCCGCTGGCGGGGCCCCTCCTTGCGTGGTCCCGGCACGCGTCGTCCTGAGCTTCACAGCTGCGGGCGGTCGTGGGGAACGCCCGTGATCTCGGCCCTCAGGCGGACGACTCGGTCGAGGAGGTCGCGCTCGGCGCCCTCGTAGCCGTCAAGGTCCCTCCCGCTCAGGACGCGCTGCCTCCTCGAGGCCAGCTGCGTCGCCGTGCGGATGAGGGCCTGCATCGGCGCCCGCCGTCCTGCCGACGTGGCCCAGCGGAGGCCGGCGGAGCGGCCGCGGGGGGTCGCGAGCATCTCGACTTCGAGCGGCGTGAACCAGCCGGCCTGGGCGTACTCGACCAGGCGGGCGTGCGTGATCCGCGCCTCGGCGCGCCTGAGGACGTAGACGCCCGCCACCGATGCGGCGAAGAGCGGGACCTGCACGAGGGCGTAGAGCATGAAGAAGTCCTCGCCCGCGCCGTTCCACACGTTGTGCAGGAGCATGGCGGGGACGAGGCCCACGACGAACGCGACCGCAATCCCGACGGGGCCGGACCGCCGCGCGGCGAATCCCATCGCGAGGCCGATGGCACCGGTGAACATCGCGTGGGCGAAGGGGGACAGGATCCCGCGGAGGGTGAAGATGACTGCGAGCGACGCTGGGGAGCCCGAGCTGTCGTCATAGAGGCGCCCGAAGTACAGGACGTTCTCGGTGAAGGCGAACCCCGCGCCCACCGTCATGCCGTAGACGATCCCGTCCACCGGACCGCCCACATGCCTGCGCGCCACGAGCATGAGGATGAGCAGTCCGACGCCCTTGGCCGTCTCCTCGACGATGGGGGCCTGGACGGTGGCGAGGAACTCCATGGTGCGGGCTTCGGTGGCCCCCCGCGGGGCGAACGCTGCCATGAAGAGGGGCTGGACGAGCGTCGTCGCTGCCACGGCGACCGCCCCGCCCCACGCCAGGGCGAAGGCGAGCAGGCGCTTCGGCTCCGGCTCCCATCGGTCCACGGCATACACCGCCAGGAGCACGACGGCGAGCGGGAACAGAGAGAGGACGAACCCGATCGCGAAGCCGGCGCTGCCGGTCGAGCGCAGCAGGAAGGGGACGACGAGCAGGAGGCTCGCGACCACGAGCACCCCGCCCGCGACGAAGAGGGCGAGGAGCCCGGCGCCCCTGCGGGCGGGCGGCGGCTGGGGAGCCTGACTGGGAAAGGCAGGCGGCCAGCCGGCGTCGTACCTGGTCATGGCTCAAGGCTAGCGCCGGCGCGCTCTCCCGGGGGCAGCGTGAGGACCCTGCAGCCGGCCTGCGCCGGGTGCCGGTGACGGGAGCCACAGGGGCCTTGAGGGCCCTCGGCGCTGTGGTAGCGTGGATCGACCGTTGTCCTTTTAATTCCGTCCTGCGAGGCGGGGAAAGGGGTCTGCTGTGGCATCATCCCAGGCAGAGAAATCCGGCGGCGAGGACCTTTCCTCAGGGGCGGAGCGCATCGTCCTGAGCGCGGGCGACATCGACCGCGCGCTCACGCGCATCGCGCACGAGATCCTCGAAGCCAACAAGGGCCCTGAAGGGCTCGTCCTCCTCGGCATCCCGCGGCGGGGCTACCCCCTCGCCGTCCGGCTTGCGGCCAAGCTCGCAACCGCCGACCCGAGCGTCGACGCGGCCGCGATCGTGGGCCAGCTCGACATCACGATGTTCCGGGACGACCTCGCACGCCAGCCTACGCGTTCGCCCGCCCGGACCATCCTCCCCGCGAGCGGCATCGACGACCGCGTCGTCGTGCTCGTCGATGATGTCCTGTACTCGGGCCGCACCATCAGGGCCGCACTCGACGCCCTCACCGACCTCGGGCGCCCCCGCTCGGTGCGCCTCGCCGTCCTCGTGGACCGCGGCCACCGCGAGCTCCCGATCAGGGCCGACCACGTGGGCAAGAACCTTCCGACGTCGCGCGCCGAGAAGGTCCGCGTCCGCCTGACCGAGGTGGACGCGGCGGGCGGCTACGACGAGGACCTGGTCTCGATCGAGGCCCCGGCCAGCGAGGGAGTGGCCCGGTGAGGCACCTCCTGAGCACCAAGGACCTCTCCGCCCACGACGCCATCCGCATTCTCGACACCGCCGAGGAGATGAGCGCCGTCAACGACCGCGAGGTCAAGAAGCTCCCCGCGCTGCGCGGCCGCACCGTGGTCAACCTCTTCTTCGAGGACTCGACCCGCACGCGGATCTCCTTCGAAGCCGCGGCCAAGCGGCTCTCGGCGGACGTGATCAACTTCGCTGCACGCGGCTCGTCCGTCTCCAAGGGGGAGTCGCTCAAGGACACCGCCCAGACGCTCGAGGCGATCGGCGCAGACGCCGTCGTGATCCGCCACAGCGCCTCGGGCGCCGCGCACCGCCTGGCGACGACGGACTGGATCAGCGCCGCCGTGGTCAACGCGGGCGACGGGACGCACGAGCACCCGACCCAGGCACTCTTGGACGCGTTCACGCTCCGCCGCCACTGGGCCCGGCTCGCGGGAACCGCGTCGACCGGGACTGCGCTCTCCGGGGCGAAGGTCATCATTGTCGGCGACATCCTCCACTCGCGCGTCGCGCGCTCGAACGTGTGGCTCCTGACCGCGCTGGGCGCCTCCGTGACTCTCGTGGCACCCCCCACGCTCCTGCCGGTGGGCATCGAGCAGTGGCCGTGCGCGGTCTCCTATGACCTCGACACCGCCCTCGCCTCGCGCCCCGACGCGGTCATGATGCTGCGCGTCCAGGCGGAGCGCATGAACGCCTCGTACTTCCCGTCCACCGGTGAGTACTCGCGGCGCTGGGGGCTCGGGGACGAGCGCTTCGCCCGTCTGGACGAGCTCGGGCTCAAGGACACGATCATCCTCCACCCCGGCCCGATGGTGCGCGGCCTGGAGATCTCCTCGACGGCCGCCGACTCAAAGCGGTCAAAGGTCCTGGCACAGGTGGCCAACGGCGTGTCGGTGCGCATGGCAGTGCTCTACCTGCTCATGTCCGGGGGCCTGGACGGTCCGCCCCAGCCTGAACGACAGGCCCTGCCCGCACACCTCGCCAAGGAGACTGCCTCATGACCGCTTCAGAGACGTACCTCGTCCGCGGCGCCTCGCTCTACGGCGAGCAGCGGGTCGACCTGCTCATCGCCGACGGCCGGATCGCCCGCGTCGGCTCGGGCCTCGACGCCGAGGGCGCCACCGTGGTCGACGCCGACGGCCTCGTCGCGCTCCCGGGCCTCGTCGACGTCCACACCCACCTCCGCGAGCCCGGCCGCGAGGACGCGGAGACCGTCGAGACCGGGTCCCGCGCGGCCGCTCTCGGCGGCTACACCGCCGTGCACGCGATGGCCAACTCCAACCCGGTCGCGGACACCGCGGGCGTCGTCGAACAGGTCGCGACGCTCGGCCGGCGCGCAGGCTGGGTCGACGTCCGGCCGGTCGGCGCCGTGACCGTGGGACTCGCCGGCGAGCAGCTCGCCGAGCTCGGCGCGATGGCCGAGTCCGCAGCGCACGTGCGGATGTTCTCGGACGACGGCATGTGCGTGCACGACCCCGTCCTCATGCGCCGCGCCCTCGAGTACGTCAAGGCGTTCGACGGCGTCGTGGCCCAGCACGCGCAGGAGCCGCGCCTTACCGCGGGCGCCCAGATGAACGAGGGCGCCGTGTCCGCGGTCCTCGGCCTGCCCGGCTGGCCCGCGGTGGCGGAGGAGAGCATCATCGCCCGCGACGTCCTGCTCGCGCAGCACGTCGGGTCGCGGCTGCACGTCTGCCACGTCTCCACCGCCGGCTCGGTCGAGATCATCCGTTGGGCCAAGGCCCGCGGCATCGACGTCACAGCGGAGGTGACCCCTCACCACCTCTGGCTCACGGACGAGCTCGTCCGCACGTACGACCCGGTGTACAAGGTCAACCCGCCGCTGCGCACGCCCAGCGACGTCGAGGCCCTCCGGCAGGCCCTCGCCGACGGCACGATCGACGTCGTAGGCACCGACCACGCGCCGCACCCGAGCGAGCACAAGGAGTGCGAGTGGGCCCAAGCCGCGATGGGCATGACGGGGCTCGAGACGGCCCTGTCCGTCGTCCAGCACTCCATGGTGGAGACGGGCCTCCTGGACTGGCGCGGCGTCGCCCGCGCGATGTCCGAGGTGCCGGCACGGATCGGCGGGCTCGCGGACCAGGGCCGGCCGCTCGCCGAGGGCGAGCCCGCGAACGTGACGCTCGTGGACCCGGCCGCGCGCTGGACCGTGGACCCCGCCGTGCAGGCGACCAAGGGCCGCAACTCGCCCTTCGCAGGCCGCGAGCTCCCCGGCCGCGTGGTGGCCACGTTCTTCCGCGGCCACGCGACGGTGCTCGACGGCGCCCTCAACACGCCGCACCCCGCGCTCGTGGGGGACCACGCGGCCGAGGCCCGCTGATGGAGCGGCTCGGCCCGGGCCTGCTCATGCTGGGCATCGCCGTCGTGCTGGTCGCGCTCGTGTGGGTCGGCTGGCGCGGACGTCTCCGACGCCAGAGTGGCGTGCCTGCCCCCGCGCCGGTCCCGGAGGACACGGGCGCGGAGAGGCTCCGCTGCCCCGGCCAGTACGTCGTGACGACGAGCGCCGGGGACTGGCTCGACCGGATCGCGGTGCACGGCCTCGGCGTGCGGACCACCGCCGACGCGGTGGTGGCGGATGCCGGACTGGTCTTCGACCGGTCCGGGGCCGGGCCCCTTTTCGTCCCGGCCGGGGACCTGCGGGATGTCCGGCTCGAGTCCGGGATGGCGGGGAAGTTCGTCGAGAAGGACGGGCTCGTCGTCGTGGGCTGGCAGCTCGGTGGGCACCCGGTGGACACGGGCTTCCGGCCCCGGTACGCCGAAGAGAAGAATGCCCTTGTGGCAGCAATCGAGGATTTGATGGGTTCCGCGCCGGGTGACGGCGCGGGTCAGGGAAAGAGTGAATCGTGACTGAAAAGGCGAAGCAGCGGCAGCCAGCCGTCCTGGTGCTCGAGGACGGGAAGATGTTCCGCGGGCACAGCTACGGGGCGGTGGGCACCTCGCTCGGCGAGGCGGTCTTCGCAACCGGAATGACCGGCTACCAGGAGACCATCACCGACCCGTCCTACGCGCGGCAGATCGTCGTGCAGACGGCCCCGCACATCGGGAACACCGGAGTGAACGGCGAGGACGCGGAGTCCCGCCGCATCTGGGTCGCCGGGTACGTCGTGCGTGACCCCGCGCGTCGACCCTCGAACTGGCGCAGCGAGCGCAGCCTGGACGAGGAGCTCGAGGACCAGGGCATCGTCGGCATCCAGGGCGTCGACACGCGCGCCATCACGCGCCACCTGCGCGAGCACAAGACGATGCGCGCCGGCATCTTCTCCGGCGAGGCCGCCCAGCGCTCCGACCGCGAGCTCCTCGACGACGTCCTCGGAAGCGCGCCCATGGAGGGCTCGCGCCTCGCCGAGGAGGTCAGCATCGACGAAGCCTACGTGGTCGAGCCCGCCGACCACGGCTGGGACGGGGACCCGCGCTTCACGATCGCCGCGATCGACCTCGGCATCAAGTCCATGACGCCGCACCGCTTCGCCGAGCGGGGCGTCCGGGTCCACGTCCTCCCCGCCACCGCCACCATCGAGGACCTGCGCGCCATCAACCCCGACGGCGTCTTCATGTCGAACGGCCCCGGCGACCCCGCCACGGCAGATGCCCAGGTGGGACTGCTCAGGTCGGTCCTGGACGAGAAGATGCCCTACTTCGGCATCTGCTTCGGCAACCAGATCCTCGGCCGCGCGCTCGGCTTCGGAACGTACAAGCTGCGCTACGGCCACCGTGGAATCAACCAGCCCGTCATGGACCGCCGGACCGGCAAGGTCGAGATCACGAGCCAGAACCACGGCTTCGCGGTGGACGCGCCGCTCGACGGCGCGAGGGTCGCCCCGGAGGAGCGCTTCGGCCGCGTCGAGGTCTCCCACATCAGCCTCAACGACCAGGTGGTCGAGGGCCTCGCGTGCCTCGACATCCCCGCGTTCTCGGTCCAGTACCACCCCGAGGCCGCGGCCGGCCCGCACGACGCCGCATACCTGTTCGACCGCTTCATCGACCTGATGGCGTCGAACAAGAAGTCCACCGCCACCCCCGAGACCGAGGAAGCCAAGTAATGCCGAAGCGTACGGATCTCAAGAGCGTCCTGGTCATCGGTTCAGGCCCGATCGTCATCGGCCAGGCCGCGGAGTTCGACTACTCCGGCACCCAGGCCCTGCGCGTGCTCAAGGAGGAGGGCCTCCGGGTCATCCTCGTGAACTCCAACCCGGCGACGATCATGACGGACCCCGAGTTCGCCGACGCGACCTACGTCGAGCCGATCACCCCGGAGGTCGTCGAGAAGATCATCGCCAAGGAGCGCCCCGACGCCGTCCTGCCGACCCTGGGTGGTCAGACCGCGCTCAACACCGCTATCGCGCTCGACAAGAACGGCGTGCTCGCGAAGTACGACGTCGAGCTCATCGGCGCGAACATCGCCGCAATCGAGCTGGGCGAGGACCGCGAGAAGTTCAAGGGCGTCGTGGAGCGCTGCGGCGCCGAGAGCGCCAAGAGCCACATCGTGCACACGATGGACGAGGCCTTCGCCGCGGCCGAGGACCTGGGCTACCCCATGGTGGTCCGCCCGTCCTTCACGATGGGCGGCCTCGGGTCGGGGCTCGCCTACAACGAGGAGGACCTGCGCCGGATCGTCGGCCAAGGCCTGCAGTACAGCCCGACCACCGAGGTGCTCCTCGAGGAGAGCATCCTCGGCTGGAAGGAGTACGAGCTCGAGATGATGCGGGACAAGAACGACAACGTCGTGGTCGTGTGCTCGATCGAGAACTTCGACCCGGTCGGCGTGCACACCGGCGACTCCATCACCGTCGCCCCGGCCCTGACGCTGACCGACCGCGAGTACCAGAAGCTGCGTGACGTGGCGATCGCCGTCATCCGGGAGGTCGGCGTCGATACCGGCGGATGCAACATCCAGTTCGCCGTCGACCCCAAGACGGGGCGCGTCGTCGTGATCGAGATGAACCCGCGCGTCTCCCGCTCCTCGGCGCTCGCGTCGAAGGCCACGGGCTTCGCGATCGCGAAGATCGCCACGAAGCTCTCGCTCGGCTATACGCTCGACGAGATCCCGAACGACATCACCCAGAAGACGCCGGCGAGCTTCGAGCCGACGCTGGACTACGTCGTCGTGAAGGTCCCTCGCTTCGCGTTCGAGAAGTTCCCTGCCGCGGACCCGACGCTGACGACGACGATGAAGAGCGTCGGCGAGGCGATGGCCCTCGGGCGCAACTTCACCGAGGCGCTCCAGAAGGCGCTGCGCTCCCTCGAGCAGAAGGGCGCGCAGCTCGACTTCTCCTCCGTGCCCGAGTACGAGGTCGCGGAGCTCGTGGAGAAGGCCAAGCGCCCCACCACCCAGCGCCTCGCCCAAGTCCAGCGCGCGCTGCTCGGCGGTGCGAGCGTCGAGGAACTGCACGAGGCGACGGGCATCGACCCGTGGTTCCTCGACCAGCTGCAGCTGCTCAACGAGGTCGCTGCCGAGATCAAGGCCGCCCCGGCGCTGACCGAGGACGTGCTGCGGCTCGCCAAGCGCCACGGCTTCTCTGACGAGCAGATCGCGGCCCTCACGCACTCGGCCGAGGCCGTTGTCCGCGGCGTCCGCCAGGCGCTCGGCGTCCGCCCGGTCTACAAGACGGTGGACACCTGCGCCGCCGAGTTCGCTGCCTACACGCCCTACCACTACTCGTCCTACGACGAGGAGGACGAGGTCGAGCTGCACAAGAAGCCCTCGATCGTCATCCTCGGCTCGGGCCCCAACCGCATCGGGCAGGGCATCGAGTTCGACTACTCGTGCGTCCACGCCACCATGGCACTGCGCAGGGCCGGCTACGAGACCGTCATGGTCAACTGCAACCCGGAGACCGTCTCGACGGACTACGACATCTCCACGCGCCTGTACTTCGAGCCGCTCACGCTCGAGGACGTGCTCGAGGTCATCGCGGCCGAGGAGCGTACGGGCGGGGTGCTGGGCGTGTTCGTCCAGCTCGGCGGCCAGACCCCGCTCAAGCTCGCACAGCAGCTGGCCGACGCCGGCGTGCCGATCCTCGGCACGTCGCCGGAGGCGATCGACCTCGCCGAGCACCGCGGAGCCTTCGCGAAGGTGCTCGACGACGCCGGCCTGATCGCTCCCAAGAACGGCACCGCCGTCTCCTTCGAGGAGGCCAAGCGGATCGCCGACGAGATCGGGTACCCCGTGCTCGTCCGTCCGTCCTACGTCCTGGGCGGCCGCGGGATGGAGATCGTGTACGACGAGCCGAACCTGGCCCGCTACATCGCCAACGCCACCGAGATCACTCCGGACCACCCGGTGCTGATCGACCGCTTCCTCGAGGACGCGGTCGAGATCGACGTCGATGCCCTCTACGACGGCACCGACCTCTACGTCGGCGGCATCATGGAGCACATCGAGGAGGCCGGCATCCACTCGGGCGACTCGGCCTGCGTGCTGCCGCCGGTCACGCTCGGAACCGACGTGGCCGAGCGGGTGCGCGCCGCGACCGAAGCGATCGCGCGCGGCGTCGGGGTCCGCGGGCTCATCAACATCCAGTTCGCCATCGCCTCCGACGTCCTGTACGTCCTCGAGGCGAACCCCCGCGCGTCCCGCACGGTGCCCTTCGTATCCAAGGCCACTGGGGTGCAGCTCGCCAAGGCCGCGGCGCTCATCGGCACTGGCGTCACGATCAAGCAGCTGCGGAGCGCGTACCACATGCTGCCGGAGACCGGCGATGGCGCGGTGCTGCCCGCCAATGCCCCGGTGGCGGTCAAGGAGGCGGTCCTGCCGTTCAGCCGCTTCCGCACTCCCGAGGGCACCGTGGTGGACAGCCTCCTCGGCCCAGAGATGCGCTCGACCGGCGAGGTCATGGGCATCGACAAGCACTTCGACACGGCCTTCGCCAAGAGCCAGGCCGCGGCGAACAGCTCCCTGCCGACCTCCGGGCGGGTCTTCGTGTCCGTGGCCAACCGGGACAAGCGCTCGGTGATCTTGGGCGTCAAGAAGCTCGCCGACCTCGGCTTCGAGATCGTCTCGACCTCCGGTACCGCCGCGGTCCTGAACCGCAACGGCATCCAGGCGTCCGTGGTCCGCAAGGTCACCGACGGCTCGGCTTCGGCGAGCGCAGAGGCCAACAGCGAGGGCACGATCGTGGACCTCATCAACGACGGCAAGATCGACATGGTGATCAACACGCCGTCCGGCGGGGCCGCGCGCGGCGACGGCTACGAGATCCGCGCCGCCGCCACCTCGAACGGCAAGCCGTGCATCACGACCGTCGCGGAGTTCAACTTCGCGGTGCTCGCGATCGAGGCGATGCGCAGCTTCGAGTGGAGCGTCACGAGTCTCCAGGAGCACGCGGCCGCCCTCCGCGGGGAGCCGCACGACGTGCCGGAGTCCGCTGGTGTCTGAGGCTCCGGCCGGAGCGACTGCCGCGGGGCGCGCGCCGTTCGGCGAGCGCCTCGCGGCGGCCACGGCCGCGCGCGGCCCCCTGTGCGTCGGCGTCGACCCGCACCCGTCGCTCCTGGCAGCGTGGGGGCTCGCGGACGACGCCGACGGGCTGCGGCGCTTCTCCCTCACCGTGCTCGAGGCGGTGGCCGACGTGGCCGCCGCGCTCAAGCCGCAGGTCGCGCTCTACGAGCGCCACGGCTCGGCCGGTCTGGCGGTGCTCGAGGAGCTTCTGGCCGCCGCCCGAGACGCGGGCATGCTCACGATCGCCGACGCGAAGCGCGGGGACATCGGCTCGACGATGGCTGCCTACGCGGACGCCTGGCTGCGCGACGGCTCCCCCCTGGCGGCAGACTCCGTGACGCTGAGCCCCTATCTCGGCTTCGAGTCCCTCCGACCGGCCCTCGACCTCGCGGCTGAGACCGGCCGCGGCGTCTTCGTGCTGGCCCTGACCTCCAACCCCGAGGGCGCCTCCGTGCAGCACGTCGGCGGGGACGCCTCGGTGGCGCGCCGCATCGTCGATGCCGCCGCTGCCGAGAACCGGCGCTATGCGGGCTCGCCCGAGGGCCACGGCTCGGTCGGGCTCGTTGTCGGGGCGACCGTGGGAGGTGCCGTCGACGCGCTGGGGCTCGACCTCGCGGCGATGGCGGGCCCCATCCTCGCCCCCGGCCTCGGCGCGCAGGGCGCGACCCCGGCGGACCTGCGCACGACCTTCGGGGCGGCCTACGGGCAGGTGCTCGGGACCTCGAGCAGGGACATCCTCACCGGCGGCCCCACCGCCGCCGGGGTGCGCGAGCGGGCGGAGCGCACCCTCGCAGAGCTCGCCGGCTGAGCGTAGGGTGAGCCCGTGGCCCTGATTCCGCTCAGCCCCGCCCAGCGGCGCGACGCCCTCGAGAAGGCGGTGGCGGCGCGGGTCGCGCGGGCGGAGGCCAAGGCGCTGCTGCGGTCGGGCGAGGCGACGGTGGGAGAGGTGCTCGAGCGCGCCCAGACCGACGAGGCCCTCGCACGGCTCAAGGTGACGGACATGCTCGAGTCGCTCCACGGCGTCGGCCCCGTGCGCGCGCTCGCCATCCTCGAGGGGCTGGGCATCGCGCCGAGCCGGCGGCTCCGGGGGCTCGGGGCGCACCAGCGCCGGGCGCTGGTAGATTTTCTGGGAGCGAACTGACGTGCGGAGCCCGCAGGCGCCGCAGCACGATCGAGAGGACAGAGTGGACCAGGCACACGCCCCAGCCGCCGGCACGCCGGGTGGCAAGGACATCGGGCTCACAGTACTGGCCGGTCCGACGGCGGTCGGCAAGGGCACCGTGTCGACGTACATCCGCGACACGTATCCCGAAGTGTGGCTGTCTGTCTCAGCCACCACGCGCCCTGCGCGCGAGGGGGAGCAGGACGGCGTCCACTACTTCTTCGTCGCGCCCGAGGAGTTCGACAGGCTCGTGGAGGAGGGCGCATTCCTCGAGTGGGCGGTGGTCCACGGCAGGAACCGCTACGGCACCCTGCGCCGGACCGTCGAGGAGGCCATTGCGGCCGGGAAGCACGTCCTCCTCGAGATCGACCTCCAGGGCGCCCGCCAGGTGAAGGCCGCGATGCCGGACGCCCGATTCGTGTTCCTCGCCCCTCCGAGCTGGGACGAAATGGTGCGCCGGCTGGTCGGCCGCGGCACCGAGAGCCCGGAGGAGCAGCAGCGTCGCCTCGAAACGGCTAAAATAGAGCTCGCTGCCGAGTCGGAATTCGACGTCACGGTCGTCAACGACGACGTGAAGCGCGCGGCCGACGAGCTTGTGTCCCTCATGGGACTGACCCCGCACGCGCGACAGACGACGCGCTAGCGCCAGCACACCCTCCCGCAACGAGCATTGGAGCCATCATGTCCTCGAACCCCGAAGGCATCATCAACCCCCCGATCGACGACCTCCTGACCAAGTCCGACTCGAAGTACGGCCTCGTGATCTTCGGTGCGAAGCGCGCACGCCAGATCAACGCCTACTACGCCCAGCTGCACGAGGGCCTCTTCGAGTACGTCGGCCCGCTCGTGGACACCAAGCTCAACGAGAAGCCGCTCTCGATCGCCCTCCGCGAGATCAACGACGGCCTCCTCGTCGCGAACCCCATCGAGCAGCCCGTGGAGTCCGAGGACCAGTAGGGGAGAGGGGGCGCGGAGTGCGCATCGTCCTGGGCATCGGAGGCGGGATCGCGGCCTACAAGGCGGCCCTGCTCCTGCGCCTCTTCACCGAGGCGGGGCATGACGTCACCGCGGTGCCGACCGAGGCCGCCCTGGCGTTCGTCGGGAAGGCCACCTGGGAGGCGCTCTCCGGGAAGCCGGTGCGCACCGGCGTCTTCGAGGCCGTTGAGACCGTCAACCACGTCCGCCTCGGCCACGAGGCCGAGCTCGTCGTCGTCGTGCCTGCCACGGCAGACCTGCTGGCCCGCGCGGCGGGCGGCCACGCCGACGACCTCCTGACCAACACCCTCCTCATGGCCCGGTGCCCCGTCCTGCTCGCTCCCGCGATGCACACCGAGATGTGGCGCCACCCTGCCACGCAGGCCAACGTGGCGCTCCTGCGCGAGCGCGGCGTCACCGTCCTCGACCCCGCCGTCGGCCGGCTCACCGGACCCGACAGCGGCCCCGGCCGGCTCCCCGAGCCCGAGGAAATCTTCGCCGCCGCGATGGGCCTCGTCCTCCCCGCGGCCCAGGCGGACGACGGCGCCGCCCTCCGGAGCGGGCCGCTCGCCGGCCGCCGCATCCTGGTCTCGGCCGGCGGGACCCGCGAGCCGATCGACCCGGTGCGGTTCCTCGGCAACCGCTCGTCCGGGAAGCAGGGCGCCGCCCTCGCCAGGGCGGCTCTCGCCGCGGGAGCGGAGGTGACGTTCGTCGCGGCCCACCTGGACGTCGCGCCCCCGGAGGGAGCCGACCTCGTGCGCGTGGACTCCGCGCTCGAGCTGCGGGACGCCATGGTGGAGCGCGCCCCGGACGCGGACGTGATCGTGATGGCCGCCGCCGTGGCCGACTTCCGTCCCGCCGAGCAGCACGCGAGCAAGATCAAGAAGCGCGACGATACCGCCGACCCCGTCATCACCCTCGTGCGGAACCCCGACATCCTCGCCGAGCTCGTCCAGCGCCGCAACGCCGCCGGGCGCCCGCAGCTCATCGTCGGCTTCGCCGCCGAGACCGGCGACGCCGGTGCGAGCGTGCTCGACTATGCGCGCGACAAGCTCGAGCGCAAGGGCTGCGAGCTGCTCGTCCTGAACGAGGTCGGAACGGACCGGGTGTTCGGGCGCGACGAGAACTCCGTGACCATCCTCGCGCGCGACGGAAGCGAGCCCGAGCACGCGGAAGGGTCGAAGGACGAGGTCGCCGCTGCCGTCATACGGCGCGTGACGCGCGAACTCGAGGCCCAGCAGACACCCAGTAGAGTGGACCAGTGACTCACGCACCCGAAGCCGCCGTCGGACACTCGTCTGACAGCACCGCCCTGCGCCTCTTCACCTCTGAATCCGTGACGGAGGGGCACCCCGACAAGATCTGCGACCAGATCAGCGACGCGATCCTCGACGCCCTCCTGGCGGCGGATCCGGAGTCGAAGGTCGCGGTCGAGACGATGGCGACGACGGGCCTCGTGCACGTGGCGGGCGAGGTCACAACAGATGCGTACGTGGAGATCCCGCAGATCGTGCGGAACACGATCCTCGGCATCGGCTACGATTCCTCGGCCAACGGGTTCGACGGCGCGCGCTGCGGCGTCTCCGTCTCCATCGGCCAGCAGTCCTCCGACATCTTCGAGGGAGTCTTCACCTCGCTGGAGGCCCGCGAGGGCACGGACGAGGACGAGTACGACCTCCAGGGCGCCGGCGACCAGGGCATCATGTTCGGCTACGCCTCGGACGAGACCGAGACGTACATGCCGACCCCCATCTGGCTCGCCCACCGGCTCTCCGAGCGTCTCACGGAGGTCCGCAAGAGCGGCGAGCTCGCCTACCTCCGCCCGGACGGCAAGACCCAGGTCACGGTCGGGTACGACGGCGACCGGCCGGTGAGCGTCGAGACGGTCGTCATCTCCAGCCAGCACGCCGAGGGCACCGAGCTGTCCACCCTGCGCGCGGACCTCGCCGACCACGTCATCAAGCCGGTGCTCGCCATGAGCGACCTCGAGTCGGCGCACACGCGGAGCATCCTCAACCCGGCCGGTGCGTTCATCATCGGCGGCCCCGTCGGGGACGCGGGCCTCACGGGACGCAAGATCATCGTGGATACCTACGGCGGATTCGCCCGTCATGGCGGCGGCGCCTTCTCAGGCAAGGACCCCTCGAAGGTGGACCGGTCGGCCGCGTACGCGATGCGGTGGGTCGCCAAGAACGTCGTTGCGGCCGGACTCGCTCGCCGCGCCGAGGTCCAGGTCGCCTACGCGATCGGCCAGGCACGCCCGGTCGGAATCTATGTCGAGACCTTCGGCACCGAGAGCGTCGACCCGCTGCGCATCAGCGCCGCCATCAACGAGGTCTTCGACCTGCGCCCGAGGGCCATCATCGAGGCGCTCGACCTCAAGCGCCCGATCTACGCCAAGACCGCCGCCCACGGCCACTTCGGCCGCGAGGAGCCGGACTTCACGTGGGAGCGCCTCGACCGCGTGCAGGACCTCAGGGACTTCTTCGGCGAGTGAGCACCGGGCGACGAGCGGTGCCCGAGCGCGAACCCGTCCAGCCCTCGCTCCTGAGCGGCTTCCCCGCCGTCCCGCCTCCTTCCGCTCCGCGACCGGCCCCCGAGCTTCCCGTCGCGCGGGTGAGCGTCGAGTCGCCGCTGCCGCAGCTGGACCGCCCGTTCGACTACCTCGTCACCGAGGAGCTCCATGACGCGGCCCGTCCCGGCGTGCGCGTGAAGGTCCGCGTTGCTGGGCAGGAGCATGTCGGGTTCATCCTCGAGCGCCGTGAGACCTCCGACGCCGGTGTCCGCCTCGCGCCGATCGCCGCGGTCCTCTCGCCGCTGCCCGTGCTCACTCCCGAGGTGGCCGAGCTCGCGTCCGCCGTCGCAGAGCGCTGGGCCGGCGCCCTCGGGGATGTCCTACGCTTCGCCGTGCCCCCGCGGGCGGCGAAGGTCGAGGCCCAGTTCGCCCTCGACCTCGCCGCGGGAGAGGGGCAGGAGACGCACGACGCCGCTGGGGAGCCTCGTGCGGTCACGCGGCCAGCGGACCCGCCCCATCATGTGCCCGACGCGTCGGCGGCCGCCGGCTGGACCGAGCTCCGCCACGGCGCGGCCTTCCTGCGGCACCTCGCCGCCGGGGGGAGCCCACGGGCGGTCCTCTCGGCCGTGCATGGGTACGGTCCCGCGGCGTGGCCCCAGCTCGTGGCCGGAGCGGTCGCCGCGGCGAGGTCGTCCGGGCGGGGCGCGCTCGTCGTCGTGCCCGACCGCAGGGACCTCGCGCGAGCCCACGCCGCCCTCGAGGCTGCGCTGCCCGGCGAGCGCGTCGTCCGCCTCGCTGCCGAGGACGGCCCGAGCACACGGTCCCGGGGCTTCCTCGAGCTGCTCGCCGGACGCGCGCATGTCGCCGTCGGAACGCGCGGCGCTGCCTTCGCACCCGTGCCCAGTCTGGGGCTGGTGGTGTGCTGGGACGACGGGGACGACCTCCACGCCGAACCCCGCGCGCCGTACTTCCACACCCGCGAGGTCCTGCTGCTGCGCGCCGAGCAGACCGGCTGCGCGGTGCTGATCGCAGGCCACACGGTCAGCGCCGAGTCCGAGCGGCTCGCGGCCACGGGATGGCTCCAGCGCATCGCCGCGGAGCGGTCTGTCCTGCGCCGCTCTCTGCCGCGCGTGACGAGCACCGCCGACAGCGTCGAATCGGCGCGGGACCCGCTCGCCCGGATAGCCCGGCTCCCGCACGCTGCGTGGCAGCTCGCCCGCGATGCCCTCGCAGACGGCCCCGTGCTCGTCCAGGTCGCTCGGGCCGGCTACGCGCCGTCGCTCGCCTGCACGCGCTGCCGGGAACCCGCGCGCTGCCGGCACTGCGCCGGCCCTCTGGCCGAGCGAGCGGCCGGGCGCGAGCGGACCGTCGAGTGCCGCTGGTGCGCGACGCCCGAGCGGGACTTCACGTGCCGGGTGTGCGGCGGACACGGGCTGCGGCGCACCGCTGTGGGCGCCCTCCGGACCGCCGAGGAGCTCGGGCGGGCCTTCCCCGGGGCCGTCGTGGTGACCTCGTCCGGGGACGCTGTCAAGGCCGAGGTGCCGGATGCACCCGCCCTCGTCGTCGCCACCGTGGGCGCCGAGCCTGTCGCGCCGTCCGGCTACGCGGCAGCGGTCCTCCTCGACGGCGACACGCTGCTGAGACGTGAGAGCCTGCGCGCGCCCGAGGAGGCCCTGCGCCGGTGGCTCAATGCCGCGGCCCTGGTCCGGGCAGCGGGCGACGGCGGGCGCGTGGTCATCACCGCGGGCGAGAGCGAGGCGGTCGCGGCGCTGGTCCGGTGGGACCCTGCGGGCTTCGCCGCGCGCGAGCTCGACCTCCGGCGCGAGCTCGGGCTGCCGCCGGCGGTCCGCGTCGCTGCGCTCACCGGGGCGGCCCCCGACGTGGAGGCATTCCTCGCCGCGGCACGGCCTCTTCTCGACATCCCGGGGGTCCGGGTGGCCGGACCTGTCGAGAGGGAACCCGAGGGGCCCGGACCCCACGAGCAGGCAGCCACCGTCAGGGCACTGGTCTTCTTCCCCATCTCGTCCGGGGCGGCCCTCACCCGCGGACTCCGGCACGTGCGGACATCGCTCGCCGCCCGCCGCGAGACCGGCCCTGTGCAGGTGCGGGTCGACTCGCCCGACGTGCTCTGACGCGGATGCGGTGAGGTGCAGGCGTCAGGCGGGGCTGCGCCGTCGTCCGTCAGCGCGTGCGCGCCGCCTCAGCCCCGCCTGCGCGCGGCGAACGCTGCGACGGCCTCCTCGGCGGCTGCGAGCAGGGCGTCTGCGGAGGCATCCCAGCTGAACGTACCCGCCTGGGCGAGCGCTGCGGCTGATGCGGCCTCCCACGCTCCCGGCGCCTCGAGGGCGCGGACCGCCCGGGCGAACTCCGCGGGGGAGTCCGGATCGACGAAGAACGCTCCAGAGCCGCCCACCTCGCGGAAGATCGGGATGTCGCTCGCGATGACGGGCGTGCCGAGGCTCATGGCCTCCACGAGGGGCAGGCCGTAGCCCTCGGAGCGCGAGAGGCTCACGAGCGCGGTGGTGCGGCACAGCAGCGCCTCGTACTCCGACTCGCTCACGCCGCCGTGGAAGACGACCCTGGCGCCGGGCGGGACGGCCGCTTCGAGCTCGGCCCGGCGGGCGGGGGAGATGCGCGAGAGGAGATGGAGCTCGTAGTCGCCCAGCTCCGCCATCCCCGCCACCACCGTCTCGACATTCTTGTACGGCATGAACGAACCCATGTAGAGCAGCGTCTTGTCCGAGCCGTCCTCCGGGCGCCGGGGAGTGCGCCCTCCCTGGGGCGCGTTGCCGACGATGCGCACCGGCCGCCGCGTGAGCCGCTTCTCCGACATGAGCCGGCGCGTCGTGTGGCTCACGGTGGCGACGACGTCGGCGCGGTCGAGCAGGAGCCGCTGCGGCCAGTACGCCTTGTGGTAGAGCCGCCACAGGAGGCGCACCGGTCCGGGCAGGAATCCCGGGGGTTCGGGGTGCTCGTAGTAGATGAGGTCGTGCAGCGTCAGGATCAAGGGGTACCGCCGCCCCCAGGTCCCCATCGTCTGCATCGGGCAGAAGACGACATCCGGCGCGAGCGCGTTGACACGCGCGGCGATGAACAGCTCGGCGGGGGAGAGCGGGCTCGTGACCTTGACGTGGGGCACGTCAGGGAGGAGCGCGAGCTGCCGGTCGTCGTTGATGAGGACGGCCACCTCCGCCTTGCGCGCGACCGCCTCGATCAGGCTCGAGCCGAAGCGGCTGATGCCGTCGTGCTGGTCTGTCCGCGTGAAGCGGGCGTCGATGAGGACCCTCATGCGCCTCCCTCCGCCAGGAACTCCTCGATGGCGGCGGCCGCGGGCTCGGGAGTCTCGTAGTGGATGAGATGCCCGACGCCGGGGACCACCGTCAGGCGCGAGTCCGCGCAGCGCTCGTGGAACCTGCGCACGTCTGCGAGGTCGGCCACCTCGTCCTTCTCGCCGGCGATGAGCAGGACGGGGAGGTCCAGCCTGTCCGCCGTCTCCGCGGCATGGTGCGAGATCGATGCCTTGAACGACTCGAGCAGCGAGGCCCGGTTGGCGAACTCGCTGAAGTGCGCGTGATGCTGGGCATGGATGAATGCGCGCAGGTCGGGGTCCTTCGTCTTGGCCATGATCCCGCTCATCACGCGCACGACCGCGGGGCTCCGCAGCAGCGCCGCTCCGGCGCTCTCGGGCAGCTTGGCCGCGCTCCAGTAGTAGAGCTCGGCAAGCCGGCTCGCGATGGCGGCAGGGCCCTCGAGCGCCGGGGCCGAGATGGGGTTGACCAGGATGAGCCGGCGGAAGCGGCCGGGATGGGCGGCCGCGAAGTGCGCTGCCACGATCGACCCGAACGAGTGGCCGAGGAGGACGGTGTCGGGGCCGAGCACGAGTTCGTCGGCGAGCGACCCGAGCCACCGTCCGTAGCCCTCGACCGAGTGTTCACCCGTCGGCAGGACGCCGGACTCCCCGAACCCCGGAAGGTCCGGCATGACGAACCGCACGCCCGGAAGCTGGTCGACGACCCGGAGCAGGCCGTGGTGGGTGCCGCGGAAGCCGTGGACGGCGAGGATGGTGGGCGCGGCGTCGTCGGCAGGGGAGGGCTCGTAGGTGAACACGGCCGTGTCCGCGCCGTCGGCAGGCACCCGCACGCGGCGTTCCCGCAGGGCGAGCTGGTCGGAGAGGAAGTCGGGCGCCGTGGGGGAGGCGGTCATGCGACCACCCTACCGGCCGGCGGCGTCAGGCCTGCTCGGCAAGCAGGTCCCGCGCGGTGGGTTCGTCGACGATGAGGTCCGTTGCGAGGCGGGCGTTGAGGGCGCCGCGGAGCGCCGCGGACTTGGCGATGCCCGAGACGATGCACAGCCTGCGCGGCACGCGACGCAGTCCCGCGAGGTCTGGCCCTGTGCCGCGGAGGTTGAGGTCGATCCCTTCCGAAGAGCCGTCGGCCCGGTAGAACACCGTCGCGACGTCGCCCACCACTCCTTCGGCCTCGAGCGACTCGAGGTCGGCCCTGTCGAGGTACCCGCCGGAGTACACGTGGCTGGGCACGTCGGCCTTCGCCGACCCGATGCCGAAGACGGCCAGCGTCATGCGGTCCTGGACGTCGAGCACGCGCCGCACGCTGCGCTCGCGCCACATCCACTCCTTGGTCTCGGGCCGGTCGAAGAACGCCGGAACCGGGAACTCCTCGACGTCCGCGTCGAAGGCGTCGGCGAACCGGCGCATGATCTCGCTCGCGTAGCCCAGGCCCATCGTCTGGGTGTTGGCGGCGCCGTTGAGCTGGACGACCGTCGCCCCGTGGGTGGGCCGCCGCGTGAGGTGGCGGCTCATGGCGCTGAGCGTCGACCCCCAGGCGATGCCGATCACGGCGCCGGACTGGACCAGCGGCGTCAGCGTCCTGGCCGCGTACATGGCCACACGGTCCAGCGTCTCGGCCTCCGTGAGGTGGTCGACCTGGGGGACCACGTGGGACTGCACCCCGAACCGCCGCGACACGGCGGTCTCGAGCTCGGCTGCCGAGTCGATGGGACTGTGGATCTGGATCTGCACCAGCCCCTCGTCGCGGGCGAAGGCCAGCAGGCGCGAGACGGTGGACCGCGAGGTGCGCAGCTGGCGCGCGATTCCCTCCATGGTCAGGTCCTGGAGGTAGTAGAGCCGGGCGGCGAGCAGCGCGTCCCTGTGCTTGCGGGTGACGGGATTCTGTGCGCGCGGGCCTGCCTCGGAGGCGGCGGAGCCGCTATCAGTGGGGTCCATCTGAGCCCATTCTGCACGTATGTGCATAGTCGTTGACCTTTTCGTGCACCTCCTCAAACCATAGGTGGCATACCCCACAGCACGCCACGGCCACGGAAGGCAACCATGAACGAGCAGACCACCAACCTCCGCACCCCATCGTCGGCGAGGGCTTCGCTCAAGGCCTCGCCGCGGGCGAGCGTCCTCATCATCGGGGGCGGCATCAACGGCGTCGGGACCTTCCGGGACCTCGCGCTGCAGGGCGTGGACGTCGCCCTGGTCGAGCGCGGGGACTACTGCCACGGCGCCTCAGGAGCGTCGTCCCACATGATCCACGGAGGCATCCGCTACCTCGAGAACGGCGAGTTCCGCCTGGTCCGGGAATCAGTGGTCGAACGGAACCGGCTGCTCCGCATCGCGCCGCACTACGTCAAGCCGCTGGAGACCACCATCCCGGTCTTCAGCACATTCTCCGGGGTCCTCAATGCACCTCTTCGGTTCCTCACGCATCGCTCTGGCAAGCCACGTGCCCGGGGCGCCGTCCTGATCAGGCTCGGGCTGAGCCTCTACGACGCCTTCTCCCGGGGCGGACGGGCGGTCCCGCGGCACCGTTTCCTGGGGCGCAAGAGGGCCCTTGCCGAGCTTCCCGGCCTGCGTGGCGACGTGAAGTACACCGCGACCTATTTCGACGCCTCGGTGCACAACCCCGAGCGGCTCACCCTCGACGTCCTCGGCGACGGCCTCGCCGCCGGCCTGCACGCGAGGGCCGCCAATTACACCTCGGCGGTGGGCGTGTCCGACGGCGCGGTCCTGCTCCGCGACGAGCTGACCGGTGAGGAGTTCCCGTTCTCCGCCGACGTGGTAGTCAACACCACCGGCGCCTGGGTCGACCGCACCAACAGCGCCTTCGGCGCCTCGACGCGCTTCATGGGCGGGACGAAGGGCTCGCACATCGTCCTGGACCACCCCGGACTGATCGCCGCCTGCGCTGGCCGGGAGATCTTCTTCGAGCACAGCGACGGGCGGATCGTGCTCATCTACCCCATGGGCGACCGGGTGCTCGTCGGCACCACCGACATCGACGCCGGCGACGACCTCGACCCGACCTGCACGGATGCAGAGATCGACTACTTCTTCGACCTCATCCGCCACGTGTTCCCTGCACTCACCGTGGACCGGTCAGACATCGTCTACACCTTCTCCGGCGTTCGCCCGCTGCCCCGCCACGACGACACCGCACCGGGATTCGTCTCGCGGGACTACCGCATCGAACGGTCTCAGCTGCCCGGCGGAACCCAGCCCGCGCTGAGCCTCGTGGGCGGGAAGTGGACCACCTTCCGGGCCTTGTCCGCACACCTCGCCGACGAGGTAATGGGCCTGCTCGGCACCGCCCGCAGGACCACCACGGAGGACCTGCCGATCGGTGGCGGCCGGGACTACCCGTCCACGCCGGAGGGGGTCGAGCGCTGGCTCGCAGCCCAGACGGCACGGGGGCTGGACCGCGCGCGGGCCGAGGTCCTGCTGACCCGCTACGGAACCCGCGCCGCGGAGGTCGTCGACTTCCTCAGGGCCGGCGCCGACCAGGCCCTGCACAGCACGCGCGAGCTCAGCGCGCGCGAGCTGCTGTGGATGGCGGAGCGCGAGCAGGTCGCCCACGTCGAGGACGTCCTCATCCGCCGGACGTCCCTGGCCTTCCGCGGTCTTGTCACCGGCGAGCTGGTCGAGGAGGTCGCAGCCCATCTCGCAGGGCCGCTGGGCTGGGACGACCAGCAGACCCGCCGCGAAGCCCAGCGCGCCGTCGCCACGCTCGCGGAGCGGCACCGGGTCCACGTCGCCCACCTTCTTGTCTGACTTGTCTGACTTGTCTGACTCGTCTGACTCGTCTGACTCGTCTGACTCGTCTGACACCCCATCCGAACCACCACCTCAAGGAGTCAATGATGTCTCTGGGACTGGTCTTCCTGTCCGAAGTCCTGGGCACCGGCATGCTCACGCTGCTCGGCTGCGGCGTGGTCGCCAACGTGGCGCTCAAGGGAACCAAAGGCAACGCCGGCGGCTTCCTCATGGTCACGTGGGGCTGGGGCATCGCCGTGTTCGCCGGTGTCTACGTCGCCGCACGCTCGGGTGCCCACCTCAACCCAGCCGTCACCCTCGGCCTCCTGCTCACCGGCAAGTCCGAATACGCGCCAGGCGTCCCCGTCGACGTCACCTCGACGCTCACCTACATCGCCGGGGAGCTGGTCGGCGCATTCCTCGGGGCTGTTGTGTGCTGGCTCGCCTACAAGCCACACTTCGACCATGAGGACGACCCCGCCAACACGCTCGGAACCTTCTCCACCGTCCCGGCTGTCCGCAGCAGCGGCTGGAACCTCGTCAGCGAGGTGATCGGAACCTTCGTGCTGGTCGAGGTGATCCTCGCCTTTGGAGGCACCCCCTCGGGTCTGGGGCCGCTCGCCGTCGCCCTCCTGGTGGTCGGCATCGGAGCCTCCCTCGGCGGCCCGACCGGCTACGCGATCAACCCCGCCCGCGACCTCGGCCCGCGCATCGCCCACGCCGTGCTGCCCATCCGCGGCAAGGGGAGCAGCGACTGGGCGTACGCGTGGATCCCCGTCGTCGGCCCCCTCCTCGGCGGCGCGCTCGCCGGCCTCTTCGCACGCGCCGTGCCCGACCTCTTCACCTCGATTGCCTCCTGAGGCAGCCGGAACACCTTCACCCCTCCACGTCAGACCCTCATCCAAAGGAGCAATGAATGTCTGAGCAGACCGACACCCCGCAGTACGTCATCTCGATCGACCAGGGCACCACGAGCACGCGGGCCATCGTGTTCGACCACTCCGGATCGATCGTCTCCACCGGCCAGCTCGAGCACGAGCAGATCTTCCCCCAGGCCGGCTGGGTCGAACACGATCCCACCGAGATCTGGGACAACACACGCGAGGTCATCGGGCAGGCCCTCTCGAAGGCCAACCTCACCCGGCACGACATCGCTGCCGTGGGCATCACCAACCAGCGGGAGACCGCGGTCGTCTGGGACAGGCACACGGGCAAGCCCGTCTACAACGCCATCGTCTGGCAGGACACCCGCACGCAGGCGATCGTCGACCAGCTCGCGGCCGAGGGCGGCGTCGACCGCTTCAAGGCGACCGTGGGACTCCCGCTCGCCACGTACTTCTCAGGCACCAAGATCAAGTGGATCCTCGACAACGTCGACGGCGCCCGGGAGCGAGCCGAGAGGGGAGACCTCCTCTTCGGCAACACCGACGCCTGGGTGCTGTGGAACCTCACGGGCGGCGCGCACGGCGGGGTGCACGCGACAGATGTCACGAACGCCTCCCGCACCCTGTTCATGGACCTCGAGAAGCTCTCCTGGGACAAGGAGATCCTCGACATCTTCGGGGTGCCCGCGTCGATGATGCCGGAGATCAAGTCCTCCTCCGAGGTCTACGGCACAGTCCACAGCTCCCAGCTGCTGCGCGAAGTCCCCATCGCCGGCATCCTGGGCGACCAGCAGGCCGCGACGTTCGGGCAGGCAGCGTTCGCTGCCGGCGAGGCCAAGAGCACCTACGGCACGGGCAGCTTCCTCATCTTCAACACCGGCGAGGAGATCGTCCATTCGAAGAACGGCCTCCTCACCACGGTCGGCTACAGGCTCGGCGACGCGGCGCCCCACTACGCCCTCGAGGGGTCGATCGCCGTGACAGGCTCCCTCGTGCAATGGCTGCGCGACAACCTGGGGATGATCCGCACCGCGCCTGAGGTCGAGAGCCTCGCCAGGAGCGTCGAGGACAACGGCGGGGTGTACATCGTGCCCGCGTTCTCGGGCCTCTTCGCGCCCTACTGGCGCCCCGACGCCCGCGGCACCATAGTCGGCCTCACACGGTTCGCCAACAAGGGCCACATCGCCCGCGCCGCGCTGGAGGCGACCGCGTTCCAGACCCGTGGGGTGCTCGACGCCGTCAACGCGGACGCCGGCGTGCCGCTGTCCGAGCTCAAGGTCGACGGCGGCATGGTCGCCAACGACGCGCTCATGCAGTTCCAGGCCGACATCCTCGGCGTGGACGTCGTCCGGCCCAAGGTCATCGAGACGACCGCGCTCGGTGCGGCGTACGCGGCCGGGCTCGCCGTGGGATTCTGGAAGGACCTCGACGAGTGCGCCGCGAACTGGGGCGAGGACAAGCGCTGGAGCCCGCAGATGGATCCGGCCGAGCGCGACCGCCAGCTGCGGCTCTGGAAGAAGGCCGTCACCAAGTCGATGGACTGGGTCGACGAGGACGTGAAGTAGTCCAGCCGGCCCGCACCCGCGCACGACGGCGAGTGGTCGCCGTCGTGCGCGCCGGGCCCGGGGGAGGTGCTGGGGTAGCATATTCGCATGCGTGGCATCCTCCTCCTTCGCTAGCCGCTTGCGCCCCGGGGCATCCGGGACAGCGAGCGGCCGCCCCTCCGTGCGAGGGGCTTTTGTGTGTGTGGAGCCGAGCGGTGCAGGAAGTGGACGACAAGTGGAGAGAAGCACGGTGAGCGAAGAGCGGGTCGCGGAGCAGTCGGAGAGTACGTACAGCTTCGCCGCGATGGAGGCCAAGTGGCCGGCGGTGTGGGACAGGCTGGGCGTGTTCACGCCCAAGGACGACGGCAGCCGTGAGCGCCGCTACGTGCTCGACATGTTCCCCTACCCCTCCGGGGACCTCCACATGGGCCATGCCGAGGCCTTCGCCATGGGCGACGTCGTGGCGCGCTACTGGCGGCTCAAGGGCTACGACGTCCTGCACCCGATCGGATGGGACTCCTTCGGCCTGCCCGCGGAGAACGCGGCCATCAAGCGCAACGCGCACCCCTCCGAGTGGACGTACGCGAACATCGACACCCAGGCGGCCTCGTTCAAGCGGTACGGCCTGAGCCTGGACTGGTCCCGCCGCCTCCACACCTCAGACCCCGAGTACTACCGCTGGACCCAGTGGCTGTTCCTGCGGTTCTACGAGCGCGGCCTCGCGTACCGCAAGAACCACCCCGTGAACTGGTGCCCGAAGGACCAGACCGTGCTCGCCAACGAGCAGGTCGTCAACGGGGCCTGCGAGCGCTGCGGCACCCCCGTGACCAAGAAGGCCCTGAACCAGTGGTACTTCAAGATCACCGACTACGCCGACCGCCTGCTCGACGACATGGCTGAGCTCGAGGGCCACTGGCCCGAGCGCGTCCTGGCGATGCAGCGCAACTGGATCGGCCGTTCCGAAGGCGCGCACGTCGACTTCACCGTCGAGGCCACGGACAGCCGTCCCGAGCGCACGGTCACGGTCTTCACGACCCGCCCCGACACGCTCTACGGGGCGACCTTCTTCGTGGTCGCGGCCGACGCCGAGCTCGCCGGGGACCTCGTCGCGCCCGAACAGGCACAGGCCCTGGGCGAGTACCAGGACCGTGTGAAGAACCTGTCCGAGATCGAGCGGCAGAACACCGACCGCGAGAAGACCGGCGTGTTCCTGGGCCGCTACGCCGTGAACCCGCTCAGCGGCGAGAAGCTTCCCGTGTGGGCGGCGGACTACGTCCTGGCCGAGTACGGCACGGGCGCGATCATGGCTGTGCCGGCCCACGACCAGCGCGACCTCGACTTCGCCAAGGCGTTCGACCTGCCCGTCCGGCCCGTCCTCGACACCGGCGAGGAGGACCCGGCGGCCACTGGAGTGGCCACCGTCGGCGAAGGCACGATCATCAACTCGGGACCCCTCGACGGCCTCAGCAAGGCCGAGGGCATCGCCAAGGCGATCGAGATCGTGAACGACGCCGGCACGGGCGAGGGCACCGTCAACTACCGCCTGCGGGACTGGCTGCTCTCCCGGCAGCGCTTCTGGGGCGCGCCCATCCCGATCATCCACTGCGCCGAATGCGGCGAAGTGCCCGTCCCGGACGACCAGCTGCCGGTCCGGCTGCCGGACGACCTCCGCGGCGAGCAGCTCGCGCCGAAGGGCACGTCCCCGCTCGCGGCCGCCGAGGGCTGGGTCAACGTCACGTGCCCGTCCTGCGGCGGGGCCGCGAAGCGGGACACGGACACGATGGACACGTTCGTCGACTCGTCCTGGTACTACCTCCGGTACCTCTCGCCCCAGTACACCGGGGGCCCGTTCGACCCCGAGGCCGCGAAGAACTGGATGCCGGTCGCCCAGTACGTGGGCGGCGTCGAGCACGCGATCCTGCACCTGCTGTACAGCCGGTTCTTCACCAAGGTCATCAAGGACATGGGACTCATCGACTTCGACGAGCCCTTCGCCGCGCTCATGAACCAGGGCCAGGTCCTCAACGGCGGCAAGGCCATGAGCAAGTCGCTCGGGAACGGCGTCGACCTCGGGGAGCAGCTCGACCAGTTCGGGGTGGACGCCGTCCGCCTCACCATGGTCTTCGCCTCGCCGCCGGAGGACGACGTCGACTGGGCGGACGTCTCGCCGTCGGGCTCCGCCAAGTTCCTCGCCCGTGCGTGGCGGCTCGGCCAGGACGTCACGAGCGCTCCCGGAACCGATCCGGCCGAGGGCGACCGCGCGCTCCGCGCGGTGACGCACCGGACCCTCGCCGAGGCGACCGAACTGCTCGAGTCGCGGAAGTTCAACGTTGTCGTGGCCAAGGCCATGGAGCTGGTCAACGCAACCCGCAAGGCCATCGACTCGGGCCCCGGCGGTGCGGATCCCGCCGTGCGCGAGGCTGTCGAGGCGATCGCGATCATGCTCAGCCTCTTCGCCCCGTACACCGCGGAGGACCTGTGGGCCGCGCTCGGCCACGAGCCCTCCGTCGCGAACGCCGCGTGGCCCCAGCACGACCCGGCGCTGACCGTCGAGGAGACCGTCACCGCCGTCGTGCAGGTCCAGGGCAAGGTGCGCGACCGGCTCGAGGTGGCCCCGGGGATCTCCGAGGACGAGCTGCGGGAGCTCGCGCTCGCGTCGCCGAACGTCGAGCGCATCCTGGACGGCCGCGGCATCCGCACGGTGATCGTGCGCGCGCCGAAGCTGGTCAACATCGTCCCGGCCTGATCTGCGGCGCCGAGTGGCTGACGGACAGGGGCCCGACGCCCTCGGCTGGCTGAGGCGGCGCTGGGAACGGCTGCGCCCCGGGCCCGCACCGGCGCCGACCCCGGCGCCGCGGGTCGCCGTCGTCACCGACTCCGCGGCCGCGCTGCCGCCGGAGTGGACCGATGCTTTCCTCCAGCTCGGGTGTTTCGCAGTCGTGGACCTGCCCGTGATGGCCGGGGACGAGATCTTCACCGAGGGGGCGGACGTCGACACCGCGCTCAGCCTCGCCCTCGCGGCTGGGCGGCCCGTGCGCACCTCGAGGCCCGCTCCGGGCCAGTTCGAGCGGGTGTACCGCGGGTTCGAGGACGCCGGGTTCGAGGCTGTCGTGTCGCTCCACCTGTCCGGGAAGCTCTCCGGCACCGCCGACGCCGCGCGGCTCGCCGCCCAGCGGGTCGGCATCCCGGTGGAGGTCGTCGATTCCCGCTCCGCAGCCATGGCACTCGGGTTCGCTGTCCGGGACGCAGTCCGTGCCGCTGAGGCGGGAGCCGACGCCGACGGGGTGCAGTCGGCCGCCCTGGCCCGCCTCGGCGGTTCGGAGGTCCTCTTCTACGTCCCGAGCCTCGAGCAGCTGCGCAGGGGCGGGCGCATCGGCGCAGCTGCGTCGCTCGTGGGAACGATGCTGTCGATCAAGCCCCTCCTGACCCTCCGCGAGGGCCTCATCGTCCCCCTCGAGCGGGTGCGCACCGCGGCCCGCGCCGTCCAGCGGCTGGAGGAGCTCGCGGCGTCCGCCGTCTCGGCCTTGGATTCCGCCGAGGTTGCGGTGCATTACTTCGGCAACCGCCCCGAGGCCGAGGAGTTCGCGCGGACCCTCGCCCGCTCGGTAGGGAAGGAGGCGGACGACGTCGTGCTGTCGCCTCTGCCGGCCGTCCTCGCCGCCCACACGGGGCTGGGGGTCCTGGCCGTGGTCGTCGCCCCGGCGGCGGTCGGGGGGCAGGACGTCCCGGCGGATGCGCCAGCGGCCGGAGACAACTAGTCCTCCACAGCCCATGTTCGCGGGGGCCTGTCCACATAGGCGGCCGCGGGGACGCCACCGGGTGCCGACCGTGCAACCGTAGCCCCATGGCTCGGGCGGGGAGGGATCGTCGAGCGGCGCGGGGCGGAGCCCGGCACCGCTGGGACGAGCTGTTCCCGGGCGCCCTGCCGCCCACGCCCGGACTCCTCGAGCCGACGGACCCCGATCCTCCCGCGGGCGACGCGGAGGACGGCCCTCCGCAGCGCGACAGCCAGCCCGAGGACTGCGAAGGCGCTCTTCCCCGGCGCCGCCTCCTCCTCTCGGCGCGCCTCGTCGTGCTCCTGTGCGCGATCGGGGCGGCGGCCGGGGGCGCCTGGTGGTGGAGCTCCCGGACGGCTTCGCCCTCCGTCCACTCTGTCGGCTCGGGCACGGCGGAGGCAGCGGAGGCGGGCGGCCCGGTCCCCGCGGACCGCACGGCTCCGGGACGGCCAACCGTCGGGGCCGCGGCGACGGACTCCGATCTTGTGGTGCACGTGGCCGGCGCGGTGGCATCGCCGGGCGTGATCCGGCTGCCACGTGGCTCGCGCATCCACGAGGCCATTGCGGCGGCCGGCGGTGCGCTCCCGGATGCCGACGCGCACCGGCTCAATCTCGCGGCGCCCGTCGAGGACGGATCGCGGCTCCAGGTGCCGCGCTCGGGCGAGGAACCCGACCCGGCGCCCGCCTCAGGAACCGGCGCGGCAGCGGGCACGCATGCGGGCTCCGGGGCCGCGAGCGCCCCTGCGGCGAAGGTGAACATCAACCAGGCCACCGCACAGGAACTCGGCACGCTCCCGCGCGTCGGCCCAGTCCTCGCCCAGCGCATCATCGACTACCGGACGGCCCACGGCCGCTTCCGCTCGCCGGAGGACCTCGACGCGGTCGACGGAGTGGGCCCCAAGATGCTCGAGTCCCTCCTGCCCCTGGTGACCGTCGGATGAGCGGGGCAGAGAGAGGCGCGGCGTGGGATCGCTACCGGACTGCGGCGGCCCGAGGCGTCGCGGCGCACAACCTGCCCGCCGAGCGCCCCGGCGGCCTCGGCTGCCTCCGGGAGTGGACGGCCCGGCTATGGGCGTCCTCGGACGAACCGGCGCCCGTGCAGTCCACGAGCCGGTTCCGCGACCTGAGGCTCGTGCCGATCGGTGGTTCGGCCTGGGCGGGAGCGGCGGCGGCACCCTTCCTCGGACAGCATCTGGACGGCGCCCCCGGGTGGGGAGGAGGGATGGCCTGCGTCGTCATCGTCCTGCTCGTCGTCGCGGCCGGCATCGCCGGGACTGGGCTGCTCGGTGCGCGGCGGGCGGCCCGCGCCCTCGTCCTGCCCGGCTGCGCCGCACTCGCCCTGGTCGCGGGACTGACGGCGGCGGCCTCTCACGCGGCGGCCGAGCGTGCGGGCCCCGCAGGCGAGCTCCTGACCGTGGGCGGGCAGACCAGGGCGGTGGTCCTGGTCTCGGCGGAACCGCGCCAGCAGGCGCAGGGCGGGCGGTTCGGTTCAGCAGACCGCTTCCTCGCCGGCGCGCGCCTCGAGCGGGCCACCGGGCAGGGTGTCGAATTCGCCTCCTCGGCACGCATCCTGCTGGCAGGCGGCAAGGACCTCTCAGGCCTCCGTCCAGGGCAGCGGGTTAGTGTGGCGGGAACCGTCACACCTGCCCGCGAGCCGTCGGGGGCTGCGCTCCTGAGCATCAGCAGCCGCCCCCGGGTCCTGGGCACGGATGCAGCGCTCGGTGCCGCTGCGGAGGCGCGGGCGGCCCTGCGCGCTTCCTCGGACTGGCTGTCGCCCGAGGCAGCAGGGCTCCTGAGCGGGATCACCGTCGGGGACACGAGCGTGCTTCCGCTCGAACTCGAGGCAGCGATGCGCGAGGTCGGCCTCGGGCACCTCACGGCGGTCAGCGGGGCCAACTTCACGATCCTGCTCGGCGCAGCCCTCCTGACCCTCCGGGCGCTGAGGGCGCCGCGCTGGGCCGCGCTGAGCGGGTGCGCCGCAGTCCTCCTCGCCTTCGCCTTGGTGGTCGGGCCGGAGCCGAGCGTCCTCCGGGCGGCCGTGATGGGCGCCGTAGGTCTCGTCGCGCTCGCCACGGGGCGCGCGGGGCGCAGTTGCTCGGCGCTCTCGGCGGCGGTCCTCGTCCTCGTCCTCGCGGACCCGCCGCTCGGGGCGAGCCTCGGTTTCCTGCTCTCGGTCATGGCCACGCTCGGCATCGTCCTGCTCGGGCCGCCGCTCTCCGCAGTGCTGGCCGCGCGCCTGCCGCTGTGGATGGCGCTGTCGATCTCGGTTCCGCTCTCGGCCCAGCTCCTATGCGGACCAATCACGGTCCTGATCCAGCCCGCGTTCCTGAGCCTGTCCCTGATATCGAACATCGTGGTCGCCCCGCTCGTGCCGGTGATCACGGTGGCTGGCACGGTGGCACTGGCGCTGGGTACTGCCCAGCCACTGGCGATCGCGGCTGCCGGCGTTGGCGGGGCCGCCGCCCAACTGCTCGCCCTCATTGCCTCGGGTTTCGCCGCCGTCCCGGGCGCAGCCCTGCCGTGGCCGGAGGGCGTCGCCGGTGCGGCCGCGATGGCGGCGTTCTCGGGGCTGAACATCCTGCTGCTGTGGACTGCCATGGTGCCCGCGGGACGCGCGCGGGCAGCTGGACTGGTGCGGTGGGCGGTGGAGCTGCTCCTGGTGCAGTGGGCCCGTGTCCGCCGTCTGGCCGGAATCCTCGGATTGGGTCTGCGGCCCGGTCGTGGCAGAGTTGACGGGTGACGAGGACGGGTGCAGTGTTCATGGCGACAGCGAGCTCGCGGAGGCGGCGGTGATGGCCGCCTCCCGCACGCAGCGGCCAACTGGACGCGGGCCCGCCGCAGGCTCGGGTCGCGGGGGGACCGTCGGCTGGCGTGAAGCCGCACCCGCCCCGATCGTCCTGCTGACCGGTCCGGAGGACTACCTCGCCGCGCGGGCCATGGACGCCATCCGGTCGAGTGCGCGGGCCGTCAGTCCGGATCTGGAGGTGACCAGACTGGATGCCGGTTCCTACGCAGGGGGCGAGCTGCTGCTTGCTGCCTCGCCCTCGCTCTTCGGCGAGAGGAAGCTCGTGGAGGTGCACGGGCTCGAGTCGATGTCGGAGGAGTTCCTCAAAGACGGCCTCGCGTATGCCGCCTCGCCGGACCAGGACGTCGTCCTCGTCCTGCGCCACGCAGGCGGAACCCGCGGGAAGAAGCTCCTCGACGCCGTCCGCGCGTCAGGAGCGCCTGTCATCGACTGCCAGCCCCTGAAGAAGGACAGCGACAAGGCATCCTTCGTCGCGGCCGAGTTCAAGGGATCCGGGCGCCGGATCGAGCGCGATGCGATCGAGGCGCTCGTTGCCGCGGTGGGCAGCAGCCTCGCCGAGCTTGCCGCAGCCTGCGCCCAGCTGACGCTGGATGCCTCGGCTGCCATCGACGTCGCGACCGTCGAGAAGTACTACGGGGGCCGCGTCGAGGCGACAGCCTTCAAGGTCGCAGACGCCGCCCTTGCAGGCGACCGGGCGAGGGCCCTGTCGGCGTTCCGGCATGCCCTCGAGACCGGCGTCGACCCTGTTCCCATGGTCGCGGCCATCGCCTCCAAGCTCCGAACCCTCGCCCGCGTCGCGGGTGCGCGCGGTTCGGCCCAGGCCGTCGCGCGTGACCTCGGCATGCAGCCGTGGCTCGTCGAGCAGGCCCAGCGCGACATCCGCGGCTGGACGCCCCAGAGCCTCGCGGCAGCCATCAGGGCGATCGCCGAGGCCGACGCCGAGGTCAAGGGGCTCGCCCGGGACCCGGCCTATGCCGTCGAACGGGCGCTCGGGATCGTTGCCTCGGCCGCGCGGGCCCGCTGAGCGCGGGCGGTGCTGGCCGGCCCACTCCCGCTTCCGCCTCCGTCGTTCGGGTACGGAAAAAGCCGGGGGCCGGCATCCTTCGTCAGGATGCCGGCCCCCGGCCGGAAGCGAACCTCAGCTCAGAGCGAGCTGACCTTCTTGGCGATGCCCGACTTGCGGTTGGCCGCCTGGTTCTTGTGGATGACGCCCTTGCTCACGGCCTTGTCGAGCTTCTTGCTCGCGTGGGCCAGAGCAGCAACGGCGGTGTCCTTGTCGGCAGCCGAGACAGCGGTGTTGACGGCGCGGATGGCCGTCTTCAGCTCGGACTTGACCGCCACGTTGCGCTGACGCGCCTTCTCGTTGGTGAGAATGCGCTTCTTCTGGGACTTGATGTTTGCCACTTATGAAAACTCTCTTGTTGATGCCAACACGGGTCTAGAGGGCTTCGGACCGGCCATCGACTGAGCGGCGTGGGGATGCCTATGGCAGCCGGTCTTCAGTGCCCGCCGACCTGCACGGACACACAGCAGACAATGCTACCAGACGGACAGGCGGCCGAGCACCGGTCAACGCCAGCCGTGGCGGCGCAGCCCGTCCGCGACGCGGTCGAACCGGGCGCGGTCCAGGATTGCTCCTTCGCGCCGCACCGTCCGGGGATCGATCTGCAGGACGCGGTCGAGCCGGACCTCGCTGGGACGGCGCCGTGGATCCCAGCGGCCTGCCCCGATGTCCACGTAGTCTGGGTCGCCTTCCCGGCCGTTGCCGGGCACGCGGTCCCTGCTCGTGAGCATGAGCGCGAGCAGCAGTCCTCGCCGCCGGGCAACGATGAGCACCGGCCGGTCCTTTCCCTGTCCGTGGTCCTCCTCATAGGGCACCCACGTCCAGACGATCTCGCCGGGGTCCGGCGCGCCATCCGCGCTGGGGCGGTAGTCGACCGTCGCGGTCCCGGTGAAGTCGCCGGCGTAGCCGGTCGGGCTGCCGCCACGGGCGACGGCGCGGACCGCGGACAGGGCACGGTGGAGAAGGCTGCGCAGCACAGCCACAGCCTATGGGACACTGGGAAGTCAGCAACTCCCCGCCCGAAGTGAGGACCGTTCACAGTGTCTCCCATGGCCCGCACCGCCCCGGTGCCTGCCGCGACGGATCCGTCGATCATCCGCAACTTCTGCATCATTGCGCACATCGACCACGGCAAGTCGACCCTTGCCGACCGCATGCTGCAGTTCACGGGCGTCGTCCAGCCCCGGGACATGAAGGCCCAGTATCTGGACCGTATGGACATCGAGCGCGAGCGCGGCATCACCATCAAGTCCCAGGCCGTGCGCATGCCCTGGGAGGTCGACGGCACCGCCTACGCGCTGAACATGATCGACACGCCTGGGCACGTCGACTTCACGTATGAGGTTTCCCGCTCGCTCGCTGCCTGCGAGGGAGCCGTCCTCCTGGTCGACGCGGCGCAGGGGATCGAGGCGCAGACGCTCGCGAACCTCTACCTCGCGATGGAGAACGACCTCACGATCATCCCGGTCCTGAACAAGATCGACCTCCCCGCAGCCCAGCCCGAGAAATACGCGGAGGAACTCGCGAACCTCATTGGCGGGGATCCGGCAGACGTGCTGAAGGTGTCGGGGAAGACCGGCGTCGGCGTCGAGGGGCTCCTGGACCGCATCGTGGCGGCCATCCCTGCACCGGTCGGTGATGCGATGGCCCCCGCCCGGGCCATGATCTTCGACTCGGTGTACGACACGTACCGCGGCGTCGTGACCTACGTCCGCGTCGTGGACGGCTCGCTCAACCCGCGCGAGCGCATCCAGATGATGTCCACGAAGGCCAGCCACGAGCTGCTCGAGATCGGCGTGATCTCCCCGGAGCCCATCCCGTCGAAGGGCCTGGGCGTGGGCGAGGTCGGCTATCTCATCACGGGCGTGAAGGATGTGCGCCAGTCCAAGGTCGGCGACACCATCACCAACCTGTCCAAGCCCGCCGCGGAATCGCTCGGCGGCTACCAGGACCCCAAGCCGATGGTCTTCTCGGGCCTGTACCCCCTCGACGGGTCGGATTACCCGGACCTGCGCGACGCGCTGGACAAGCTCAAGCTGAACGACGCCGCGCTCGTCTACGAGCCGGAGACCTCGGCCGCCCTCGGCTTCGGCTTCCGCGTCGGCTTCCTCGGCCTCCTGCACCTCGAGATCGTGCGGGAGCGCCTTGAGCGCGAGTTCAACCTCGACCTGATCTCCACCGCCCCCAACGTCATCTACGAGGTCACGCTCGAGGACAAGTCGGTCGTCACGGTCACGAACCCGAGCGAGTTCCCCACCGGCAAGGTCAAAGAGGTGCGGGAGCCGATGGTCTCCGCGACGATCCTCGCCCCGAACGAGTTCGTCGGCGCGATCATGGAGCTGTGCCAGAGCCGCCGCGGCCAGATGAAGGCCATGGACTACCTGTCCGAGGACCGCGTGGAACTGCGCTACTGGATCCCCCTCGCCGAGATCGTCTTCGACTTCTTCGACCAGCTCAAGTCCAAGACCCGCGGCTACGCGTCGCTCGACTGGAAGGCCGACGGCGAGCAGGCCGCCGACCTGGTCAAGGTCGACATCCTCCTCCAGGGCGAGCAGGTGGACGCCTTCAGCGCCATCACCCACCGGGACAAGGCCTACTCGTACGGCACGATGATGACGGCGAAGCTCCGGGAGCTCATCCCGCGCCAGCAGTTCGAGGTCCCCATCCAGGCCGCGATCGGCTCGCGCATCATCGCCCGCGAGAACATCCGCGCGATCCGGAAGGACGTCCTCGCCAAGTGCTACGGCGGCGACATCACCCGTAAGCGCAAGCTGCTCGAGAAGCAGAAGGAAGGCAAGAAGCGCATGAAGATGGTCGGGCGCGTGGAGGTCCCGCAGGAGGCCTTCATCGCGGCGCTCACCACGGACGAGTCGAAAGACTCGAAGGATCGAGCGAAGAAGTAAGTGCCCAGCACACTGCCGCTCGGGGACCCCGCGCCGGCCGACGGCGCCCTGCCGCCGCAGGCTGCGGCCGGCGCCGCGGGGCGGGGCTTCTCGCTCTACGCGCACATCCCGTTCTGCGCCGTCCGCTGTGGGTACTGCGACTTCAACACGTACACGGCGAAGGAGCTCGGCGGCGGAGCCTCGCAGGACGCGTACGCCGCTACCGCGGCGTCCGAGGTGCGCTTCGCGGCGTCGGCCCTCGACGCCTCCGGCGTGCCGCGTCGTCCCCTGTCGACCGTCTTCTTCGGCGGAGGAACGCCCACCCTCCTGCCGGCGGAGGACCTCGCCACGATCCTCACGACGGCCGTGGAGGAGTGGGGCCTCGAGCCCGGCGCCGAGGTGACGACCGAGGCAAATCCGGACTCGGTCACGCCGGAGTCGCTCGTGACCCTCGCGGCGGCCGGTTTCACACGGGTGTCCTTCGGGATGCAGTCCGCCGTCCCGCACGTGCTGCGGGTCCTCGACCGCACCCACACGCCGTCGCGCGTGCCCGAGGCGGTGCGCTGGGCGCGGGAGGCAGGCCTTGACGTGAGCCTGGACCTCATCTACGGCACGCCGGGGGAGAGCCTCGATGACTGGCGCGCGTCACTCGATGCGGCCCTTGCCTGCGAACCCGACCACGTGAGCGCCTATGCGCTCATCGTCGAGGAGGGGACGAAGCTCGCTGCGCAGATCCGCCGCGGTCAGGTCCTCGACGTCGACGACGACGACCACGCCGAGAAGTACGAGCTCGCCGACGCCGTGCTCGCCGACGCGGGCTTCAGCTGGTACGAGGTGAGCAACTGGGCCCGGGGGGATGCCGGATCGGTGCGGTACGCCTGCCGGCACAACCTTGCCTACTGGAACGGCGGGGACTGGTGGGGGATCGGCCCGGGAGCCCACTCCCACGTCGGCGGAGTCCGCTGGTGGAACGTCAAGCATCCCACCGCCTACGCCGCGCGGCTGGGCGAGGGAACCTCCCCTGCGGCTGGCCGGGAGACGCTCGACGACGAGACGCGCCACGTCGAGCGGGTCCTCCTGCAGATCCGGCTAGCCTCAGGCCTGCCTGTGGCGGAGCTCGGGCCGGAGAGCCGCTCCGAGGTTGCGGGCCTGATCGCCGAGGGGCTCGTCGAGGGTGCGGCGGCCCTCCGGGGGCGGCTTGTGCTCACGCTGCGCGGGCGCCTGCTCGCGGACGCGGTGGTGCGCCGGCTTCTCGCCTGAATCAGACCATGCCCCCGTCGTTCCGGCGCGTGCCCGCGGTTCCTAGGAGATGAGCCGGAGGTTGTAGCGGTAGCGGTACGGCTGGCCGCGGTTGACTTGGATGCCGGCGATCACGGAGAAGACCGTGAGCGCGATCCACACGAGCGTCGCCAGGACCGCGAACACGTTCCCGACCACCGGGATGAGCGCCAGGATGTTGCAGACCACGGCGGCGGCGGTCGGCGGGAGCGTGAAGTTGAGCGCCTCCTTGGACTCCTGGGCCGTGAAGGGCCCGCGGTCCCTGAAGACCAGGTAGATCAGCAGTGACGGCAGGCACCCGAGGATCCCGCCGAAGTGAGCGAGCGTCGCCCACTGGCGGTCCTCAGCCGCCGTGAGCGGCATGGCACGGGCTGGCGCGCCGTGGTATTCGCTCTCTCCGTCGCGTCGGTCCTGCGGGTACTCGGCCACTGGATGTCCCTGCCTGTTCGGTGTCGTCGTGCGGTGGCCGCACCAGACGGCCTGCCCGAGGGCATTCCAAGGATATCCAAGGTTGTGCGCTCAGGCGGTCAGGAAGTCGATCACCTCTTCGACGCGTCCCAGCAGGGAGGGCTCAAGGTCCGCGTAGGTGCGCACGGTGCCCAGCAGCTTCTGCCACGCGAGCCCGAAGTCCTCGGGCGTGCTGCGGGGCCAGCCGAAGGCGGCAAGGATGCCGGTCTTCCAGTCGGTGCCCCGCGGCACCGCCGGCCAGGCAGGGATCCCCAGCGTGGAGGGCTTGATGGCCTGCCACACGTCCACGTACGGGTGGCCGACGATGAGGACGTTCCCTGCCGCCCCGGGGCTCCGCATGGCCTCCGCTGCGATCCTGGACTCCTTCGATCCCTCCACCAGATGGTCCACGAGGATGCCCAGCCGGCGTTCCGGGCCGGGCCCGAAGTCCGCGATGGCGGCCGCGAGGTCGTCCACACCGTGCAGTGGCTCGACGACGATTCCCTCAACGCGCAGGTCGTCTCCCCAGACCTTCTCGACGAGCTCGGCGTCGTGCTTGCCCTCGACCCAGATGCGGCTGGCCTTGGCAACCTGTGCGCGCATGCCCTCGACCCGGACCGACCCCGAGGCCGTTCGGGCGGGAGGGGCCGCGGTCCGCTGGGGTGCCGGCGGGCCCACCCGGACCGGGCGGCCGTCCACAAGGAAGCCGTACCCCAGCTGGAAGGACCGTGAGCGGCCCCGCCGGTCCTCGAGGGTGATGAGGTGCATCCCGCCGGACTTCTCGATGCGTGTGACGGCGCCCACCCATCCGCTCTCGGCGTCCTCGAGGACGAGGCCGACCGAGGCAGGGACCGTGGGCAGCCCGCGTGGGGAGGGGGCGCTCAGGTCTGCAGGGCCCCAGCTGTCATAGGAGAGTCGGTCCACCCGTCGGATCCTACGGCCCCGCCGCTCGGACGGTGCGCTCATCCTTGCGTGGCGCGGGGCACATGACCGTGCGGAAACGGTGCGTGGGCATAATAGACTTAGCACTTGCTCTGAGAGAGTGCTAACGCAACCGGCCATGCGAGCAGGAGGTGGGATGTGAGCGAGCCGCGCAAGCTCGAGGTGCTGCGGGCCATCGTGGAGGACTATGTGCACTTCAGGGAGCCGGTCGGCTCCAAGGCACTCGTCGACCGCCACAAGCTCGGCGTCTCGAGTGCGACGATCCGCAACGACATGGCCGCACTCGAGGACGACGGCCTCATCACGGCTCCCCACACGAGCGCAGGACGCGTCCCGACGGACAAGGGCTACCGCGTCTTCGTCGACCACCTCGCCGCCGTGCGCCCCCTCTCCCCAGCGGAGAAGCACGCGATCCAGGGCCTCCTCGACGGCGCCGACGACCTCGACGACGTGCTCGAGCGTACCGTTCGCCTCCTGTCGCAGCTGACGAACCAGGTCGCCGTCGTGCAGTACCCCCAGCTCGGCCGGGCCCGGGTGCGCCACGTGGAGGCGGTGCTCATGGCACCGCATCAGATCCTCCTCGTGCTCATCGCAGACACCGGGACCGTGGAGCAGCGCGTCCACACGGTCTCCGAGGAGGTGGACCGCGACCGGCTCGCGGCCCTGCGGGAGAAGCTCCTCGCGGGGCTGGTCGGCGCCCCGGTCGTGAAACTCGGCGAGGCCCTCGGCCGCGTCGTCGGGTCGCTGGCCCCCGCGGACCAGTCGCTCGCGGCGGAGCTCGGGCGGGGCCTGTCCCTCCTGGCCGAGTCGAGCCGTGAAGACCGCATGGTCATGGCGGGCACGGCCTATCTGGCCAGGTCGAACAGCGACTTCCTCCAGAGCATCTCGCCCGTGCTCGAAGCCCTCGAGGAGCAGGTCGTCCTGCTCCGCCTGCTGTCCGAGATGGCGAACGACCCCCGGGGGGTCGCCGTCACCATCGGGCGCGAAAACGCCTACGACGGCCTTGCCGAGACCTCTGTCGTGGCCACCGGGTACGGCGGGGACGACGGCCCCAAGCTGGGCATCCTCGGCCCGACGCGCATGGACTATCCGGCCAGCATGGCCGCGGTCCGCGCCGTCGCCCGGTACCTCTCCAAGATTCTCGCTGGAAGCTAGAGAAAGAAGACCGTGAGCAGCCATTACGAAACCCTCGGCGTTCCGACCGACGCGACCACCGAGGAGATCAAGAAGGCCTACAAGAAGCTGGCCCGCAGGCTCCACCCGGACATCAACCCGGGCGAGGAGGCCTCAGAGCAGTTCAAGGCGGTGACCCACGCCTACGAGGTCCTGTCGGACCCGCAGAAGCGGCGCGTCTACGACACCACCGGCAATGAGAACGGCACCGACAACGGCTTCGGCGGCGCCTACAACGGCTCCGGCTTCGCGTTCCAGGACATCTTCGAGACGTTCTTCGGCGGGGGCGGCGCGCAGGCCGGCCCGGCTTCGCGCGTGCGGCGCGGCCAGGACGCCCTGATCGCGGTGCGGATCGAGCTCAAGGACGCCGTCTTCGGGGTCAACAAGAAGCTCGAGGTGGACACGGCCGTGACCTGCGAGCGCTGCGACGGCTCGTGCTGTGAGCCGGGCACGGAACCCGTGCGCTGCACCGTGTGCGGCGGCAGCGGCCACATCCAGCGGCCCGTCCGCTCGATCCTGGGCCAGGTCATGACACTGGCCACGTGCCCCACCTGCCAGGGCTTCGGCACCGAGATCCCGAGCCCGTGCAACGAGTGCGGCGGCGAGGGCCGCGTCCGCAGCCGCCGCTCGCTCACCGTCAAGATCCCGGCGGGCGTGTCGACCGGCACCCGCATCCAGCTCGCCGGCCAGGGCGAGGCAGGGACAGCTGGCGGCCCCTCGGGAGACCTGTACGTAGAGATCCGCGTGGCCTCGCACTCGACGTTCACGCGCGACGGCGACCAGCTCAACGCGACCGTCAGCGTCCCGATGACCGCTGCAGCCCTGGGCTCCGAGCTGAGCCTCGAGACCTTCGACGGCGAGCAGACCATCACTCTGCGCCCGGGCACACAGTCCGGTGACGTCGTCACCCTCCACGGGCTGGGCGTCGCCCGGCTCCGCAGCTCGGGCCGAGGCGACCTGCTCGTGCACATCCGTGTCGAGACGCCGACCAAGCTCGACGCCGAGCAGGAGGAGCTCCTGCGCCAGTTCGCGAAGCTGCGGGGCGAGCACGTGGGCGACGGCAAGCTCGTCGCCAGCGGCGGAGTCTTCGCCAAGCTGCGCGACAAGCTGGGCAACCTCTAGAGATGTCCCGGCCCCTCTTCTACGTCCCGGCTGGAATGCTCGACGGGATCCAGCCCGGAGACCTCGTCGAAGTGGGAGGCCCTGAGGGCCGCCACGCCGTCGCCGCGAAGCGCCTCGCCAAGGGCGAAGGGGTTGACCTGGCCGACGGCGCGGGCGTCCGGGCCGTCGGCACCGTCGCCGGGGCGGAAGGCCAGACGCTGACCGTCGGCGTCGAGCGGGTCGCCCGTGAGCCGCGGCCGCCCTTCCGGTTCGTGCTCGTCCAGGCCCTCGCCAAGGGCGACCGCGACGAGCTCGCGGCCGAGGCGGCGACCGAGCTCGGCGTCGACGCCGTCATCCCGTGGCAGGCCGAGCGCTCGATCGTGCGGTGGAAGGGCGAGCGCGGTGAGAAGGCCCTCGCCAAGTGGCGCTCCGTCGTGGTGGCGGCGGCCAAGCAGGCGCGCCGCGCCGTCGTGCCCGCCGTCGAGGCCGCGCACGACGGCGCGCGGCTGGCCGAGCGGATCGCCTCGGCGAGGCTCGCCGTCGTCCTCCACGAAGATGCGGTCGAGCCGCTGTCCACGGTCCTCGAGACGTTTGCGGCCCAGGAGGGCGACGAGGGCGAGGTGCTCTTCGTCGTCGGGCCCGAGGGCGGGATCACCCCCGACGAGCTGGCCCGCTTCACTGCCGCGGGCGCGCGGCTCGCGCTCCTCGGCCCGCATGTCCTGCGCTCGTCCACGGCGGGCCCGGCTGCGCTTGCCCTGGCCGGCGACCGGCTCGGCCGCTGGCGGGCGCGGGACGGCCGCGCCGACTCCTAGCCGCACACAGAGCTGCGCGCGCAGCCGCGGTCCACTGCCGGGTGAGGGGCCGATTCCTCAGGGCCCGACGTGCACGTCCTTCGAGTCCCAGGCGGTGTTCCCGGTGTTGGGGACGGCGGAGGCCTCCTCCTTGGGCAGCACCCGGACCTCGTAGTCGCCCGGGGGCAGGTTGACCGTGAAGGTGAATTCGCCGGGACGCGAGCTCTGGGTGCCCGGGGCCACGGTCCCGCTGAGGTAGACGGAGGACTTGCCCGGCGAATCCCTGCGGAGCACCTGCCAGCCGAGCTCCTGGTCCGCCCGGGTCGACCTGCCGAACACCTTCAGCGGCCCGTCGAGCCCCACGCCTTCCTGGGGGTCGATGATCCAGGCCGGGGCCAGCATCGAGGGGTCGCGCTGCATGAGCTGGCCGAGCTGCACCCGCTCGAAGGCGAGCTGGGAGGTGTGCCCATCGACGAGGAGCATGACCGAGATCGGCTGGTCCGAGTCGATGAGGCCGGCACTCGCAGCGGCCGCTGTCGCGGTGTAGACGAGCTGCTGCACCGCGAGCTGGGCTGTCGGCTCGTCCACGCCGGTGTTGAAGGCGTCCGCCGACACATCCACGGTGATCACGTTCCGTCCCGAGACCGACGCGGCGAGCTTCTTCGGCGTCTGCCAGGGACTGAAGTAGTCAGGGTCGAGCGGCTTCTGGGACATCATGAGGCGCAGGGCGGTCGCGATGGGATTGTCCTGGCCGCCCGCGTCCCGGAACTCGCGGTACAGGTACACGCCGTCCTTGGCCCGCCCCAGCCAGTACACCGGGGCCTTCGCCGAGGTCTGGGATGTCTCGAGGGGTGCCGAGGGCTGGGTGTTGCCGGGGACCTGGCTCGCGGTGGCCCCGGCGGCGATGCTCGGCTGGGGTGACCCGACGGCCGTGCAGCCCGCGAGCGAGACCACGGCAGCCGCGAGCACCGCAGGCACAGCCGGCCAGAGCCGGCAGCGCGCGCGCAGCGCTGTGGGTCCCATGCATCCTCCGCTGATCGTCGTCGCCCCGAGGGCGTCGCTCGTGTCCGGGGCAGCCGGGACGCCGTCGGGGTGCCCGGGCCACATTCCAGCTTGGCACAGCACCGGCGCGCGGAAGCCCCCGTGGAGGCAGCCGTGTCCCAAGTGATGCGCGATTGAGACGTTGCCAGCCTCTGGCTCCCATCGGGTCGCCGGACGGCGCCGCGGCAGTAGGATGGGCGCCACGGGCGGCACGCGAGCGGCCCGGCGTAGGGTCGACGCGAGGGTTCGGCCCGGACGAGGAGAGAGACGGCCTGTGACAGCGGACTTCCCGCACACGACCCCGGCAGCACGCACCGAGGTGCTCCGATTCGGCTCGAGCGAGGAGATGGTCCAGATCCTCGGCCCGCACGATGAAGCGCTGCGCTTCATCGAGGAGCAGTTCCCCGCAGTCTCCTTCCACGCGCGCGGCAACGAGCTCACGATCGTCGGCCCTCCTGAAGAGGTGCCGCACATCCGTCGGCTCTTCGAGGAGGTCTCGGCGATGGCCGGCCAGGGCACGGCCGTGACCACCGCCTCGCTGGCCCAGCTCGTGTCGATGCTGCGCACCCAGACGGTATCAAGCCCGTCCGAGGTGCTCACCCACAACATCCTCTCCAGCCGGGGCCGCACGATCCGCCCGAAGACGGCCAACCAGAAGAACTACGTCGACGCGATCGACGCACACACGGTCATCTTCGGCATCGGGCCCGCCGGCACCGGCAAGACCTACCTGGCGATGGCCAAGGCCGTCCAGGCACTCCAGCACAAGGACGTCAGCCGGATCATCCTCACGCGGCCGGCGGTCGAGGCGGGGGAGAGGCTGGGCTTCCTGCCGGGAACACTGAGCGACAAGATCGACCCCTACCTCCGCCCGCTGTACGACGCGCTGCACGACATGATGGACCCCGAGTCCATCCCGCGGCTCATGGCTGCGGGGACCATCGAGGTCGCGCCGCTGGCGTACATGCGCGGCCGCACCCTCAACGACGCGTTCATCATCCTCGACGAGGCGCAGAACACGACCCCCGAGCAGATGAAGATGTTCCTGACCCGTCTGGGGTTCGGCTCCAAGATGGTGGTCACGGGGGACGTGACGCAGGTCGACCTCCCGTCGGGGACGGCTTCCGGGCTGCGCGTGGTGCAGCAGATCCTGGCCGGCGTCGAGGACGTCAGCTTCTCCGTCCTCGAGGCTTCCGACGTCGTTCGGCACCGGCTCGTGAGCGACATCGTCGACGCATACGGGCGCTGGGACGACGAGCAGCGCGCCGCACAGGAGCGCCGTCGTGCCCGGGCCCGCACCCAGGCGCCCGACGGTCCGACGCCGACTAAGCTGGACCAGTGAGCATCGAAGTCAACAACGAGTCCGGCGTGGCCGTCGACGCGGAGGCACTCGTCCGTCTGGCCCGTTTCGTGTTCGAGCGCCTGTGGCTCCATCCCCAGACCGAGCTCTCGGTCCTCCTCGTGGACGAGCAGGCGATGGAGCGCCTGCACGTCGAGCTCATGGACGAGCCCGGGCCGACCGACGTGCTCTCAGTCCCGATGGACGAGCTGACCCCGGGGACCCCCGGCCGCCAGACCCCGCAGGGGATGCTGGGCGACATCGCCATCTGTCCCCAGGTCGCCGCGGAACAGGCGAAGCGCGGGGGGCACTCGACCGACGACGAGATGCTCCTCCTCGCCACCCACGGCATCCTGCACCTCCTGGGCTTCGACCACGCGGAGCCGGAGGAAAGGGACGAGATGTTCACGCTCCAGAGGGAGCTGCTCACCGAGTTCCTCGGCCGCCCTGCCCCGAGCGAGACGGTGGCGTGACCCCGGTCCTCCTCTCTGTCCTGGCGCTGGTCTTCGTAGCCCTCGCGGGGCTCCTCACGGCCGCGGAGGCCGCGCTCGCCTTCCTCCCGCGGCACGACGCCGAGGAGCGGATCGAAGCGGGCCAGGCGGCCGCCCTCGCAAGGATCCTCGGGGACCCCGTCCCGCACCTGCACGCCCTGCGGTTCTGGCGCATCTGGTTCGAGACTGCGGCGGCTGTTGCGGTGGCGGTCCTCGCCTTCAGCCTGCTCGACAACGTGTGGCTGGCGGGCCTGGCCGCCACCGCCGTCATGGCGCTTGTCGGGTTCCTCCTCGTCGGCGTCTCCCCGCGCCAGCTCGGCCGCCAGCACGCGCTGCCGGTGGCGGTCGCCTCGGCCCCCCTCGTGAGCGGGCTGCGCATCGCGCTGGGGCCGGTCCCGGGCTGGCTGGTCTCCCTCGGGAGCCGGGCCACCGGAACCGATCCGGGCAGCGAGGAAGCCACCTACAGCTCGACCGAGCTCCGCGAGTTCGTCGAGCGCGCGAGCGATGCCGAGGACTTCGAGGAGGAGCAGGCGGAGCTGCTCCAGTCCGTGTTCGAGCTGGGGGAGACGCTCGTGCGCGCCGTGATGGTGCCGCGCACCGACATCATCTCGATCGAGGCCGGCTCCACCTTCGCGCAGGCGATGAGCCTCTTCCTCCGCTCCGGATGCTCCCGCGTGCCCGTGTTCCGCGAAAGCCTCGACGACGTCGTGGGCATCCTCTACCTGAAGGATGTCGCCGCCCGCCTGCACCAAGACCCGGCCGCGGCCGCCGGGCGCGTCGAGGACCTTGCCCGGGAACCCCGATTCGTCCCTGAGTCCAAGCCCGTGGACGAGCTGCTCAAGGAACTCCAGAGGGAGTCGATCCACCTCGCGATCGTGGTCGACGAGTACGGCGGGACCGCGGGCCTCGTGACCCTGGAGGACCTCATCGAGGAGATCGTCGGCGAGATCGTCGACGAGTACGACGACGACGCGGCCGAATCAGTCCCCCTCGGCGACGGGCGGTTCCGGGTTGCCGCCCGGATGAGCCTCGATGACCTCGGGGAGCTGTTCGACCTCGACATCGAGGACGACGAGGTCGAGACCGTGGGCGGCCTCCTGGCCAAGGCTCTGGGGCGGGTGCCGATCGTGGGGAGCTCCGCCGAGATCCACGGGGTGCAGCTCACCGCCGAGCGCATCGAAGGCCGGCGGAACCGGGTGAGCCACATCCTGGCAGAACGAGTGCACGAACCGACCACCACCGACGAGAACGAAGAAGCAGGGACCAACCATGGCTGAGACCTCCGCAGGACACGGCACAGCGCCGGACTACCGGGCCGGATTCGCGGTGCTCGTCGGGCGGCCGAACGCGGGCAAGTCGACTCTGACCAACGCGCTCGTCGGCCAGAAGGTCGCCATCACCTCGGCCAAGCCCCAGACGACGCGGCACACGATCCGCGGGATCGTGCACCGCTCCGACGGCCAGCTGATCCTCGTCGACACGCCAGGCCTGCACCGGCCGCGCACCCTCCTGGGCCAGCGACTGAACGACCTCGTGGCCGAGACCCTCTCGGAGGTGGACGCCATCGGGTTCTGCATTCCGGCGAACGAACGGATCGGCCCCGGGGACAGGTACATCGCGAACCAGTTGGCAGGGGTTCCCCGGAAGCCGATCGTGGCGCTCGTGACGAAGGCCGATCTCGTGGACCGTGCCGCACTGGCCGAGCAGCTCCTCGCCGTCGAGGCTCTGGGCCGGGAGGTTGTCGGCGGAGAGGGCTGGAGCGACCTCGTGCCGGTCTCGGCCCAGGACGGCTACCAGGTCAAGACGGTCGAAGACGTCCTCATCGGCCACATGCCTTCCTCACCACCGCTGTACCCGGACGGCGAGCTCACGGACGAGCCCGAGGCGGTCATGGTCGCGGAGCTCATCCGCGAGGCGGCGCTCGAGGGCGTGCGCGACGAGCTCCCGCACTCGCTCGCCGTCGTGGTCGAGGAGATCGTGCCCCGGGAGGGCCGCAGCGAGGACAACCCCCTGCTCGACGTCCGGGTGAACCTATTCGTGGAGCGGCCGTCGCAGAAGGCCATCATCATCGGTCGGGGAGGCTCGCGGCTCCGCGAGGTCGGGACTGCCGCGCGGCGCGGGATCGAGGCGCTGCTCGGCACGCGCATCTACCTGGACCTCCACGTCAAAGTCGCCAAGGACTGGCAGCGGGACCCCAAGCAGCTGGGCAGGCTCGGTTTCTAGACGGCCTCACTCGGGTAGGCCACACCGTGACGCTCCAGCCGCGTCTCCCAGCGGCCGTACAGGGCGACCGAGTAACATGGAGTGACTCAGGACCCTGACGGAAGGCCCCCTCCTTGGCTCGACGAGCTGATGACGCCGCGCCGCGGCTCGGCGGCGTGCACCATGCGCGTCGGGATGGTTCCCCCACGCCGCGGCATGCCCGCACCCCCGGAAAGAAACGCCTCTGGCTCCGCGTGACGGCAGCCGTCGCGGCCTTCGTGCTGCTCGGCGTCATCGTGTTCGCCGGGTACTGGGTGCTCAGGCTGCAGTCGAACCTCAAGCAGGCGCCGCTCTCGGCGGGGAGCGCCACCGCCGACGCGTCAAGCGACGCGAACGACCGACTCCAGATCCTGATCATGGGCTCGGACACGCGCGACGGCGCGAACAAGGAGTACGGCTCCCAGGCGGACAGTGCCGGCTATGGCAACTCCGACGTCATGATCCTCATGGACATCTCGGCAGACAACCGCCAGATCTCCATGACGAGCTTTCCCCGGGACCTCATGGTCCCGATTCCCGCGTGCACGGATCCCAAGACCAAGCAGACGTATCCGGCCCAGAGCGCAGGCCAGCTCAACTCCGCCATGAGCGAGGCCGGCCCGGGCTGCCTGCTGGATACGATCAACAAGATCACCGGGCTCACGGTCGACCATTTCCTGCTCGCGGACTTCAATGCCGTGAAGGAACTCTCGAACACGATCGGCGGCGTGCAGGTGTGTGTCAACGCCGCCGTCGACGACCCGGCCTCAGGCCTGAAGCTGAACGCCGGGACGAACACGGTCCAGGGCGAACAGGCCCTCGCGTTCCTGCGCAGCCGCCACGGAGTGGGGGACGGGAGCGACTTGTCCCGGATCAAGTCGCAGCAGGCCTTCCTCGCCTCGCTCGCCCGCAAGGTGAAGTCTGACGGGACGCTGACCGACGTGCCGAAGATGCTTTCCATCGCGGACACGATCACGCGCAACCTGACGGTCGACAGCGGGCTCGCGAACCCGAGGTCCCTCCTGACCATCGGGAGCAGGCTCAAGGACGTGGACCTGTCCAAGGTCGCGTTCGTGACAGTGCCCTGGGAGCCGTACGTCAACGACCCGAACCGGGTCCAGATCAAGGAGCCCGACGCCGAGGGGCTGTTCCAGGCGATGCGCGAGGGCCGCGACCTCACGGCGCCCAAGGGTGCGGCGCCGGCGTCGCCGTCGGACTCGGCGTCCGCAGCGCCCACGGAGACCGGCGCGGCGCCGAGGAGCGCGCCTCCGGCCTACAACAAGGCGATCCAGCCGGTCAGCGTGGCCAACGGCTCGGGTGTCCAAGGCCGAGCCCAGGAGATCCTCGGCCACCTCAAGGCGGACGGGTTCGCCCAGCTGCAGACGTTCGCGGCCGCTCCCAGCGCCACCACCGTCGTGTACTACAGCACCGGATTCGAAGACGTCGCCACTGACATCGCCGCGCGCTTCGGGCTCCCGGCCGCCCAGGTCCAGCCCTCCACGGCCATCCGCGGCGTCCAGTTCTACGTCGGCTCGGACTTCACGGCCGGGGAGAAGTACAGTGCCCCGGTCCCGGAGAATGTCGTGGCGCAGACCGCGGCGGACGCCACGTGCCAGGCGGCCTTCGGCCACTGACACCTAGCGTCCGCCGCGGCGGGGCCGCACTCACCAGATGGTGACGCGCTCCTCGGGGTCCAGCCACATCGCGTCGCCGTCGGCCACGTCGAAGGCCTCGTGGAAGGCATCGAGGTTCTTCACGATCGCATTCGTGCGGAATTCGTTCGGCGAGTGCGGGTCGATCGAGAGGCGGCGCTGCGTCTCCTCCGGGCGGCACACCTGGCGCCAGACTGTCGCCCACGAGACGAAGAAGCGCTGCGGGCCGGTGAGGCCGTCGATCACCGGGGGCTCCTGCCCTTCGAGGCTCAGCCGGTAGGCCTTGTAGGCGATGCCGAGGCCGCCGAGGTCGCCGATGTTCTCGCCGAGCGTCAGCCGCCCGTTGACGGTGCTGCCCGGGGTCTCCGCGGGGGAGAGGACCTCGAACTGGTCCACGAGCTTGCCCGTGAGCGCTTCGAAGGCCGCACGGTCCTCGTCGGACCACCAGTTCCGCAGTGCGCCGTCGCCGTCGAACTGGGAACCCTGATCGTCGAACCCGTGGCCGATCTCATGCCCGATCACGGCCGCGATGCCGCCGTAGTTGACCGCAGGGTCCGCCTCGGGGTGGAAGAACGGCTCCTGGAGGATGGCGGCCGGGAAGACGATCTCGTTCATCAGCGGGTGGTAGTAGGCGTTGACCGTCTGCGGGGTCATGAGCCACTTGACCCGGTCCACCGGCTTGCCGATCTCGTCGAGCAGGCGGTCCAGCTCCGCGGCGTGGGCGCGGCGGACGTTCCCGAGCAGGTCGGCCTCGTCCACGACCACCGGCGAGAAGTCGATCCACTCGTCCGGGTAGCCGATCTTGGGACGGAAGGCTGCAAGCTTGGCGAGCGCGCGCTCACGCGTCTCGGCGCCCATCCACGGCAGCACGGAGATGCTGCGCCGATAGGCCTCGACGACGTTGTCCACGAGAGCCCGCATCGACTCCTTGTGCTCCTCGGGGAAGTGGCGGGCGACGTACAGGCGGCCCACCGCCATCCCGAGACCGGCCTCGACTGCCGCGACACCGCGCTTCCAGCGCTCCTTGTTCTCCGGTGTCCCGGACAGCACGGTGCCGTAGAAGGCGAAGTGCCGGTCGACGAAGGCGGAGGACAGGTAGGGCGCGGTCGAGCCGAGGAGGTGGCCAGTGAGCCAGAGCCTCCAGGTGCGCAGGGGGACGTCGTCCAGCAGCGCGGTGATCCCGGCGAGGTAGTCGGGGTTCCCGACGACGAGCTCGGCCCGCGCGTCAGCCGCCACCCCGGTCTCCTCGGCCCAGAGGGCAAAGTGGGGGAACGCCTCGACGGCCTGGGCCTCGGTCCGGAGGTTGTACGTCTTCTGCGGGTCGCGCAATGTGACCCGGTCCCAGTGGAGGGCCGCGATGCGCCGCTCGAGGCCCAGCACGTCCGCGGCGTCCTGGGCGGCGGTCGCCGAGCCCAGGAGGGCGAACATGTCGGCCAGGTACGCCTCGTAGGCCTCGACGATCGCGGCGAACTTCTCCTCCCGGTAGTACGACTCGTCGGGGAGGCCGAGCCCGCTCTGGGAGACGTAGAGCACCACACGGTCGGGCTGGCCGGCGTCGGGAGCCGCGTAGTACCCGAGCAGGCCGTCGGCGCCCCCGCGGCCGAGGCGGGCGGAGGCCGCCACGAGCGAGGAGATGTCCTCGACGGCGTCGATCTCGGCCAGGAGCGGGGCGAGCGGCTGCGCGCCGAGCCGCTCGACGGCGTCGGCGTCCATGAAGGACCGGTAGAACGCGCCGATCTTCTCCTCGTCGGACCCCGCGGGGTGCTCGGCGGAGGCGAGGTCCTCGATGAGCGCGCGCACGTTCTCCTCGGACAGGTCGCGCAGCTGGACGAACGTGCCCACGAGGGCGCGGTCCGCCGGGATCTCGGTGGAGCGGAGCCATCCGCCGTTGACGTGGCGGTAGAGGTCGTCCTGGGGACGGACGGTGTCGTCGAAGTACTGGCGGTCGACGCCGGACGGCGCGGCTTGGCTTGTCATCGTGCCTCCTGTATGGGGTTGCTTCATCTTAGGGATGCTATGGTGACGATGTGCCAACCGCGCTGCTTCTTCTTAGCTGCCGTGGCGGGGCCTCACGTCGCTGATCGCCGAGGGTGATCGCGCAGCGCTGATCCAGCGCAGGCCGCCCCCGCCGCGGAGTGTTCACGTGCCCGGCCGCCGTGGATCCCAGCAGCGAAGAAAGGCCTACAGTAAAACCATGCGCAACGCTCAGAAGCCCTCGGGCATGCCGGTCCACCGCTACCTCCCGTTCCACGAGCAGATCACCGTCGAACTGCCGGACCGGACGTGGCCCGACAAGCGGATCGAGAAGGCCCCGCGCTGGTGCGCGGTCGACCTCCGGGACGGCAACCAGGCGCTCATCGACCCCATGAGCCCCGCCCGCAAGCTCAAGATGTTCAAGCTCCTCGTCGACATGGGCTACAAGGAGATCGAGGTCGGGTTCCCGTCCGCGTCCCAGACCGACTTCGACTTCGTGCGCCAGCTCATCGACGGCAACCACATCCCGGACGACGTCACGATCCAGGTGCTCACCCAGGCCCGGGAACACCTGATCGAGCGCACCTACGAGGCCCTGGCCGGCTCCAAGCAGGCGATCGTGCACCTCTACAACTCGACATCGATCCTGCAGCGGCGCGTCGTGTTCAACCAGGACGAGGACGGGATCCTGGACATCGCCGTCCAGGGCGCACTCCTGTGCAAGAAGTACGAGGAGACCATCCCCGACACGCACATCACGTACGAGTACTCGCCAGAGTCGTTCACCGGCACCGAGCTCGAGTACGCGGCCCGCGTGTGCAATGCCGTCGCCGAGGTCTTCGAGGCGAGCGCCGACAACCAGGTGATCGTCAACCTCCCGGCGACGGTCGAGATGGCCACGCCGAACGTCTACGCAGACTCGATCGAGTGGATGAGCCGGAACCTGCACCCGCGCGAGGGCATCATCCTGTCCCTGCACCCGCACAACGACCGCGGGACGGGCGTGGCTGCCGCCGAACTCGGGTACATGGCGGGCGCTGACCGCATTGAGGGCTGCCTGTTCGGAAACGGAGAGCGCACCGGCAACGTGGACCTCGTGACACTGGGCCTGAACATGTTCGTCCAGGGCGTGGATCCGATGATCGACTTCTCGGACATCGACGAGATCCGCCGGACGGTCGAGTACTGCAACCAGCTGCCGGTCGGCGAGCGCGTGCCCTACGGCGGGGACCTGGTCTTCACTGCGTTCTCCGGCTCGCACCAGGACGCCATCAAGAAGGGCTTCGAGGCCCTCGAGCGGGACGCCGCGGCCGCGGGCAAGGACGTGCGCGACTTCCCCTGGCAGGTGCCCTACCTGCCCATCGATCCGAAGGACCTGGGCCGCAGCTACGAGGCGGTCATCCGCGTCAACTCCCAGTCGGGCAAGGGCGGCGTCGCCTACCTCCTGAAGAACGAGCACCACCTCGACCTGCCGCGGCGCGCGCAGATCGAGTTCTCCGGCGTGATCCAGCGCCGCACCGACACGGTCGGCGGCGAGGTGAGTGCCGCGGAGCTGTGGAATATCTTCAGCGACGAGTACCTGCCCGCAGCTTCGGTGGACGGCGGGAAACAGTGGGGCCGGTACGGCGTCGTCTCGTTCAACACCGAGACGACCGAGGACGGGACGATGACGCTGCACGCCACGCTGCGCGTCGACGGCACCCAGGTCCGCCGCACGGGCACCGGAAACGGCCCGATCGCCGCGCTCCTGGACATCTTCGCCCAGGAGGGCGTCGACGTGCGAGTCCTCGACTACAGCGAGCATGCGCTGTCCGAGGGCGGGAACGCCCGGGCCGCGGCGTACGTCGAGTGCGCGGTCGGCGAGCGCGTGCTGTGGGGCGTGGGGATCGACGCGAACACGTCGATGTCCTCGCTCAAGGCTGTCGTCTCCGCAGTCAACCGTGCCCTGCGGGACGCCGAAGCGGCCTGAGCGGCCACCTGGCCAGCGTGCGACGGCGGCGGGTGCCTCCCGCCGCCGTCGCACGTCCCAGAGCCCTTGCCGTGGGAGAATGGCACCCATGGCCGAGTCGACGTTCGCATCCCGGAGCTACCGGGACGACGGCGTCGTGCTGCGCACGTACAAGCTCGGCGAGGCCGACAGGATCGTCGTGTTCCTGACACGCCAGCATGGCCAGGTCCGGGCCGTCGCGCGCGGTGCACGGCGGACCAGGAGCCGCTTCGGGGCCCGGCTCGAGCCGTTCATGGTCGCAGACCTGCAGCTCGTCCACGGCCGTTCCCTCGACATCGTCGGACAGGCGGCGGCCCGGGCCAGCTACGGCACCACGATCGCAGCGGACTACCCTCGCTACACGGTCGCCGCCGCGATGGCGGAGATCGCCGAGCGCCTCACCGCCTCCGACTCGGACGCCTCGGCCTCCCAGTACCTGCTCCTGGTCGGCGCACTGGCCGCGCTGAGCAGGGGGGCCCACGCGCCGGGTCTCATCCTCGATTCGTACCTCCTGCGGGCGCTCGCCACCGCCGGATGGGCACCGAGCTTCACAGACTGCGCGCGGTGCGGCGAGCCGGGCCCGCACGGAGCCTTCAGCGCGGCCCTGGGCGGCATCGTCTGCTCAGACTGTCGCCCTCCGGGCTCCCCGGCTCCCGCCCCTGACACGGTGCGGCTCCTCGCCGCGCTCCTCGCGGGGGATTGGCCCACAGCGGACGCCTCCGAGCCGGGCGCGCGGCGCGAGGCGGCCGGACTGGTCGCGGCCTACGCCCAGTGGCATCTCGAACGTGCCGTCGGCGCGCTCCGGCTCGTCGAACGGGAGCCGACCGTCCCCTGACGGCGAGGCGCCGCCGTCGTGCGCGAAGCCCTTGAAACCCACCCGCCCCCGAGCCCGAAGGTGACCATCCCTTGAGCCCCGCCGCCCCCCGCCGAGCACGCTCGGAACGCACCGCTCCGGTCGCGCCCTACCCGCACCCGAGCGGTGCGAAGGCGCCGGACATCCCGCGCGAGTTCGTCCCACGGCATGTCGCCATCGTGATGGACGGCAACGGCCGCTGGGCCAACCAGCGCGGCCTGCCGCGGATCGAAGGGCACAAGGCGGGGGAGCCGGCGCTCCTGGACGTCATGGCCGGCGCCATCGAGCTCGGCATCGAGTACGTGTCGGTGTACGCGTTCTCCACCGAGAACTGGAAGCGCTCCCCGGAGGAGGTGCGGTTCCTCATGGGCTTCAACAAGGACGTGCTCCGGCGCCAGCGGAACACGCTGGACTCGTGGGGCGTCCGCATCCGCTGGGCCGGGCGGCGGCCGAAGCTCTGGGGCTCGGTGATCAAGGAGCTCGAGGAGGCCGAGGCGTACACGCGTGGGAACTCCGTGTGCCACCTGACGATGTGCGTCAACTACGGGGGCAGGGCCGAGATCGCCGACGCCGTGGCAGCCATTGCGCGCGAGGTCGAGGCCGGCCGTCTCAGCGCCCGCTCGGTGACCGAGAAGACCGTCCAGCGCTACCTCGACGAGCCTGACCTCCCGGACGTGGACCTCTTCCTCCGCAGCTCGGGCGAGCAGCGGCTGAGCAACTTCCTCCTATGGCAGTCCGCCTACGCCGAGATGGTGTTCCTCGACACCCTCTGGCCGGACGTGGACCGCCGCACTCTGTGGGAGGCCGTGGAGATCTACGCCCGCCGCGACCGGCGCTACGGCGGCGCAGTCGACCGCGCGCCTGTCGGCTAGGACTGCGACGGCGTCGCCCGCGCCGTGGCGCGGAGCCCGTCGAGCCAGCGCCCGAGCCGAGCGTACGCTTCCGCCCGCGCAGCACCGCTCGAGAGCAGGACATCGTGGAGGCCGCCCTCGACGAGCGCTTCGTCGAGATTGTCGCAGAGTCCCGCGGCGGCGCGCCGCATGGGTGCGATGGACAGCACAGCGTCGCGCTCGCGCATGTGCTCGCGCCAGACGAGGCCGGTGTCCGAGGTGGTTGAGGCGAGCAGGAGCACCGGCAGCCGGAGGCGCGGGCCCGTGCGCAGCATCCGCTGGCCCTCGAGCACGCCGTGGAGCCACCCGAGCCGCACCGGGAAGGCGTTGCGGGGACGGAGGTCCTCCCGCAGCTCCCACTCGCCGCCCGCCTCCTTGGCCACAGCCCGCCAGAAGTAGCCCCGCGCTGGCAGCGGCAGCCGCCCGCGCGGCCACCTCATGGCGGCGGGGCGCAGCGCAGCCTCGAGGAGCCGGCCGGTTGCAGCGCCGCCGTGCGCCACGAGCCACGGGCTGCTGAGCACGACGCCGGCGAGCCGGTGCTCATGGCGTTGGGCGTAGAGCGCCGCGGCAAGGCCTCCGGTCGAGTGCCCCATGAGGACGGGCGGCGCGCCGCTGTCCTCCCGCACCGCCTCGACTGCTACGCCGAAGCTCTCGAGGTAGTGTTCTGTCGATCCCACGAAGCCGGGCATCTCGCCCGCCGTGAGGCTCCGCCCGTGCTCCGGGAGGTCGAGGGCGTAGAACCGGTAGCCACGGTCCGTGGCGAAGTGCATGAGCTCCTGGTTGAAGAAGTAGTCGCTCCAGCCGTGCACGTACAGGAGCGCGCCTGGCGGCTGGGGGCCGACGCCGGGCGCGCCGGGCGCGCTACCGTCTGCCGGACGGTGGGGGGCGAACCGGATGAGGGTGCCCGAGTCACCGTGCTGTCCCCGCCCGAGCGGCGCCGCCTCGACGCCGGGGCCGAGGAAGTCGTCAGTCCAGTCGAGCATCGTGTTCCTTTCCGGCGCTCCTCGATCCGAGGGTAGGCCGGTCCCGCCATGGGAGACTAGAGCCATGCGCTTCTACCCCCTCTTCTTCCGTGCTGCCTTCTCCTGGATGGACGCCGAGCGCGCGCACCGGATCGGCTTCGGCGCGATCCGTGCCGTGCACGCGTGCGGCCTGGGCCGCGTACTGGAACGGTTCACCGCGCCGGCGCCGGCGCTCGCAACGGAGGCCTTCGGCGTCTCCTTCCCGTCACCGTTCGGCCTCGCGGCTGGCTTCGACAAGGAGGGCCGGGGGATCGAGGCCCTCGCAGAGCTGGGCTTCGGTCACATCGAGGTGGGGACGATCACCGGCCAGGCGCAGCCGGGCAATCCGAAGCCACGCCTGTTCCGCCTCATCGAGGACCGCGCCGTCGTCAACCGCATGGGGTTCAACAACGACGGCGCCGCTGCGGTCGCTCCCCGGATCGCGGCCGCCCGCGCCGCGCTCGAGGCCCGCTACGGTGCGCGCCGGCCGGTGATCGGGGTCAACATCGGCAAGACGAAGGCGGTCGAGCTCGAGCACGCGGTTGACGACTACCGCGCGAGCGCACGCGAGCTCGCCCCCCTCGCGGACTACCTGGTGGTGAACGTCAGCTCGCCCAACACCCCGGGCCTGCGGCTCCTGCAGAGCGCCGAGTCCCTGCGCCCGCTGCTGGCCGCAGTGCGCGAGGAATCCGAGTGGGCCGCCGGCCGGCGTGTGCCCCTCCTGGTCAAGATCGCCCCGGACCTCTCCGACGAGGATGTCGACGACGTCGCACGCCTCGCCCTGGACCTGGGCCTCGAGGGGATCATCGCCACCAACACGACTATTGGGCGCGAGAACCTGGCCAGCCCTGCCGGGACAGTCGAGGCCGCCGGCGCAGGCGGCCTCTCCGGGGCGCCGCTCAAGGCCCGCTCGCTCGAGGTGCTCAGGCGCCTCAAGGCCGCGGTGGGTGACCGCCTCGCACTCGTCGCTGTGGGCGGGGTCGAGACCGCAGACGACGTCCGGGAGCGCCTCGACGCCGGGGCCACCCTCGTGCAGGGCTACACGGCGTTCCTCTACGAGGGCCCCTTCTGGGCCGCACAGGTCAACCGCGGCCTCGCCCGGCACAGCGCCCCGGCGGTCCGCGCCTGAGGGACCCCACGCACGACGACGGCGCCGCACCCGGGTGGGTGCCGCGCCGTCGCGCGGTCAGCGGTGGGCGATGCCTAGGAGGGGTACTGTCCCCGCTTCACCTGCGGCTTGGGCAGCCGAAGTGGGCGGAACTGGAGGGCCCGCATGCTCCCGTACCAGACCGTCCCACGCTCGACCGCGCCGAACTTGGCGGTGAGCCGCTTCTTGAGCTGGCGCGACAGCCAGAACGTGTCCGCGAAGACGAGGAGGAACACGACCCAGAACGAGCTCAGGATGTAGATCTGCATCTGGCTGTCCTGGGGAATGATGAAGGATGCGACGACGAAGGCGAGCGCGGCGAACATGAGGTACTCGCCGAGGTTGAACCTCGCGTCGACCGTGTCGCGGGCGAAGCGCTTCTGCGGGCCGCGGTCGCGCCAGGGCATGTGGCGCTCGTCCCCGGTCTCGAGGGCGCGCCGCACGCGGACGCGCTCGTCCGCGGCGGCCTGCCGTTCGGCGGCTTTCGAGGCCTTCCTGTCAGTCGGGACAAGGGGGCGCCGGCGGGCCGCCTCCTGGTCCTTGCGACGGGGGGTCGGCGTGCCTTTGCCCGTCAGGGGCTGGGCGGGGTCCTCTTCGGGCTGCCCGGGGCTCTCGGCGGCGGGCTCGTTCTTGCGTCCAAACACCTCCCTAGAATACCGGCCGGGCGGAGCGTTGATGGGGGACGGCGCCCCTTGTACTGTCAAGCCATGCCTTCAGATGCGATCGAGCCGCCCCTGTCCGAAGACGAGGTCGCGGCGCTGCGCGACGCCGTCGCCCGTCGTTTCGGCGAAACCGTCGCCGAGCTGTCCGCGCTTGTCGCGGTTCCCGGCATCGCATGGCCGGCTTTTCCTTCGGCAGAACTGGAACGCAGCGCCCAGGAGGTGCTCCGCCTCGTGCGCGCGGCCGGGTTCGAAGACGCCGAGATCCTCCGTGCGCCCATGGCGGACGGCACGCTGGGCGGTCCGGCCGTGGTGGCCAGCCGCCCAGCGGACCCAGGCCAGCCGACCGTCCTGCTCTATGCCCACCACGATGTCCAGCCCCCGGGCGACCTCGAACTGTGGGACTCCGAGCCGTTCATTGCCACCGAGCGCGGCGACAGGCTCTACGGACGGGGCGCCGCGGACGACAAGGCTGGCCTGCTCGTGCACCTCGGTGCATGCCGGGCGGTCCAGGAGGTCCTCGGCGAGCGCAGCGGTGTCGGGGTCACGCTCTTCATCGAGGGGGAGGAGGAGGCCGGCTCGCCGAGCTTCCGGTCGTTCCTGGACACCTACCGCGACCGGCTTGCCGCGGATGTCATCGTCGTCGCGGACTCGAGCAACTGGTCCGTCGGGCAGCCGGCCCTCACCACGAGTCTCCGAGGACTCGTCGACGGCACCTTCGAGGTCTCGGTCCTCGAGCACGCGGTCCACTCGGGTGTGTTCGGCGGCCCCGTCCTCGACGCGCCCACGCTCCTGGCCAGACTCATCGCGACCCTCCACGACGAGGAGGGGAATGTCGCGGTGGCGGGCCTCACCGCCGGGGATGATCCCGACGTCGACTATCCCGAGGACCAGTACCGGCGCGATGCGGGCGTGCTGGACGGGGTCCGGCTCGCCGGCAGTGGGAGCGTCGCGGCGCGCCTGTGGGCCCGGCCCGCACTGTCCATCATCGGCATCGACGTCCCGAGCGTCGCCGTCGCCTCCAACACGATCCAGCCACGTGCCCGGGCGAAGTTCAGCCTCCGCCTCGCGCCGGGCCAGGACCCCTCGGCGGCGATGGATGCCCTGCGGCGGCACCTCGAGCACCACGCGCCTTTTGGAGCGCGCGTGACATTCACTCCGGGTGAGCAGGGGAGCGCCTACCTCGCCGACACGGAGACGGCAGCGGCCCGCACCGTGCTGTGGGCGCTTGCAGCGGCCTGGGGGGTGCCCGCGGTCCGCACCGGAATGGGCGGATCCATCCCGTTCATCGCGGACCTGAAGGAGGTCTTCCCGGACGCGGATGTCCTCATCACCGGCGTCGAGGATCCGGATTCCCGCGCGCACAGCGCCAACGAGTCCCTCCATCTGGGCGATTTCGAGAAGTGCATCGTCGCGGAGGCGCTGCTCCTGGCAGGACTCGGACGCGCCATGTGATCTGTGCCCAGAGGGTTGGCGATGGGCGAGAGGGGAGTCGTAGCATGGATGGAAGGCCCCGTGACGCCGGCGGCCCCGCCGCCACCGTGGCACCGAGAGAAGGTAGGGAATGAGCACTGCAACCAACGAGACCTCCGAGGCGCTCGCCTCGCACGAGGTGACCCTGACCGAGGTGGCCGCAGGCAAAGTCCGCAGCCTCCTGGAGCAGGAAGGCCGCACCGACCTCCGCCTGCGCGTCTCCGTCCAGCCCGGCGGGTGCTCGGGCCTCATCTACCAGCTCTACTTCGACGAGCGCCTCCTCGACGGCGATGCCGTCCGAGACTTCGACGGCGTCGAGGTCGTCGTGGACAAGATGAGCGTGCCGTACCTCGCGGGCGCCACCATCGACTTCGAGGACACGATCTCGAAGCAGGGCTTCACCATCGACAACCCCAATGCGCAGGGCTCCTGCGCATGCGGTGATTCCTTCCACTGAGCCGCATTTCGAGCCATGCATTCGGCCGTGCGCACCGGGACCCCAAAGGCCTCCGGGACGCACGGCCGACGCGTGTCCGGGACATGTGGGATATTCGCCGGGGATGGTTGTAAGCTCTACACCGAGTAGTAAAACTATGTCACCCGGTCTCGCGCGCGCTGGCTCGCCTGCTGCGCCGTCACCGGAGAGAAGCACCAAGAGGAAGGGCCGTCTGTGAGGTCGCAGAACCGAACCAGCAGCCAGCGCACTCGCATCATCACGGTCTCGGCGGTCGCCGTGACCAGTGCGCTCGCACTGTCTGGATGTTCATCCGAGGTCCAGCGTGGCTGGCTACCCACTGAGCGGGATACCACGAGCAACACGGGGATCCTGACCGACCTCTGGGTGAACTCGTGGATCGCGGCCATGGTGATCGGCCTCATCACGTGGGGCCTCATGCTCTGGTGCGTTGTCGCCTACCGCCGCCGCAAGGGCGCGACCGGCTTCCCCCGCCAGATCAGCTACAACCTGCCGCTCGAGATCTTCTACACGGCGATCCCGCTGTTCCTCATCGTGACGTTCTTCTACTTCACCGACCGTGACCAGCGCGCCGTCGACACCCCGCAGCAGAACCCCGACGTGACCGTCAACGTGGTCGGCAAGCAGTGGTCGTGGGACTTCAACTACAAGCAGGGCGGCGTCATCAAGGAGGACGTCCACGAGGGCGGCGTCCAGGCCCACCTGACTGGCCAGCCATACAACCTCGACACCCTGCCGACGCTGTACCTGCCGGTCAACAAGTCGGTCACCGTCGAGCTCACCTCGCGCGATGTCATCCACTCCTTCTGGGTGCCTGCGTTCCTGCAGAAGCGGGACATGATCCCTGGCAAGCCCAACACGATGTACTTCACCCCGCAGAAGGAGGGCACCTACGACGGCAAGTGTGCCGAGCTCTGCGGTGAGTATCATTCGGAGATGCTGTTCCGCGTGAAGGTCGTCTCCGAGGCGGAGTTCCAGTCACACCTGGCCGGCCTCGACAAGGGCCTGCTGGATGAGAAGTACGACCGCAACCCGAACCTGAACGAGAAGTAAGGGACCATGGCTACCTATACACAGTCGCCTTCAGCCGGCGCCCTGAGCGCGCCGGTGGTGCCGAAGTCCAAGGGACGCATCGTCGTCAACTGGATCACCTCCACGGACCACAAGACCATCGGGTACATGTACCTGATCGCCTCGTTCGTGTTCTTCTGCCTCGGTGGCGTCATGGCCCTGCTCATCCGCGCTGAGCTCTTCGAGCCGGGCATGCAGATCCTCCAGACCAAGGAGCAGTACAACCAGCTGTTCACCATGCACGGCACGGTGATGCTGCTGATGTTCGCGACTCCGCTCTTCGCCGGCTTCGCGAATGTCATCATGCCGCTCCAGATCGGCGCCCCCGACGTGGCGTTCCCGCGTCTGAACGCCCTGGCCTTCTGGTTCTTCCTCTTCGGCTCCACCATCGCGGTCGCCGGCTTCATCACCCCTCAGGGCGCCGCCTCGTTCGGCTGGTTCGCCTATGCGCCGCTGTCGAACACAACGTTCACTCCGGGCGTGGGAGGCGACCTGTGGGTCTTCGGCCTCGCGCTATCGGGCTTCGGCACGATCATGGGCGCCGTCAACTTCATCACCACGATCATCTGCATGCGCGCTCCCGGCATGACCATGTGGCGCATGCCGATCTTCACCTGGAACACGCTCATCACCGGCATCCTGGTCCTCATGGCGTTCCCGCCGCTCGCGGCGGCCCTGTTCGGCCTCGGCGCAGACCGCCGCTTCGGCGCGCACATCTTCGATCCTGAGAACGGCGGTGCCGTCCTCTGGCAGCACCTCTTCTGGTTCTTCGGCCACCCGGAGGTGTACATCATCGCCCTGCCGTTCTTCGGCATCGTCTCCGAGATCTTCCCGGTCTTCAGCCGCAAGCCGATCTTCGGCTACAAGGGCCTCGTGTTCGCGACCATTGCCATTGCCGCCCTGTCGGTCACGGTGTGGGCGCACCACATGTACGTCACGGGCGCGGTGCTGCTGCCGTTCTTCTCCTTCATGACGATGCTCATCGCCGTTCCGACCGGCGTGAAGTTCTTCAACTGGATCGGCACCATGTGGCGCGGCTCGATCACGTTCGAGACCCCGATGCTGTGGAGCCTCGGCTTCCTCATCACCTTCCTCTTCGGTGGCCTGACCGGCATCATCCTGGCCTCCCCGCCGCTGGACTTCCACGTCTCCGACACCTACTTCGTGGTGGCCCACTTCCACTACGTCGTGTTCGGCACCGTCGTCTTCGCGATGTTCGCAGGGTTCTACTTCTGGTGGCCCAAGTGGACGGGCAAGATGCTCAACGAGCGGCTCGGCAAGATCCACTTCTGGCTCCTGCTCATCGGGTTCCACGGCACGTTCCTCATCCAGCACTGGCTCGGCGTCATGGGCATGCCCCGTCGCTACGCCGACTACCTGATCGAGGACAACTTCACGGCGATGAACCAGTTCTCGACGATCGCCTCGTTCGTCCTGGGCGCCTCCCTGATCCCGTTCTTCTGGAACGTGTACATCACGGCGCGCAGCGGCAAGAAGGTCACCGTGGACGATCCGTGGGGCTTCGGCGCCTCGCTCGAGTGGGCGACCTCGTGCCCGCCGCCGCGCCACAACTTCACGTCCCTGCCGCGCATCCGCTCGGAGCGCCCCGCACTGGACCTGCACCACCCGGAGCTCTCGATGGCCGGTGCGATCCAGCACGCAGGAACCGCCGCCGCAGCCGTGACCTCCGCCGACCGTAAGGACAGCACCAAGTGAAAATCGAATCCTGGCTCTTCGGCACGGGCGTATTCTTCTTCGTCCCGGTTGCGATCGTCTATGGGTTCCTCGTCAACTGGACCGAGTGGGTCGGCATCCTCGGCATGCTCCTCCTCGGCGGTCTCGCCGGGATGATCGGCAGCTACCTCGGAGTGACCGCGAAGCGCGTCGGCATGCGTCCCGAGGACCGCGAGGACGCTGAGATCCACGAGGGCGCCGGCGAGCAGGGGCACTTCAGCCCATGGAGCTGGTGGCCGCTGGTCCTCGGCGCCGCGTGCGCAATCGCGTTCCTCGGCGTGGCTGTCGGCTGGTGGATCCTCTTCATCGGCGCCGGGCTCGGGCTTGTGGCGCTGGTCGGCTGGGTCTTCGAGTACAGCCGCGGCGACCACGCCCACTGAGCACCGCTCACCAACACTGCTCTGATAAGGCCTGGGGCCGGCATCCTTAGGGACGCTGGCCCCAGGCCTTGTTTGCGTGCGCGCACTGTGCGGGCGACCTCACCACCGGTGGCGTTCCCGCCGATTCCGGGCCCTGTGGCACGATGGAGTCGGAACCAGAAATGAGGAGTCCTGTGGACAACGCAGAGGCCATTGAGGGCCAGCTGGACCGCGCCTCCAAGACGGCGATGTACGTTCAGCTCCGTGAGATCCTCCGATCGCACATCAGCACCCGGTTGGCTCCGGGTGCCGCCCTGCCCTCGGAACGAGACCTCTCCCTGCGCTTCGGCGTGGCGCGCATGACCGTGCGGCAGGCCATCGACGCCCTCGTGGCCGAGGGAGTGCTCGACAGGATCGTCGGCCTCGGCACGTTCGTCAGCCGCCCGAAGCTCGACCTGCAGATGAAGCTGACCTCGTACAGCGAGGAGATGCAGCGCCGCGGGATGGTGCCGGACGCGCGGGTCCTGAGCTTCGAGCAGATCGGTGCGTCCGCGTACCTGGCGCGTGAGCTGCAGGTCGACGAGGGCACACCGGTGGTGCGGTTCCGTCGCCTCCTGCTTGCGGACAAGGAGCCCATGAGCGTCGACGAGAACTACATCGTCGCCAGCCGTGTCCCCGGCTTCGTCGACGGTCCGCCGCCCACGTCCCTGTACCAGGTGCTGAGCGAGCAGTACGGACTCGTCATGGAGTGGGGCGAGGACACCATCGAGGCAACGGCGGCCTCGCCGTCGACGGCCCGCCTGTTGAACGTCGACATGGGAGCGCCGCTGCTGAAGATCCAGCGGCATGCCTACGTCTCGAAGTCCGTCGTGGACTACTCGGTCTCCTACTACCGGGCCGACCGCTACAAGCTCTGGGTGCCGCTCCAGCGCCCTGGCGCACGCTCGCCCCGCAGCTATTCCGCCAAGAGGTTCACGGGCCTCTGACCCCCCTTCTGTGGCGTGTCAGGGCTCGGTCCGCGCGGGAGCGGGGCGGCCTGAAACTGGAGACGGCGCAGCGGACACCGCTCTCAGTCACCACTCCCGCACAGCACC